>JAJXWH010000018.1 GCA_021781745.1 Bacillota bacterium | reverse complement strand
ATCAGAGATATTAGAAATACGTTTAAGTAGTAATTTTAGGAAACATTTTAACAAGTGCTTGTACTTTTTTAAGTAACAACATTATTTTAATACATAGCAGAGGGATTTTAAAAAGATAGGGTGAAGATCAAGTTAATATTTTTTGTGTTTCTACAAGAAATATGTAGCTGTAAGTGCAAACAAATATGAGTTGCTATATTTAATCTATGGAAAATTTATCTGAGAGAGCGTGGCACAGTTTTTTATTCATGTCGAGGAAAGTATAAAATTTTTAAAGTTTGAAAGGCTTGATAGAATCAATCTTAAGGTTTTAATAATTGACAATTGCCAATTGAAATGTGGCGCAGCCACTTTGTTCCTCTATAGGAATTTATAATAAAGTCAAATCTATGGATAACTTTTGAAAGTAGCAGAAACACATAGTCTGCGAAGCAGATTTAAATATGAACAAATAATGAATAAGTCATTAATATAAGTATTATGATTAAGAATAAGGTTACAGTTAAGCAGATATTAGAAGATGAGTTTGCAGATATGGATGAATTTTGTGATGAAGAATACAGTTCAGAACAGAAATGTAAAAGAAAGGGAATGCCAGTGATGGTATGCCCTGAGTGTGATACGGATTTTTATTAGCTTTCTTCAATTGACAAAATTTATAAGTAGTATACAATTATGTTATATTAATCCAAGGAAAGGAATAAATATATGAGAAAAATAAAGAAAAAATCTTTGTTTATTATGTTGTTCGTAGCAATTCTAGTTGGGATTAATTTTCCTCAAAGCGCTTATGCAATATGGGAAAAAGATAACTATGATTGGAAGTATATTGGAGATTACGGATATGAAAAGGGATGGAAGCAAATAGATGGGAGATGGTATTATTTTACTCCTGATACTGGAGTAATGAAGCTTGGATGGTTCTATGATGAGGAATATAAGAAGTGGTACTATTTAAATACAGATGGTTATATGGATTCTTCAAAGACTACTCAAAGTTATCCAGTAGAATTACAGGAAATTAGCAATAAAATAAAGCAGTATGTAGGTGAAGAAATAAGTTACCAAGGGACTAGTAACGTTGATGGAAATATCTTTGCGAGCTTTATAAGTGACAGTAATGTAATACCTAGGAAATATTATTATCACTTATCAACGGGAAATGTTTATGAAGTAAAGGATGGTATGCTTAATAACCTTGCAACTCATGACGTACTTAATATTTTTACTAAAGAACAAGCGGTTGATTTGGTAAAAGACTATCTTTCAAAGAATAATGAGTATATTCCAGGAGTAATTAAAGTGGAATCTGATGAAGGAGATTCTTACTTAGTTCATTGTTATGATGATATGGGAGGATATACTTCTGCAAATTGCTGGTATTATGTTAATAAAGATACTAGAGAAATTAAATCTATGATGTGAGTTTGAAGACTAAGTAAAAAATAAAAGTAACCTGAGTTAATCGCAATAAGATGTATAAACTTTTTGTGAAAGTTGAGAGCAGTAGCTAGGAAAAATCCAACTAATGCTTATTTTATAAATTAAATAATGTTACTTGTAAAATATATCATAATTGATTCGTAGTGGTAAATTATTGTGAAAAGATTATAAATTGAAAGAGAGGTGTTATTATTAAAATGATAGCATAATATTTTATAGGTACCTTTCTGTAAGAGATGCAATAAATAAATTAAAATAAAAAGCAGCATAATATTTTAAAGGACTATTGAGAAATAACATTAATTCAATAGTCCTTTATCATTTAGTTTTTTACATCAAAAATAAATTTTAAATCACGTGAGGTTTACGAGAAATATGAAATTTTAAAATGGCTTAAATGCTAATTTAATATTAAAATTAGATGTATAAATACTTACCTTACAAAAATGTAAGATAGTTGAAAGGTAGTTCGATATGAAGAAAATTAAAATAGATTTAAAATATAGTCATAGGGTTGATTAAATTATTTATAGATTAGGGATTAGGGTTTAATTAGGTTTATTCAACTACATTAGCCAATTAGGAGGATAGCTATGGAAAATATTTTAAATGTACAGAATGTAGAAAAATACTATGGGAATAAGGAAAATGTGACGAAGGCACTTGATAATATAAGCTTTAAAGTTCAAAAAGGTGAATTTGTTGGAATAATGGGGCCTTCGGGTAGTGGTAAAACTACACTTTTAAACTGTATATCTACTATTGATAAGGTTACAACTGGAGCCATTGTAATTAACGAAGATGATATTACTAGATTAAAAAGTAAAAAGTTAGAGAAATTTAGAAGAGATAAACTAGGGTTTATATTTCAAGATTTTAATTTATTAGACACATTAACTGCTTATGAAAATATAGCATTAGCATTAACAATAGCAGGAAAGAAGGGAAGTGAAGTTGACGATTTAGTTAAAAAATCAACTAGAAGTTTAGATATATCAGATGTACTAAATAAGTATCCGTACCAAATGTCAGGGGGGCAGAAACAAAGAGTAGCTGCAGCGAGAGCTATTGTTAATAATCCTAAATTAATTTTAGCTGATGAACCCACTGGTGCCTTGGATTCCAAATCTGCTAAACTACTTTTAAATTCCATTGAAAAATTAAATGAGGAATTGGAAGCAACAATTTTAATGGTAACTCACGATGCATTTACAGCAAGCTATGCCCATAGAATTTTATTTATTAAGGATGGCAAAATTTTCAATGAATTAGTAAGGGGAGAGGATTCTAGGAAAGAATTTTTTAATAAAATAATTGATATTGTTACACTCCTTGGAGGTGATTCAAAAGATGTATTTTAAAATTGCCTTAAATAATGTAAAAAAGAGCTTTAAAGATTATACTATTTATTTTTTGACTTTGACTTTTGCAGTATGTATATTCTATAGTTTTAATTCCATTGATTCACAATCAGTAATGGCAGATATGAATGCTGGGCAAACGGAGTATGTTAAAATTATGGGGCAACTTATTTCGTATATATCAGTAGGGGTTTCTGTTATTTTAGGGGGATTAATCATATATGCTACTAAATTTCTAATTAATAAAAGAAAAAAAGAGTTTGGCATATACATGATTTTAGGTATGGGAAAAAGAAAAATGTCACAGATTTTGTTTTTTGAAACTTTATATATAGGAATAATATCTTTAATGGCAGGTTTATTACTTGGAATGCTATTTGCGCAAGTACTTTCAATATTTACTGCAAAGCTGTTTGCTATGCAAATGACTAAATACAGCTTTGTCATTTCAATAAATGCTATTCTAAAAACAATTTTATATTTTGGAATAATGTATTTACTTGTTATGATATTTAATGTAATTATCATTTCAAGATATAAATTGATTGATTTATTATGTGCAGATAGGAAAAATGAAAAGGTGAAAATTAGAAATCCTTATATAGCAGCAACTATGCTCACTGCTTCAATAGCGATGTTAGGATACGCATATTATTTAATTAACCTGGTAGGACTAAATTTTTTCGATAATAGGTTTAAAACTTCAATAGTGCTTGGAATTATAGGAACAGCTCTCTTTTTTTATGGAATTGCTTCAGTTATGTTTTTTATACTTCAAAAGAATAAAAACTTATATTTAAGTGGATTAAATATCTTTAGTATTAGGCAGATTTCTAGTAAATTTAATACTAATTTTATTTCAATGACAGTAATATGTTTAATGTTATTTGTTACTATAGGAACTTTATCTAGTGGACTAGGCATAAAAAACTCTATGGAAAAAACATTAGAAAATCAAACTCCATTTGATGCTACTGTGCAAATAATTAATAATGAAAATAGTAAATTATCAGTAATAGATGCATTAAAACAGATGAATTATAATTTAGAGAATAATTGCAATTATGTTGTACTTAGACAATATAAGTATAATATGAGCGTAAAAGATTTATTAGATAAATATATATTAACTGATGATGAAAAACAAATTACAAATCTTAAAGTTTTTGAGACTACTGATATGATAAAAGTATCAGAATATAATAATATGAGAAAATTAAAAGGTGAACCAAATGTAAAATTGAATAATGATGAAGTAATAATCAGTTCTAATTATGAGCCGTTAAAAGATTTACTTAGTAAATATGTTAAAAATGAAGATTCAGTAAAAATTGGAGATAAGGAATATAAGATAAAGGATAAGAGAATAGAAACTGAGGCATTTTCTACAACACCAACTAGTGATAGTATCTTTACGTTAATTGTACCTGATGATTTAGTAAATGGAATGGAGCCTTCAAATGAAGCAGTAGATTTAAATTTTTCAGATAACAATAAAGAAAATGCAAAAAAAGAATTAACAACGATTTTAAATAACTTTAGATTTGACAATGCTGAATATAAGAAATTAGACTTTAGAATTGCCGGTGAAACAAGGGAAATGGCATATGATGATAGCAGAGGATTATCAGCAATAATCTTATTTATAGCTGTTTATATGGGCATAGTATTCTTATTGTCAAGTGCAGCAGTACTTGCTCTTCAACAATTGTCACAATGCAATGATTCTTTAGAAAGATATAAATCATTAAGGAAAATTGGTGCAACTAAAAGTATGATTAATAGGAGTATATTTAAGCAGGTGGCTATATTTTTCCTATTACCATTAGCACTTTCAATAGTTCATTCCTATGTGGGAATTAGTGTGGTAAATAAGTATCTAATAGCCTTAGGGTCAGGGAATAAATTCGAGCCAATTATAATAACAGCTTTAATGATGATTATTGTTTATGGAGGATATTTATATGCAACGTATATAGCTTACAGGAATATAGCTGTTAGTGAATATAATTAAGCAATAAATATTATAAGAAAAAGAATTAAAGAGATGTTTTAAAGTAACTAACTAATTATTTTAAAACATCTTTTTATATTTATTAAAAAAATCATTCAAAGAAAGAAAAGAAATCAAAAAGTAGATTTAATTCTAGGAATTTTGGGAAAGAATTACTAATAGAATTAATTAAATTTAGAGCCAGCTTTTGATGAAAGGATTATGAATATTGATGCACAGGTTGGTGGAGAGATCAAACTATATTTACTTTGCTATAGAACCCTTAAATTATTTATGAAAAAAGAAGTAAGAGAAAATTTATTTAAAAAACCAAAAACTGTTGAAACTTTTTAGTTAAAGTGTGTGTATTAAATATTAACATATATTTAAAATTTAGGAGGTAATAACCATGGAGAATAATGCTGTAAAAGAAAATTTAGATTCACTATTTGGTAATTTAGAAAAGTTTTTAAAGACAGAAACTGTTGTAGGAGAACCTATTGTTGTTGGTGAGGTAACTCTTGTGCCAATTATAAGTGTTATGTTTGGATGTGGTACAGGTGGAAGTACAGGACATGATAATAAAGGAATGAATGGAACAGGTTCAGGTGGAGGCGGAGGAGCAAGAATAACACCAAATGCAATTTTAGTAATCAAAAAAGACGAGGTTACTTTGCTGCCAATTAAGGAAAAAAGTAATATAGATAACCTTTTAAATATGGTACCTGATATAGTTTCAAAGCTTAATATTAAAAAGGAAAAAAATGAAGAAACTCAAGAATAAAAATAAAATTCAAATTATACATTTACACACTGAAATATTTCGGTGTGTTTTTCTAATGGTTAAGTTATAAGTATTTCTATAACAAGCTCCAATAAAAAAGGTGATATATAGCATTATTTCTTAATTTATTGTAAATTATATATATTATAAGATGTGATTATTTTTTAAATGTCAGGAGGAAATAAAATGTATGATAAAATAATGGAATCAGTAGAATATATAAGAGGAAAAATAAATAAAGAACCTAAAATTGCAATTATACTTGGATCTGGATTAGGGGATTTAGTTAATGAAGTCAATGAGGCAGAAGAGATACAGTATAAAGATATACCTAATTTTCCGGTATCTACAGTTAAGGGGCATGAGGGAAAATTAGTATTTGGTAAGATAAGTAATGTTGAAGTTTTATTAATGCAAGGTAGATTTCATTACTATGAAGGATATACAATGAAAGAAGTTACATACCCGGTTTTTGCAATGAAAAAATTGGGAATTGAGAAAATTATTATTACTAATGCATGCGGAGGCATAAATAAAAATTTTGAACCAGGAACTCTAATGCTTATTAATGATTTTATAAATCTATTTGGAGATAATCCTTTAATTGGTGTAAATGATGAAAGATTAGGTCCAAGATTTACAGACATGTCAGAACCATATAAAAAAGAACTTATTAGTAAAGCTAAGAAAATAGGGAATGAGCTTGGAATAAAATATGCTGAGGGAGTTTATGCAGGTTTTATGGGTCCGTATTATGAAACTGCTGCTGAAATTGTAATGATTGGAAGAATGGGTGCTGATGCAGTTGGTATGTCAACTGTGCCAGAAACAATAGCAGCTAACTATTTAGGAATAGATGTGCTAGGAATAGCCTGCGTTACTAACATGGCCACAGGAATACAAAAAGTAAAGCATTCTCATGAAAGAGTAGTGGAAACAGCCAAGAAGATTTCTATTGATTTATGTAAATGGGTAGCAAGAATTATTGAAGAAATAATTTGAGCAGTTATAAGTTAAAAGTGATAAGTGATAAGTGATAAGTGATAAGCTTAGGAAAGAAAAGCCATCCGGCTTTTCCTAAAAAATAATTTTTAAAAATCGCCTTAGGCGATTTCAACCTGAAACTTTTCACTTGCCACTTATAACTTATCACTATTTATAAATTCCTGTATATATGAAGACTGCATCTCTTAAGAATGCAGCTAGACCAGGCTGGTGTTTATCGTAAAAGGCAGTGAACCTTTCGTCATCGACATACATTTGGGCAACCCCTGCATGTGCTTCTTTTGAATATTTATTCCAAGAATAGCTTAACCATTGGCGGTGTAAATCAGCAGCTTTTTGTGCAAGTTCACTTGATGGATCATTTGTTTCAAAGGCCTCTTTTAATGTGTCAATTACTTTAGTACCTAACTTTTGAAATTTATCATATTCTTCTTTGCTCATATTTTTGAATTTCTTATTTGATTCATCTATAGTATTGTCACCATATTTGGCTCTTATTTCTTCGCCATATTTTTTCTCATTTTCATCTATTATATTTTGTTTAAATCCTTCGAATTTTTCTTTATCATTCATTATAATTCCCCTTTCTATGGATGCGATTGTTTTGTTAACGTTAGCTATCAGCATATCTATCTGATTACGTTTATCAAGAAGTTTATCACGGTGTTCCTTTAGTGCGAGAGTATTGTCAAAAGATGATGATAATAATATATTTTTTATATTTTCTAAACTTACACCTAATTCTCTATAAAATAATATTTGTTGTAATTTATCAACTTCCTTTTGACCATAAATACGATAACCAGATGAATTAATTCTTGCCGGCTTAAGAATTCCTATTTCATCATAGTATCTAAGTGTTCTTGTACTTATACATGCTATTTTGCTTAGTTTTTGCACTGTGTATTCCATGTGATCATCTCCTTATAAAATTACTTTACACCTTTACGTAGCGTTAATGTCAATATTATTTTATTAAATTAATTTTAAAAATTAATTTAATAAAATATAAAAAAATATGAAATGAGAATTTAGAAATTATTGAAAATTAAAAAAATAAGTGCAAAAATGTATAAAATATGTTAAAATATCAATAACAATTATTATTTAACAACAAAAATCGACAAAAGGGGAGAAGTATATGAAATGGTTTAATAATTTAAAAATAAAAACTAAATTGGCGTTTAGTTTTTGTATCGTATCTTTGTTTGTAGTAATAGTGGGAAGCATTGGAATATTGAGCATAAATAAGATAAATTCTAATTCAAATATATTATATGCGGACAATTTCCAATCACTTAAAAATCTTCAACAATTTAATTCAAATACATTGCACATACGATTGGAAGTGCTTAATCTTATTAATGGCATAAGTAAGATTGATGAAACAAAAACTAATATAGATAAATTTAGAAAAGAAAATGATGAAATTCTTAATAAGTATCAACAATTGAACTTAAATAACGATGAAAAAAGTATGTATGAAGAAATTAAAAAAGATTTAATAGATTATAGAAACTCATGTGATGACATAATAAACTTAATGGCCCAAGCAAAATATGACGATGCAATGATACTTAGTAATAAAAGTGCATCTATAAGAGAAAAATTAACTGATAATATTGATAAATTAGTTCAAATTGTTGAGAAAAAAGCGTCTGACACAAATAATTCTAACATTGAAATACGTAATAAATCTTTTTATTTAATGATAATAACAATTCTAATTGGATTTATTACAGCGGTTTTACTTGGAAATGTTATAGCGACTGTCACTTCTAATAACGTAAAGAAGATATTATCATATGTGAAATCTTTAGAAAGTGGAGATTTGACTCAAATAATAGAAATTAATTCGAAAGATGAAATCGGGGTAATAGCAAAGGCGTTAAATAATGCCAATAAAAATATCAGAGATTTAATAGAAAAAATAATAGATGGATCTGATGGCTTAAGCCATTCAGGAGAAGTACTATCAGCAACAACTTCAGAAGTATCATCTAAGATGAAAGAAATAAATGAATCTACTGAACAAATATCAAAAGGGGCTCAAGATTTAAGTGCAATAACTGAAGAAGTAAGTGCATCTGCAGAAGAAATTGGAGCAACTACAAGTGAACTTGCAGGTAGAGCGAGTGATTCAGCAGCTTCTGTAAGTGAAATACAGAAACGTTCCCTTGAAATAAAACAAAGGGCAGCAGAAAGTATAAAACAAGGAAATTTAATTTATGAGGAAAAAAGAGAAAATATTATAAAAGCTATTCAAGATGGAAAAATAGTAGATGAGGTAAAATTAATGGCTAATGCTATAGGGGATATAGCTTCGCAAACTAACTTACTTGCACTTAATGCTGCAATAGAAGCAGCAAGGGCTGGGGAAAACGGAAGAGGTTTTGCAGTAGTAGCTGATGAAGTAAGAAAACTTGCAGAACAATCATCGGAAGCGGTTTCAAGTATACAGGGGATGGTACTGCAAGTACAAACTGCATTTCAAAAATTATCTCAGAGCGGAGAGGATATACTCAACTATATAGTTCAAAGTGTTAAACCAAGTTATGAATTACTTATGGATACTGGAATTCAATATGAAAAGGATGCTGAGTTTGTTAATGAGATAGCTGAGGAATTTGCTTCCTCATCAAATCAGATAAATGAAGTTATTGAACAAATAAATGATGCTATGCAAACTGTATCTGCAACAGCAGAAGAATCTGGAGCAGGCTCAGAAGAGGTGTTAAATAATATTAATCAAATAACAATAGCTGTTAATGATATTGCAAAATCTGCACAAAATCAAGCAGAATTATCTCAAAAACTTAATGAAATAGCTAAAAAGTTTAAAATTTAAGTAATAAGAAGAATTTGACAATAAATAATCTTTGCATTAAAATATTTTTTAGAAAATAATAGGAGGTAATAACATGATAAAAGAAAATGGTAATATTTCAATTGACACAGAAAATATATTTCCGATTATTAAAAAATGGCTTTACTCTGATAAAGATATATTCATCAGAGAAGTTATAAGCAATGCATGTGATGCAATTAGTAAATTTCAAAGACTAGTTTCTCTTGGAGAAGCATCTATAAATGGAGACGAACAATATAAAGTTGTTGTATCCATAAATAAAGATAAGAAAACCCTAAAGTTTATAGACAATGGTATTGGTATGACAGAAGAAGAGGTTAAAAAATATATTAACCAAGTTGCATTTTCAGGAGCAACTGATTTTATGGAAAAATATAAGGACAAAATGGATGAAGGTAAGGATATAATTGGTCATTTTGGACTAGGATTTTATTCAACTTTCATGGTGTCAACTAAGGTGGAAATTGATACACTATCATTTAAAGAAGGTGCTGAAGCTGTAAAATGGGAATGTACAGGTGGAACAGAATATGAAATTGAACCTTCAAGTGAAAGAACAACAAGAGGTACAACAATAACATTATTTATAGATGATGAAAGTTCAGAATTCTTAGAAGAATATAAGGTGAGAGAAATAATTAAGAAGTATTGTTCATTCTTACCTACAGAAATATATTTAGAAGATGAAAATAAGCCAAAAGAAGAACCTAAATATGAAACAAAGAAGAAGGAAGATGGAACAGAATATCAAGAGCTAGTTGAACCAGAAGAGCCAAAGCCTCTAAATGATACAAAGCCGTTATGGGTAAAATCACCTAAGGATTGTACAGACGAAGAATATAAAGATTTCTATAGAAAAGTATTTATGGATTTCAATGAACCATTATTTTGGATTCATTTAAATGTAGACTACCCATTTAATTTAAAAGGAATATTATACTTCCCTAAATTAACTCATGAATTTGAAGCTACAGAAGGTCAAGTTAAGTTATATAATAACCAAGTTTTTGTTGCAGATAATATTAAAGAAGTAATACCTGAATTCTTGTTATTATTAAAAGGTACTATTGATTGTCCAGATTTACCTTTAAATGTTTCAAGAAGTTTCCTTCAAAATGATAAGGAAGTTTCAAAAATTTCTAACCACATAGTTAAAAAAGTGGCTGATAAATTAGTTGATTTATTTAAAAACAGCAGGGAAGAATTTAATAAGTTCTGGTCCGATATACAAATATTTATTAAATATGGCTGCTTAAGAGATCCAAAATTCTATGATAAGATTAAAGAAATAGTAATCTTTAAGAATTTAAAGGGCGAATTCGTAACATTAAAGGATTACCTTGAAGCTAATAAAGAAAAGCATGAAAATAAAGTATTCTATGCTAATGATGAAAGTAAGCAGTCTCAATATATAAAGATGTTCAAAGAGTATGATTTAGATGCAGTAATATTAGATTGTTCATTAGATGATCACTTTATATCATTTTTGGAAATGCATGAATCAGGAGTTAAATTTAATAGAATAGATTCAGATATTTCTGATACACTAGGAAGTAAATCGGATGAAAATGATGAAACTATAAAAGCATTAAATAAGGAAATAGAGGATTTATTTAAGAATTCCCTTGGAGATAAGATTAAAAATTTAACTATTGAAGGATTAAAGAATGAAGATACTCCTGCACTTATCTTAGTTTCAGAAGAGTCAAGAAGAATGGCTCAAATGAGTAAGATGTATGCAAAATCAGGAATGAACTTCCCAGGAATGTTTGATGAAGAAAAAACTTTAGTAGTAAACAATAAAAATGCTATTATTAAGAAGCTTATCGAGATCTCAAAGAATGAAGCTAAAAAAGAGGATATTAAAGTTATTTGTGAACATATTTTAGATTTAGCCAAGATTGCAAACAAAGAGTTAGATGCTAATGAAATGGATGAGTTTATAAAGAGAAATAATATGCTTTTAAATAAGGTTGTATCGCTTTAATATTTTAAAAGTATTCAGAAAATACCCTATAATTTTAGGGTATTTTTTTTAATTATTTTGAATGTAATTGGTATATTTAATTTTAGTAAACTATATATATTCGAAGATTATATTAAATGTAAATATTATCAATAGTAAGTTAAAGGAAATTACGCAATACAATAGATTTGAAGTTGAATTTAAATATGATAAAATAATTCTAATAAAGGTTAACTTAGGAAAATGGTGCAATAATATGTAGTGTTAGAGTTAAAATATAATTTATATAGTTATAGATAGTATAATTAATAAACATTTACACATAAATTGCAATAATAAAGGGGAAGTACATATGAGAAGTCAGATTTATAGGCCTAAGATATTACATAGAAAGCGTATAGATGACATGCTTTCACAAATTTTTGAAGGTCCAATATTCTTTATATCTGCATCTATGGGATATGGAAAAACAACTTCAGTTAAAAGCTTTCTAGATAAGAAAAAAGATGTGCAGACTATTTGGTTTGATACGGCAAATGAAGAAAATGATGATATTTGCATGTGGTATAAATTTTGCAATTCCATGAAAAGTACGTGCTCAAATCTAAGTAAAAGACTTAGGTCATATGGATTTCCAAAAAATAATATGGATTTATATAAAATCATAGATACTATTAAGGAAGAAATAAAACAGAGAACAGTCTTTATTATAGATGATTGGTACGATACAAAAATCACTTATATTAATCAATTTATAAAGGCCCTTGCTTTTTCGGAAATACCAAATTTTCATATGGTTATAATAAGCCGGAATAAACCTGATGACCAATACCACGAACTTGAATTAAAGCAAAAATGTCTGGTAATGCGGCAAGATGATATAGCGTTCGATTACAATGAAACAATTGAGTTTTTTGAAATTAATGGGATAAATTTAAGCCAAGAAGAAAAGGAAGAGGTATATTCGTATACAGGGGGATGGACTTCAGCTACTTATCTGGCATTACTTCAATATAATAGTACTAAAACTCTTCATAATATACCTAAGGCAACTGAAATTATTAAAACAGCCGTATTTGATAAATTTGATGAAATAACGAAACAAATTCTTTTAAAACTATCACAAGTCGAAAATTTTACATTAGAACAGGCTATGTATGTTACTGAAAATGAGATGGCTGGAGAGGTGATTAAAGAGCTGCTATCAAATAATTGTTTTATAAAATACAATGATAAATCAAAGCTTTACACTTTTCATGCAATTTTAAAAAGTGCTTTAAAAGAAGAATTTTTATTGTGGAATATAGATTCAAATAGAATTAATAATGCTTGTGGTGACTGGTATTCAAATAATTTTCAAGACTCAAGAGCCATGGAATACTATTTTAAGGCAAAAAATTATTATCGTATACTTGATTTAATCGAAAGAAATAAAACAATAGATCTTACTATGTCATGGAAAAAGATTATTGCTCCAGTGTTTAATGAGTTAAGTCTAGAGGAAAAAGTAAATAGACCTATTTCCTATCTAATATATATTTTTTTCTATATAATTTATGTAGATCCTATAGCAGGTAAAGAACTTTTATATGAGTTGTGGGTTATTTATGAAGTAAATGATGATTTAAATGATAGAAAACAGGTTCTGGGAGAAATTACATTTTTGGAAAGTATTCTGCTAATTGATAATACTAAAAAGATGACTGAATATCATAAAAAAGCATATGAGTTATTACAAGGAGGAACATCGAAGATTGCTAATAATAAAATGCCAGTCACTTTTGGCTCACCTCATCTTTTGTGTTTATTTCATAGAGAAAAAGGTGAATTAAAAAGTTTGGCAGATCATTTGAAAAATGAATTAACTTATTTTATTCATATATCAAACGGTGGAGCGGCGGGAATAGACTATATTATTAGTGCTGAATATTTTTTTGAGACAGGGGATGTAGACAATAGTGAATTATATGCGTATAAGGCATTATATAAAGCAAGAGCTAAAAGACAGATAAGTATTATAATATGTGCACTTTTTCTTCTAATGAGAATTCATATAAATAAAGACAATATTTATAGATTTAGAAGTAAGTATAGAAGTTTAATTGAAGAATATAAAAATCTTAATATTCCTAAATATCTTAATGGAACAGAATTAGCACTAAGGTATGTTGATGGAATTACTGGAAATTTAAAATGTATTGATAAATGGATTGAAGATACAGAGTCTCTGAATATGCAAATCATTTCACCTAGTATTCGTATGAACTATATTATATCGGCTTTTTCAATGGTAATTAAAAAGAGTTATATCGAATTAGAAGTTCACGCTGAAATTATGTTAGAAGCTTATTCAAGAAAAAATATTATATTTGGAATTTTATATGCTCATATATTTGATTCAATTGCAAAGTATAATCTTTATGGACTAGACGATGCAAAAAAATCATTAATAAAGGCAATTAGTTTAGCGGAAGATGATAATATTATAATGTCCTTTATAGAGCTGTCTCCACACATACTTCCTATACTTAATGAACTTAAAAATGAAAATAAATATGCGGAAATGCTATTTCCTAAATGCAGGAAATTTAGTGAAATATATAAAAAAATTAATAGTGAAGCGGAAATGGTTGAATTGACGCCAAGGGAACTTGAGATAATGAGGCTAGTACATGAAGGATATAAACAAATTGATATATCAAAGAAATTAAATATAGCACTAGTTACTGTAAAAAAGCATATAGCATCTGTATATTACAAATTGGATGTAAAAAATAAAATAGTAGCTATAAATCTTCTAAAAGAAAAGGGGATTATCTAGATAAGATAATATAAATGTGATGAAATAAGTAAAAGCATCTCATTTATATTGTTTTTTTATGGGCAAAATTGGGAAAGTAGTAGAATTATAAACATAAAAAGTATACTTTAGTATAATATAAAATTAAGCTAGATATAGGTATAATCTAATAAATAAACTGAATATTTATATGGTAGCTAGTATTTTTACATAAGGAAGTTATAGAAGCTGTTGAATACCTTTTATATTATCATACATAAATTAATATGGGGGTTTTTTATGAGTATAGAATTATATAAGGCGGCTAGGGATATTTTTAAATTTGTCGGGCCTACAGAAAATATAATATCGGTAGGAGAGTGTTCCACAAGATTAAGGCTGAACTTAAAAGATAAGAAAAAGGTTGATATTGGATTCTTAAGAATGGTAGAAGGAGTACTTGGAGTTGTTGAAACACATGAGCAATTGCAAATTATTTTTAGATATAATAATGTGAATGAACTTAAAAATGAATTTATTAGAGTCGCTGGAGTAAAATAGCATTTTATATCAGGGATAGTTTTCCATCTTTACAAATAAAATATAGGGAAAAAGAGATTTCACTAAATCTTTTATACTTTAGTATATTATGATATAATTAGCATGGATATTTTATTAATGGAGGATTATTTAATGAAACACATAAAAACTATAAACAAACCAAACATAAAAGATAGTTTGTGTAAGCCAGGATGTAAAGAATGTGCAAATTCATGTCAATCAGCTTGTAAGACATCTTGTACAGTTGCAAACTTAGAATGTGAAAACTAAATTTCAGGCAGTAACTATATAGTTACTGCTTACTTTTATATGTTTAGGAGGAAACTAATTTGTCTTTAATACATAAATTTAAACAAGGTGAAAATTATATTGTTTTAGATGTAAATACAGGAGCAGTTCATATTGTTGATGAACTAGTTTATGATATATTAGATGATGATAAATTAATGAACAAGAAGGCGGTAATGGAGAAACTAAGTGCTAAGTATAATGAAGAAGAACTTTCAGAAGCTTATGACGAAATTCAAGAATTAGCTGAAGAAGGTATTCTTTATTCAGAAGACCAATATGAAGAAATAGCACATAAATCTATGGATGATAGGGATTATATAAAGGCTATTTGTTTAAATGTAATTCATGGATGCAACTTAAGATGTAAATATTGCTTTGCTGATGAAGGTGAGTATCATGGACATGGCGGAGTTATGAATATTGAAACAGCTAAAAAGGCAATAGATTATGTTATTAAGAGAAGCGGTCCAAGAAAAAATATAGAAATTGATTTATTTGGTGGAGAACCAACCTTAATTATGGATACAATAAAAGAAATAATTAAGTATGCTAGAGATAATGAAGAAAAGTGGGGTAAGAGAATTAGATTTACAATGACCACAAATGCCACGCTTTTAACTCCAGACATGATGGACTATATGGATAAAGAAATGGGCAATATAATTCTTTCTTTAGACGGAAGAAAAGAAGTTAATGATAAGGTAAGAATAAAGGCTGATAAGAGCGGTTCTTACGATGATATAATTCCTAATATTAAAGAAATGATTAAGAGAAGAACTAAAGGAAAAACTTATTATGTAAGAGGTACTTTTACAAGGGAAAATACAGATTTTTATGAAGATGTTATGGCTATGGTAAATGAGGGCTTTAGGGAATTATCAATTGAACCTGTTGTATTAGAAGATGGACACCCACTTGCAATTAGGGAAGAAGACATAGAGACTATTTTTGATAATTATGACAAATTATATGAAGAAATGGCAGAAAGAAAAAGACAAGGAAACGATGAATTTAAATTTTATCATTTTAATATAGATCTTCAAGGCGGCCCATGCGTATATAAAAGAATTTCTGGATGTGGAGCCGGCTTTGAATATGTAGCAATAACTCCTCAAGGAGATGTATATCCATGTCATCAATTTGTAGGAAAAGAAGAGTTTAAGTTAGGAAGCATTTACGAAGATACGTATAATGAAGCTTTAGCTAAGAAATTTAAAAAAGCGCATATTTATAATAAACCTAAATGCAAAGAGTGCTGGGCAAGATTCTATTGCAGTGGTGGATGCCAAGCTAATAATTTCAATTTTAATGGAGATATGAATATACCATATGAAATTGGATGTAAAATGCAAAAGAAAAGAATAGAGTGTGCAATTGCCCTAAAAGCAGAAGAAAATTAATATAGATAACATATAAATTAAACTTAAGCACTATATCCACCGAAATCAAATACATTTTTGTTCCTCAGGACTATAAAAATTTCGCTGGAAGGTTCTAAATGGCAGGTTGTACCCATTACTGCTTGCTCCAAAAGTTTTTGGACAAGCAGTAATGGAACAACCTGCCATTAAGACCTTCAACAGCTTATTTTTAAATGCCTGTTTCACAAAAATGTATTTGATTTCTATTGTAGATAAATGCTTAAATTTAATAAATGCTATATGTAATTTTTTTGAAATATAAGTTCTTATTAGATTTTGTAATAAACTAAAATATAAATATTAATTGTGAATTGATATTGGACAGGCATAGATGGAACAACTTCTAATGAAGAAATCCATACAGCTATATTCTCAATGCAACACTACGCAAAAGAGTACCATTTATTTCTGGTGTGGCTATATACGAATATAATATTATTTTCTAATTAATTATTTACGGATGAGGGAATAATATCGAGTAATATACAATTGAATAAATAATTTTTTGAGTTTTAATTGCAGTATCATTATTAAGAAATTATAATGAAAATTAATGACATTAAAATTAAGTGTGCAAGGAGAAGGGTTATTTGGAAGAGTATATTTTGGAAAATGGTTTGAAATTAATATATAAGCATACGGATTCTGAACTTGCATCAATTTGTATATCTTTAAATGCGGGGGCTGGAGTTGAGAAAGAGAAGTACGGAATTGCTCATGCAACTGAGCATATGGTTTATAAGGGAACAAAAAATAGGACTGAAAAAGAGATTAACGAAGGTTTAAGCAATCTTTTTGGCTTTAATAATGCCATGACTAATTATCCTTATGTGATTTATTATGGAACTTTGCTTAAGGAAGATCTAAAAGATGGTATGGAGCTGTTAAGTGATATAGTTCTTAATCCAAGCCTTAGTGTTAATGGGTTTAAAGAAGAAATGGATGTAATAAAAGAAGAACTTGAGGAATGGGATGAAGACTTAGAACAATATTGTGAAGATAAGTTGTTTTTTAATTGTTTCAATAATCGAAGAATAAAGTATCCTATTATAGGAATTAAGAACACTTTAGAGAATATGACAATAGATGATATTAAGGAATTTTATTATAAGTACTATATTCCTAAAAATACTTCAATAACAGTAGTCTCATGTGTAAAATTTGAGAGCGTTAAAGATATTATAATTGAGTTATTTGGAGAATGGAAGAATTATGGGGAAAATATGGAATGCAATACTGCACTGGCTAATAACTTTGATTATGAAGATCCTAAAACTGAAATATTTTATAATAAAAGAGAAGGAATAAAAACTTGCAGAGTGGAAATAGTGTGTCCAATAGACTCTTTAAGCAATATAGAAATTAAATCTCTTAAGCTTTTTAATCAATATTTTGGAGAAGGCGTAAATTCTATGCTTTACGATATATTAAGGACTAAAAATGGTCTTGTTTATGATGTAATAACTAAAATTGCACATGAAAATTATATAAAATTATATAAAATCACGTTTAATACATCAAAGGAAAATGTAGATAAGTCAATAGCATTAATTAGAGAATGTATAAAAAAATTAGAGTCAGCAGAATCAGAATTTGATAAAAAACAATTGAAACAATTAATGAAGAACTTTAGATTAAAAAAATTATTTAGGGAAGAACAAAGTATAGTTTTGGCAAAGGAATTGGCAACCTATGATTCTATGTTTGGAGATTATAAAATATATATAGGCGAAGCTGATGAATTAGATAAAGTAACCAGTGAAATGGTATTTGATATAGGAAGTAGAGTATTGAAAAAAATGACAATACAAATAATTGAGACAGCATAAACGGAGGGATAAAATGTACAGTTTTAAAAATGATTATAGTGAAGGTGCCCATGAAAGAATATTAAATGCTTTAATTGAAACGAACTATGAACAAACTGACGGGTACAGCACAGATGGTTATACTGAAAAGGCTATAGAGTTATTAAAAGAGAAACTAGGTCGAGAAGATGTTGATATTCACCTTTTAGTTGGAGGAACTCAAGTAAATTTAACTGCTATTTCCGCCTTTTTAAGACCACACCAAGCAGCAATAGGCGCTGATACAAGTCATATTAACTGCCATGAAACTGGAGCTATTGAAGCTACAGGTCATAAGGTAATAACTGCAAATACTACAGATGGAAAGCTTACACTAGCTTTGATTCAAAAAGTTGTGGAGGCTCATAGTGATGAACATATGGTTCAGCCTAAATTAGTTTATATATCAGATTCTACGGAATTAGGGACTATATATACTAAATTAGAATTGATAAATTTACATAAATGCTGTAAAGAAAATAACTTGCTTTTATATATGGATGGTGCACGTTTAGGATCTGCGCTTGTGGCAGAAAAAAATGATTTATCATTAGAAGACATAGCTAATTTAGTAGATGCTTTTTACATTGGCGGAACAAAAAATGGAGCGCTTTTTGGTGAGGCACTTATTATTTGTAATGATGCATTAAAAGAAGATTTTAGATATTATATAAAACAAAAAGGCGGATTACTTGCAAAAGGTAGATTATTAGGTATTCAATTTAAAGAACTATTTAAGGATGATCTATATTTTGATCTTGCAAAACATGCTAATAGAATGGCTATTATGTTAAAAGATGCATTGAAAGAAAAAGGGTATGAATTTTTAACTGATTCATGTACAAATCAACAATTCCCTATTTTGCCTAATGATGCAATTAAAAAACTAAATGAAAAGTATTCCTTTTATATTGAAAAGATAATTAATGGTAATAGCTCAGCAATTAGGCTGGTAACCTCTTGGGCAACAAAAGAAGAAAATGTTCTAGAATTTATTGAGGATTTAAAGTATATTTAAGTTAATTTTAAATGAACAAATACAAAAAGCTTTGCATTATATATTAGTGATGCAAAGCTTTTTGCAAAAATTAGATAGGAGAGATAGTTTTGAAATTGCCGTTATTGGAAGAACTAATAAAGTACCATGATGAAAAAAATTTATTACTCTCTATGCCTGGAAATAAAGGAGGCATTGGATTTTTGAGTGATGAGCTTGGAAAAAAATTTGCTGATAGATTAGGATTTTTGGATATTACTGAAGTTGAGCCTTTAGATAATCTTCATTACCCAGAAGGGGTAATAAAGGAGGCGCAGGAATTATTAGCTGAAACCTATAAGGTAAAAAGGGCTTATTTTTTAGTAAATGGAAGCTCAAGTGGAAATCTAGTAGCTATGTTTTCAGCCTTTGAGGAAGGTGATGAAATTTTAGTAGAAAGAAACTGTCACAAGTCAATTTATAATGGATTAATTATGAGAAAATTGAAAGTTAAATATATTGAACCTATTATTAATGATGAAAATGGTATATTCTTACCTCCAAATAAGGAGAACATTTATAAAGCATTAGGTGAAACATCAAGCCCTAAAGGGATAATTTTAACTTATCCTAATTATTTTGGAATTACTTATGATATTGAAGCTATTACAAAAGATTTGAAATCAAAAGGACTAAAGGTCATCATAGATTGTGCACATGGAGCTCACTTTGGAATAAATGAAAGGCTGCCTAAATCAGCTGCTAATTTAGGTGATTATATTATTTTGAGTGCTCATAAAACTTTACCAGCATTAACTCAAGGTGCATATCTCTTAGTAAATGATGATAATGACCTTATAGAATTTTATTTAAAAGCTTTTTTAACAACATCTCCTTCCTATTTGATTATGGCATCTTTAGACTATGCTAGATATTATTTAGATAGCTATGGTCAAAAAGAGTATGGAGAATTAATAGATAAAGCTGAAAGATGGAAGAAAAAAATAAATAGTCTTAATAAGGTGCACCTATTAAGTAAAGGGGATTTAAATAAGGATTATGATTTTGACTTAAGTCGATATATAATTATTTTACCTAAAGGTTATAGTGGACATAAACTTTTAGACTATTTAAGAAAGCAAAAGATACAAGCTGAAATGAGTTTTTCTAGAGGCGTGGTTTTAATCTTATCTCCTTTTAATGCTGAAGAAGATTTTAATAATATTTATAATGCAATTTCTATGTTAGAAATACAAAGTATTAGTGGACAAGTTGAAGCTAAATATGTTTCTAAAATTCCTGCAAAAGCATTAGAACCATATGAAGTTTTTAAATTAGAAAGTGTATGGAAAGAAGTTGAAAATTGCGATGGTTGTATCGCCAAAGAGACAATAATACCTTATCCACCAGGAATACCGTTAGTTTGTCCTGGGGAAATAATATCTAGGGAAAGTATAGACATTATAAAGGATTATATTTTAAATAAAAAGACCATAATAGGAGTTAAAGATAAGAAGTTGCAAGTTATAAGTTAAGGTTGAAGGCCAAAGGCCTTCTGGAAATTATAATATAAAAATCCATTAGAGGATTTTATCCTTAAACTTTTAACTTATCACTTTTAACTCTTAACTGAATATAATTATTGTGGTAAAATATAGCTATTTAGATTACTATATACGGTAATATAAAAAGGGAGGGATAAGGGAGTATAATATGGAAACAAATGTTGTTGTCAAACAAAAAAATGCAATTAAGATAAAGAAGCCCAAACACTATAAAGTTGTTATGTATAATGATGATTATACTACTATGGAGTTTGTTATTAATATATTAGTAAGCGTGTTTAATAAAAGTCTAATAGAAGCTGAAAAAATAATGTTAGATGTTCATGAAAAAGGTAAGGGAGTAGCAGGAATATATAGTTATGATATTGCAGTAACAAAGGTTTCTACTGCAATGTCTTTAGCTAAAGAACAGGGCTTTCCATTTAAGCTTACTGTGGAGGAGGCGTAGAAAATGAAAATTACGAATGAGGTTAATTTAATATTACTTAAAGCATATGAGGAAGCAAAAGAGAAAAATTGCGAATATATCACACCAGAACATCTTTTATATGCAGCATCATTTAATAAAGATGTAGAATATGCTATTAAAGAGTGCGGTGGCAGTTTAGAAAGTTTAAGATACAATCTGACTACTTATATAAAGACATATATAAATAAAATTGGTCATGGAGAACCTCAAGAAAGTATTGAATTTCAAAGAGTTATATTAACAGCAAATGAACAAATTAAATATAGCGGGAAAGATGCCATAGATATAGATCATATACTTTCAGCAATCTTTAATCTAGAAGACAGTTATGCACGTTTTTATTTAGAGCAAGAAGGTGTTACAAAAAGAGATTTATTATTTTGTTTATGTCATAGTGTAGGCGAAGTTAATCAAAACTCTTATGATGATGAGGAGAATGATCAAAGAAATTTAGAAGAAGAAGTTATAGGTGAGGAAAACTCTGCTAAAAGAAAAGAAGATGCGTTTTTAAGTAAATTTACTATAGATCTTATAAAGAGAGTAAAAGAAGAAAATAATGATCCTTTGATAGGAAGAGAAGATATTTTAGATAGAAGTATTCAAATACTTTGCCGAAGAATAAAAAATAATCCTATTCACGTAGGAGAATCAGGAGTTGGTAAGACAGCTATTACCTTAGGTCTTGCAAAACTTATAAGTGAAGATAAAGTACCAGATAAATTAAAAGGAAGCACTATGTTTTCTTTAGATATAGGATCAGTAATTGCAGGAACTAAATACAGAGGAGATTTTGAAGAAAGAATAAAAAGGATTTTAGATCTTATTGGAAAGCAAGATAAGCCTATAGTATATATAGATGAAATTCATAATATAGTTGGAGCTGGGTCATTAAATGGAGGTGCTTTAGATGCATCTAATTTATTAAAACCTTATTTGACAGAAGGAAAAATAAGATTTATTGGAGCTACTACTTTTGATGAATATAAAAAATTCTTTGAAAAAGATAAAGCATTAAGCAGAAGGTTTCAAAAAATTGATGTTAAAGAGCCATCTATAAATGAGGCAATTGAAATTCTTAAGGGGCTAAAAGGAACTTACGAGGAATATCATAATGTTACTTATACAGATGATGCAATCAGTGATGCTGTAATTTTAAGTGATAAATATATTAATGATAAATTTCTGCCAGATAAAGCTGTAGATATTATAGATGAAGCTGGAGCTTTTGTTAGAATGCATAATCAAAATTTAGAAGAGAAAATAGTTATTGATAGAAAAACTATTGAGGAGATAATTTCAAAAGTATGCAGTATTCCAAAACAAACAGTAGAGAGTAGTGAGATAAATTCATTAAAATACCTTGAAGAAAATTTGAAGAGCAATATCTTCTCGCAAGATACAGCAATTGAAGAGGTTGTAAGGTGCATTAAGATGTCAAGATCTGGGTTGAATGAAGAAGATAAGCCTGTAGCATCTATGCTTTTTGTTGGGCCTACAGGTGTAGGAAAAACTGAAATAGCAAGATGTCTTTCTAAAATGTTAGGTATAGAGCTTATTAGATTTGATATGAGTGAATATGCCGAAAAGCATGCCGCTGCAAAATTAATTGGATCACCTCCTGGTTATGTAGGATATGAAGAGGGAGGACTGCTTACAGATGCAATTAGAAAAACTCCACATTGTGTTTTGTTACTAGATGAAGTTGAAAAAGCTCATGAAGATATATTAAGCGTACTTCTACAAGTAATGGATTATGCTACGCTTACAGATAATAAGGGTAGAAAAGCTGATTTTAAAAATACAATAATTATAATGACTTCCAATGCAGGGGCTAGGAATATTGGCAAAAAACTAATAGGTTTTGGGGATAGAGAAGTAA
Organism: Bacillota bacterium; assembly: GCA_021781745.1. Classification (GTDB taxonomy): domain Bacteria; phylum Bacillota; class Clostridia; order Clostridiales; family Clostridiaceae; genus Clostridium. The sequence goes on along the minus strand of JAJXWH010000018.1, from coordinate 74,607 downwards.
AAGGTGAGGCTATAATGGAGGAAGTAAAAAGATTTTTTACTCCTGAGTTCAGAAATAGATTAGATAAAATAGTAGTATTTAATAGTATGACTGATTCTATGGCAATAAATATTGCTAAAAAACAATTAAATGATTTTAAGGCTAAATTAGCTAATAAAAATATTGAAATTGAATTTAGTGAAGAATGTATAAATTATGTTGCTAAGACAGGAACTTCAGAAGAGTTCGGTGCTAGAGAAATTGCTAGAATTATAGCTTCCAAGATAAAACCACTATTAGTTGATGAAATTTTATTTGGAAAATTAAGCGATGGTGGAAAATGTTCTATTAATTTTAAAGATGATGACTTAAAATTAACAATTGAGTAAAAACCATCATGAATAAAAATTGAAAATAAAGAAAAAATATAATTGACAAAGAGGAAACTCTAAACTAAAAGAGGAGGTGAACTATTGCAAAGTTATCAATTTACTTTAGCAATGGGACATTAAAATGGAAGATAGGAAACTTACATGTAAAGATTGTGGAAATGAATTTACCTTCACCGTAGGAGAACAAGAATTTTATAAAGAGAAAGGTTTTGAAAATGACCCTGTTAGGTGTGCTGAGTGCAGAAGGGCTAGGAAGCAACAAAGCAATAGAAGATAGTTATTTTTAGATTCTATTTGTTAGTTAAAGAGACATAAGATTTATTTCATATGTCTCTTTTATTTTCGAAAAAATATAATGTTACTGTAAAGCATAATATTATAAAAATAATTTATTTATTTTAAAAAATATCAAAAGTCTATTGAACTTTTCATACTTTTGCTAGTATAATATAAGGAAAGATTTAAGTAAGAGAAAAAAATTTATTCATGAATATTTTTTCTTTGAAAATTTATAGCTAATAATACATGTACATGATTAAACAAATAAAATTTTAAATTATAGTTTTAAAGATTGTGATAAGGAATAGTATATAATGATGAGCTTTTAAGAGAGCTAGAGTTTGGTGGAATCTAGCAAGTGAATTTTATAGAAGCAGCCTTTGAATTTTACAGCTGAAAAATAAGAATTATTTATATTATAATTTTTAACTAGGTTGTAACGTGTCCCTCATGTTATAGAGGAGGAGTATATTTATATGTTCTCTAGCTGAGTGAACAATATTCGTATTGTTTATTAGGGTGGTACCGCGAAGTAGTTCTTTCGTCCCTTACATGGGATGGAGGATTTTTTTATTTTAAAAAAGTATATTCAAAAAAACAGGAGGTTATTTTCAATGGAGGAAATACTTGAAATTTTAGAAAAAAATAGTAGATACAGTGATGAACAAATAGCTGTTATGAGTGGAAAAACTGTCGAAGAGGTAAGAGAAGCAATTAGAGATTATGAAGAGAAAAGCATAATAGCAGGTTATACCACTCTTATAAATTGGGAAAATACAGGTAGTGAGACAGTAACAGCTTTAATTGAAGTAAAAATAACTCCTCAAAGAGGTGTAGGGTTTGATAAAGTTGCAGAGAGAATATATAATTTTTCAGAAGTTAAAGCATGTTATTTAATGTCTGGAGGCTTTGATTTAACAGTTATTGTTGAAGGAAAGACAATGAAGGAAGTAGCACTTTTTGTATCTGAAAAGCTTGCAGTACAGGAATATGTATTAAGCACAGGAACTCATTTTGTTTTAAAGAAGTATAAAGATCATGGTAAAATATTTAAGGAAAAGAAGCTGGAAGATAGGGAGGCTATATTTATATGAGATTAGAGGATATGATTTTAGATAATGTCAAAAATATGCCTCCATCGGGCATAAGAAAATATTTTGATATAGTAAATGAAATGGAAGGGGTAATCTCTTTAGGGGTTGGAGAACCAGATTTTGTTACTCCTTGGAATGTAAGAGAAGCAGGAATTTACTCCTTAGAGCAAGGTCATACACACTATTCTTCAAATGCAGGATTTATTGAACTTCGTACAGAAATATCAAAGTATCTTAAAAGAAGATTTAATCTTACTTATAATCCAGATGATGAAATAATAGTTACAGTTGGTGGGAGTGAAGGTATTGATATAGCACTTAGAGCCTTAGTTGGACCAGGAGATGAAGTTATAGTTCCAGAGCCAAGCTTTGTAGCATATAAAGGGTGTACAGCCTTCACTGGGGCAACTGCAAAAGTATTAAATCTTAAAGCAGAAGATGAATTTAAACTTACTCCTGAAGCGTTAGAAGCAGCTATCACTCCTAAAACAAAGGTAGTTATAATACCTTTTCCTAATAATCCAACAGGAGCAATAATGACAAAAGATGAACTTGCAGGAATAGTAGAAGTCTTAAAAGATAAAAATATTATTGCAATTTCAGATGAAATATACTCAGAACTATGCTATGGAGAAAAACATGTTTCAATAGCCTCTTTTCCAGAAATGAGAGATAAAACTCTGGTTATAAATGGATTTTCTAAATCATATGCAATGACTGGATGGAGATTGGGTTATATTTGCGGACATCCAGTTTTAATAGAGGCTATGAAAAAGATTCATCAGTATGCACTTATGTGCTCTCCTACAACCGCACAGCTTGCTGCAATTGAGGCTCTAAAAAGTGGAGATAAAAGTGTAGAGGAAATGTCCAGGGAGTACAACAGAAGAAGAAGAGTATTGTTAAATGGTTTTAGAGAGATTGGATTAGATTGTTTTGAAGCTCTTGGAGCATTTTACTTATTCCCAAGTATTAAATCTACAGGTATAACATCAGATGAGTTTTGTGAGCAACTGCTTATAAGTGAAAAGGTACTGGTAGTTCCAGGAAATGCATTTGGAGAATGTGGTGAAGGCTTTATAAGAGTATGTTATGCTTCATCGATGGATGATATTATGGAAGCGTTAAAAAGAATAAAGAGATTCGTTAATAGTTTAAATAAAAGATAAAACATAAGATATAAGAGAGTAACCTAAGTAATATGTATTTAGGATTGCTCTTTTTCTATTTCTTAGAAATAGAGAAATAATAATATCTTTTTAAAATATTTTTGTAAAATTAGATATCATATTTAGATGTAATGATATTAAGAATCAGCTTTAAATGTAGATACAGGTTATATAATTTGTTTTTCACAATTAACTAAAGCATAAATAAGGATATGAATAGTAATATTGACATAAGATTCTTAATATATTATCATGAATGTGGAAGCGATACCACAAATAAAATTTGCAATGAGGTGGATTTTTATGCCTGTAACAATTAGCGATATTGCTAAAAGAGCAAAAGTATCACCAGCGACTGTCTCGAGAGTTCTTAATAGCTCAGGATATGTTAAAGAAGATACTAAGCAAAGAATATTAGCAGCAATAAAAGAAATGAACTATACTCCAAGTGCAATAGCACGAAGTTTATCAAAAAGTGAAACTAACACAATTGGAGTTATTGTTCCAGATATAACTAATGCTTATTTTGGAGAAATTATTAAAGGAATAAGTGAGATCGCAGAAAAGAATGATTTAAATATAATTTTATATAATACTGATAACTTTTTAGAAAAAGAGATACGAGCTCTAAATTTACTTAAGGAGCAAAGAATTAAAGGAGTTATTATGACTCCAGGTTTTGGAGCAGAGCAGTTTAATGAAAAATATATGAAAACAATCAATAATCTTAATATTCCAATAATTTTAGTTTCAGCAGATGTTAATTTCACAAAGTTAAATGGAGTTTTTGTAGATAATGTACAAGGAAGCTTTGATGCAACAAATTTGTTGATAAAAGAAGGGCATACTAAAATAGGAATTATGACAGGATTATTAAGTTCTGAACCAGTAATGGATATGTTAGAAGGATATAAGAAAGCATTAAAGGAAAATAATATTCCGTTTAAAAGCAACTATGTTTTTTATGGGGATTTTAAATTAGATAAGTCATGTGAATTAACTAAAAAGTTACTTAAGGAAAAAGATCGCCCGACAGCATTGTTTGTATGCAGCAATATGATGACAATGGGAGTAATAAAAGCACTAAAGGAACAAAATAAAGATATTCCTAAGGATTTAGCTATAATAGGTTTTAATAAAATTGATTTCTTAGATATAGTAGGGCTAAATATTACATATGTAGAAGATTCTCCAATCGATTTAGGAAGGGCATCTATGGATATGCTTTGCGAAATTATTAGTAACACTGAAGATGTTGGTGTTAAAAGACAAATTATTGCACCGCAAATAGTAGTAAAAGGTTCAGAAAAAAAGCTGTAAATAGGATATACAAAGGGGTATAAGATTAAGTAATATTTGTATAATAAATTTAACATATTATAAATACAAAATAGTAATATTATAATAACTGCTTTATTAAATTTAAGTCATGATAATTTCATGAGTTAAAATATTAAATATTATATTTAGGAGGAAGGTTAATGAAAAAAAGAATATTATCATTATTAGCTATTTCAGCAATAACAGTAACATTATTTGCTGGATGTGGAAGTTCATCATCAAGTAATGGAACAGGCGGAGATAAGACCGCTAAAGAAGAAAAAATTAAGGTTGGTATGGTAACTGACTCAGGAACAATAGACGATAAATCATTTAACCAAGGTACCTGGGAAGGATTAGAAAAGACTAAGGCTGATTTTGGTACAGAAACAAAATATTTAAAACCAACAGGTGAAACTGAAGCAGATTATTTAAAGAACATTGGAGATCTTTATGATTCAGGATACAAGTTTATAGCTACTCCAGGTTTTAAGTTTGAAACAGCTATCTTTAAAGCTCAAGACAAATATAAGGATGCACATTTTGTTTTAATAGATGGTACTCCAAATGATGGAGCTCAACCACCGAATTATAAAGTAGGAGATAATACAGTTTCTATTTTATTCGCTGAACATCAATCAGGATTTATAGCAGGAGTAGCAGCTGCAGCTCAGATTAAAGAAGGTGAATTTGGATTTATCGGGGGTATGGAAATACCAGCAGTTCAAAAATATAACTGGGGATTCCAACAAGGTGTTGCATATGCTAATAAAAATTTAGGAACTAAAATATCAATGAAACCAGAAAATGTAGTTTACCAAGGTACATTTAATGATGTAGCAGCAGGACAACAACTTGCAGCTCAAATGTATGATAGAGGAGTTAAAGTTGTATTCTGTGCAGCTGGTGGAGTTGGTGCTGGAGCTATAACTGAAGCTAAAAATAGAGCTAAAGCTGGAAAAGAAGTTTGGGTTGTAGGAGTAGACGTAGACCAATATCAAGAAGGTGTTGGTGATAATGGTAAATCAATAATTCTTACTTCAGCAATGAAAAAGGTTGATGCTGCAAGCTATAACATGGTTAAAGCATTAAAGGAAGGAAACTTTCCAGGTGGTCAAACTTTGACATTTGATATTACAAAGGATGCAGTAGGTATTCCAGAGAAAAATCCGAATTTGAGTGATGAAACAATGAAGACAGTTCAGGATTTAGTTGCAAAACTTAAGGATGGATCAGTAAAAGTTAATGATAAAAATGATGGATCATTAATAAAATAATTTAAAATTAAATTCCTAAAACAGTGTAGTTAGGATTCTATAAAATGGCAATGGGGATGCATTTCTACAGGTTTTGTAATCTTAATAGATTTAAATCTGATAGGAAAGTCATCCTCTATTATTAATTATAAATATAATTTTTTAATTATAAATTTGAATGAGGAGGAGTCTAATTATGGAATATGTAGTTGAGATGCTAAATATTCGTAAAGAGTTTCCAGGTATAGTGGCAAATGATAACATTACTCTTAGACTAAAAAAAGGTGAAATTCATGCACTGCTTGGCGAAAATGGTGCAGGTAAATCTACTTTAATGTCAGTGCTTTTTGGAATGTATCAACCTGAAGAGGGAATCATAAAGATAAGAGGTAAGGAAGTAAAAATATCTAATCCTAATGTTGCTAATGATTTAGGAATAGGAATGGTTCATCAACACTTTAAATTGGTAGAAAATTTTACAGTTACTGAAAATATAATTTTAGGTTGTGAGCCTAAAAAGGGATTAACAGTTGATATTAAAAGTGCAGCTAAAAAGATAGAGGAATTATCTAAAAGATATGAACTTAGAGTTGACCCATATGCGAAAATAGAGGATATATCAGTTGGAATGCAACAAAGAGTTGAAATTCTTAAAATGCTTTACAGAGATGCTGAAGTATTAATTTTTGATGAGCCAACAGCAGTACTTACTCCGCAAGAAATTGAAGAACTCATGAAAATTATGAAAAATCTTATTAATGAAGGTAAGTCTATTATATTAATAACTCATAAACTAAAAGAAATTAAAGCTGTAGCAGATTACTGCACGGTTATTAGATGTGGAAAATATATAGGAAGCGTAGAAGTAAAAGTAACATCAGAGCAAAAAATGGCAGAAATGATGGTTGGGAGACCTGTAAGCTTTAAGGTTGACAAGAAATATAAGGAACCAGGAGATGTAGTTTTAAAAATAGAAGATCTTTCTGTTTTTAATAATAAGAAAGTACTTGGAGTTAAGAATTTCTCATTAGAAGTAAAAGCAGGAGAAATTGTTGGAATAGCAGGAGTTGAAGGTAATGGTCAAACTGAATTAATTGAAGCTATTACTGGTATGAGAGCTGTAAAATCAGGAAAAGTATATTTTAAAAATGAAGATATAACTAATACTTCAATACGTAAGCGTATTAACAAGGGAATAGCCCATATTCCAGAAGATCGCCAAAAAAGAGGATTAGTTTTAGATTATACAATTGAAAATAATATGGTTTTAGAAATCTATGATAGAGAACCATTTTCAAAGCATGGCTTATTAAAAAAGGATGCTATACACAATTATGCAGAAAAAATTATAAAAGCATTTGATGTAAGATCAGGTCAAGGTGGAGCATCAATGGCGAGAACAATGTCAGGTGGTAATCAACAAAAAGCTATAATTGGACGTGAAGTTGAATTAAATCCTGAGTTATTAATAGCTGTTCAACCAACTAGAGGACTAGATGTAGGATCAATAGAATACATTCATAAGAGACTTGTGGAACAAAGGAATTCGGGAAAAGCAGTACTGCTTGTATCCTTAGAACTTAGCGAAGTTATGAACTTATCAGATAGAATTGCAATTATAAATAGTGGAGAATTAATAGGAATAGTAAATGCCTCTGAAACAAATGAAAATGAAATCGGCTTAATGATGGCTGGAATTCAAAAAGGAGGAAAGTCGCATGAATAAGAAAGAAGCTTTAAATTCTATACTTGCAGTTATACTTGGATTAATTGCAGGAGCAATTTTAATGTTTATCATTGGAGATAATGCTGTAGAAGGATATTCTTATTTATTTCAAGGTGGACTAAAAAATATATCTAGAATTGGAGATACATTAGCAACAGCGACTCCATTGATACTTACTGGTCTTTCAGTAGGATTTGCATTTAAAACTGGACTTTTTAATATTGGAGCGCCTGGACAAATGCTTTTTGGGGGATTTTGTGCAACAATAATAGGATTAATATATAATGCAAGCATGTCAAGACCAGTTCTACTACTTTTCATGATAGTTGTAGGAACTTTAGCCGGAGCAATTTGGGCATTTGTGCCTGGATTATTAAAAGCTAAGTTTAATGTAAATGAAGTAGTTTCTGCAATTATGATGAATTGGGTTTGTTATTGGATCGTGTATTATGCAATACCAACTTATATTAAGGGTTCAACTGAAACAGAGTCAAAAAATATACCAGAGATAGCGTCTTTAAGAGCTAATTGGATTTCGGATTTATTTTCAGGTTCTTATATTAACATAGGTATTCTTATAGCAATTTTAGCGGTTATAATTATAGCATTTATATTAAATAAAACAGTCTTAGGATATGAATTAAAGGCAGTTGGATTTAACAAATTTGCAGCAGAGTATGCTGGAATGTCGGTAAATAAAAATATAATTATTGCAATGATGATAGCAGGAGGTCTTTCGGGACTTGCAGGAGTAACTCAATATTTAGGGAATGCTTCTAATATTCAAATTGGTGTATTACCTTCTCAAGGATATGACGGAATAGCAGTATCATTGCTTGGTGCTAATAATCCAATAGGTATTCTTATATCAGCTATTTTCTTTGGACTTTTATATTCTGGAAAAGGATTTATGAATGCAAATACAAGTATTCCACCAGAAATAGCAGATACAATAATAGCAATTATAATATATTTTGCAGCTATAAGTGCAGCAGTGCCAATAATAGTTAATAAAATAAAACATAGAAGAGCTATGGCTGCTGCAAATAAAGCAGGCAATAATGGTGGAACTGGTATATTACCAACTGAAAATGTAAATAATGAAGTGACATTAATTAATGATGAGGTAAGTAAAGACTCTGAAAAACTTAGCGATAGTGAAGAAATAAATGATAAGGGGGAGAAGTAATATGTGGGAAATATTACAGCAAATTTTTCCATATGCCATAGCATACACAATTCCTTTACTTATGACTGCACTTGGAGCATTATATTGTGAAAGAAGTGGAGTAATTAATATTGGACTTGATGGATTTATGATTATAGGTTCATTTTCAGGCGCTTTAACAATTTTAAAATTGCAAGATGTTTTTGCTCCAGGCAGTACTCTTCCTCTATGGATAGGTTTGATTGCAGCTATTGTAATTGGAATGCTATTTTCTCTTTTACATGCGTTTGCAAGCATAAATTTAAATGCGAATCAAGTAATTAGTGGTACGGCTATTAATATGATAGCAGGAGCTTTAACTATATTTTTAGCAAGAACTATCTCAGGAAGTGGACGTATAAGAATTACAAATGGGTTTTACCCAATAGATATTCCAGTATTTTCGCAAATACCTATATTAGGAGATTTATTTTTTAAGAAAACATATATAACTACATGGCTTGCATTCGCAATATTAATATTAAGTACTTTCTTAATATATAAAACAAGATTTGGATTGAGATTAAGAGCCTGTGGAGAGCATCCTCAAGCAGCTGATGCTGCAGGAATCAATGTTTACCGTATGCGTTACATTGGTGTTTTACTATCAGGTGGATTATCTTCACTTTCAGGTGCAATAATACTTGTAACATATTCAGGTGAATTTAATGGTAGTGTTGCAGGACTTGGATTTTTAGCATTAGCAGCTTTAATATTTGGACAATGGAAACCACTTGGAATTCTTGGAGCCACAGTATTTTTTGGAGTTGCAACAACAATAGCTAATGTATCACAAGTTATACCAGCACTTGGATCCATTCCTTCCGTAGTACTAAAAGTATTCCCTTATATTGCTACTTTACTTGCTCTTGTGATATTCTCAAAATCATCGCAAGCACCAAAGGCAGAGGGAGAACCATTTGATTCAGGAAAAAGGTAAAACTTTATTTATTAAATAAAGTAAAACTTAAATATAAATAATTCATAGCTTGAATATAGACTAAATTAAATATAATGTATTAATTTTTCTAAAAAGTTTAGAAAGTAAAAGGAGAAAAAGAAATGGATATAGCTAAATTTATAGATCATACAATATTAAAACCTGAGGCGATAGTAGAAGATGTAAAGAGACTTTGTAAAGAAGCAAAAGAATATAAGTTTGCATCTGTTTGTGTGAATGGATGTCACGCAAAATTAGTAAGTACTGAACTTGCAGGAAGTGATGTAAAAACTTGCGTAGTAGTTGGATTTCCATTAGGAGCGATGACTAAGGAAGGTAAAGCATTTGAAACAAGTCAAGCAATTGAGAATGGTGCTACAGAAATAGATATGGTTATAAATGTTGGAGCATTAAAAGATAAAAATTATAATCTTCTCAAAGAAGATATTGAAGCAGTAGTAAATGCTGCAAAAGGAAAAGCCATAGTAAAAGTAATAATCGAAACTTGTTTATTAACAGATGAAGAAAAAGTTAAAGCTTGTGAAATAGCTAAAGAGGCAAAGGCTGATTTTGTTAAAACATCAACTGGCTTTGGAGCTGGCGGTGCAACAAAAGAGGATATTGCACTCATGAGAAAGACAGTTGGAGAAAGTCTAGGTGTTAAAGCATCAGGAGGAATTAGAGACTTTAAGACAGCAATGGAGATGATAAATGCAGGCGCAAGCAGAATAGGTGCTAGCGCAAGTATCGCTATAGTTAATGAAAGTAAGTAACTATATTTATTGTTGAAAATATAAGAAAATTAAGGCGAATAGCATATAAACAATTAACTATTAAAAATATATAACCAGATATAACAGTTAACTGTTAATTGTTAACTGTTAACTGAGTTAACGGGGTGATTTTATGAAGATGATAGATATTATAAGTAAAAAAAGAAATGGTCAGGAGCTTACTACAGAGGAAATTAATTTTTTCGTACAAAATTATACAAAAGGGAGTATTCCAGATTATCAAGTATCGGCTCTACTTATGGCAATTTGTTTTCAAGAAATGAATATGAGAGAGACTTCGGATCTTACAATGGCAATGGTTAATTCTGGAGATATTCTTGACTTATCAAATATAGAAGGAATAAAAGTAGATAAACATAGTACTGGTGGAGTTGGTGATACCACAACGCTAGTTCTTACACCAATGGTTGCAGCACTTGGAATCCCAGTTGCAAAAATGTCAGGAAGAGGCCTTGGTCATACTGGTGGTACTATAGATAAATTAGAATCTTTTGATGGATTTTCAGTTGAAATAAGTGAAGATAAATTTATAAAGAATGTAAATGAGAACAAAATAGCAATTATGGCTCAAACTGCAGACTTAGCACCAGCAGATAAGAAACTATATGCATTAAGGGATGTAACTGGAACAGTTGAAAACATATCTCTTATATCATCAAGTATAATGAGTAAAAAAATAGCTGCAGGAGCAGATGCAATTGTACTAGATGTTAAAATTGGTGATGGGGCTTTTATGAAATCTTTTGAAAGCGCAAAAGAACTTGCTAAAGCAATGGTTAGCATTGGTAAGAATGTTGGCAGAAACACAGTAGCTGTAATATCTGATATGGATCAACCATTAGGTTTTGCTATTGGAAATGCGTTAGAAGTGAAAGAAGCTATAGACACATTAAATGGTGCTGGTCCTGAGGATTTATTAGAATTGTGCTTAACTCTTGGAAGTAATATGGTAGTATTAGCGAAAAAGGCACAAACTATAGAAGAGGCAAGGCAAATGCTACTTAAAGTTATTGAAGATAAATCAGCATTAGTAAAATTAAAAGAATTTATTGCTTCTCAAGGCGGAAATCCTAATCAAGTGGATAATACTGAACTTTTGCCAAAAGCAAAACATATTGTTGAAGTAAAAAGTGAAGAGGATGGTTACGTTACTAAAATTGATTCACAGCATATAGGTCTTATAGCAATGGAACTTGGTGCGGGAAGAGCCACTAAAGAAGATTCTGTGGATTTAGCCGTTGGAGTAGTTCTAAACAAAAAAAGAGGAGATAAAGTATTAAAAGGTGAGACTTTAGCTTATATACACGCAAATGATGAAAGTAAAATTAAAAAAGCAGGAAAAAATATAATTGAAAGTTATCATATTGCAAAAGAAAGTCCTAAAGATATTCCTTTAATTTATGGAGTAATTAGATAGTTAAAAGTTAACAATTGTTATATGAATTTTTAAATAAACGCTTAGCGTTTCATCATTAACTTTTAACTCTTAACTAAAAGAAGGAGGTTTTTTTATGGTAAATAGAGTTATATGGATAGTTTTAGATAGTGTTGGCATGGGAGCAATGCCAGATGCAGAGAAATTTGGAGATGTTGGAGCAAATACAATTGGAAATGTATCTAAGGCAGTAGGGGGATTAAACCTACCTAACATGGTTAAGCTGGGGCTTGGAAATATTGAAGGTATTGCAGGTGTGGAAAAGTGTGAAACACCACTAGGATGCTATGCAAGATTTAGTGAAGCATCCAATGGTAAAGATACGACAACAGGTCATTGGGAAATGGGTGGTATTGTATCAGAAGTAGCATTTCCAACTTACCCCAATGGTTTTCCAAATGATTTGATTGAACAATTTGAAAGATTAACTGGAAGAAAGGTTATAGGAAATAAACCAGCATCAGGTACAGCTATATTAGATGAGCTAGGTGAAGAACAAATGAAAAACGGTAGTGTTATTGTTTATACATCAGCAGATAGTGTTTTTCAAATAGCAGCTCATGAGGAAGTAGTTCCTTTAAATGAATTATATAAAATGTGTGAGACAGCAAGGGAAATGTTAAAAGGAGAACACGCTGTTGCAAGAGTAATAGCAAGGCCTTTCCTTGGAGAACCAGGGAATTTTACGAGAACACCAAATAGAAGAGACTTCTCATTAATGCCTCCACATGATACTGTTTTAAATAAAATTAAAAATAGTGGTTTGGATGTAATTGCTGTTGGTAAAATAGAAGACATTTTCTGTGGCCAAGGAATTACAGAAGCAATTCATACTAAAGATAACATGGATGGCGTAGATAAAACCATCGAGTACATGAAAAAAGACAATAGAGGCTTAATATTTACTAATTTGGTTGATTTTGATATGAAATGGGGTCACCGAAATGATTTTAAAGCGTATGCCAATGGTTTAGAAGAATTCGATGTTAGGTTAAAGGAAATTATTGATTCAATAAAAGAAAGTGATATTTTATTTATCACAGCAGATCATGGCTGTGATCCCACAATGCCAGGAACAGATCATAGTAGAGAATATGTTCCATTTCTAGCATATGGAAAGAACTTAAGAGAAAATGTTAATTTAGGAACTCGAAATTCTTTTGCAGATATGGGGCAAACAATAGCAGAAATATTAAATGTAGAAAAAATAAAGAATGGGGAAAGTTTCTTAAAACTGGTAACTGGTTAAGAGGGGGAAGATTTATGGATTATAAAGAACTTATAAAAGTAGCTTTAGATTATAGAAATAGGGCATACTCACCTTATTCTGATTTTAAAGTTGGAGCAGCTGTACTTTTTGAAAGTGGCAAAATTTATGGTGGATGTAATATAGAAAATGCATCATTTGGAGCTACTAATTGTGCTGAAAGAACTGGAATATTTAAAGGAATATCTGAAGGCGAAACAAAAATAAAAGCTGTAGCAGTAGTTGGAAGTTTGGAAGAATATACTTACCCTTGTGGAATATGCCGTCAAGTAATTGTGGAATTTGGAAGCGAGGATGTTAAAATAATAATAGCTAAAAGCGAAGATGAGTATATAGTTAAAAGTATGGATGATATTTTGCCGGGGGCTTTCAAGAAAGAAGCACTGGGAAAACTATAAACAGTTCACAATTTACAGTTTACAGTTCACAGTTAAGGAGCAAATTACTACGGAATTTGAATAAAATTTAAATACAAAATTCCTGAAAGGAATTTTTTCCTTAACAGCTAACTGTGAATTGTTAACTGTAAACTGAATTAATTTGGAGGTATAGAATGAGTGTTCATATTAATGCACCTGAAGGTGCTATTGCAGAAAATGTATTACTACCAGGAGATCCGTTAAGAGCTAAGTTTATTGCAGAAACATTTTTGGAAAATGCAGTATGTTATAACGAAGTTAGAGGAATGTATGGATTTACAGGAACATATAAAGGAAAAAAGATTTCAGTTCAAGGAACTGGAATGGGTATACCATCGATTTCTATATATGTTAATGAGCTAATCCAAAGTTATGGAGCTAAAAACCTTATTAGGGTTGGAACTTGTGGAGGATATAGTGAAAAGGTTAAGGTTAGAGACCTTATAATTGCAATGTCAGCTTCAACAGATTCAAATCTTAACTTAGTAAGATTTCAAGGAAGAACATATGCACCAACAGCGAGTTTTGAATTATTAAAACCAGCATATGATATTGCAGTTGAAAAAGGATTTGATCCAAAGGTTGGAAGCATATATAGTTCAGATATATTCTATGGTGATGATAACGAAGATTGGAAGAAATGGGCTAAATTTGGATGTCTAGCTGTAGAAATGGAAGCAGCAGCATTATATACAATCGCGGCTAAATTTGGTGTTAATGCACTAGCATTACTTACAGTAAGTGATCATTTTGTAACTGGAGAAGTTACAAGTGCAGAAGAGAGGCAAAAAACTTTTACAAATATGATGGAAGTTGCGTTGGAGACAATTATTAGATTGGATTGTAGTCACTAACTAAACCATACCAATTCCAACGAAACCCTGGCGATTCCCAATAAACCATGACGAAACCGCCATCTTGGATCGGAATTCAACCAAACTCAAAATTCAAACAAAAACCCAGAGCTGAGAGCAAAATCTCGGCTCTTTTTTCATGCAGAAATTAGGGAGATTAGAATTAAGGGAAATAGATTTTAGGGGAGATGGGAAGTTTTCAGTAAGGTTTGTGGTTAGGCATTAGGGTGTAAGTTGAAAGGGATAAGTAGTAACAGAAGTAAGCTTAAAGATTGATGAAATTAAAAGGATTGAGTTGTTTTAATTATTTTTAGGTGTAATATTTTCGAAAAGATTTATTAGAATTTTAATAAAGTGTGACGGAAAATTAAAAGTAAGTAGAAATTGGAAATTAAGTATTGTAATATTAAATTATGTCTACAATTCAACTTAATACAAAATATTCGTTAAGAAAGGAATGAATTTTAATGAATATTAGTATAGTTGAAAAAGATATAATACTTTAGGTTAAAGGATTATAGTAAGGAGAAAGATTGTGATGATACCAATAAATATAATTGCAACGGTTAATAGTGGTAGGTTTGCCATAAATAAAAATGGAAGATATAGTTATCAAGCAAGAGGCTCAAAAATAATATGGCTCTCAGAGCCAATTGGTGTAAAACCTGATGAAAATAAAATATATGAAGTAAAATATCCATCGGGAAAGTTATTTGAAGGAATTATTAGCCAAGTTGGACAAGATGAAATAGGTTTCTATATTATACTTAATGTAGTAGGTAGTAATCTTAGAAATGATAGAACAATAATATGTAAAACCATACCACTTGGGCAAGCTTCTTTAATTGAGGTTTTCAACCCAGAAAATATTTATGGTCTCAAAGAGTTATCTAAAAGCATGGGAGAGGACTGGAAGTTTGTATTAAATTTTATAATAAGTTTTGAAAGAGTAAATGAAAGTATTTGTATTCTTTTTAGAGAAGGTGTTTTAAATGACATTATTATAAACTTAGAAATAATAGATGTGTCAGAAGAAAATAATTTTGATAATCTATGTTTTAATATGGATTATTTTAATAATGTTAGAATAAGAAATATTTTTATTCGGAAAGAGAATAGGGAAGGGTTTGTTATATATTTAGATAATAGGAGGCCAGAACGTTCTTCGTTAGAGTTACCGAAGGATTATTCTGATAATACAGAGTATTCTATTGAAGAAGATGAAAATATAGCAAGAATATGCTGTAATGAAATTGTTTTTTCTCATTATAATTGTTTTCTAAAAGAAATGGAAGGAAGAAATATTGATTGTATATCTTCTGATGGGGGTAAAGGCGACAACTTAAATGTAAAGCAACTGAAAGATCAATGGATTAATACTTTTGCTAAGAATATAGATATATCTAAAATTTATATAGAACAGCATTTATGGCATATATTTAGTTATAAACAACTTAAATGTTTTGAGAAAGAAGAAGCAAATAAAAGATTCAATAATATAAGAAAAGATTCTATATACATATTTTTTGATTATTCAGATACATGTTATTTGATTAAAAAGGCTGAATGTTTAACTTTAGAAGATATTAAATGTTATCAACATAATGATATATATATTACAGATAGAGATTTTACTTGGACATATGTTATAACACATGAAGACAGATGGTTGGGGCCATATTTCTATTCTATTAAAGCGTAATATAAAAATTTATAAGAAGTAGGGGATTATATGTTTTTAGGTAAAATAATAATTTTTTTAATATCTTATGTAATTTCATTTAGTATATTGATTTTAATTAGTTCAAAATTAAGGTTAAAAAAATGGTTTGGTCAAAATTATATTAGAAAAATTATTGTCGTTATAATGTCTATCATAATATATGTAAGTGGCAACGGGCTTATGGATAAGTTTAATATTATAGGTGATTATCATACTATAATAAAAGGATTTTTACTTGCAATTATTGCAATTACTGCAAGTGTTATAATTCCAAATGTATCAAAAAATAAAACGAGAGACTCAAAGTATTCAGGGAATTTGAATTGATGGAAAAGCAGGTTGGCTTCATTATTATATTGTATGAAAATTGAGTAAAGGACTATTTTAATTAGTTTTAGGAGGAAGATTAATGCAAAAATGGAGAAAGGCTTTAATTATATTTACTTTAGTTATGGCAATAATAGGTGGACTAATAGGATTTGCTATGGGAAAAACAGGTTTAGGAAAAGTGAAGATATTAGGAAATTTAGATGTTTTCAGTATATTTATGTTCAGTTTGTTAGTGTTTATGGTTGGTTGTTTAGCTTTTGATATATATAAAATACATCAAGGTAAAAAGAAGTTTGGGAATATAAAATTTGAAGTGACATTAAAAACAAGAAAGAGATTAAGAAATGTGCTAATATTCTTTATAGTAGATACAATTTTTGAATTTATTTTATTCTTTACTTCAATTGATATGCACATACTTCCTGCGTGTTTTATGATATTACTTCTAACATTAATGTGGACAATACATTATATAACTGGTGATGGTATTAGTGAAAATGGTATATTGCATTGGGGAATGTATCATAGTTGGAGTGATATAAAATCCTATAAAGTTGAAAATGAAACATTACTTGAAATGAATGTATTAAGTAAGACGTTTGGATTTAAATACAACAATGAAATTAAATTTAATTTTGATAGAGAATTTAAGGAGCATATTGAAAGTTTTTTAGTAGAAAAATTATAGGAAATAATAGTCTGCTTAATTGTGATTAATCAGAAGGGGGGAGAAGTAATTTATGCAAGTTTCAAGTAATCATCATCTAATCCCAAGAGTGTATTTAAGCAGTTGGATACGATCAGGTAATACTATTTATTCTATAGATAAAGAGAATAGTAAAGAAGTACCACATAATATAGAAAATATATGTAAAATAAATGATTATCATTCTATAAAGGCAGGTATGCCATGTTGTAATGAAGAGGAATTAAAAGAAATTTTTAAAATACTTTCTGATTATGAAGTAATATGTAATAATATAAAAATTAAAAAATATGAAGAATATAATAAATATTATTATGACTTTGAAAAATGGAGTATATACAAAAAAGATGGTAATTTAGCACCTAAGAAAATGATAAAGAGAGAAATTGATAAAGTGAAGATAGTAACAATAGAGGATTTATGGAATAAGAAATATGAAAATAAATGGAAACAATCATTAGAAATGATGGAACAAAGGATATTGAATTCAAATGGATATGAAATTGATGAATTTTTGAAAGCGTTTTGGGTAAAATTTATAATATCAATGGACTCAAGGGGATTTATAGGAAACAAGGATATTAAAGGAGCTTTAAATACATTTAATAATTACATATCTTTAGATGAAATAGATATACCTTTTGAAGAAAGAATTAAGCCATTTATGGATAATGCGAGTAAAGAAATAGAAAATAATATTTTATTAGCTGAATTTAGAGATTTTCTTAATGATAAAGGAAGGTTATACGCAAGAGCTAAAGAATATATAAATGGAATTAATCTTCAATTTATTGTAGCAAATGGTAAAGAAAAATTTTTAACCAGTGATGATCCGAGTTTCTTTTATAAGGAAGAAAACTTTTATACTCATATAATGCCAATAACTCCTTATATATTAATAAGGTTTTGCAAGTTAGATGATAAATATAGGAATAAATATCCTATAAGCAGAGTTAATGATAAAATTGTTAAAACATATAATAAGGTTATAATAGATAATTCTTATAAATATTATTTTAAGTATTAACTAAAAAAGACAGTAATAATATATACAGGTAAAATATTGGTTTAGATGATGAAAGGGTTTAGTATGTAATATGTGTACAATAATAAAAAACATCCCCATCTATCATTCAAAATCCCCAAACTCATAAAAAAGTTTAGTAAAAATAGATAGGGCATACGCCCAGTATTAGGTTAGAAATGGCTTGATACGGGGCTTTTTAATGTGTTTATTTTTAGGAAACTTTATTATGATACAGAAATTGGGGGAGAGATGGGAGGTGAGGCGTGGTGGGAAGGGAGAGGTGGATGGGTTTGGCGGACAATTTTATTTGCTAACATAGATAGAAAAATTCTAAAGAATTTTAAGGTTTAAGTAAAAAAGGATTAAATTCTAATAAAACGTAGTGAAAATAGTAAGTAAAAGGTAAGTAAAAATTAGGTTCTATAATGTAAAATTATAGATTTATTTACAATTAGTATAAGTGATTTAAAAATAGTGATATAATTCTTATATTGATTAAAGTTTTTATCAGAGCAAATAATTAAGTTTAATAAGAGATTTTAATTTACTGAATAATAGAAAATAGTTGTGAAATATTTATATTAAGAGAAGGAGAAAAGATGAAGTTAAAAGTTTTAGTAGATAATAATACATATATTGATCAATATTATTGTGGTGAACCTGCTGTTTCATATTATATTGAAGATGGAGATGTCAGGCTATTATTGGATGTTGGATATTCGGATTTATTTCTTAAAAATGCAAATGCGTTAGGAGTAGATTTAAAAAAAGTAAATACCATTGTTATTTCACATGGCCATGATGACCATACAAAAGGACTAAAATATTATTTTGAACAGAATAATAAAAGAAATGTTTCTGTAATTGCTCACCAAGACGCATTCAAAGAAAAAGTAATGGGTAATTTAAAAATCTGTTCTCCTATTTTACAAAATGAATTGAAAGAAAAATGTAATCTAATTCTATCAAAAGAACCTAAAAAGGTTAGTGAAAATCTAACATTCTTAGGTGAAATACCTAAACTGAATAATTTTGAAAATAGAAAACCTATAGGCAAACAGGTGGAATACAAATCATTAGTAGATGATTATGTAATGGACGATACAGCACTTGCCTATAAAAGTGAAAAAGGTATTTATATTATTGCAGGGTGTTCTCATAGTGGGATTTGCAATATTGTGGAATATGCAAAACAAGTCTGTAATGATAATAGAGTATTAGGAATTATAGGAGGATTTCATTTATTTGAAGTAAATGAACAAGTACATAAAACTATAGATTATTTAAAGAGGAATAATATAAAAGAATTATATCCGTGTCATTGTACTTCATTTGTTGTTAGAGCAGAAATCCATAAAGTTTTGCCAGTAAAAGAAGTTGGAGTAGGTTTGGAAATCAACTGGTAATCATGTGGAAAAAGATCAATGTTATAAGGAGTATATATTATAATGAAGTTAATTATGTTGAAACTAATTTGAGCTTGATAGGATAGCTGATTAGTATAAAATTTGAAAATATTAAGGTAATTGGGGTGATATATATGAATGAGCGAGAAATTATTGAAAAGGCAAGAAAAGGCTTTGATGAAGATTTTGCAAAGAAAAATTATATGGAAAATCGTACTGGTGATGATAAGCATTTAAATGTAATTCTAAATAGTTTAGATATTGCTTCTAAGAGCAAAATACTTGATTTAGGGACAGGCAATGGATATTTAGCATTTCCAATAGCAAAAATCAATAATGAAAGTGAAGTTATAGGGTTAGATATAGCGGTTAAAACATTAATTCAAAATAGAGAAAAGGCTTATAATATGAGATTAAAGAACCTAAATTTTGTAGATTACAATGGAGTAAAGTTTCCTTTTGAAAATAATGTCTTTGATTATGTTGTAACAAGATACGCATTACATCACTTTCCTAATATTAATAAAACCTTTGAAGAGGTAAGTAGAGTAGTAAAGCCTGGCGGAGTATTTTTTATTTCAGATCCTACACCAAATGAAAATGATGATATTAGATTTATTGATACATATATGCAGATGAAAGATGATGGACATGTAAAATTTTATACAAAAGGTGAGTTAATTGAATTAGCTGAAAAATATAATTTTAAATTTGTAAACTCTTTTGATTCAGAAATACGATTTTCCAGTAATAGAACAAGAAAGTATTTAAGTGTAGCAAATACTATTGATAAACATATACTTGATAGCTATAAAATAGATGTGATTAATGGAGAAACTTATATTACTGAACAAGTAATGAACTTGATATTTATAAAACAATAAAGTTGATAAACTAATGAAAGGTGGATAGTTATGATTTCATTAATAGTTGCAGTAGCAAAAAACAATGTAATAGGAAATAACAGTATTATACCATGGAAAATAAAGGGAGAGCGGAAAAGATTTAAAGAATTAACAATAGGTAAAACAATAATTATGGGGAGAAAGTCTTTTAAAGAAATAGGTAAGCCACTGCCCAACAGAAAAACAATACTTATTTCAAATACAAAACATATTGAATTAGAAAATTGTACAACAGTAAGCTCTTTTATGGAAGTAGTTGAGTTAGCGAAGAATGAGGATGAAATATTTATTGCAGGTGGTGGTCAGGTATACAAGGAGTCATTTCCTTATGCAGATAAAATATATATTACTGTCATAGATAAAATAATTGATGGAAATGTATATTTTCCAAAGATTTCTGATAAGGATTTTGTAAAAACATATGAAAAGCGGATTGATACGTATTATACATATGAAAGAAGAAATTAAAATACAAATATAAAACTTAAATATAAGGAGAATAAATTATGGGGGTTAATATAATTAATATGAATACTTGGGATAGGAAGGAATGCTTTAATCATTGAAAGATTAGAAAAGGATGAAACTTTTGATAATCTTGATATTATTAAATTACTTGATTGCTTTCAAAATATCCGCTATAGTAATAAAACTGTTACAGATGAAGAGGTGTCTTGGATGGATCAGTTCATTATGGAAAATAAGATATAAAATTAATGTTAGGTATTTTTATGGATTTAATGGTATAATTAACAAAATAAATTATACATTTATAAAAACACTGAGAATTATAAAGGGTTTATATAAAAATAATAATAAGAATACAAGATAAAACTAGGCTATGCTTTAATGCAAATTATATGTATTAAATCATAGCCTAAAATCGAGGAATGGAGTACATATGTATAATATTGCAATTTGTGATGATGAGATGATAATTTTAAATGATATGTCAGTAATAATTAAAAATAAATTTTTAGAATTTGGTGTTAATGCTAATTATTTTATTACCAGTAACCCTGAAAAGCTATTAAATTATTTAGAAGAGGAAAGAGTAGATGTTCTATTTCTAGATATAGACATGCCCAAAATTAATGGAATGGATATTGGTGAGTACTTATTAAATAAAAAGAATGATACTCTTTTGATTTTTGTTACAAGCCATGATGCACTTGTATATAAATCTTTTAAATATCATCCTTTTGGATTTATTAGAAAAAGTCATTTTAATGAAGAGATTACGCAGACTCTAGATAGTGTAGTAAAAGTCTTGAAGGATAAAATAGATACATTAGCTATCAAAACTGGAAATGATGTGATTACAATAAAATTAAATGAAATCATGTATTTTGAGGGAGATCAAAACTATATTAATCTTTATACTCATAAAGCTAATTATAAGTTTAGAGAAACTCTAGGAAACTTAGAAAAAGAATTGGGGGGAAAGGGATTTATAAGAGTTCATAAAGGATATTTAGTAAATCAGAAACATGTATTTATTTTTAATACCAAGGAAATTAAATTAAACAATGAAATTTTAATTCCAATTGGAAGAAGTTATAGCGAAATTGTAAAAAAGCAATTAATGAAATATATGAGGTAGTATATGAAAATATTTTTAGTTATGTCTATTTTTATAATAGGAATTTTATATGGTTGTGAAATTTTTAAAAGAAAAAGAATAGAAAAACAGTACGATATTTTAGATAAAAAATATATGAAAGTTTTAGCGAATAATATGGATATGAGTAGAAAAGTTGATAACTTAGAGCGAGACTTTGAAAAGCAAATTAATATGGCAAATGAAATAAGACAGCTTCAACAGAAAAGTAGATTATTAAAACATGATATGAAGAATCATATTATGGTGATAGCCTCCTTTTTTGCTAATAATGAACATGAAAAAGCCAAGGAATATTTATCGAAAATATTGGATAATCTCAATAAAATGTATACATATGTTTCAATAGGAAACTCATTACTTAATAATATAATTAACACAAAACTTCAATATGCAAAGGAAAAAGGAATAGATATTAAGGCTGAAATAGAAAATCTTTCTTTTGAGCAGATTGGCAGTGTTGATTTTTCAGCACTGCTTAATAACTTATTAGATAATGCAATAGAGGGAAGTATGAATACTAAGCAAAAGGAACTAGATATTAGAATACTACGAAAAAGAGGATATGATACTATTTTGGTAAAAAATAGTATTAATAACTCAATTTTAAATACTAACCCTAAATTAATTTCTACTAAAGAAAATAAAGAAGAACATGGAAATGGATTAAAACAAATTAAATCTATAGTAGAGAAGTATGATGGAATGATTGATATTTATGAAGAAGATAATTATTTTTGTGTTTACGTTGTTTGTCCCCACTAAAATGCAGTTTATCCCAAACTTATTGACCATATAAATAGTGTGAATTTATAATAAATCCAGGATGTGTAAGGAGAAATATGATAGTTTTAGAAGATGTTAGAAAAAGTTTTAAAAATAACAGAATAATTGATTTCTTGTCTTTGCATGTAAAAGAGGGAGAAGCTATTGGATTAGTTGGATTAAATGGAGCTGGAAAAACAACTATAATAAATATGATGGCAGGTGCAATAATGCCAGATAGTGGATACATAAGAGTTGGAGCGCTAAATCCATTCAAAGAAAAATATAAGAATTTAAGGCAGATTGGATATATAAACGGTGATAAGACACAATTGTGGACAGATCTAGCATTAAAAGATTCTTTTGAACACAGTAAATATATGTATAAAATTGATCAAAAAAATTATATTGAAAGAATGGCTTTTTTATGTAATATTCTGGAGTTAAATGAGTTATTAAATATTCCAGTTAATAAACTATCGCTAGGACAAAGGGTAAGAGCGGATTTTGCTTATTCGGTATTACACAATCCTAAAGTACTTTACTTAGATGAACCAACAATTGGTGTAGATTTAATGACAAAAGAAAAAATTATTAATCTTATTAATGAATTAAAGAGTAAACAAGGAACTGCAATCGTTTTTGCTAATCATAATTTATTGGAAATAGAAAAAACTTGTGAAAAAATCATTTTAATTCATAAAGGTAAAAAGCTTTATGAAGGAGAGATAGGTAGATTAAAGAAAGACTTTTCTTGTGGGCACTTATTAAAATTAAAGCTTGATGATGTGAAGGTACCAGATTTTCACGATTTGCCTGTATATAAATATAAAGTTCAGCAAGATAATATATGGATTTATTATGATATTAATGTAATAAGCTCATCAAGCATATTGAATCATGTTATTAAACAATGCAGAATTAGAGACATAAAAATGAGTGCACCAACAATAGAAGATGTTATAAGGGAAATTTATAATAAGGAGTGATAGAATGAGCAATATGTTAATTGAGGTAAAAGGGATAAGCAAAACATTTAAAATTAGTGGTAGAAGCCAAGGTATAACTGCCATGATAACTAATATGCTAAAGCCAAAGTATATTTATAAAAAAGCAGTAAATTGCATAGATTTTTCAATTGATGAAGGTGAAATGGTAGGATTTATAGGACCAAATGGGGCTGGTAAATCAACCACAATAAAAATGTTATCAGGTATATTACATCCAGATAGTGGAGATATAAAGATTGCAGGTTATATACCTTATAAGCAGAGAAAGAAATATGTTGCTAATATAGGTGTTGTATTTGGACAGAAAACACAGCTTTCATGGGACTTGCCTCTTATTGAAAGCTTTGAACTATTAAAACATATATATAAAATTCCAAATGAAAAATATGAAGAAAACTTAAATAAGTTTACTAAACTGCTTAATATGGAAGAGTTTATTAATCAACCAGTGCGTCAGCTTTCATTAGGGCAAAGAATGAGGGGGGATATAGCAGCGGCACTATTGCATTCGCCTAAAATAGTATTTTTTGATGAACCAACAATAGGACTAGATGTAGTTGCTAAAGAAAAAATAAGAGACTTTATTAAATACTTAAATAAAACTGAAAGAATAACTATGATATTTACCACCCATGATATGCAAGACATAGAAAAAGTATGTAATAGATTAATAATAATTGACAAGGGAGAAAAGATTTATGATGGAGGCATTGAGGAGATAAAAAATAATTATGGTACATCTAGAACTATAGAAGTTGAATTTGAGGATGATCTCGATTTAGAACCAATTGATAATGTGGAAATAGAGGCAATAGAAGACGAAAATAAATTTAAGAAAAGATTTATTTTTGATACCTCTAAGGTTAATATAAATAATTTTATGACAAAACTTATTAGTAAATATACCATAAAGGATGTATCAATAAAAGAACCAGAAATTGATGGAATAATAAGAGATATTTATGAAGGGAGCATAAATGTTCAATGAGGGCTTATATTGAATTTGGAAGAAAAAGGTTCTTGAATAATATGGTATATAGATTTGATTATATTATGGGAATAGTTAATACATTATTGACATTTTTTATATTTAATTGTATTTATAAAGCTCTTTATGGTGCAGCAGTTGAAATTGGTGGAATAACATTTTCTATGGTATCTACAAATTTTATTTTATCTTTAGGTCTGTCAAATGCATTTCAATTTGATGATGAGTTTGTAATGCATAAATTAAAAGATGGATCAATAGTAAATGAATTTATAAAGCCAGTAAATTTTAAATTAAGAATATTGGCAGAAAATTTAGGTGATAGCTTTTTTAGAATTTGTTTTAATTTTATACCTGCATTGATTATAACATTGATTTTCACTAATATAGAGAAACCAGCAGGAATAGAAGGATTAATATTATTTGTAATAAGCGTGATTCTAGGATATTTAATATTATGGTATATAAGCTTTATTGTCCAAATGCTAGCATTTTGGTTATTTAGTGTATGGTCGATATCAACAATAAAAAAAGTAGTTATAAACGTATTATCAGGTTCGATGGTACCTCTTTGGTTTATGCCTGACAACATCATGAAAATAATAAGCTACACCCCTTTAGATTCTATATATTTTACTCCAATCAAGCTATATTTAGGACAAATGCAATCTAGTGAAATAGTATTTAATTTTAGCCGTCAACTACTTTGGATAGTAGTACTTTATTTGATTGGAGCTATTTTATGGAAGTTTGGTCAAAAGAAATTAATAGTGCAAGGGGGCTAAAAGATGAGTATAGAAAGTTTAAAAATGTTTTGGTATTATACATCAAAGGCATTTAAATCAAGATTTCAATATAAACTTGATGCTATTTTAGTAAGTTTTGCTGTGTTTATTAGAGAATCAGCAGGGATATTAGTAATATATCTTACACTAATGAAATTTGATAATATAAATGGGTGGAATATTAATGAAATGCTATTTTTGTTTAGCTTATTGTTTTTAACTTACGCTATTTTAGTTATTTTTTTTACAGGTCTAAGAGATTTCTCATATACTATTCAGCAGGGCTTGTTTGATAGAATTATGCTAAGGCCGAGGGGGCTATTATTTCAATTGATGTCATCAGATTCGGATTGTTTAGCGGCATTGGGGCATGGGACGTTAGGAATATTATTATTTATTCTTTCAGCTAATAATGTAGGAATTATTTGGAATGCAAAAACTATTTTATATTATATTTTTATACTAGTAGGCGGCGTATTAATACAGGGTGCAATATTTTTATTTTTTGCGAGTCTAAATTTTTTCTTTGTTAAAACTGAGAATTTAAGGGAAATATTTTATTGGAATGTGAGGAAATTTGCAGGGTATCCCATAAGCATTTTTAATAAGACTATTCAATTTTTACTTATGTTTATAATACCTTTTGCATTTGTGAATTATTTTCCAGCCCAATATTTATTAAGAAAAGAAGATATGATTAATTATCCATTAATATTTATGTACATAACTCCTCTTGTAGGAATAGTATTATATTTATTAGCTTATGGATTTTGGAAATTTAGCGTAAGATATTATAAGAGTACTGGAAATTAATCTGATTAAGAAAAATGTTGTTGCGAAGTATATTTTGTACACTAGACTTTTATCTATTCAGATATAAATAAAAAAATTAAGAAAAGCTCAATGCAAATATTTTTATTTAAAGCATTGGGCTTTTGCTTTAACGAGTACAAAGTAAAACTATCAATATAAAGTTTTATATTTCAATAAATTTAGGAAATAATGATTTTAAAGATATTTGATTTGCGAATACACAGTTATAGTGGTTAATTAAAATAAAACATAAAATTACAGTTAAGGATAAGAGAAAATTATTTTGTATTGATTAAGGTAATAAAAATAACTAGAATATTAGTATGTCAGTATTAATGTAGAAAAAGTAGCTAATTATGAATTCAAATGAAATATATAGTTAAGGAGATTAATTAATGAATATACAAATATTTGGAACAAAAAAATGTTTTGATACAAAAAAAGCAGAACGATTTTTTAAAGAAAGAAATATAAAATTTCAGTTTATTGATTTAAGTGAAAAATCAATGAGTAAGGGAGAGTTAAGTAGTGTTCTTAATTCAGTTACCATAAATGATTTAATAAATACTAAATCTAAAGATTATACAAAATTAAATTTTAGTAATATACGAAGTGCAGATATAAAGACAGAATTGTTACTAAAGAATCAAAAAGTTATGAATACTCCTGTAGTTAGAAACGGCAGGGAAGCAACAGTTGGGTATAAAGTTGAAATATGGAATGAGTGGATAACAAATTCATAGAGTTTAAATTTTCAGCAATTAAAAATATTATTTGTTTTGTCACAATTTGTCTCCTTAATTTCTATTAAAAGTTATGTATACTATAGCTTTTTTATATAATACTAAAATTGAGATTATTTTAGAAAGGATGAAAAAATTATGGCAAAGGCAGGAATGAGAAGACCGGATCCAAGTGATCCACATGGAACTGAAAGCAATCATATAACACACTATAAAAAAAATGATGTTAGAAATGTTCCACAGGAAATACAAGGAAAAGCTAAATCAGGAAAGAAAAGGGCGTCACCAATAGAGTAAATAGAATATAGGCTATTATATTTTAGTTTAAAAGGGTAGAATTGAATAAAAATTTTATCCTTTTATTTTTACAAAAAATCATGGGTAAATTAAT
Organism: Bacillota bacterium; assembly: GCA_021781745.1. GTDB lineage: Bacteria > Bacillota > Clostridia > Clostridiales > Clostridiaceae > Clostridium. The sequence continues at coordinate 47,263 of JAJXWH010000018.1, read as the reverse complement.
ATCAATTTTATTTAAAGAAAAAAATTTAATCATACTAGTATAACATAATATGTATATATATATAAATATTTTATATATTGGAATAAAATTCATTATATTGTAAAATAATAAAAACTTCTTTTGACAAAAACTAAAAAATATAGAATAATATAATTAAATAAGTATTTTTTTGATAGATACTCGGTTTACAAATTAGCTTTTTAAAACATTCTAATTCTTATAATATTATTTTTGTAATTCATTATTTAAAGGGGTTTATTTATTTAAGGTAAACGATATGCAAAATTCAGGGGTACGATAGGTGTGAGTATTATGGAAAAGAAAACTAAATTAGTAAGCTTTAATAAGTTAGAAGAAGGTATGGTAGTAGCTAAAAATGTAGAACAAAACGGAAGAATATTACTTAAAAAAGATATTGCTATAAACAGCAGTATAATCAAAAAAATCCAAGGGTTATATTTTATAGGAAATGTCGAAGTATATGAGGAAAAGGCTGAAATAAAAGCAGTTAATAAAGATCCTAAAAAAGAAGAACAATATAATAAAGTTGAAGAAGAATTTAAAGAAATATCATTAAAATTACAAAAAACCTTTAGACAGCTGGCAAACGAAAATGGAATTGCTATGAATGAGATTAGAGAGTTTTCGCAAAAAATTCAAGATGAATTAAAACCAAGCAGTATAGTTATTAAAAATATAGTATTATACGGAAGCGGGACAGACTCTATATATAGACATGGAGTAAATGTTGCAGCATTGAGTGCGATAATTGGAAAATGGCTTGGGTTTGAAAAATATAAGTTAAATCTACTGGTTTATTCAGCAATTCTTCATGATTTTGGAAAGACAAAAATCGATAGGGAATTATTAAAAAAAGAATCAACTTTAAGTAAAGGTGAATTTAATACAATCAAAACTCATGCACAGGTAGGTTATAAATATATAAAGGATATTTCATTTTTAGACAAAGCAGTTTCCTATGGCGTATTAATGCACCATGAAAGGCTTGATGGATCAGGATACCCATTAGGTTTAAAAGATGAGGCAATACATCCTTTTGCAAAAATTATAGCTATAGCAGATGTATTTGATGCAATTAATTCTGACAGAGGATATAAAAAGAAAAAATTGCCATTTGAAGCGTTGCAGATAGTAAAAAATGAAAGCTTAGGAAAATTGGATTATGAATATGTGAAGATATTTTTGGAGCATATTGCAGGTTACTATATAGGTGAAGAAGTTTTATTGAATACCGATGAAAAGTGTAAAATAATTCAAATGAATATAAATAATTTAGAGAAACCTCTAGTATTAAAAAATGAAGAATTTGTAGACTTATCAAGAGAAAAAGATTTATTCATTAAAGAAATATTGCTGTAATTTTCAGATACTAAATAAAGTGGGAGAGAGAATTATGGATGAGAAAAAAGAATTACTAAGTATACAGGAATTAAAAATAGGAATGGTTATTACAAAAGATGTTATCAAAAACGGAAGCCTCTTAATAAAAGCGGGCTCAGTAGTAAATGAAGAAATAATAACAGGGCTAAGCAGAGCATATTTTTTAGAGAAAATTGAGGTTAGTATATCAGACGAAGTATTAGCGCAAAGCTCTAAAGAAGCAGAAATGAAAAAAGTTGAAGAAACTTTTAAAGAAGTGAGTAATGGCTTAAAGGATATGTTTGAAAAACTAGGAAGAGTTAAGGAAAATAGAGTTAACGATCTTAGAATTTTCGCAGAGAAAATACAAAAAGAACTAAAGTCAACAGAAATTGTTATAAGTAATGTTGTATTTAAAGGGAGCGGCGAGGATTCAATATATAGACATGGAGTAAATGTGGCAGCACTCAGTGCCCTTTTAGGAAAATGGATTGGACTTGAACAATCAAAAATTAACTTGCTTATTTATTCAGCCTTATTACACGATTTTGGAATGACTAAGCTAGAACAAAAAATTCCAGAAAAACCTGATATATTAATACAAGAAAAGTATAAGGAAGTAAAGAAACATGCTCAAATAGGATATAAATATGTTGATGGTATTCATTATTTGGACAAATCCGTTAGTTATGGAGTCCTTATGCACCATGAAAGGGAGGATGGGTCAGGATATCCTCTCGCAATAACTGGAGAGAAAATACATTGTTTTGCTAAAATCATAGCTATAGCGGATGAACTAGATGTTATGAATTCTGACGAAAATTATAGGAATAAAAGAGGCCCATTTGAAATACTAGAAATAATTAAAGAAAAAAGTCTAACTAAGTTAGATTATGAATACTCAAAAATATTTTTAGAACATATAGCAAATTACTATATGGGTGAAGATGTGTTATTAAGCACAGGTGAAAAAGCCAAGATATTGCAGATTAATGTGAATGATCTATCCAAGCCTTTAGTATTAAAAGATGGCGAATTCATTGACTTAAGTAAAAATAAGGATATAAATATAAAAGAACTAATATTAAATTAATAAGAAATTATATATAATAAAAAGTAGCTCTTTCAAAAAGTTTATTTATAAATAAATTTGTATGGAGGCAGCTGCTTTTATTTTATATAAAATGAATTATATTTTAACATAAAATTATAATAGATTTAAAGAAAATAGTTTATAGTGTATTTAGATATGCTTACATTAAATGTAAAGATAGGAAGAGCATGTGTAGTTTGGGAGGGGTTATTTATGGGTAATGATAACACAGCTTTAAAAATGGTTTCGGATTTGGAGTATAATATTTTAACTAAAAGAAAGTATATTTCTCAAAGCAATTACAAAGAAGAAATGTTAAAAAAGGTAGAACCGTACTTAGAGAAAAAAAAGAAGATTGGGTATATTATTGGGAAAAATAATTTAGAACTTTATTATGAAAAATTTATTGTTAAGAATCCAAAAGCTAGTGTGGTTATCTGTCATGGTTTCGGAGAATTTACTGAAAAATATTATGAACTAATATATTATTTTATGAAAGAGAATTATTCTGTTTTTATTGTGGAACACAGAGGCCATGGCCGTTCTCAAAGACTTGGAATAGATAATTCTCAAATTAATGTTGAAGATTTTAATTATTATATTGAGGATTTTAAGAAATTTATAGATAATGTTGTTATTCCACATAGTAATAACAAAAATTTATTTTTATTTGGTCATTCTATGGGTGGAGGAATCGGTACATTATTTTTGGAGGAGTATACAGATTATTTTAATGCTGCAGTGCTGAGTTCACCAATGCATGGAATAAATACAGGTAAAGTCCCAGAAGTGATAGCAAGTGTTGTTTCTAAAGGCATGAAAATTTGTGGAGGGGGTAATAAGTACCTTCCAGGTCAAGTTCCATATCATCGTAAGAGAAAATCTCCTGGCAGATCCACTAGCTGCATAGAAAGATATGAATATATTAGAGAAAAGATTAAGAATAATGAACAATACCAAAGTGGAGGATCATCAGCTTCATGGTATATTGAAGGTCTTAAAGCAACTAAAAAACTTGTGAAAAAAGAGTATGCCTCGAAAGTTAAAATACCAGTATTGTTATTTCAAGCAGAATATGATACTCATGTTATTCCAGAAGCACAAAATAAATTTGCTTCTCATGCTTTAAATTGTGAAGTGGTTTTTTTAAAGGATGGAAAGCATGAATCTTATTCTGAAAGAGATGAAATTATGTTTTATTTTCTTGATAGAGTTTTAGCTTTCTATAAAAGCAATCTTTAAAATAAAATTAATTAAGTTTAGAAGTCCTTTCCATATTACCAACATTAACTAAGAAAGAACAGAATCTGAAAAAAAAAATTCTGTTCTTTCTATATGACAAGTATATCATAATTATCTTAGAAATTGATTAAGTATATCTGCAGCTGTTGGTTTAGAACCAGAAATTATATCTCTGTATTCTTTTAATCTTTTATCTTCTTCATCTGTTAATTTTTCATTTGACCTTATTTTATCCATTAAACATTTAAAGTCAGCATAATTCTTATCTCCCAATCTGCCTTTTACAACACATTCTATAAGAGAATGTAAAGATTTTTGCTGATCTTCAGTAAAGGCTTCACCTTTTTCCTTACATTTTTTTAATTCTAACAATTCTTTTTTTTGTTCATGAGAAAGATATTTATAATTTTCTTCACTAAATATATTTAAGCCTCCATGCTTATCATCCTTATCTTTATGTGTATAAGAGATTGAAGATTCTGAAGCATTATTAGAAAAAGAAATGCTGGATGCTATAGCTGGGGTAGAAATAGTTATTAAGCAATTTAATAACACAAATGAAGATAATAAATATTTTATAGTTTTTCTATTCATGTTTATACCTCCGTAGAAATTTAATTTCAATATGTATTATGCAACAAAAATAAGAAAAATATTATTTTTTATGTTAAAATATTTAATATTTATTTTTATAAATCAGATTAAGTTAAATTTGGGTTAGTAAACGTATTCTTGTAATAAAAAGGATATAAAATAAGAATTTGTATTTAAAATTATGTGAAACTTTTATATAATTATAAAGTACGCATGGTCAATTTCTAAAAATAAGTTAAATTTTAGTTTTTATTAATAAATCCTTTTTAAAATAAGATTACTGAAAAATAGTACATATTTATAAAAGAATAGATTATTTAAAATGATCTGAAAAATGAATTATGCATAAATTAATTATAAGATAATATATTTAAATGTTCATTTCTAATTAGAAATACCATGTGTCAAATGTTTTTAATAAAGAGTGGTATAAAGCGTATATAACAGAAGGGGATGAGGTTATGAATTCATGGATTAGAGAAAGTATATTTTATCAGTTCTATACACTTGGATTTTGTGGAGTATTGGAGCCGGGTAGAGTGTATAATGAAGAAAACAGATTAGCTAAGATAGAGGAATGGATACCGCACTTAAAAGAAATGAGCATAAATGCAGTTTATTTTGCACCAGTATTTGAGTCAAGTTATCATGGGTATGATACAAAGGATTATAATACAATTGATAAAAGGCTTGGTACTAATGAAGATTTTAAAGAATTGTGCAAAAAGCTTCATGAAAATAACATCAAAATAGTATTAGATGGAGTATTTAACCATGTAGGAAGAGAGTTTTGGGCATTTAAAGATGTTCAAGTTAACGGTAGGAATTCTAAGTATTGTGGTTGGTTTGCAAATTTAAACTTTGACAGCAGGAGCCCAATGGGAGATGAATTCAATTATCAAAGTTGGAATGGATGCTATGATTTAGTTAAATTAAACTTAAATAATCAGGAAGTTTTGGATCATTTATTCCAGGCTATAGGTTTATGGATAGATGAATTTGATATAGATGGTTTAAGGCTGGATGCGGCAGATAGCATAGACTTTGGATTCTTTAAAGTTTTAAAGAAATTTACGGAATCTAAAAAAAGTGATTTTTGGCTTATGGGTGAAGTTATTCATGGGGACTATAACAGATGGGCAAATCCAGAGAGCCTGGATTCTGTAACAAATTACGAATGTTATAAAGGAAACTACTCAAGCCATAATGATAAGAATTATTTTGAAATTGCGTATTCATTAAATAGATTATTTGGAGCAGGTGGAATATATAAAAATTTATGTTTGTATAATTTTGCAGACAATCATGATGTTAATAGATTGGCTAGTACTTTGAAAAGTCCGGAATATATATATAATGTTTATACATTATTATATACTATGCCAGGGATACCAAGTGTATATTATGGTAGCGAATATGGTATTAAAGGTGTAAAGGGCAAGGATACTGACTTACCATTGAGACCAGAATTGGAGCTAGGTAAAATTGATGAGGCAAATGATAAATTATTCGAATTGCTTAAAAAATTAGGAAAGATTAGAAGTCAAAGTGAGGCTTTAAAGTATGGAAGCTATGCACAAGTAGTTGTTAAAAATGAACAATTTGTGTTTATTAGGGCAAGTGAAAATGATAAGGCATATGTGCTTTTTAATTTAAGTGATAAAGAAAGTACTTTAGACTTTGAATTACCTTTTGAAGAAGGTATTGATTTATTAGATGAAAACAATACTATAATTCAAGGTGGAAAAGTTAATATATTAATTCCAGCATTTTCATCAAAGATAATTATGGAATTTAAGAAAGATAAGTAAAAAAGTTTTTCAAGTGTTTTAATAATAAGGCATAATTAGAAAACAATAGACTGCAAGTTTATTTATTTTAGGTATATTGTGTTGGTTGGTTCTGCTAATAGAACCACTATGAGTAGAACTAACCACCTTGTCTGACATAAAGTGAAACTTTTTAGATGCTTAAAATAAATGTTTAATAAAACTAACAAAGGGGTAATAATATAATGAATTTATTAGATAATGATTATAATAATTACATAGGAAAATTAGGAGTAGAATATTCCAAAGAAAGTACAAAGTTTGTATTATGGGCTCCAAATGCAAATAATGTTCGATTAGCTTTATTCGGAAAAGACGGCAGGAACTACACAAATGCCCCAGTAGAAATACTAGATATGAACAGAGGAGTTCAAGGAACTTGGAATATTGAAGTTAAGAAAGATTTAAAAAGTGAGTTTTATAATTATTTGGTCACTAACAGTGGAAATGAAAGAGAAGTAACAGACCCTTATGCAAAAGCTTTAGGTGTTAATGGAAATAGGGGAATGGTGGTAGACTTAAAGGAGACAGATCCTCTAGATTTTAGCAAAGATGAAAAGCCAGAGTTAAGCAGTGCAGCTGGATCAATAATTTATGAGCTTCATGTAAGGGATTTTTCTATAAATGAAAACTCTGGAATAAGGCTCGAGAGAAAAGGAAAATTTGTTGCCTTTTGTGAACATGGAACTACTATTCCAGGAAGATACACAAAGACTGGAATTGATTACCTTAGGGAACTAGGAGTGACACACGTTCATTTGCTTCCAGCATTTGATTATGAAACTGTTGACGAAACTAAACTGGATGTGCCACAATATAATTGGGGGTATGATCCTAAAAATTATTTTGCCCCAGAGGGTTCTTATTCTACGAATCCTTATAGTGGAGAAAAAAGAGTTAATGAATTTAAGGAAATGGTCAGATGTCTTCATAAAGCCGGTTTAAGGGTTGTAATGGATATGGTTTATAATCATACCTATAGAAGTTTTGATTCTAACTTAAACTTGGCAGTACCTGGATATTATTATAGACAAGATTCAAATGGAAATTTTACAAATGGTTCAGGATGTGGAAATGAATTAGCGTCAGAAAGATATATGGTGCGAAAGCTTATAGTTGACTCAGTGGTCTACTGGGCAAAAGAATACCATATAGATGGATTTAGGTTTGATTTAATGGGACTTCATGATATTGAAACTCTTAAACAAATTAGGACAGAGTTAGATAAAATAGATCCGTCTATACTTATGTATGGTGAAGGATGGACCGGGGGATGGACACCTCTTAGAGGAGAAGATTCAGCAGTAAAACAAAACCTGGTAAAATTTGAGAAAATGCAAATAGCAGCGTTTAGCGATGATACTAGAGATTCAGTCAAAGGTCATGTATTTAATATTAATGAAAGAGGATATGTAAATGGAAGGACAGGACTTGAGGAAAGTATTAAATTTTGTATAGTTGGAGCTACAGGTCAAAAAGGACTTAATTATGATAAGGTTATATATTCACATTGGGCATGGGCAAATGAACCTTACCAATGTATAAATTACATCTCAGCTCATGATAATTATACATTGTGGGATAAATTACACATGACTAATAAAGATTCTTCGCTGCAGAAGCGTAAGAATATGAATAAGTTAGCTGCAGCTATAGTGTTAACTTCTCAAGGTATACCGTTTTTTCAAGCAGGAGAAGAATTTTTACGATCTAAGAAAAATCAAGATGGTAGTTTTAATCATGATAGTTACAATTCCCCTGATAGTGTAAACAGCTTAGATTGGAATAGAGTTTATGAATATGAAGATATCGTTAATTATTACAAGGGATTGATTAAATTAAGGAAAAAATATAAAGCTTTTAGAATGAATTCAAGTGAAGAAATCAGAAAAAACTTAACTTTTCTTGAATATGGGGAAGACTTTTACAAGGAAAATATCGTTGCATATAAAATTGAAGATAACAGTGGTAAAAATTTATGTAATACTATAGTTGTAATATTTAATCCAAATGATGAAGAGGCATTCGTAGATTTAAAAGAATGTGGATGGAGTGTTCTTGTTAATAAAGAAAGAGCTGGAGTAGAAGAAATTTATGCTATAGCGGGTAATAATGTAACTGTTCCTTCAAAATGTGCATATGTTTTAATTAAAAAATGATTTTGATGGAAGGTTTTTGGTGATATAAATGGAAGAAGAAAAGTATTTAATATTTTTAAATGATATAAATAAGGATAAGCCTAACGAATTTCAAAAAATAAATATGAAAGAATGTCCGTTTTGTAATAGAGACAATCTTACTGATATTATTGATGAAAAAGGTCCATTTGTATTACTCAAAAATAAATATCCAACAATAAAAGATACTTATCAACTGGTTATTATAGAGACCTACACTTGTGAAACTGATATGGGTCAGTATTCAGTAGAATATATGGAGGATCTAATAAGATTTGGAGTTAAACACTGGCTTAGAATAGAAGAAAGTGGAGAATACAAATCAGTTATATTTTATAAAAATCATGGACCAAGATCTGGAGGAAGTTTAAAACACCCTCATATGCAAATTGTAGGGCTTAATGATATAGACTATAAACCAAGAATAAAAGATGAGTATTTCGAAGGAATAGAGGTTCATAGAAGTGATAATTGCTTAGTAAATTTATCTCATAGGCCATTTAGTGGATTTACAGAGTTTAATATAATAATAAATGATGATTTATATGCGTTAAATGAGCTTTCATTTAACTTAAGAAAAGTTGTTCATTATCTTTTAAATAATTATTTTGTAAAATGTGATAGTTTTAATATATTCTTTTACCATCTTAAGGGAAAGATAATATGCAAAGTTATGCCAAGATTCACAAGTTCACCACTGCTACTAGGTTATGGAATAAAGCAAATATCCAGCAGCGAGAAAGAAATAGTAGAAAAGTTAAAGTCTATATATTTTCAATAATGAATTAATTTAATAACGTTGCATTAATAATAAAGCAGTATTATAAGTTTTAATTATTATAATACTGCTTTTTAAATTTATATAATTTTTAAATTATCACTTATATATTTAAGGTTATTTGCAAATAATTAATTTAAGGTAAGATAATAAAATTAAGGGGTGAAAAAATGGATAATAATGAACTTGATAAACCTATAACTAACAAAAAAGGAAAATCAAAAGCAACTCCGATAAAAATAATTCCATTAGGTGGACTCGGAGAAATAGGAAAGAATATGACAGCTTTTGAATATGATGATGAAATAATTGTTATAGATTGTGGATTAGCATTCCCTGATGAAGATTTATATGGAATTGATATTGTAATTCCTGATGTAACATACTTAATTAAGAACAAAGATAAGGTTAAAGGTATTTTTATCACTCATGGCCACGAAGATCATATAGGTGGATTACCTTACATATTAAAACAAATAAATATTCCAGTCTATGGAACAAAGCTCTCTCTTGGGTTAATTGAAGGCAAATTAAAAGAGCATTCAATGCTTCATGATTGTACATTAAATATTGTTGAGCCAGGTGAATTAATCAAATTGGAACAAATTAAAGTTGAATATATTAGAAATAATCATAGTATACCTGATAGCTGCTCAATTGCACTACACACACCTGTGGGAATAATTGTTCATAGTGGTGACTTTAAGGTAGATTTTACACCTATTGACGATAAAGTTATGGATTTGCAAAGATATGCCCAGTTAGGAAAAAAAGGCGTATTACTATTGATGGCTGATAGTACAAATGCTCTTCACAAGGGGTATACAATGTCTGAAAAAACAGTAGGTGAGACTTTTGATAATTTATTCAGTAAAGCAACAGGTAGAATTATAGTTTCAACTTTTGCTTCAAATGTTCATAGGTTGCAGCAGATAAGTAATAGTGCTATGAAATATGGAAGAAAAATAGCTTTTAGCGGCAGAGGTATGGAAAATATCTCAGAAGTTGCTATGTCACTTGGATATTTATTTATTCCAGAGGATATGATAATAGGCTTAGATGAAATAAAAAATTATCCTAATGATAAGCTTACTATAGTTACAACAGGAAGCCAAGGAGAATCGATGGCAGCACTTACAAGAATTGCTGCAGCAACCCATAAACATATTCAAATACAAGAAGATGATATGGTAATAATATCGGCAACTCCAATTCCTGGGAATGAAAAGGCGGTATCAAATATTGTGAATGATTTAATAGAGAAAGGGGCAAATGTAATATATAAAGCAATAGAAGATATACATGTATCAGGTCATGCTTGTGAGCAAGAATTAAGATTAATTCAGACTTTGCTAAAACCTAAATTCTTTATACCTGTTCATGGCGAATATAAGCATTTAGCAACACATGCTAAAATTGCACAAAGCATGGGATTGGATAAAAATAATACTTTTATTTTAGAAAATGGAGATATTCTTGAAATAACAAGAAATAATGGAAAAGTAACTGGAAAAGTACCATTTGGTAGAGTACTCGTTGATGGTATGGGCGTAGGTGATATAGGTAATATGGTCCTTAGGGACAGAAAGAATTTGGCGGAAAATGGTATAATAACAGTAGTTATAGCAATAGATAAGAGAAACAGAATTATAATATCAGGACCTGATATAGTTTCAAGAGGTTTTGTATATGTGAGGAATTCTGAAGAATTAATTGATGAAGTTAGAAACATAGTAACAAATGTAGTAGAAAATTGTTTAGATAAGAATATTACTTCATGGGCTGAAATAAAAAATGGCATAAGACGAGAAGTAGATAATTTTGTTTACATGAAGATGAAAAGAAAACCTATGATTTTACCAGTAATAGTTGAAATATGAAAAGTAAGCAGTTATAAATTTAAAATATATTATACCAGAAAGACTAATTATTCTATAGTAACAGACTACAATGGTTAGCCTTTCTTTTTGTCGTGGTATATTAATAAATATAAATTATTTTTATCTTGACTCTAACCTAAGGTATGAGTTTATAATTGATTTATAGAATTCCTGAACAATATTATTTACGTGTGGGAACATATAAAATTTTTATCTAAATTGAGAGAGGATTGAATTGTATGAGAAAGATACCATTTTCACCACCTGATATAACAGAAGAGGAAATAGAAGCAGTTGCAAATGTCCTTAGGTCAGGCTGGATTACTTCAGGTCCACAACTTGCTAGATTTGAAGAAGGAATGGAAGAATATTTAAAAGTAAATAAAGCATTGGCGTTAAATAGTGCAACAGCTGCAATGGAGTTAGTGCTTAAGGTATTTGATATAAAAGAAGGAGATGAAATTATAACTACTCCTTATACTTATACTGCAACTTCAAGTGTTGGTATACATAGGGGAGCTAAACCTGTATATGTTGATGTTAAAAAAGATACCTTTGAAATGGATATAGAAAAGGTTGCAGAAAAGATTACTGATAAGACAAAGGTAATTATGCCAGTAGATATTGCAGGTGTACCATTTGACTACGACGCATTAAAAAAAGTGTTAAAAGATCTAGGCAGAGAAGATATTATAATATCTTGTGATTCTGCTCACTCTTTTGGAGCAAAATATAAAGGTGAACCTGTTGGGTCTCAATGTGATTTCCATTCATTTTCATTCCATGCAGTTAAGAATTTAACTACTGCTGAAGGTGGAGCAGTTACCTTTAATGATAATAATTTTAGAGGACATGAGAATCTACTTCAATATATGAGATTTACAGCAATGCATGGTCAATCAAAAGATGCACTAAGTAAGCTTAAAGCTGGAGCTTGGGAATATGATATTATCAATGATGGGCTTAAATGCAATATGACAGATATTAGTGCAGCCATTGGAATTGTTCAACTTAAGAGATATGATAGTATGTTGGAGAAAAGAAGACAAATATTTAAAATTTATAATGATATCTTATCAAAAGAAGATTTTTCAGTAATCCCATTCACAAAAGATGATAATGGAACTGAAACATCATACCATTTATATCTTTATAGAATTAAAGGATTCAATGAGCAAAAGAGAAATACAGTTATTCAAAAGCTAGCTGAAATGGGAATTGCAACTAATGTTCATTATAAACCGCTTCCAATGCTGACTCTTTATAAAAACCTTGGATATGACATTAAAGATTACCCAAATGCTTATGCTCAATATGAGAATGAAATTACACTTCCGGTTTACACAACACTATCATTGGAAGATGCGGAATATATAGCAAGAGAAACAGTAAAAGTAGTTAAGGAATTATTATAATTAGTTTCATAAATATAAACAGCCCATACCACAGGGAGGGCTGTTAGTTTTTTTGAATCTGGCATAGTATTTTAACAGGATTTTATTACGAGAAAGCTATACTATAGTTTCATTAGAATTATTCTCTGGATTATTATTAGATTCCGTAGCTAATTTACTATCAGTTTTATCTTTTAAATCTTCAGCTAATTTATTATTATCGGTGTCGTTTGGATCTGCAATTATTTCATTGTCTTTGTTATCCTTGATTTGTTTAAGAGCTAATTCTGTTTTAGCTTGAATACGCTCAGCACTCTTATTTAAATCACCAATCTTTTTAGAAATAGTCATATCTATATTGGCTATACTTGCACTTATTTGTGATAAACGATTATTATCATAGCTGTTTGGGATGTCATTTGGTTCGATATATTCAGCTTCTATTTTTTGTCTATTTTTACTATCCTTTAGTAAATGTATAGTTTTTTGTGAGCCATTAATCTTAATAAGTTCCCCTAAACTAGCAGAAATTATTACGTCCTCTTTTGTTTCATTAGTATTTTTACTAGATGTTTCTTCTTCAGCTTTTTTCTTTGAAATTTCATCTTGTTGCTTTTGAAGTTCTTCTTGCTTTTCTTGAATCTTTAGCTGTTGAATCTGAGCATCGATATCCTTTATTTTTTTGTTCAATTCATCCATTTTCACTTTTTTTTCTTTTGCATCCATTTTTTTAGTCGCTAATGCTTGTTTTTCTTCCTTAAGTTCCTGTTTTTGTTTTAGAAGATTTTGCATCAAGGCACTTTCTTTTTTATCTTGTTTATTAGTAACACTAGAATTACCATTTACAGTATTTTTGTTTTTATTATTGCCGTTAGCTGTATTAATGCTAATGTTTTGAAATAAGTTATTTCGATTTGAATTTATAGTTATACTTCTCATTATTAAAAACCCCCCTTTATTTATTTTATCGAAATTATCTGAGGAAAAATAAGGGGATAAGTATAAAATAGTTAAAATTTACAATTAATTAGATTTAATGAAAAATTATGAGAGGGATTTTCTTTTTAAATTTTAGGGTTGACTCTACCCTAAGGTAGTGGATTAGAATAACTTTATGAGGGGGGAATGAATTGAAAATTGGCGAGTTTGCAAAAAGATCAGGAGTAACCGTGAAAACATTACTTCATTATGACAAAATTGGATTGCTTAAGCCTAGTGAAAAAACTGATTCAGGATATCGAATTTATTGTGAAGAAGATCTATTGAAGCTTCAGCAGATTACAACCCTAAAATTCATTGGTTTGTCTTTAAATGAAATAAGCCATATCTTACATGAAAGTGGAGAAAACTTAGAAAGTATGATAAGTATTCAAAAGAAAGCTTTAGAAGAGAAGAAGAAGCATATTGAGGCAGTAATTGATGTTTTTAATAAGGCGCAAAATACTGCAAAGAAAAATGGTTTCTTAGATACAAACAATTTAATTGATATTATTAAGGTGACTAATATGGAAAGTAGAGTCAGGGAACAATATAAAAGTGATAAGAACTTAAATATTAGAAGTAATCTTCACAGCTATAATATAAATAATATAGATTTTGATAAATGGTGTTTTAATCAGATAAACTTTTCAATAAATGCAAATGTATTGGAACTTGGATGTGGAACAGGAAAGCTTTGGTTTAAGAATAAAGACCATATAGATAATACTTTAAATATTACTTTATCAGATTTTTCTAAAAGTATGATGAAAATTGCAAAAAATAGATTAAAGGATGTACAACACAATTTTAAATATGAAGAAATTAATGCTGAAAATATACCTTATAATGATGAAACTTTTGATATAATCATTGCACAACATATGATTTATTTTATTCCTGATATAGAAAAAGCTCTAGCTGAGATACAAAGAGTATTAAAGCCTAGTGGAGTATTTTATGTGACAGCTAATTCTAGTGAATCAATGAAGGAATTAAATAGGCTTGCAGAAAATTTTGCACCTGATTCAGGGTTAGACAACAATGGTTATTCAGAAAGATTTGACTTAGAACATGGCAGAGGAATACTTGAAAAATATTTTAGTAAGATAGAGGTTGAAATTCTAGATGGAAAAATAATAGTAGATGAGGCGGAACCAGTAGTTTCATATAAAGCTTCAACAATTCAAGGAAGCACAATACTTGTTGGAGAAAGAAAAAAAGATTTCACAAATTATTTAAAAGATTATATTAAAAAAAATGGCAGCATATCAATAACAACAAAAACCTGCATGTTTAAAGTGTTAAAGTAAATATCTAATTTAAAGAAGTAATTATTTTAAAAGCTAAATATGTGATAAATATATTTCTAAGAAATGAGAGAGGGAGAAAAGTGAATATTCCATTAGTAGATTTAAAAGCTCAATATAAAACAATTGAGGAAAAAGTAATGAAAGCCGTAAGCGAAGTGCTTACATCAGCAAACTATATTATGGGAAAAGATGTATTAGAATTTGAAAATGAATTTGCAGAATATGTTGGAGCTAGATATGCAATATCAGTTGGAAACGGAACAGATGCTTTAGTTATTGCACTTATAGCTTGTGGAATTAAAGAAGGTGATGAAGTAATAACAACGCCATTTACATTTTTTTCTACAGCAGAAAGTATTTCCGCTGTAGGAGCTACTCCTGTTTTTGTAGATGTAGAAAAAGATACTTATAATATTGACCCATCAAAGATAGAAGAAAAGATTACTGAAAAAACAAAGGCAATTATGCCGGTTCATATCTTTGGACAATCAGCAAAGATGGATGAAATAATAGCTATTGCTAAAAAGTATAACTTGAAAGTTATAGAAGATGCAGCTCAAGCAGTTGGTGCTGAGTATAAAGAGAAAAAAGTTGGAACTATAGGAGATATAGGATGTTTTTCGTTTTTTCCAACTAAAAACCTTGGATGTGCAGGTGATGGTGGAATTATAACAACATCTGATGATAACTTAGCTACAATTGTTATGGCACTTAGAACTCATGGAAGTGGCGAGAATGGGCAAAGGGCTTATAATTTATTAAATAAAATAAATGAAGAGATTAATTCTTCAGAAGAACATGACGATACAGTATATAATCCATTAAAGTACTATAACTATTTAATTGGCTTTAATTCGCGATTAGATACAATTCAAGCAGCGATTTTAAGAATTAAATTACGTTGTATAGACAATTGGAATAAGATAAGAAGGCAAAATGCCAAAATGTATGATGAAAAATTAAAGAAAACGTCGCTAACACTGCCAAAAGTAATAGTTGAAGGTAAATCTGCATACAATATGTACGTGGTCCAATCGGAAAACAGAGATGATGTCATTAATAGATTAAAAGAAAAAGGTATAAGCACTGGAGTTTATTATCCAATACCGATGCATTTACAAAAAGTATATAAGGATTTGGGATATAAAGAAGGAGATATGCCAATAGCTGAATATTTATCTCATAGAACTTTTGCAATACCAATATTTCCAGAATTGAGTAAAGATCAAAAGGAATATATAGTTAACACTATTATAAACTATGAAAAGTAATGAAATTTTAAAATAATACGAAAAGTGAAGAAAATAAGAGAGAAAACTAATAAAGAATAGCTAATTTATTTTAATTGCAAAATATATAATTAAAGAAAAAAATAAAAACAAAAATAAACTTTGACCTTCTTTGACCTTTTGGATATAATTAACTTGTAAATACAAATAACAAATGTAATAACAAAATATATAATAATTTAAGGAGGTTTTAGTATGTTTGGATTGATACCTTTTAGAACTAATAGTTTAGATAGGAAGGGAGGTTCATTTGACGATTTCTTTAATGGATTTTTTGATGATGATTTCTTTTCACCAATGAGCTTTGGTTTTGGAAATAATCAAAAATTCAATGCAGATATAAGAGAAACCCAAAATGAATACTTAGTATCTGCGGAATTACCAGGTGTTAGTAAAGAAGATATAAATCTTGAATATAGAGACAATACACTAATTATTTCTGCAAAGAGAAATGAAGAAATTAATGAAGAAAAAGATAATTATATTAGAAGAGAAAGAACTTATGGACAAATATCAAGAGCCTTCCGCGTAGAAAATGTTGATAAATCAAAAATTTCTGCAAGATTTGAAAATGGTGAATTACAAATTATTTTACCAAAATCAAATGAAGCAATTAAAGAAGACAATAGAATTTTAATTCAATAGACAAATATAAATTATTTAACCCCAATTCTAGTTGTCCTTTTAAGAGTTTCATATTATATATATTAGTAACTTATTGCAAGTAGTAGAGAATATCATTAAAATATGGATTCTCTACTACTTGTTTTTATGGAATAAGTATATATTTAGTAGTAAAATATTAGTAATTATAGTTTTAAAGGATGTATAAGAAATGGATAAAGGTTTTATTAAAAGTAAGATAAATATTCCTAAGGTAAAAGATAAATTAGTAAAAAGAGAAGCTTTATTTGATAAATTAAATGAAGCTATAAATTACAAGCTCACATTAGTTACTGCTCCAGCTGGCTTTGGTAAAAGTACATTAATATCTTCTTGGATAAATTTTAAGGTTAAGGATAAATATTTAGTATCTTGGATATCACTAGATGAAAGAGATGGTAATCCTTTGATTTTTTGGAAGTATATGCTTTATGCAATTAATGAAGTACAAGAAGGAATTGTGGAAAATTCCTTTTTAGCAATTAATTCTTTTAAATTTAAATATGATTTTGAAATGGAAATAATATCAGTAATTATAAACGATCTTTGCAAGCTAGAGAAGGAGTTATTTATTGTATTAGATGATTTATATTTAGTTAGAGATGAGCAAATATATCAGGGATTGAAGTATTTTATAAGAAATATGCCTCCAAATGTTCATATCATAATATTGAGCAGAGTTATTCCTGAAATTGGACTAGCAAGACTTAGAGCAACAGATTGCCTGCTTCAATTATGTCAAAAAGATTTATCTTTTGATAAGGAAGAAATAGAGATGTTCTTCAGGGAAGTTATGAGAGTAGATATATCTAATAATGTTGTAAAGACATTAAAAAAGAGGACAGAAGGCTGGGCGGCAGGACTTCAAATGGCAGCAATTTCTTTGAAAAATAATAATGATGAGGAAAACATTATAAAGTACTTCAATGGTGATCATAAATTTGTTTTAGAATATTTAATGGAAGAGGTATTTAACTTACTAGATCAGGAAGTGCAAGAATTTTTAATGAAAACATCAATATTAGATGAAATGAATAGTGAACTATGCAATCATATTGTAAATATTAAAAATAGTCAGCTCCTTTTGGAGAAATTAGATACTGAAAATCTATTTGTTATATCATTAGATGAAATTAAAGAATGGTATAGATATCACCATTTATTTAAAGATTTTTTGAGAAATAGAAGAGATACCCATATGGTAAATAATTTATTTGATATTTATAATTCTGCTGCACAATGGTATAAAAGTAATGAATTTTATTCTCAAGCAATAAATTTTTATTTGAAAGCTAAAAATTACGATGAAGCAATATTTATAATAGAAAAAATTGATATGGATTTAATGTTTCGTGGTGAAATGAAAAAAGTTTATGAGTGGTATATGGCTATTCCGAAGTCTAAATTTCATAATAATTTAAGACTTTGTATTAATGCTGCATGGTATACAGCTGCTAACGGAAATAGCGAAGATGCTAAGTTCTATTTAAATCGTATTGAAGAACTTTTAAAAATACATAATAAAAATGATGATATATACGTTTACAAAAAGGAAATAATGATTGTAAGAGCTATGATCTCCGTACTGGAAAAGGAAGGCAAAAAGACTATAGAATATTTAAAAAGGGCAAAAGATTTTGAAGATAAACATAAGCTTTTAGAAGCAGTAGCGGCTTTATTAGAGGGAACTGCATATATTTATGAAGGAGAGTTCCTTAAAGCTTTAGATTACTTTAATGAAGCTCTTGAAATTAGTAAAAATATAAATAACTATTACATTGCTATTATGTCTAATAGAAGCACAATTATATCTAAAATGTTTCGAGGCAGACTTTATGAAGCTGAAAATCAATCTATGAAATTTCTTGAGTATCTTAATTGTAGAAATTCAGAAGGAATACCTATTGCAGGAGTTATTTATAATGATTTAGCGGAAATAAATTATGAATGGAATAATATAAGTAAGTCTCTAGAGTATGTAAAAAGGGCTATTGAACTTGGTAAAAAGGGAGAAGTTAATTGGGTATTGTGTAAAAGTTATATGATTTTAGCAGAAGTATTTTTTATAGATCATAACACAGAGCAGGCTATGGAGTATATTAAGAAAGCTGAAAATATAGTAGAAAATTCTAAATTATTCGATACAAGTGTAGATCTTGAAGTTATAAGGCAAAATATTTATTTAAGAAGCGGAAATCTGAAAGGTTTTGAAGAACGGTTAGATAATGGAATTTTTAATAAATCAACAAAATACAATATAGAACATGTATATTATTATGTAACTAAGTTACGATATTATGTTTTGAGTAATAATTTGGAAAAAGGAGAGAAACTAGCGGAGAGCCTTTGTAATGATTTTAAAACTAAAAGGATTCATAAAATAGTAGCTGAAGTATTAATTTTAAAAAGTATTATACATGGAAAGAACAATGCTATGCAGGAAGCATTAGAAAGCTTAATAGAAGCAATTAACATTTCAACCGAGGAGAATTATTTGAGAATGTTTCTAAATGAAGGCGATAATTTAAAAAATATTATATTTAAGCTAAAAGATAAATTACAAGATAGTCTAAAAGAAGAGTCTAAAATATTTCTTAGCAAAATAATTGCTAATTTTGAGGAAAATAATACAAGTCAAAAAGTGGATGAAAAAAATGAAATATTAAGTTCAAGAGAAATGGAAATCCTTAAGTATTTACAGAGTGGATTGACCAATCTAGAAATTTCAAATACATTATATGTATCAGTAAATACAGTAAAAACACATCTACTAAATATATATACAAAGCTAGATGTTCATAGTAGGACAGAGGCTCTGGCGAAGGCAAGTGAATTAGGAATTATTAAAGGGTGATAAAATAAATCACCCTTTTTATTCATACTTGTGGGTGATTTAAATATCTTCTTAAATTTATAAAATGTAATTAGAAATATTACTTATTTATAAGGAGGAGATAAAATTGAGAAAAAATACAGGGAATGATTTTACTATTGGAGATATAAGAAAACATATATTGGGATTCGCAGTACCAATGGTAATAGGACTATTTTTAACAATGGGTTACACTATAATAAATACAATTTGGATAGGAAATTTGCTTGGAAAAGATGCTATGGCAGCTTCTTCGGTAAGCTTTCCAATTATATTTATTCTTATCTCTATAGCATCAGGTTCAACTTCAGCAGTATCTATATTAATATCTAGAAATTACGGTGCAAAAGATTTTAAATCAATTAATAAAATAATAGAAACATCTTTTTCTATGTTTTCTATTATAGCGATAGTGCTTATAGGATTAGTGTTTATATTTAAAAATGAATTGCTAATACTAATGGGAACTCCAAGTGAAATATTCAATATGGCATCTAGTTATCTAGAAATTTTACTTTTTGCTACATTTTTTAATTACATGTACTATGTTATTAATTCCGTTCTTTCAGGGATGGGAGATACTAAAACACCAGTAATTTTTTTGGTGGTATCTACCATCATAAATGCAGTATTAGACCCAATTTTCATAATGAAATTTGGATTGAATGGAGCGGCAATAGCATCTCTTATTTCAGGGTTTGTTGCAATTTTGATAGCTATAATATATTTAAAGAGAAAAAAATTTGAGGTAGATATGCTCCCTAAAAGGTTTAATTTAGACAAAATGATAATTGCAGAAATATTTAAGATAGGAATGCCTTCTACAATACAACAGTGCCTAATGCCAATTAGTCTTATCTTTATAACATCTTTTATAAGTAGATTTGGAGCTGATGCTATTGCAGCATATGGTGCAGCAAGTAAGGTTGACTATTTAGCAATAATGCCATGTATGGCGGTTGGGACAGCAGTATCAGTCATAACAAGTCAAAATATTGGTGGAAATAAATTGGAAAGAATTAAAGAGATATTTAAATGGGGAGTAATTATAATTTTTTGTTCAATAGCATTAATATCAATATTAATTGAAATCTTTCCTGAAGAAATTCTTTTAGTATTTGCAAGAGATTTTCAGGTGCTAGATATAGGCTCATCGTATTTAAGAATTAATGCTATAGGGTACATTATATTTAGTGTAAGTTATATAACTAGTGGAATTATAAATGGCTCAGGAAAAACAACAATAACCATGATAATATCAGCAGCTTCTTTATTACTCCTAAGAATCCCTTTGTCTGATTTCATGTCTCAAAGCAGTATGGGACTTAAAGGAATATGGTATGCCATTTTAATTACTTATGCATTTACTAGCATTTGTGGTATGCTTTATTACCTATCAGGAAAGTATAAAGAAAATTTGTTTGCAAATAAAGAAAGGGTATATTCTTAGAAGAATATGTAAATCCTGAGAATATGAATAGATAGAAATAAATTTAATCACTAAATCATAAGGTATATTTAGAATTTTAAAATAGTATAAATGAAGCAGTGTTTAAATTATGAAAGAGAGAGGCGTTATTGCATGAGTATAATAAACAGCTTTTATATTAAATATTTAGAGAAGTTTGATGATATACCCTTTCGTGTTAGGTTTCAAGATAATGAAGAATATATTATAGGAAAAGGTGCACCACAATTTCAGATAATAGTTAGGAATGAAATAAGTAAAACTGAATTGCTTAAGAGTACATCCTTAGCACTTGGAGAAGCTTATATGAGAGGCGATATCGAAATAACTGGAGATTTATTTACCGTATTAAATTTATTTCTTAGTCAGATGGATAAATTTACAGCGGATACGAAATCCCTTAAAAATTTACTTTTTACATCAAGTTCAGCTAAAAATCAAAAAAGTGAAGTTCAATCTCATTATGACATAGGAAATAATTTCTATAGCCTTTGGCTGGATGATACTATGTCTTATTCATGCGGATATTTTAATTCTGATAATAATAGCTTGCATGATGCTCAAATAAATAAAATTAATCATATATTAAGAAAACTTAATATTAAAGAAGGAATGAGCCTTTTAGATATAGGATGTGGATGGGGTTCTCTTTTAATCGAAGCAGCAAAGAAATATAAAGTTCATGGTCTTGGAATTACTTTAAGTGAAGAACAATTTAAAAAGTTTAATGAAAGAATAAAAGAAGAAAAACTCGAAAATTTGCTTGAAGTAAAGCTCATGGATTACCGTGATTTGGCTAAGAGTGGAAAGTCGTTTGATAGGGTTGTTAGTGTTGGAATGATTGAGCATGTAGGAAGAGAAAATTATGAGTTGTTTATGAAAAATGTTGATGAGGTTTTAAAACCACAAGGAGTATTTTTATTACATCATATAAGTGCACTTAAAGAATATCCAGGCGATCCTTGGATCAAGAAGTATATTTTTAAGGGTGGAGTTGTACCAAGTCTTAGAGAAATAATAAACATCTGCGGTGACCATAAATTCTATATAGTAGATGTTGAAAG
Organism: Bacillota bacterium; assembly: GCA_021781745.1. Taxonomy (GTDB): domain Bacteria; phylum Bacillota; class Clostridia; order Clostridiales; family Clostridiaceae; genus Clostridium. Next base: position 25,249 of record JAJXWH010000018.1, on the reverse strand, counting down.
TCTTAGAAGACACTATATAAAAACACTTTTGTGTTGGAGAGAGAATTTTAATAAAAACAGAGATGAGATAACTCAAATGTTCAATAAAGAATTTGCCAGAATGTGGGAACTTTACTTATGCTCTTGTGCAGCAACGTTTAATAACGGAATAATAGATCTTCATCAAATTTTAATAACAAAAGGAATAAACAATGATATTCCTATGACAAGAGATTATATGTATACTAATATGTAAACTAAAATTATGTGGATGTCTATATAGAATAAAATTCCTGTTCAAATAATACAATTAAATTTCAAATGTAACATCAAAATATGAGGTGTTACATTTTTTATTTTTGAAAAATTTTTGTTAACAGATGCAAAATTATAATTAAACAGAATAGACAATAACTGACAATTGGTTTACAATAAAAGGTATAAGTTGAATAAAAAAGAATTAAAGTAAGGCAAAGTAAGCAAAAAGTCAAATTAAGCTAGTCATTAGATTATTGAGGGGTGAGTTAATTATGATAGAAAAACATTTAGATGAGGTTTTTCTTGAAAAGAAAAAAGAATATGAGTTATTAGAATTTTTAAAAGAAAAGAAAAAGTATGATGAAAAATTACATGAATATATAAGAGCAGGAAGTGCCAAAATTGGGGAAAATGAAGCTGAGTTTCATTATGAAGAGTTTTTTAATAGTTTGAGATTAGCTATTCCAGATGAATTAAAGCCTAATGGAATAGATTCATTTAATAAGGTTTTTAGTTCTGAGAGCAAGGATTTAAATATAATACTAACCTGCGCAAAGAGCAGCCCAAAAGAAATAACCTTAAAAGAATATAAAGATGGATTAGCAGAAAAAATGATAAAGAATTTTGGAGTACCAATAAAGTGGGTGGAAGAAGGGATAAAGATAAAAGATAACTATAAGATAACTTATGTATCATTTCTTAATCCTGTAGATGATATAAAAAGCTATAATTTTATATTTTATTTAGAAGTTAACTGCAGCACTATAATAATTAACTTTAATTGTATGGGAGATAGAATAAATGATTGGGATTCTGTTGGAAAAGGAATTATGGAGTGTCTGGAGATTGTGAACAATGAAAGAGAGGGAGAATAATGTTTTTTGAGGGAGATGCTATTAAAGCAAAATTGTATGTAAGTGATCAAGAGATTCAATTAGTAGTATTAGAAAAGTTAAAGGTTGTAAATTCAATCAATGAACATGGAACGCTTATTATAGAGGGAGTTATTCCAGAAGAGCAAATAGATTCATATGGAAATATATCTTCATTAGAACCAGTTAAATTAATATTAACAGATCATAAAAAGGAAGCTGCTATATTTCATGGTTTAGTATATGAGTTGAATATTAATTGTAAAAACAAAGTTGGTTACATATATATGAAAGGCATTTCTTATAGTTATCTATTAGATATAGTTTACAAGAGTCGTTCTTTTCAAAATAAGAATATTCTATATCAAGATTTAATGGATAAATTTACAGAAGAATATGAAGGAAGAATAATAAAAATAGAAGATGAAATCATGGAAGCAAGCATTACTAATAAGCCATATATAGAGTACCAAGAAACTGATTGGCAATTTTTAAAGAGAATGTCATCAGCATTTAATTGTGGCTTGTATAATGCTATTAATTTGGAAGGAATAAGAGTACAGGTTGGTCCTGATGAAAGAAGCGAAATGATAGATATAACAGAAGATATTTATGAGTGGAAGATAGAAAAGAATTTTGAAGATTACAAAACAATGCAGGAAAACTATAAGAATGATGTTTCAGAATATGACTATAAATTTTATAAGGTTAAAGGTGAATGCATATTACAACTTGGAAAGCAAATAGTCTTCAGAGGTATGAGATTCTTTGTTTCGGAAGTTAACATATCACTAAAAAATTCTGAAATATGTTTTGAGTATCTATTAAAAACAAAAAATGGAGTTAGTACTCCTAATTTATATAATGAAAAACTTGTAGGAAGTTCAATTGAAGGTTCAATTATAAAAGTAGAAGCTCACGATGTATGGGTTCATCTTGACATAGATAAAACTCAAAGTTTAGAGGAAGCATATAGATTTCCTTTTTCAAGTATATCCTCATCTCCTAATAATGTAGGATGGTATTTCATGCCTGAAATCGGTGATAGAGCAAGATTGTATTTTGGTGATAATAAAGAGGAAAATGCTATTGTAACACAATCTGTTCCAATAGAGCCAACTGAGCCAGATCCAAATGTGCGTTATATGAGCACAGTACATGGTAAACAGATAACACTTGCACCTGGAGGTATTTATATTACATCTAATAGAGAAAACTTATATATAAAATTAGATGATGGTGAAGGTATTTCAATATATTCAAATTCATCAATTAGCATAAATGCAGGGCAAGATATTTCTATTTCATCAGGAACCACATTAGAAATGTCAGCAGATACTATTCATATAACAGGTGGTGGAGAAGGTGGAGGTAATATTCTCATAAATGAAAATGTCACTGTCACTGGTAAACAAGTTTCGGTAAATGAGGGGTAAACCATGGAGGAAATAATATCTAAATATTTATATAAAGTCGAAGAGTGCAAGGAAAAAATGCAAAAGGATATATTCATAAATAAAGATATTTTATGCAATCAAATTGTACAAGCTTTTGATATTTTTCTTGAGAAAGTTATAAAAGAGCAAAATTTAGGAAATAAGAAAAAGATTCAAGCAATTAATATTTCATTGCTCAAAGTAGGTTTTAAAACTAAGGGAATAAACTGTATTATAGAAGCATTTGATGACAGGTGGTTATTTGATAATTGTCCTATTGTATATAGTTTTAAGCTAGATAATATATTTGATGAATTTTATACCCTAGAGGATTCTTTAAAAAATGATACAAAAAAATATTTTAAATATAATTTTAGTGATGATATAGAAGAAATTATTTTAAGTCAACTTGAATTATCAACCTATTATGTTATTGAGTTGGTTAGATATTCAATTAATGACATTGTAAGGAATAGTAAGTTTGATGAAATAAGTAAGGAAAATAACTTTTATATTGTAGCTGGAGAATACAGAGATAAAGGTTTAATTATATACTCTGAAAACAATACTTATGAAGATTTAAATAGCTCTATTATTCATATGGATAAAATGAAAACTTTAAGAAGTAGATATTTTAAAAGATTAAGATTTAAAAATAAAAAATATTTATATCATGACTTTATTGGAAGTAACTTTGATGAAAGTATGTTTGGAAATGTTGAATTGAAAAGATGTGCTTTATCTCAAGTAAGTTTTAAAAACTGCATTATGAAGAATATAAATTTAGAAGGAAGCATTCTCCATGATTCATTTTTTGATGGTTCAAGCTTTGAAAATGTTAATTTTAATAAAGTGTATTCAACTAATAGTTACGATGGAAGCAAATCAATATTAACAGGCTGCATAGGTATGCAATTCAAAAATGCTCAAATTAAGGATTCTACATTTAGAAATTCTATAATTAATGGAAGTAATTTTAATTATGCTTCATTAGAAAACATAGATTTTTCAGAATGTGAATTAAAAGAATCAGATTTTAGAAATAGTATATTAATAAACGTAAATTTTACAGGAGCAGATTTAAAAGATACATATTTTACTAAGGAACAATTGTCTAATTTGGATTTAAGTAAAGAACAGCTTAATTCTATTAGGTTGGGTTAAAGGAGAAGATAAATATGTTTTTTAAAATAACACATAATTCTGATTTGCATAAACAACAGATTAATAAGTATATAAATGAGATAAGTAAAAATAACGAAGTTACAATATTAAATTATGATAGTAAAAAAGAGAACTTTACAGATGTAATAATAAGTAGAAATTGTATATTAATATCCAATAAATTGAAAACCATTTTTGAAAAATATGAGAAGAATATTATAAATAATCGTGTTGTTTGGATAGATCCAGAAGCACAAACACAAGAAATATATTGGACACTAAATTTAGAAATCTTAGAATGTGTAAGCGATAAATCAATAGTTCAAGCAGATTCTTCAATTAAAAAATTGGTGCTAGATAAAGAAAAGATAAAACATGAATGCATGTTCTTAGTATGCATGGTTAAGAATAGCAAATCTATTTATGCAGAAAAAAGTGTGATTTTTAACTTGGCAGTATGTGAGAGCTTGCTTAGAAGAAAAATTGTTGGATTAGATTATGAATTAATTGAAGAAGAGTAAGAGGTGAATTTTTTATGGCTAAAATATATGTGGTTAGGGGAGCAAAAATTCGATGTAGTTTAGGAAGTATGGATAGCAGAATTATGATTCCAGTTTCTCATGGAGTATATGCAGCAGAAAAACCTGTACTTAACATAAATGATTACAAGGAAGGACAAAATATAACTCATTTTGGTATATGTAAAAAAACAGGTGAGCCATGTAGTCCAAAGATAACGGGTCCTTGGGACGGAGGCCAAGAGAATGATTTTATTGAAAATGTACCTGCATTAAGAGACAATTGTACAACTAATTGTAGTTGTGGCGGAGAAATATCAATTGTGCATCATGATCAAACACCAGGGTAGAATATATTGGAATATATGGTGTGAATTACGGAGAGGAGAATAGATATAAATGGAAGAATACGATTATCTTAATCATAATCAGTTAAGTATTCAAGGAGACATTTCCTTGCAGCATATTATAGATGTTGAAATCAAAAGAGAAATAAATAAGCATACTGAACTCACTGTAATAGGGATTATAGATGAAAAGGAAAAAGATACGTATTTAGATAATATAAATTATGGAGCTGAAATAAACTTAAAATATGGTACAGGAGCACGTGAGACACTTTTTGGAGGAATAATTGTAGATGTAGAAATAAAGGAATACAAAAGGTCATATTATGCAATAATTAAGGCTAAGTCTTCTACTTGGATTTTGGATCAGAAATTAAAGAAACGTTCATTCCTAAAAGATACAATAACTTATGAAGATATTTTGAATGTAATGAAAAATGATTATGAAAGATGTGCTTTCGTTGCAGATGACAAAGCAGTCCAAAAGGTTGACAAACTTATTGTACAGTATGATGAAACAGATTTTGAATTTCTAAAACGTATAGCATCACATTTAGGAATGGTTGTTATTCCAGAAGACTTATTTAACTTACCTAGATTTTATTTTGGAATAAGTCAAAGAAATTCAATAGAAATAGATAAAGAAGATTATAAATTAGTAAGATATTTCGATAATCTTGCTGGAGAAAAATATGAATATAAATTAATTAGTGGACAAGTTATAGAATTAGGATGTGAAATTGTATTAGATAATCAAAGTTTTACAGTTATTAAAAGTGAATCAAAATTAATTGATTCAAAACTTTCGAATACATATACAATTTTAGAAAGTCATTTAATTGAAGTACCAAAGATATATAATGAGAATATACGAGGAACTGCTATTAAAGGAACAATTATAGAGCCTAAGGGAACTCAAGTTAGAGTACAATTAAATATAGATAATGAAGATGTAACAAATTGGTATGATTTTATAGTTGGAAGTAATAATGCATTATATTCTATGCCATATGCAGGGGATAAGGTAAAAGTATATTTTGAAAGTAACGAAGAGGAAGAATCAAGTGTAAGTTTTGCAACATACAGCGGTTCAGGCCTTAATCCAGATACAAAATTTTGGTCAAATAGAGATGGGAAAAAGGTCGAATATACACCCCAAACAATTGAAATTAGTGGAAAAAGTGGTACACTTAATAATAGTATAAAATTTACTGACTCATCAGGAATTGATATTAAAAGTGATTTGAAAATAACAATAATGAGTGCAGGGGATTTATCAATTAAAGCAAAGAATATAGAAATCACAGGAAAACAAGGAGTAAGTTTTAATCATTATCCAAATCCCAAAGAGAAAAATACAGGAATACCAAAAGGGATAACAATTGATGCAACAGATGTCAGCTTTAAAGTAAATGATGCATACTTTGAAGGTTCTGAAAAGAGGCAATATCCTGTAGAATCTGAGCCAAGACCTACTAAGCCAAAGTCAAAAGCGCAAACAAAACAAGTAGCTGCAAAAGGCAGAAATGAAGCAAGAGTAGAAAGCGGATGGAAAACTTTTGGTAAAGGACTTTTGTTAGGGTTAGGCGCAGTCGCTATGGTAGCAGCAGTGGTGGTAACTGGAGGAGCAGCATTGGCGGTAGGAGCAGCATTGCTTGAAGGTGGTCTAGTTTCAACAGCAGTTGGAGTAGGGGTAGTGGCAACTGCAGCTGTTGGAACTAAAGTTGGATTAGATGCAGCTGAAAAAGAAGGTGAAATTGCAGATGCAACAATGGATGAAGGAATCGATGAAATAAACAATGGAGAAAATGGAATAGATGAAAAGGGATATAATAGAATAAGAGATGGAGAATTTGGAGGAGATGAAGAAAAGTATAAGGAGTACCAAGATCAAGTAATAGGGCTATGGGAAACTGGGGTTATGTTAAATATGACAGCGGCCACCGCTGGTACAGATTTATTACCAGCAGCAGGATGTGCAGATGCATATTTGAGCAACAAGCTTCCTAATGTATTTTCTAATATGTTTCAATATAGAGAAGAAGAACTAATTTGTTCAAGTAATCCGATGTTGGAGATAGAGGGTGAGAATTCTGAGGGAAAATTAGTTGCTGAGACAAGTAAAGGGAATTTAGACGTAAGTAAGAATTATAGACAGAGAATAGATGAGGCTAACGCTAGAGGGGATATTAAAGCGGCTAATGACGCAAGATATGATCGTTACTGTGAACAAAAAAATAATAATGGTCAGGAACCTCTTTCGCGTGAAGAATGGGATAAATACAATGAACGCATAAGTAAAAACAGATCCAGTGGTTATGAACAGGAGCCTAAAGGTCGGGAAGCATTAGAAGATTACCTTGATCGAAAGCTTAATAATAATAACCGAGGCACAGTTGAACTCCATACATCTGATGGAAATACTACACGTCCTGATAGTATAGGCCGAAATGATGAGGGCAAGATAGATCTTGTACATGATCATAAACACCTCACTGGTGAAGGAGATCAAGTTGTTTATGATACTGATCAAATGCGTACTCAGCGACAAATGCTTGAAACTGATGATGGTACTCATGTAGTTACTATGTCAAGCGATAAGCCGAACCTTGAGGCGATTCCGCCTCAACCAAGACCTAGTGGACCTTTAGCACAAGATAGTAAGGTGTATTATACTGAACCAGGAAGCGGAAAAATAACTCATGAATGGGTTAGGAATGAACGCTTACCAGGTGGAGGGTTTTGGAAAAAAATCTAATCTGCTTTGTTGTTAGTGTTTAAATGAAAAATATGTGGAGGGGATTAAATTGAGTAAAAAGATGAAGCCAGAGTTTTTTCTTATAAGAATGTTTCCTACTGTATCAATTAAAGGGGAAATACTTGAGAGAATATTAGATGCTTTTGAGTCAAATGAATACTTTATGCCGGCTATATGGAGTAATAATGAAAAAATAAAAATTGATTATAATCGAAATGAAATAATAGAAAAGGTATCTTCAAATCAAATGGAATTTTCGGAGATATACCTACGAAAAGACAAGAGTGCTAAGTACACTTGTCGGTTTTCAACTGTTTTAAGTTCACGTTCTTTTTTTAGCATGAAAATTGATAAAAAAGTACCTGAAGAATATTGGCCGATAATATTTAGTTTTTCAGATAAGATTGCAGAAATTGTTAGACCAAGTTTTGGTGTGACTCATATTTTTTGGTCTTCACCAATTGAATTGCAATCTAAATATGAGAAGTCCTTTGTGTGGATGGACTCCTGTGCGCAGCCTGCACCAGCGGACTTTATACAGAGTGGGCCAGCTGGAGTTGGAATGAGAACTTACTTTAGTGGTAAAGTCCTGGAGTTGTTTGGGGAAAAACTTTTGAAAAACATGTCATCAAATGTGTATCAACTTAAATGGGGGGGGATATGTGTTGATTTGTTAGATAAACCTTGGGAGGCTGATATTTATCTTGTGCTTGATAGCTTTATAAATGCAATGAATTATTTAGAACAAGCACATGTATTAGCTATACCAAGTTTTGATGAGCAGTTTAGAGGTGTTTCTTTTAGCCCCAACATAGCTTGGAAAAATAAAAATAAGTAATTAATATATCTACAGAATTTTTGGAGGGATCATAATGGCGGAAAGCAAAAATACAGGTGATAGATCTAAGATATTGTTGCACTTCAAAAGTGCTCAGAGCAATAATGAATTAATAGATAATTTAGATATAGGTGGTATGGATTTCTCATTTTTAGACTTATCAGAGATTATGGTTGATCGCTTACAGGCCCAAAAGGCTAATTTTAGAGCGACAGTCCTTATGAATGTATCATTTCGAGACTGTGATTTTGATAAAGCAAATTTTGATAGCTGTAATATGCAGGAAGCAGATATTGCTGATTGTTTCTTTAACCAAGCAAACTTTCGTCACGCTTACATGGAAAGGGCTAAAATAGCCATAAGCTTTTGCTCAGGTGCATGTTTTGATGAGGTAAACTTAAATAACGCCATTCTAGTTGGCTCATCATTTGACAATGCATCATTCATAAATGCAAATTTAAGTAGTGTAGATGCTAAAAATGCCGTATTTAGAAATGCTGATCTTAGAGGTACTGATTTAACAAACGGAGATTTTGAAGAAGCAGACTTCACAAATGCAAAACTTGATGGAGTTAAATGGAAAGGTGCTAATATAAAAGGAGCAATATTTGATGAAATTTACAAGACCAAGATTGAAGAATTAATTTAGTGAAAAAGAAGCTAAAAACAATATAAAAACAATAATAGATGTCGATTAATCCTATGTAGATCTAAAAGAAATTATTTACAGCATTGAAGAAACAGCTGGAGCAAATAATTTAACACCTTATAATTATTTTGAATTGCTTCTTACAGAAAACCCAAAACATATATAGGATACTAATTTCTATTTCCTTGAAGACCTTCTTCCATGCTCCGTAAAACTTCCAGTTGAGTGCAAAAATCAAAATAGATAACTTTTAAGCCGCCAGAAATGACGGCTATATTTATACGTATTTTTACTGTCTACATAACTGTAGCGGGTGTATGAATGACAATGGGAATAGTTGGCTCAACCGTAGAAGATGCTATTGAAGAAGTAATAGTAGAGGAAGGGGGTGGAAAAAAACAATGGCGAGTAAGGAATAGATGAAACTGGATATAATAGAATAAGAGATGGAGAATTTGGGGGAGATGAAGAAGCATATCAAAAATATCAAGATCAGGCCATAGGATTGTGGGAAACTGGAGTTATGATAAACATGGTAGCAGCCACTGCGGGCGCAGAATATGCACCATACGCGGCAGTGGGTGATACATATCTAGGTAGCAAAATCTATACTAATTTTAGTAATGGAAATTTTATAGGTGTCATTAGAAGACAAAATAATACTTATGGATTTGCAGCAGGGAAAGATGTGGCAGGAGAAGAAGGAGAATCAGCGTTTAACAATGTTGTAAATAATGGAGGCAAAGGATTCCTATTTCAAAGCAAAAATGGTGGCTTTGGTATTATGGGAGCTTCAAGATCAAGTAATCTTTTAGAAAGTGAAAGTAATGAGATTGTGCCTACAACAGGTAATTTACCTGCAGTGCAAAATAGTGGTTATCCACCAAGGATGAGTTTCAATTCTAATGTGGTCAATAATCAGGCTTTAATTAATGGGAATAATCCTTTATTATTGGATAGTGAAGAAAACTATTATGCTAATAAAGGTTATTACACTACAGAAGATTATTATAATCTCTTAAAAGATAAATATGGTGAGAACAGTGTTTATTTATCTACTGATGAACAAACATTAATAAATGATGTCTCTAATAGATTGGAAGATTATAGAGTAAACTTAAATGGTAAGGATTATGCAAAAACTGCTGTTGCATATGATAATAATAATTTAAGCACATTATCTATGGCAACATCAAATAGTCATCAATATAATCCAACAATATTAACTAAAGGTGAGACATTTGACAGAAATATGTTTAATGAAATGCTTGAAGAATGTAATGGAGACAAATCAGTTGCATATTCAAAATATTACGAATATACATTAACAGAGGATTATATAAGAAATTCGATACCAGATGAATATTTCCAAAGTAAAGGTCTATCAAGAGAGGATGTTATTTATGAAATGAAAAAATTAACAGATTCCATTGCTGAGACTAAAAGAAAGGCTGAATTAGATGGAAGTTTTAGTCAAATAACTGGACAGCCATCGTATCATACTTGCAATGTAGAGAATTGTGCAGAAGTATGGAGTACTAGAAAAGCAATATTAAATGGTACTAAATTCGATAATATAAATTTCAAATGCGTAATAACTGATAATGGTGAATATGATTCGTCATGTGATAATTGTGATATAACATTTGGAAATTTAAACAATATAGGAAAGAAGATAAAAAAAGGGAAAAAAGGAAAGTACTATGTTAGAAGAAAGAACGCTAAATATACTGAAAAGAGCAGGATGGTACGAAAATCGAAAAATAGATATAGCTGATTATATTAAAATGCTTGAAAATGCTGGGTACGAAGTATTTGACGCTGCTAAAAAATTTATTGAAGAATTTGGGGAATTAGAAATTATAGCTAAATATATAGATTCACTTGGGGAAGAAGATTGTGCGGAACATTCAACATGTTCCAAAGATATAAGCTATTGCTGTAAATATCATACTAATTATGATAAAGAAGTTGGGGAACGAACAATTCCTATATGTAAATTGTATAAAGGAGAATATAATGTGTGTATATCTGAGTCAGGCAAATTTTTTATAAGTCAGGGAATGTGGGCTATTGATGCAATTGATTTTTGGAATGGACTTTTTGGTGCATATAAAGGTGGTTTTTTAAGTTGGGTAGATTATAAAGCTGGTAAAGAATTCAAACAATCTCAATATAAAAATAAAAATTATTTTTAAATATTGTAATAAGCAGCGAACCATTTGAATAAGACTTTATGGATTTTTTTGTATTAGTCTTAACATATATACCATGGAAGTTAAAATTTCTATTATATAATATCAAACTAGAAAATTTGCAAACGAAGCAAATAGATTAAAGTATTTAAAGAAAAATAAGGAGGTATTTAAGATGAGTTGTTTAAATAAATCGGATTCTAAATCACAAGATAAATCTAATATTTATACAGTTTATATTAGAGATATATTTGTAATTAGAAATGTAGGGTGCATAGCAGATGGTGTAGTAGAAGGTGCTGCCATAAGAGTTGGTGACGATGTAAATATTATAGATGCCAACGGAAATAGGCTGCGATCCAAAGTTATGAAAATTGAAAACCCAGTGGAGGGTAGTATTGATATAGCACCAGCAGGATATGCGGTTGGTATTCTTTTGGAGAATATTATATAAGGACAGTTACATAGAGGGGATATTATAACAAATGAAAAAATAGAAGACGTTAAGAAGTATAATAAAATTTTATGATCAAAATTAATAAAAAACTAGAAAAACTATTGAAAAAATAGAGGAGTTAGGTAATACCATAGAAAAAAATAGGTATTTTGGCTAATATATATACTAATTTTAAAAAAGTATGACTGCATTATAATAGATCCAGATTATACTATTAGCGAAGAGAATATGAATTTTCAAAGAATATTATCTATGTTTGGAGATATAACAGGATATGAAGCAAGTTTCAATGAAATAAGAATAAATGGCTATATTAGCGACACGGTGGAATTATGCTCCTGTAGAGTTTGGACATTTGAAAAAATGTGTAGATGAACTACCTAAGTAGAAATTTTCTAAAAGCAAAAAAACCACAAGAATAAAACTTATATTATAAGATATAAACCAAATGTTAGTTTGCTTATTTATGAGATATAGGCAAAACCTGTAATTAAAATAAAGTTCCTGTTCAAATAATACAATTAGAAAGTATATACTTGAACAGGAACTTTATTTATGTTTCAATAGGTTTGTGTATTATAAATTTAGTTTAAGACTTTAGGTAAAATTTATCAATACGTTTTACATAATGTTAACTTAGATTTTATAAAAGAAAAATGTAGTTTATTATAGGCTTAAAATTATATAAGGAATGATTAAATGATATTAATGATAGATAATTACGACTCGTTTGTATATAATCTTGTTAGATATTTTGAGGAAATTGGTGAAGAGGTGGAAGTTGTTAGAAATGATAAGATAGACATGGAGAGTTTAGATATTAGCAAATATTTAGGGATTGTTATTTCGCCTGGACCTAAAAATCCTAAAGAAGCTGGTTTGTGTTTGAATATTCTTGATAAATTCAAGGGTGATGTACCAATTCTAGGAATATGTTTAGGGCACCAATGCATTGGACATTATTTTGGCAGTGAGATTGTTAAAGGAGCAAAGCCAATGCATGGTAAGATAAGTGAGGTAGAGCATAATAATAAAGGAATATTTTATGGAGTCAAGAATCCTCTTAAAGTCACACGGTATCATTCCCTAGTAATTGATAAAGAAAAGTTTTCTGAAGAATTAGAGATTACAGCAGAAACAGAGGATGAAGTAATTATGGGAATTAGACATAGTAAATTACCTATATATGGTGTTCAATTCCATCCAGAAGCAGAGCTTACAGAAGAAGGTCACAAGATTCTTGAAAATTTTGTTTTAGAGTGTAGGGCGCATTCTAAAAAATAACAGGTCAATATGCTAATATATTTAACTCGTTATTTTTTCGTGTGATCAGGAGGTTTAGAAATGATAGATTTTAGCATAAAACAATTAGATACATATTATGATCCATTTTATACATATAGTCTTTTTAAAGACAACATAGATAGCATTTTTTTAGATAGTTCAAAGGCTGATAAATTGTTATCAAAATACTCATTTATTGGGCTGAATCCATATAAGAAATTTAGTTCTAAAGGAAGAAGTATATCAATAGATAATGAAGTGTATGACAATGTTGATCCATTTGAAGCTTTAGAAAAACTAATGGAACAATATAAGGTTGATATTAATAATATTAAAACTTACAATCTTCCTTTTATAAGTGGGGCTATTGGTTATTTTTCTTATGATATAGGAAGAATTATTGAAGAGCTGCCTGATAATTCAAAAGAGGATTTCAGTATTCCGGATAGTATATTCATTTTCTTTGATAATTTGATTATTTTTGATTTACATAATAAGAAAACTTACATAACTGCTGTTGGACAAATAGAGAAAATAACAAAAAGCATATCAAAAATTGAAAAGACTTTGGAAAATTATAATGAAGAAGAGCAAGTAAAGTTAGAAAGATCTACGAATACTTTTTATTCTAATTTTAATAAAGATGAATATGAAAAGGCTATAAGCTCGCTTAAAGAATACATTGTAAGCGGAGATGTGTATATAGCTAACATGACGAGGCAAATATGCTGCAATAATGATGAAGATTCTTTTAAAATATACGAAAGATTACGAAACAGTAATAAGGCTCCTTTTTCAGCTTATATGAATTTCGAGGACTTTCAAATAATAAGTTCTTCCCCTGAAAGGTTCTTATCAATTATTGATGGTACAGTACAAACAAGACCAATTAAAGGAACTAGACCTAGGGGGAAGAATAAAGAAGAGGATGAAAAAAATAAGAAAGAGCTAATAAATTCTGAAAAGGACAAATCAGAACTTTTAATGATTGTTGATTTGGAAAGAAATGATTTAAGTAAAGTCTGCAAGGCTAACTCTGTAAAAGTTACTGAACTTATTAAGCTGGAAGAATACGAAACTGTATTTCATCTTGTTGCAACTATAGAGGGGAAGTTAAAAGATAATGTATCAGCAGTAAAATGCATTAGAGAATGTTTCCCAGGAGGATCTATTACTGGAGCACCTAAAATAAGAGCAATGGAAATAATAGAAGAACTTGAAAAATTAAAAAGAAATATTTACACAGGCTCTATAGGGTACTTTGATTTGAGAGGTAATAGTGATTTTAATATTGTAATTAGAACTATTGTTAAAAAAGATAATAAGGCTTATTTAGGTGTAGGCGGAGGAATAACTTGGGAGTCTATTGAAGAAGCCGAATGGTTTGAAACGATAGATAAAGCAAAAGCCTTGATGGAGGTATTATAATGAGAAATATAATTTATAAAAATGATAGAGTACTTGCAGATGAAGGATTATTTTTTGGAAGAGGCGTATTTGAAACTATACTTTGGAGAGATAAGCCTGTTCTTTTAAATGAGCACCTTGAAAGATTAAAAAAAGCAATGATAGAAATAAACCTAATGTCTCTTGAAGAAGCCGCTTTAAGAGAATATCTGGGCAAGTTAAATATTCAAAATAAGGCAGTGAAGATAACTGTTACTCCTTTAAATATTATAATTACTGAAAGAGAAATTAGTTATAAGAAAGAAGACTATGAAAAGGGAATGTCATTAACAATTTCAAAAGTAAGGCGAAATAGTACTTCAAGATTATGTTACATCAAGTCTACATGTTATATTGAAAATTTAATAGAAAAAGAGAATGCTAAGAAATTAGACTATGATGATGTTATATTCTTAAATGAAAATGAATATGTTACTGAGACAAGTTGTGCAAATATATTTATTTTAATAAATAATGAAATCTTTACTCCTAAGCTTGAAGATGGATTGCTGGATGGAATAATACGAAGTGAAATTATTAAAGAATTTAGTATTAGTGAAAAAAGCATAACTATTGAAGATTTAATAAATTCTGAAGAAGTAATTATTACAAATAGTTTAATGGGTGCAATGTCTGTAAGAAGGATAAACGATAAAATATACGAAAGTAAAAAAATTAGTCATTTATTTAATGAGAGATTAAGAGTTAGTAAATAAATAAAAACTTGGAAGCTTATTTGTGGGCATTCCAAGTTTTTTTATTGCTTGTCTTAGTTTTCTAATTGATGGTTTTAATATTATATGAGAATGTTACTACGTTTTGAGGGATATGGAAATTAATTTGAAAAAATTTTGTTATTAAGTAAGTATTTATTTAGATAACTAGGCTCAATTATGATAATATATAGGTATAAGTAACATAATATAGCTACGGAGATTTTTATGGGAAAAGATAATTACATATTAAATATAATAGACGAAATAATAAACATTTTAGAAAAAAATGAATATAGAAAAAATAGATACAATAACGATATAGAATGGTTTGAAAGAAGAGAAAAAATATATAAAAGTAATGCAATAAGAGTTGCGATTATGGGAATAACCAGTAGTGGAAAATCTACTTTAGTAAATGCACTCCTTGGCGAAAAAATTTTACCTATGGCAATAAGACCAAGTTCTAGTATTATAATTACAGCCTCCAAGGGAGAAAATAGACAAGCTACTGTATATTTTAAGGATAAGGCGCCAGAAATCTTAAGAGATAATAATTTTAATGAGGATGTTATAAGTCAATATGCTGATGAAAGCAAAAATCCAAATAATAGATTGAATGTTACTCAAATTGATATTACAACTCCTAATTTTATATTAAAGGAAAATATACATATTATTGATAGTCCGGGACTAGATGCTTGGAATTTAGAGAACCATGAAAAATTAACCTTAGAAATACTCCTTCCAACAATAGATATCTGCATTTTTGTAACTACTGTTAAAGCTAATAGTGATGGAACCAATGCAGAAAAAATTAAAATTGTGAGCGAAAAAGAAAAGCGCATAATTCTAGCACAAAATATGATAGATTCTATTGAAGAGAAAATAGGTAGGAATGGAATAATTGAAGAAGACAAGGCTACTATTTTAAAAAAGCATAAAAAGAGAGCAGAAAAACTATTAAGAGAAGTTACTGAAAATGAAGAAAAGTACGATGTTATTCAAATATCAGCCCTTAATGCATTAAATGGAATTTTGAGTAAGGATGAAAAAGTATATGATAGTTCTAATTTTAATGGGTTCATCAATACTATAGAAAACTGTGCTGATAGTACTATTCCAAGGCTTGATGGACAGAGAGCTATAAGTCTTATAGATAAAATAAATAACATAATTGCAGCTGATAAGGAGATTATAAAAGGAAATGACTTAGACGCTATCGAGGAGTTAATTAAAGTACAGAGCAAGGATATTGATAAACTTGCAGATGCTTTTGAAAATGCGCAAGAAGAGATATTCGCTAAAATAAGTGCAATTGAAGAAGTAATTTCGGAAACCATAAATGAAATTACAGCAGTATCATCACATGCTGTTGAAGATTACTTTGAGGTAGTTGATAGAATTAATAACAAAAATTTATATATTGAAAGTGATATATTAAATATAGTTAAAAAGTATGAAAAAGAGAAGAAGAAAATATACGATAAACTCAATATAGATATAAGATTTTCATATATTCTGCCTAGTGTTGAAAGTAAGAATGTAGAAATTAAGCATAAGTATGAAGAAAGAACTATGTTATTTAAAAAAGATGGGGTATTAAATAAGGGAAAAAGATTCCTATCAAATATTTTTGATAGAGAGTGGGGTTATAAAGAAGTTGGATACGATGAAAAAATAGTTGATAAAGATGCAACAATAGAAATGGCTAAAAACATATGCAATCAAAATAAAGTTAGATACATAGATATTTTAAAAGAATGGGGAAATCAGTACAGAAAGACCATAGATATTTTTTATGACGAAGTAGATAAAAGAGCACAGGAATATGAGGAAAAGAAAAACAAAAATATAGAGCTTTATAATATAGAGGAAGTAAATAAAAGCTTAGCAGCCATAAAAGATGAGCTTTTATCATTAAAAATCCGAGAAGAAAATAAAGCAGTTATAGAAACTAATAATTACGAAAAAAAAGTATTTTATAGCATTCCTAAGGTACACTACAATCTTTACATGTTGAGCAATAAAATATATGAGGAAAATTATCTGCTTGTTGGAAAATACATGAGAAATAAGTCAAAAGAGAAAATAGAAGTTTTTTGGACTTGGGATATAGATTCTTGCATAGAGTTTGTTTCGAGGATTTATGGGGTTAATTTAAATAATAATGAACTGGAAATAATAAAAAAACAAGGAATATATAGTTTCCAAAACATAGTGGTTATTTATGAATTATGCGAAAATAAACTTGATTTTCATAATAAATTAAAAATAATAAAGGCAGAGCCACTTAGCGTATATATTGTTTTCAATGGAATTCAAATAGGCAATTCTAAGAAGCAGATATTAGAAAGCAGATATTTAAATTATTTCTTTAAAGATAATAGTAATTTCATAGTCAATTTAGTAATAGATTCAAGCAGAGAATTTATAAATGCAAATAATGTACAGGAACTTTTATTAGAGGTTAAAAGCTTAGAAAAGAGCATACTTAGCAGATATGAGAACATTAAACCTAAATATATGTTAATTAATTCTAAAAATCCAATATATAATATGGCACTAATAGAAGGACAAGAAAAAGAACAATTTTTAATTAGTGATTATAAAACAGTAAAAGAAAAGCTGTTTGAGAATCCACTATCTAGAGGAAAAGAGGAAAAGGAGACTTTAGAAGCGATTTTAAGTTACTTCTTAAATATAGCAAAAGATGCAAGATAGAGAGGCATATTTATAAGCTATGAAGATATTAGATAGACAAGGAGAAAAGGAGTACAGTATGGAAGAAAAGTCAATTTTAATTCAAAGTGATGAAGTTACAAAGAATATAATGAGCGAAATACAAGATGATATGATAAATTTAATTTCCAAAGTATCTAGAAATATGTCAGAAGAGTTTGTGGATAAATTAAAGCCAGTTGAAAAGAAAATTAGCGATTTAAAGGGTAACTTTCAGGAATTTCAAGAAGAAGAATTTGAGGAAAAGCTTGAAGAGTTAAATAACAGTATTCAAAAAATAACAAAATCTATACAGACAACTATTGATGAAGCAATTAAAAAGAGTTTAGTAGAGCAAAATAAGGTATTATTTGAATCTATAGAAGAACGTTTAGCTATCTTAGGACTTAAAGTAGTAAAGGATGCTGCTAATAACAGAGAAACAATTCTTAGTAAAATAGATGAAATCCATGTAGACAAAATTGAAGAAAAGGTGGAATCAGTTGAAAAATCCTTAGAAGGAAAAGTTGACGCTTTAGAAGAATCTATAGAAGGAAAAGTTCAGTCATTAGAGAGATCTATTGGAAATAATATTGATAGCAGTAAGAGTTTGATTTTAGGGAAAATTAAGATTGTTGATGATAAAATTCAAGATAAGGATATTATAATAGATTTAATAAACAAGTTAGAAAATGAACTTAATGAGAAGATAGAATATATTCAAGAAGAGGTAGAATGGGGAAATAAATCATTCTTCGCTAGACTTTTTGGGAAGAGGAGATAACTTACAATGGCATATATTGATTTGATAAAAGATGAAAGATTCAATAAGTTAATGGAAAAATATCTTAATAATAATCAAGAGATAAATTACACAGAATACTTTAATCATTTTCTTGAGAACTTAAATAAAAGAGAAATAATCGTGCCTGTACTAGGAATCCAAGGAGCAGGAAAAAGTAGTTTTTTAAATTCTATTTTAATGGAAGACAATACCTTACCTACTGATGTTGATGAAACAACTTGCGTACCAGTTGAAATTCGGTACGGAGAAAATACAGATGAGGCTATTGTATATTTCTTTGATGGTAATAAAAGTATTATAAAAATACAAGAATTAGAAAAGTATGTACATAATGATTATAACGAAGCTAATAATCTTAAAGTATCTAAAATAGTGTTACATAATAAAAGTGAAGTTTTAAAAGAAGATATTGTTCTTGTGGATTTGCCAGGAGTTGGGAGTTTAACTCCGCAAAATCAAAAAACTACTTTAGAATATGTAGAAAGATTAGCAGCTGGAATTTTCATGATTAGGACAAACCCTCCTATTACAAGAACTGAAAAAAATTTCATAAATGCTTTGTGGCCAAAGCTTTCTAATACTATTTTTGTTCAAAACAAGTGGAATGATGAAAGTTTAGAGGATGCCAATGAAGCAAGAGAGCATAACGAAGGTGTATTGAGCAGTATAAGTTATGCTCATAATGATGAAAGAGATATAGCTGTAAACATTGTAAATGTTTATGAAGCAGTTAAAGGAAAATTTACTAAGGATGAAGCAGCCTATAATAATTCTGGAATAGTTAAGGTAATAGAATTAATAAAGAATATTTCAAAAGAGTATAATGAAGATCTAATAAAGGCCTTAAAGTTGAGAATTGATGAAACTTTAAAAAGTGTTGGTGCTCAAATAGATACTTATAAAACTCTGGCATTAAATGAAGGTGAACAAAATGAAATAGAAAAAGAAGAAAGAATTAAAGAAATTAAAGATATACTCTCAGAAAATAAAAGAAAAATAAGAAGCTGTAGAGCATATGTTGAAGAAGAAATGGGTAATATTGTAGATAATTCTTTAAAGATAATAAAAGAAAATATAGAGAATTTGAAAATTGAACTTAGAAGAATTATTAATAAAGGAATAGTTGATGGAAGCAGGCTGAGCTTAATATATAGGGAAACATCTGATAAAGCTATAAATGATATAATGGAGGAAGTTTTGGCCAATATCGGTGCATTTATAAAAAATATTAACACTGAACTTGAAGGCATAAAAATAAAGAGCTTTGATGGAAGGTATGAAAATATATCATTTTTCAATAAAAAGAGTTCAATAAAATATGAAAAATCACTTCCAACAGTACTTGGAGTATCAACGGGATTGGTAGGTACTATTGGAGCGGTTGGAATCCTTGGAGGACCAGCAGGAATACTTGTAGGTATGGGAATAAGCTTGACATTTTCACTAATTGGAGATCTTATGAAAAAGAAAATAATTGAAAATAGAGCAAATTATACTTTAAAAGATTTAGAGCCAATGATAGAAGATCTAGAAAAATATTTAAAGGAAGAAATTATTGGAGATTTAATGGCTAAACAGCAGGAAATAGATGCTTCTATGAAAGAATTGAGAATTAATTTAGAAAAGAATTTTAAAGATGATATTGAAAATATAGAAAAGCAATATGAGGCTGACTATAATAATGAGCATACTTTGGAATTTGAAGAGGATTCAAAAATCTTAATGAAATTAATAGAAGAATATAAGGAGAAATAATAATGGACATATTTAAAAGCTGTGTAGAAAGGCAGAAGAGAATTGATAAAGTTGTTGATGCCCTTGAAAATGATGATATAAAAGCTAGAAATTTATTAATTAAAAATAGAATAATAAATCCAGCTCATTATGTAGTTATGTTAGGTGAGACAAGTTCAGGAAAAAGTGCATTAATAAATAGCATATTTAATAAAAAAATACTATCTGAAAGTGTAAAGCCAACAACAGGTGTTGTTACTGAAGTTATTATTGGAAATAACTATGAAGAAACCTTAGTAGCTATAAATAATGACTTTAGCATGGAAATTTTAAATAGCGATAAATTTGCTGATTTAACATTAAAACCTAGTGCAAATTTAAATAGATTAAGATATATTGGGCCATGTAAGGATTCAAAATACGAGGGAATGAGACTTTTTGATACACCTGGTTATGGTTCTTTAATTGATAGACATGAAGAAGTCCTAAAGGAATTTATTCCAGAAAGTGATTTCATTGTTTATGTTGTCTCTTATAGAAGTGGAATTGGAGATGATGATTTTCAGTTTTTAAAATTTGTTGGAGAAGTTATAAATGATAATGTAGAAGTGATATTAGCTGTAAATATGTGTCCTCAGGATATTACAAAAGACAATAAGAGGATTAGTGAAATTACAAAAAGTGTTAATGAATGTCTTCATAAGGACGTTGAATTATTTTTGATAGAAAGTAATAGCGAAAAAAATCCAAGTGCAGATATGCTTTGGGATTATATTTATGAAAAAGTTACTGATCCTAGTAAAAAGGAAGAGCTTTCAGAAACATTAAAAAGTTATCAAGATTATATCTTGCGTGAATGTGATATAAAAATAAATTCAAGAATTGCAGATATAGAATGTGAAAAAGAAACTGCTGAAGAAAAAGTTAATATAATAAAAGAATTTTTAAATCAAAAAGAAAAAATCTTAGAAGTTATAGAAGATGGATTTACAAAAATAAAGCTAAAGTCTATCAAACTAATAGCTAAATCCGATTTAAAAATAAAAGAAGATATTTGTAAATATATTTATGACGAAAGTAAATGGTCCAAGAAGGAAGAAACTTTTACATTAATGCAGCATTACTTTGTACCAAAGCTTACAAATGAAGAAACTGAAAATCTAAATACTTATATTGAAGATGAAGTAATTAGTTTAGATAGAAGCATTGAAAATATGCTAAATGCGGAAATCATTAAGTTAAAAGAAAGTGTTAAGATAAATACTCCTTCTTATAGTGAAGTAGTAGATGGAATTATTGAAAAACATAGAGGAGATGCTGTTGGACGAGCTACCAGCGAAATGTTTAGGAAAGCATATAAAGGAAAAGTAGGGGAAGTTGAAAAGGGCTATGCTTCTAGCAAAAACTTGAAGAAACTTGTAGATGTTTTTGAAAGATCAACCCTTGGAGAAACAAATAATAATTTAAAGAATTTATTGAAAACAATAAGAGCGACATCTTTAAAGGGGATTACAGAGTCCTTAAATGTATTTACAGATTCGATATTTTTCCTTTATGATTCTTTGACTTGGCAGAACAAAATAGAGGAAATATCAATGACTGCAATAGATAACTGGGCTAATAATGTTGAGAATTCAATAAGAAAACATATAGATGAATTAAAAGAAAGTAATAAGGAAGAAATATTAGCACTATTTAATGAAATAAGTGAAGAATTTACAAGCAGCCAAAAAGAACTCGAAAACATGAGTTCCGAACAGCTTGTTAGACTAAAGAAAGAAATAGAATTTTTACTGTACAAATGTATACTTATAAATTTAACCAAATAGAAACTGAATATAAAAAATAAGATAATAACATAAAGAATCTTGGTATGAGTTTTTAGGGCTTAAAATTGGAGGTACTGAATATGAATAATATTCAAGCTAGAAATAATGTTAAAATAATTGGTGGTGGTAAAACTACAATTGTGTTTGGACATGGTTTTGGTTGTGATCAAAAAATATGGGATTTTTTAATTCCATATTTTGAAAAAGATAATAGAATAGTGCTATTTGATTATGTTGGTTCTGGAAAATCAGATATGTCAGCATATGATGAAGAAAGGTATAAAAACCTTGAAGGTTATTCAAAAGATATTTTGGAAATTTTAGATGAATTAGACTTAGGCTCAGTGGTTTTTATAGGACATTCTGTAAGTGGAATGATTGGACTTTTGGCAGCGATTGAGAAACCGGAGTATTTTAAAACATTAGTAATGATTTGTCCTTCATCGAGATATCTTAATGACAAACCTGACTACTTTGGAGGATTTGGTGAAAATGATGTAAAAGAGCTGCTTAAAATGATGGAAATGAACTTTATAGGATGGGCTACTATGAACGCTGCAGCGCTAATTAATGCTCCAGAGCAGCCTATGTTAGCAGACCATCTCAAAGAAACTTTTTGTAAAGAAAATTCATTTATAATGAGAGATTTTGCAAAAGCTACCTTTTTATCAGATCATAGGTGCGATTTACCGAAACTGACAGTGCCATCATTAATAATACAATGTTCAGAAGATAGTGTAGTCCCAATTGAAGCTGCAAATTATCTTCATGAAAATTTAAAAAACAGTATTCTTAGGGTTATGGATACAAAAGGTCATTATCCGAATATTAGTAGCCCCAAGGAAACTGCAGATATTATTTTACAGTATTTATGTTGACAAAATATATAGATGAGGTGATTACTATTAATTCTATATTTGAAAATATACCGTGCGGCTATATTTTACTTAACAATCAAGGTATTATAACAGATGCAAATAAGAAATTCTTAGAAATGATTGAATATGAATATGGGGATGTAATTAATAAGCACATAGAAGAATTTTTATCTGTTGCAAGTAAAATGCTGTTTCATTCCCTGTTCCTTGTTAATATTTCTATTACTGGTATAGTAGAAGAGCTATATCTTACTTTTAAAAATAAAAATGGTTTTGACATACCAGTTTTATTAAATGGAAGCAGTGAAGATGGTGAATTTATTAACTGTGTTTTAGTAAGAATGAATAAACGAATAGAGTATGAAGATGAACTTCAGAATATAAGAGAAGAACTTGAATTGGCTTATAAAGAAAAAAATCTAGCATTAGAAAATGAAAGGAAAAGGGCAGAGGAATTAGAGTATTTAAGTTATCATGATCAGCTGACTGGTGTATATAACAGACATTTTTTCGATACTATCATTGCAGAAAAAATGGAAAAGGCTGATAAGCTTAATGAGCCTATTTCTATGGCAATACTAGATATTGATCATTTTAAGAATGTTAATGATACATGGGGACATCCGATAGGAGACGAGGTACTAAAGCTTACTGCAAAAACCACAAATAATGTAAAGGATCAGTCGGAGCTTTTTGTACGTCTTGGAGGCGAGGAATTTGTTGTTCTAATGCCATATACTGATATAAAGGCGGCTACTTTTAAGGCTGAAAAAATCCGCGCAGCTATTGAAGAGAAGCATCACCCTGTTACGGGAAAGCAAACAGTGAGCATTGGTGTTGCAGAAAGATTAAGATATGAGTCCTTTAAAAATTGGTATAGGCGCATGGATGATTCTCTTTACCGTGCAAAACAAGGGGGGAGAAACCAAGTTGTAGCATCAGATGGAAACGAAAAATTTCACGATATGGGAGAATGCCTTGATCTTAAAAGAGAATCCTTGATTGGAAATAAAGAAATAGATAATCAGCATATGGATATAAATATGATTGCAAAGCAATTGATTGGGATAATTCATGAAAATAAAGAATATCAAGAAATAATGCCGGTTCTGGAACTTCTGACGAGGCATATAAAAGACCATTTTGAATATGAGGATAAATACCTGTTTGACATCCAATATTCAGAATTCAGTTTTCATGCTGACGAACACAAGAGCCTTATAGACAAATTATTGCAGATAAAAGATGATTACAAAAGAGGTGAAGTAAAGCCAGTAGCACTTCTTTCATTCATTGTGGATGAGGTAATGATTGGTCATTTACAGAATGAGGATACCAAGTATTTTATTTATATTAAATAGATATAATAAAAAAATTAATAGCTTCTGCTCATCTGGAGTTTTGAGACAATGGAAGGGGGTCGTGAAATACGACGCAGGGGGAGTTACAATTTGTATTAATGTGTACCTTTAATTTAGCTAATATGTTTTCATAACCCTATTCAGTAACAGATGCAAGATGAGAATACGATAAAGCTGTAAATTTATTTTCTGTGGATAAAAATGTCTTATTATATAAGCGCACCAAATAAATGGCGGGGGGTTATGTAAGATTTAATCTAGTGGATGAATCATATCAGGTATTTTAGATGATTAGACACAGCAACTCTATCTAGCGTATCATCATGCATAATAGTTCGAATAATAAAGAATTATTATAGAATCCAAGAATAATTTTAGATAATAGCGAAAACATAATAAATAAGAGCATATAAGAGATGTTAAGATAAAACACGTCGCTGAGATACATAAATAACTCGAAAGAAGTCGATAAAGATTTTTAAATAAGGTTTTAAAAGATTTCTGAAAAGTTGTTGACAAGTGTAAGTAGTGATGGTATGATGTAATTCCTCGCTGAGAGACGCAAAATCAGTAGCTTAAAACTAGAAAGAACTCGTAAAAATGAAGTTCAAAAAGTTTTTTGAAAAAGTTATTGACAAGCCTTGAAAGCGATGATATACTAAATAAGCTGTCAGAAACGACAGATAACAACAAAACATTACAACAATAGTGGTAAGAAAGAAAAATTGGTCTTTGAAAATTGAACAGAATATAATAAATACATTTAAGTAAACCAGCAATTCTTTATTTGAGTAAGCTAAGATTAAACTTTTCCGATTGGATAAGTTTAACTAAAATTTAGCTGAAGGTAAACTTCATCTAAATTAAGTTTCACTTTATAATTGAGAGTTTGATCCTGGCTCAGGACGAACGCTGGCGGCGTGCTTAACACATGCAAGTCGAGCGATGAAGTCCCTTCGGGGACTGATTAGCGGCGGACGGGTGAGTAACACGTGGGTAACCTGCCT
>JAJXWH010000064.1 GCA_021781745.1 Bacillota bacterium | reverse complement strand
TCTTTTCTTAAAATATAGTTTACATGTGTTTTTAATTTTTTTAATTTAATATCTTCTTGTATCAAAAGGAACACCTCTATTTTGTATTTACATTATTAATTTACAATTTATAACTTCCAATAACTTCCAATAACTTCTAGTAGTTTTTAATAGCTTTATTTTGAAATTATATTTTGTATTTTTGCACTTCTGTAATTTCATACTTTGTATTTCCTTTTAATACTTGCCACATTTTTGTATTTATAATCACTAACAACATTTATTTAATACATTCCATAGGGATTTTTTTATGATACATATATGCATACATGCTTACATATATACTTTTTTACAACACATATATACTCGTATTTTAATGAGATTTTTACAATCTGAATTTCTCTTATCCATTGATATTACTGACTTTCAAAATCGAAAATTTTTATATTTTCTTAGATATTAACAAAAATGGCTGTGCTACGTTTTATCAGTGATAAATAATTAATGATTATGATTGAAATTACTTTGTAATTTCTTAAATATTTTATTTTTGAAAAGCCAAAGGCTTTTCTTCCTTAATCATTCATTATTATTTTTTCATTATTCACCACTTAACACTCTCACAAGCGTTGCTATCCACCCAATTTTAACAATTAAAAATTCTATAATTTCCTGACAAAAAAAGAGTAATAAAGCCACTTATTACTCTCGATCAATGTTGAAATGTTATTTTAATATTATGGTTTAGTCACATCCATATTATACCATATAATTAAAATACATGCTATACTTTTTAATACTTTCATTAATTAATTCTATATCACATAATTACTTCAAACTTGTAAAATCTCCAATGGGAAAAATTATATTAACCTTAGTACCTTTTTCTTCTTCAGAACTTAATGATATTCCGAGTCCTAGTTTTTCGCAAAGTTTTTTGCATAAGTAGAGACCTATTCCTGTGGACTTTCCATACTTTCTTCCATTCTCACCTGTAAATCCCTTATCAAAAACTCTGTTCACATCATTTTTCGGGATTCCTATACCATTATCCTCAATAGTAAGCATTAAATTATCTTTTCCCTTTATTGTATATGCCTTTAAAATTGCATTTTTAGTCTTGCTATATTTTATTGAATTAATTATGATTTGATTTACAATGAACTTTATCCATTTTATATCAGTTACTACGGTTCCAGATACTTCCCCTATATCAACAGCTATCTTTTTATTTATAAAGTCTCGCCTATTATTTCTAATAGCTTCTTGAACCGCTTCCTTTATTTCAAATTCCTTTATTATATAGTCATTACTAACATCTGTACTTCTAGAATAATATAGAGCCTGGCTAATATATTCTTCAATTTTTTTCAATTCATCTCCTAGAGCATTCTTCTCTTTGCAATCACTGTTTTCAATAATTAATTTTGAAGAAGATATGGGAGTTTTAATTTCATGAACCCATGTCTCAACATATTCCCTATATTCTTTTTGAAGATTTTTATAAAAATTAACATGCTCATGCATATTTCTATTACATTCCATTAATGTTTCATAAATAATTTTTCCTTCATAGTAATTAGGGACTTTTATTACTTCAGGTAGTAGATATTTTTTATCTAGTTTTTCGGTAACACCTGTTATATCATCATAAAATTTTTTCTTAACAAGAAAATCCATTAATATATAAATTAATAAAGGTAAAAACCAGATAAGAAAAACTATAAACATTACTATAGCAGGCATTTTAGCTATACTCATAATAACTAAAATTAATAGATATATTATTAAATTAATTATTAAATACGGTGATTTTGAAATTAAATATTCTCTTGTATTCATAGTAATATATATCCAAGCCCTCTCTTTGTTTCAATTCCATCATTAAAACCTAATTCACCCAGTTTTTTTCTTAGTCTAGTTATATTAACAGATAATGTATTGTCATCAACATATAGATCTGAATTCCACAGAAAGTCCATTAAATCCTCTCTGCTTACAATGGATCCCTTATTTTTTAAAAGACATAGGAGTATTTTTAATTCATTTTTAGTAAGATCAACTTTATTTTCATTAAAACTTACACTTCCATTAGTAACATTAAGCTTCAAGCCTTTATGTTCAACTATTTCAAAATTAGAATTATTCCCAGAAGTTCTTCGAAGCACTGCTGTTATTCTTGCAAGCAATATTTGAGTATTATATGGTTTTGTTATAAAATCATCTGCACCTAAGTTCATGCTCATAATTTCATCCATTTCACTATCGCGACTTGTTACAATTATTATTGGTATATCCTTTTCCTTTCGGATTTCCCTGCATATATAGTATCCATCATAATACGGAAGGTTTATATCAAGCAAAATTAAATTAGGTTCTTCCTTTAAAGCTATCTTTACTATATTTTCATAGTCTGATGGTGCATAGGCTTCATATCCATAACGCATCAAAAATTCAATAAGTTCCTTTTTTATATTTTCATTATCTTCTATTATCATAATCTTAGACATATATTATCTCCCTTTTGATACAAGTATAAACTATAATATTATTTTTACCACAGTTCTAATAATATCCTATACTTGAATAAAAAGGAACACTATTTATTTAATACTTCTTTTAATACATTCATTCCATTTATTGCAGATGGGAAACCTGAATACACAGTCATTAATAGCATTATTTCTTTTATTTCATCAGCTGTTAATCCAATATTTAAACCTGCATTTATATGAAACTTTAATTGGGGCTGTGCATTACCTAAAGCTGTTAAGGCTGCGATTGTAGCAATCTGTCTATATCTTTTACTCAAGTTATTTCTTCCAATAATATCAGCATAGCTATTCACTACAAACTTTACTAGATCTGGTGCAAACTCATTATAAGCTTCTTCAAGAACTTTTACTTGATTGTTATCTAATTCCGAAAGTTCCTTTGCTCCAACTTCATATCTCTGAAGCGGAGATACTTCATTAGTAGGTTCCTCTCCAAAAATATCATTAATACCTTGTATTTTTCGTTCATTAATTACATCCTTTAAGGCATTCATAGCATTTATACATGTTGGAAAACCAGAATATCCTGACATTTGTAGTATTACTTCCTTAACATCATTAATTGTACATCCAACATTTAATGCTCCATTTATATGAACTTTTAATTGTGGTTGTGCGTTTCCAAGAGCTGTTAGAGCAGCAACCACCGCAATTTCTTTTGACTTTAAGTCAAGACCTTCTCTTGAATAAATATCACCAAAGCTGTACTCTATAATATAATTCATTAAATCAGGAGAAATATCCTTTAAACTATTCTCTACCTCTTGTCCTGCTTTTCCATCTATCTCAAGTAATTTTTTATATCCTCTTTCAAATCTACTTTCTACTTTCATTAATTTTTTCCTCCATTTCATTATAAATCTTAATTTTCTTTTCTACATAATCTCTTGCTTCCAACAATTTATCAATTTCTCTATTTATTGATTCTAAATGATTCTCCATCATTATTTTTCTTTCTAAAATTGTCTCATCTCCCATATGCCTTAATCTTGCATACTCTTGCATTTTTCTTATATTCATTCCAGTTTCCCTAAGTCTATTTATTGCTTCAATCCATTTTAAATCATCCTCTGAGTAAACCCTTTTTCCTGCAGCATTTCTTTTAATATCTCTAATTAATCCAACACTTTCATAATACCTTAAGGTGTGAGATTTCAATTTAGTTATTTTTGACACCTCACTTATTTCAAATTCTAACATAAACTTCCTCCTTAAAAAAATCATATCACTTAAAGTGCGCTTTAAGTCAATATAGAAATTTATTTTTTTATTTGAATCTAATATAATGCCTCAAAACCTTATCGATTCTTTTAATTCCCTCTTCTATTTCCTTAATACTAAAATGCCCATACCCTAAAATAATTTCGTTCTTGTGATTACCTTTATTTATTGCATGTTTTTCAACTGGATACACCTTAACTTTCTCACTAATAATTTTCTCTAATATTTCTTCATTAAAAGTTATATCTTCAAATTCAATTACTAAATGTAAGTCCGCTGATTGTCCTTTAACGATATATTTATTTGGGAAATAATAATCTAAACTTTTGATTAATTCCTGCCGTTTCTTGCTATATTCCTTTTTCATTTTCCATATATGCTTTTCTAGCCTCCCTTCGCTTATAAACTCTGCTAAAGCAAGTTGGGAAATAGACTCAGTATGTACATCTGTGTACATTTTTAGTTTCTTATATCTATCCAATAATTCTTCTGGTAATATCATATATCCCAGCCTTAATGCTGGCGCTAAAATTTTACTAAAAGATCCGACATATATCACTTTACTGGGCTCCAATTCATAAAGTGAACTTATTGGTTGACCCTCATAGCGGAACTCACTATCATAATCATCCTCAATGATATAACAATTATTCTTTTCATCAAATTTAACTAGATCTATACGTCTTTGTATAGACATAACTCCACCTAGTGGAAACTGATGGGATGGGGTCACATATATAAATTCAACTTTACCTATTGGACTCATCATTTCTGTTTTTAATCCTTTATTATCAACAGGAATAGAATTTATTGAATATCCGCAGGCTGAAATAACATTTAATAATCCATAATGAATGGGATCTTCCACTATAACCTCTGCGTCAGATTTGTATAACATCTTTGCTATTAAAGATAATCCTTGTGTAAAACCTGATATAATTACTATTTGTTCTGGTTTACTCTGTATTCCCCTAGTTCTAAATAGGTATTTTGAAAGTTCTTGCCTTAGCTCAATTACTCCTTCAGAATCGCAGTACCTAAATATTATGGTTTAAAGGAATTGCAAAAGTAGATGCAAGTAATGCTGCTGTATTTACAGGAGTTATGCCAATTAGCAGTATTTTGCTATCCGGAATAGTATTAAGAGAAGAAATTTTGCCAATTCATATTATCAGTCTTATATTCGTACTTCTAGGAATTTATCTTTCTTGCTCCAATGTATTAATTGGAATTGAAACCAAATAAAAAATAGTAGGAGTTAAACTAAAACTGTTTTACTTCTACTATTTTTCCACTTGAAATAAATATATTAATTTTTATCTAATCTTAATACTCAGTTCTAATAGTTCTCACGCAACATGATATTGCAAAATTTACTATGAAATACGTTGCTGCTATAGTTCCAAACAACAAGAATATCTGAAAAGATGAAACAAAACTTCCCATAAGAATCATGCCTTTTCCTGTAAACTCTTCTATTCCAACTGCCCATAAAAAAGATGTATCTTTTATGACAGTAATTGCTTGAGATAAAAAAGTCGGAACACAACGCCTAAAACTTTGAGGTAATATTATATATCTTAATGTCTGAAACTTCGAAAATCCCTGGGAATATGCTGCTTCATACTGTCCCTTACCTATAGAATTCATACCACCTCTAAATATTTCAGCCATAGCAGCTGAAGTAAATAATGTAAAAGAGAGGATTCCTGAATTCATAGGTTTTATAGGAACTAAAAACCTAATAGCTAAAATCCATAATAAGTTTGGTGTATTTCTAAAAATTTCTATATATATTGTTGCAACTTTTCCAAAAATCCCTTTTGAATGATTTCTTAACACTGCAAGAATTGTTCCCAAAAACACGCTTAATATAATTGATAGAAATGCTATTATTAAAGTCAATTTCATTCCCTGTAAAAGAAAGGACACATTAGCTTGATTAAATACACTTGACATTATTATAGCCCCCCTTCTGCTACAGCAGTTTGCCCTGATATAGAATCTTCAATCTTTATTAAAGCCTTCTTTTTTTCTCTAAGTTCAAGTTTTCTTGAAAGCATTGCCAATGGATAACAAATTACAAAATAAAGTGCACCAGTTATAACATACGCAGGACCATAGTACATATTAGCGCTAGACCAAGAGTCTGCTGTATACATTAAATCTCCACCTGCAATCATAGCCAATACAGAAGTATTTTTTATTAAATTTACCATTTGATTTGCAAGTGGTGGTATTA
The DNA here is from genome assembly GCA_021781745.1 of Bacillota bacterium. Classification (GTDB taxonomy): domain Bacteria; phylum Bacillota; class Clostridia; order Clostridiales; family Clostridiaceae; genus Clostridium. The sequence continues at coordinate 21,513 of JAJXWH010000064.1, read as the reverse complement.
TTATCTTTATTGTTTGAGGTAATATTATATATCTCATAGTTTGAATATGCGAAAACCCTTGTGACTTAGCCGCCTCAAATTGTCCCTTTGATATTGATGTTATACCAGTTCTTACAACTTCAGCAATATATGCACCATGATAAACTCCAACCCCAAGTATCCCTATTAAAAATACTGGTAGCACAATCTTTACATATGGTAACCCATTAAATAGAAAGAATACTTGTATTACAAGAGGCGTATTTTGAATTATCTCTACATATATTCTGCATATAATCTTAAAAATCTTAATTTTACTTGTAGAAAGTACTCCAAAGATAGTTCCAAGTATTAGGGCTAGTATAAGTCCTAATATTGAAACCTCAAGTGTTGTTACAAATCCCTCAAAAAATATGTTAAAGTCTTTAAAAAGTGCTTCCCATTTAAATATTGAAAAAGGTCCATTCATTACTTAATATCCCACTTTTTAATTAATTTATCTAATTCCCCTGAACTCTTCATATCATTTATAACTTCATTTATTACTTTAGCAAGTTCAGTATTGTCTTTTTTACTTGCAATACCATATTCTTGAGGATTATATCTATCATCTAATATTACTGTTGAATCATCAACATATCCATTTAAAATAGAAGCATCAACTGCAAAACAATCAATTCTGCCCGAATCTAGTGCTGTTTTAAGTTCTGGATATCCACCAAGTTCAGAAAATTTAAGAGTAATTCCTTGCTTTTCAGCTTCCTTTTGTAACGCATCCTTAGTTGTTGAGCTTTGAGCTACACCAATAGTCTTTCCATTTAAATCTTTAAGTGATGATGCGCCAAGACTCTTTTTAACAAGTAATCCAATACCATCCTTTACATACGGATCTGAAAAATTATAGCTCTTTTTTCTTTCATCAGTTATTGTAAATGTAGCCGCAACCATATCTATTTCTCCATTATCAAGAAGCGGTCCTCTTGTTTTAGCTGTTACCCCTTGGAATTCTACCTTATTTTCATCACCTAAGATTTTTTTTGCTATTGCTTTTGATAAATCAATTTCTAAACCTTCCATTTCACCTGTTTTAGGATTCTTATAACCATATTTAGGCACATCTACTTTTACTCCTACCTTCAATACTCCTCTATCTTTTATAGCTTGTATTTCTTTTGCTTCAGTTGTATTTGCTCCTGTGCTGCTTTGTGTTGATGGAGCTGAACTACAACCTGCCATCATTATACATATACCTAATCCTAACGCTAAAAATACTTTTCTTAACTTCATATATTTATCCCCCTATTTTCATTATTTTTATGTGAAATTTGATTTGTTACCTAATAACCTTATTTAAAAAAGCTTTTGTTCTCTCATTCTTTGGATTTGAGAAAAATTCTTCTGGTTGAGCCTCTTCAATAATCTGACCACCATCCATGAATACAACTCTATCTGCTACTTGTTTCGCAAATCCCATTTCATGAGTTACAACAACCATTGTTATATTTTCTTTAGATAAGCCAACTAGGACATCCAATACTTCTTGAATCATTTCTGGATCTAATGCTGATGTAGGTTCATCAAATAACATTATTTTAGGATGCATATTAAGTGCTCTCGCAATTGCAACCCTTTGTTGTTGTCCTCCCGATAATTGGTTTGGATAAGAATCTGCCTTTTCCTTTAAACCTACCCTTTCTAAGTACTTTCTCCCTGATTCTTCTGCTTCTTTTTTGCTTACCTTTTGAAGTTTTATAGGTGCTAAAGTTAAGTTTTCTAATACGGTCATATGTGGATACAAGTTAAATTGCTGAAAAACCATTGCAGTAGACTGCCTTACTTTAGCCAAATCTTTTTTCAAGCTCAAGTCATATTCATCTACAATAACTTTTCCAGAAGTAGGTTCCTCTAAATAATTAATACATCTAATAAGAGTCGATTTTCCAGATCCACTTGGCCCTATTACAACTAACTTTTCTCCTTCATTAACAGTTAAGTTTACATTTTTTAAAACATGAACATCCCCAAAATTTTTAACTATGTTTTCTAGCCTAATCATCTATTACCCCCCTTTTATTTAAACTTTTATTTCAAATCCAATAATAACTATCACATAATAGATCTTGTTGTATAAAAAAAAGAGCCTTGGCATATACACCAAAGCTCCTTCGCTTTTTCATAAATCTTAGATAGATTATATATTTTAAGAGTATTTTATTCAATAGATTTAAGCATTCTGTGTTTTCTGTAGTTTATTGTAGTTTGTATACTAATTTAATATTTTAATTAATATACCTTCAATAAATTTTTTAGTATTTATTTTTCCCTGTTTTATTGAAGACTGCTTCAGAAATCTTATTTCCTGTTTTATCTGTTTAATCTCAAAAAGGGATGAAGAATATTCTTTGTATATGTTATTATTTATATCTTCAATTCCTAAACCAGCTACAGATGTCATTGCCTTGGTAATAGTTCTTCTAATGCGCTGTTCCATAGCTCTACAATTAATAGCTGCAAGTTCCTTACCATATAATTCTCTTGCAACTTCCATATAAATTTCTTTTAGCTGATATGGCTTAGACGGATTCATTTTCTTTTTATCAATTATATTTAATATTACAAGCTTTAACTCATCTACACCAGCAGTTCCTACTATATTAACATCCGAAAATATTCTTAACAGCTTATCTTCAGCAGAGGAGTAACTTACATCATTTTGTACTTCTTTAGTCTTTTCAATATTGTCAGGAAAAATCACGCTTTTTATCATTAATATAGATTTTTCTAATTCAACTTGCTTTTTTACATTCTTAATAACACTAATTGTTTCAATCATATTAATTGGCTTATTAATGTAAAAAAGGACTCCGCTTTTATAAGCATTAGAAATCATTTCGCCTTCCTCTACTTGAGATAACATTATAATTTTACCTTTAAATCCACTTTCATATGAGTTTTTTACAATTTCTATACCATCTACTTCCGGTAATAACAAATCAACTAATACAATGTCAGGATTTAATTTGGTTATTATATCTTTTGCATCTTTTCCTGAATTTAAAATTGATAAAACTTTTCCTAAGTTATTCTTTTTAATTGTCTGTTCTAAAATTTTGCATATCGCTATATCATCATCGATAATTACAAATGTTGTTTCCATAAATACTCCCTTAATATAAATTCTTTATAAACTTAATATTGGTATATTAATCACAAATGTGGTTCCAATATTAGCATTACTTTTAACTTCTATTGTTCCACCTAAATCTTCCAAAAGATTTTTAACGTGACACAACCCTATTCCCGAAGACATTGCTCCAGTGTTCTTATCAAATTTAGTAGAAAATCCGATGTTGAATATATATGGTAATACTTCTTCATCGATGCCTGTCCCATCATCTGAAACCTTAAGCAGTAATGCTTTTTCTAAAACTTTCCCCGTTACACTAATTGTATTTTTATCATTACATGCTTCAATAGCATTGATAACTAAATTATTTAAAATTGCAAAAATATCGTAATATCTTTTAATTGAGCAATCTTTTTCTAATTTAAATTCTATAAAAATGCTAGAATTAATACTCTCTATCTGTCTTTTTGTACTATCTTCTATTATAGAAAAAATTTCTGAAATAGTCATGTATTCTGCTTTTTCAACATTCTCTACTAATTGATTTATTCCTCTAAGAACCCTATCATTATTTTTACGGATCTCATGAGCATTCTGAGCAATAGCTAAAGCTTTAGTTGAAAATTCTGATTTACCTTTATTTATTTCATACAAATCATATGCTTCCTTCATTACTTTATTTAAATCATGCGTGGATTTTTGCAAATAGAATGCTTCAGCATATATTTTAGAAACCATTAAATTTAGCTCAGCGTAACGATTTTGGTGCTCTGAATTTTTAATATATAACTTCTGATAATTGTATAATAAGTAAGCAGAACATTGAATAAATGCTCGAATGAGGCCTGTAACTATAATCACTTCCATTGTTGATATAGAAAACATATTCCTAATTTCTATTTCTATAACATTGCATATTATATCAAAAGATGTTAAATAAAAATATAAATACATTATGGATTTATTTTTCTTATTCAACGGAAATATTGTGCCTAAAATTCCATAAGAAATATAAAAAATAGCGGCTGGTATAAATTGCAATATAATATCATTTGAATAACTGGAGGAAGTTATTATTAACCCCATACTTCTGATGAGTGCTGTTAAAATTCCCGCTATTACTCCTATTATAAATGGGTATATATTTTCAGATATGGAAAAAACAAAACCTATTACAATGACTCCAGCTCCCAAAACGAACTTATTGCTAAAAGGATATATGTATATTTGTGCAAAAATGCTAATTATAATAGAAAGTATTATACTGTTTTTAATACAAATTTTAGTTTTTGCTGTTAACTTTATTTTATCTTTCATTTTGTTATTCCTTTATCATTAATTTATAACCATTATTATCCTTTACTTATAGAAGATAATACACTTATATAAATTCCAAGTCAAATAAAAAAGGTATCTACACAAATGTAATACCTTTAATCTAATCCTCGTTATTAATATAGAAATCTTAAAACCGCAATTGATATAATTCCTACAATTACTGTTAATAATAAATCATTTTTTTTAATAGCAACTAATATTGTTGGTATTGCAGCTATTAACTCAAAAAAATTCCCATCGATTGAAAACTTATTATCTACTGTAAAAAGTTCTACCGCTATTAAAGCCGCTAAAATTGATATTGGTATATATGCTAAGAACTCTTCAACTCTCTTATTCAATTTAATCTTTGATAGTATAGTTATAGGGAGTATTCTTGGAAGTACAGTTACAATACATCCCCCTAAAATAACACTCCATACATAATAATTCATTTTTTAATCACCACCCCAATTAATGCACCACTAATAGCTGCTATAATTACGCCGATACTAGTTGAAACAAATTTTGTACTGATTATAAGTATAATTACTGCAGTAAAAATTATTATTATAGCTTCTTTTATTTTTAAGTTTATCCTTATAGCTGAAATCAGTAATCCTATAAACATAGCTGTTAATGCAAAATCTAAGCCAAAAGCTTTGTAGTCTGGAATAACACTTCCTAAAAGCACTCCAATCCCTGTAGCCACAATCCAATTTATATATGCAGTAATATTTAATCCAATCATCCATAAATTATTAATTTTATTTTTCCTAATTCCCTCTTCGGATGCTACTGCAAAAGTTTCATCAGTTAACAGTAAACCAATAAAGAGATTTTTTAGTAATGAGTTTTTCTTAAAATAGGGTGCAATTGATGCACTCATAAATAGATGCCTGAAGTTAACAAAAAATATAGTAAATATTATACTTGGAACTGAAGCTGATGATAAAATCATGCTTGAAGCAATAAACTGAGACGATCCTCCATAAACAAATGCGCTCATCCCCATAGCTTCCCAAATCGTTAATCCACATGATTTCCCTAAAACTCCGCAGGCAAGTCCTAAACTTAAATATCCAAAAATAGTTGGAATGCAGTCCTTTATTCCTTGAATAAAGTAATCCAAATTATTTTTTTCTTCTCTTTTGTACGAATTATCTGGTATTTTCCCCAATTCCATAAGATGCCCCCTTGATAGTTTTAAAATAAAATCGTAATATATAATCTTATATTTACCAAATAATATTAGCTAAAAATAGAATTACTGGTATAGTCGCCAGCGATAACAATGTACTTAATCCAACTAATTTAGCACCATACTCATAATCTCCTCCATACATCTGAGAAAACATTGGTACTGTAAGTCCTACAGGAGTGGACATAGCTATTAATACAACTTTTTTTATTTCTACCAGATATGGAGGTAAAAACTTAAATAGAACAGTTATTATTATTGGAATTACAATAAGCTTTATAGCTGCCACAAAATATGCATGTCTATCATTAAATAGTGTAATAAGCTCAGCTTTTGCAATATATGTACCAAGTAAAATCATTGCTATAGGCGTATTAGTCTGACCAACTAAATTAAAAGCATCATAAAAAAGTGCTGGCAATTTAATCGGTGAAATAAAAATAACTAGTCCCAATGCTACGGCTATAATTCCTGGATTTAACAAAACACTTTTAACTGTGATTAAATTTTTATTATTTGATACCATGTATATTCCGTAGGTATAACTCAAAATATTAAAACAAACTAAATAGGCCGATAAAAAAAAGACCTTATCTATTCCCATTAGATTAGTTACTAAAGGAATCCCAATAAATCCTGCATTAGCAAATCCAATTGCAAATTTATCAATTCTTTGATTTTTCTTAAATATAATTTTCCCTATAAGGAATCCAATTAGCATTGCGCATAAGGAAACTATAAATGAGATTCCTAGCTCTTTAAGCTTTTCCATGGAAAAATCCATTTGATAACGAGTCAACATAATTAATGGATTAATTACCCAAACTAATAAATTAGAAATTTGTTTAGCTCCTTCTTCATTAATTAAATTTTTACGATAAACAATAAATCCAATTGCCATTAACACATACATAATGCTAACTTGCCCAACTATTGTAGAAATAATCTCCATGTAATTTTATCCTTTCGTTACAAGATCCAATGTTAACTATAGTTAATAATAGAAACTCACGGCCTACATTTATTTTAATATTTAATAAATTTATTTACTTTCAATCATACATCCAGTAATTTCTTCAAATTCATCTTTAACAGCCTTAAATTTTTCTTCGCCTTCTATAATATTTAAAGAAACACTCATACTTCCTGGATTATAAGACGGATTTTTCTTTAATATAATATTATTTTTATCACATAAAAGCTTTGCAATATTAAATAACTCATTTTGATTAACCTTATCAGATATAGCTATACTCCAGCCTGTTTCTAAAGAAAGATGACCTAACTTCTCTTCAAATTTCTGACCAATTTTAGGTGATATAAATATTAGTTCTATATATTTCTTGTTTCCATTAGTTTTTATACTTTTCTTATAAGGTTTATATTTTTCACCGTCAAATGCTTTATCAATTAAATCTAACGCAACATTCTGCTCTATTGATGTTACATCATCAACTTCAAAAAACAATTTATCATTAAAAGAGTTATTACTGTTATCAATATTTCCTTCTTCAATTATAGAAAGCTTCCAGCCAGTTTTTACTTCAAATGCATTGCTTATACTTTCATCATATGTAATTTTTTTATTAAGAAAAACTTGAACAGCTAATTTTTCTGGATAGAATGATATCTTTTTAATACTCATAGGGTCAATTAATTTTTTAATAAGTAATTCTGCTGAATTATTATTTATTTTATCATTAATCTTTACTTTCCATTGTATTTCATTATAAAATTCATCCATAATATTATTAATTGATGAATCTACTGCATGTGGAAAATCAAAATTTAATATGATTTCTTTTTTATCTGATATCATGCTAATTTTTTTATACTCAAAATTCTTAAACTTTTCTTCTATAATGCTAAATAATATTTGTTGCGTAAGTTCTTTAGGTTGTAAGTCTTCCTCTATATCTTCTTCACTTCTTGCTCTAAACAAAAATAGCCTCTTTAAATCACTTTCAAAATATACACTATTTACAATAATCTGTTTGAAACTCTGTATATTATCCTCATACTTTTCAAGTTCAATTTCTTTGCTATTATTAAAATTCTTTTCACCACTCCATATATACATCAATTCTTCTATAGTGAAAAGTTTATCATTATAATTTTCATAAACAAATTTCCATAACTCACTTATACTTTCTTGAGATAATTTATCTTTCCTCTTTAAAATATTAGAAAAAGTTTTATTCAATTGTTTTCTAGGATTCCTAATATTTATTTCTATTTCCTCTCCACAAGCTGGTGTAAATGTTCTTCCTATAAATTCACTTGATATTTCTTTTCCTAAATTCCTTATAACTTCTTCATTTCCATGAACTAATATAATATTCCTCGCAGATATTCTTTCTAAAACTCCTTTTATTTCATTTTTATCTGCATGTGCCGATAGTCCTACCTTTTTAATTTTACATTTAACAGGAATATTAAGATTATTTATACTTAGATATCTCTCACTATTCTCATCAGCCTCTATTAAATCTAATATTTTTCTTCCTGGAGATTCTTCATCTTGATATCCTGTTATTACTATGTATCCATTTTCCATTGGAGCAATTTTTTCCGCATAAAATGCACTTGGACCACCTGTAATCATCCCCGAACTTGATATTATAACTACCGGTTCCTTCTGAGATAATATATCTTCTCTATTATCAGTACTCTTAACCGCAACTATATTCTCATCGTAGAAAGGACTTATTCCTTTTAATATTTTCTTTCCAAGAGAATTTCTTAAATATAATGGATTATTTTTATAAACTCTATTTATATCTCTTACCATTCCATCAACATATATTTTAACTTTTTTAAGGCTCCCTTTATTTATAGCACCTTTTAATATAAGTATTACTTCTTGTGCTCTACCTAGAGCAAATGCTGGAATTATCATCTTCCCATTGTTTTCTATACATTCATTTACAATATTAATTAACGCTCTTTCTTCAATTTCACGATTAGAATGAAGTCTATCTCCGTAAGTGGATTCAACTATCGCAACATCAGGCCTTAGTTTAGGTAACTTTGCGCCTTCAACAGTCCTTTGAGAAAATACTGAGAAATCGCCAGAATAAAATACGGCTCCTTCAGAACTTTGAAGATAAACACAACTTGCACCTGCTATGTGCCCAGCATTATAAAAAGTTACATACATATCTTCAAATATAGGGAATTTAACTTCGTAATTTATAGTAAAAATTCTATTTAGTGTATTTTCAACATCAGCTTCCGCATATAATGGAATTTCAGCATCTCTATTATTCATTATTTTTAAACTATCATACAATAGTACTTTAACTAAATCCTTTGTCATATTGTTCATATATATTTTAGCATTAGGATATTCCTTACTTATAATTGGTAAACATCCTATATGATCCAAATGAGCATGACTTATTATAATTGCATCTAATCCACCATAAGTTTGAATATCTCTAAAATTAGGAATGCTATCCTTGCTAGCACTTTGTCTAATTCCTGCATCCAACAATATATTTTTATTATTTATCTTAACTAATATAGAGCTTCCACCAACTTCTAAAGCTCCACCCAAAAAATCTATATTAATGTTTATCAACTCCCGTATTTTAAATTAATGATGAATAATTAATAATATTTATTTTATCATATCTATAATAAATTTAAACATAAAGACAATTCAAAATAAAAAATTAACTTTATATTCAAACTTAATCTGAACATAAAGTTAATTTGTTATATTCTTCTTTTACTTCTTGTTAATTAGTACTATGGAAAACTACTTTTCTATAAGTTTCAAACTTAACCCACTTATTTAAGAATTCACCTAGAGTTTTTTTATTAGTTTCCTTATATTCATTTAAGAATGTTGTAACTTCCTCATTAGAATTTACCTTAACTTCAAATCCTCTACCATTAATAACTGGAACTTCTTGATATTTATAGTCATTAATAGATTTAATGTTAGTAATCTTCTTATCACGTACTTCGATTGCTACTCCATCACGAAGAACTAATAAATCAAAAGTCTCTGGATATTGGTAACTATCGCCTACTATTGGAAGCTCGTCACCTACAGTATAAGTTTGTTCTTCACGTTTATATTTGAAGATAGATAAAGTTTCTGTATCATAATAGAATTCTTCAAAAATGTCTCCTCTTGCTTTTAATTCATTATATTCAAAAGCAAATTTTTCATTTTTAACATCATTATTATGAACATCTTCTATAACACCACAAGCTGATGTCATGTTAGTGATACGGTCTATTAAAATAAGTTCTCCTAAAGTTTTGTGTGCATCGAACTTATCAACTACTATCTTTTCAGAAAGTAAAATATCACATGCTGCTATTTCATTTTTTGTTAAATAGCCAGTTGGTAAATGTTCGCCTGTGTTAACATCAATTTTATATTTTACCTCTGTAACAACACCAGTTAACATCTTAGTACCAACTTTTACAAAGTACTCTTTACCTGCTGTTAATTCTGAATCATCCATCCAAAGAATTTTTGCACTAAGAAGCTTGATTGAAGCAATATTAGTTCCTTTTGTAAGTACACAACCTCTTGATACGTCAACTTCTTTGTTAAGCTGTATTGTAACTGCTTGGCCTTTTCCTGCACTTTGCGATTCCTTATCAGTAATATGAATACTTTTTACTAACGCTTTTTCATTGCTAGGAAGAGTTGTAATTTCATCTCCTACAGAAATGCTTCCTGCTTCAATTTCACCTTGAAAACCTCTAAAAGTGTGATTTGGTCTACATACTCTTTGAACTGGCATATAGAACCCTTCTTCTGATTTACTATCAATTTCTACATTTTCTAGGTGTGTTAAAAGTGCATCTCCTGCATACCATGGAGTATTTTGTGATTTCTTAGTAACATTATCCCCTTCAGTAGCTGAAACAGGAATTATATAAATATTTTCTAATGAAAGTTCATTTACTAATTCTTTAATTTGCTCTTCAATTTCTAAAAATCTTTCTTGACTGTAACCTACCAAATCAATCTTGTTAACTGCAAATACAAAATGTTTTACACCCATCAAAGCACAAATTCTTGCATGTCTTCTTGTCTGAACAAGTACACCTTGCTTTGCATCTATTAATATAACAGCAAGCTCTGCAAAAGATGCACCTACTGCCATATTTCTAGTATATTCTTCATGTCCTGGGGTATCTGCTACAATAAAACTTCTATTATCAGTTGTAAAATAACGGTATGCAACGTCTATTGTAATTCCTTGTTCACGCTCAGCCATTAATCCATCTAATAATAAAGAATAATCTATTGCTCCTCCTCTACTACCAACCTTACTATCTAATTCTAAAGCTTTTTCTTGGTCTGCATATAAAAGCTTTGAATCATATAAAATATGTCCAATAAGAGTAGATTTCCCATCATCTACACTACCACATGTTATAAACTTTAATAAGCTCTTCATCTTAGAAATACCCCTCTCTCTTTCTTCTTTCCATACTACCTGCTGCTTCACTATCTATAACTCTAGTTGTTCTTTCAGATGATACGGCACTAAGGGTTTCCTCAATAATCGCATCTAAAGTAACTGCATCTGATTCAAAACCACCTGTTAATGGATAACATCCAAGTGTTCTAAATCTTATTTTTTTATGTTCAACCTTCTCACCTGGTAATAACTTTAATCTATCATCATCTACCATAATAATATTGCCATCACGCTCAATACATGGTCTTTCTTCTGCAAAATATAAAGGTACAATATCAATATTTTCACGCTTTATATATTGCCATATGTCATTTTCAGTCCAATTTGAAATTGGGAAAACTCTCATACTTTCACCTTTGTTTATTTTAGTGTTATAAAGCTTCCACATTTCTGGTCTTTGATTTTTAGGATCCCATGCTTGTGCTTCATTTCTGAAAGAGAAGATTCTTTCCTTTGCACGAGATTTTTCTTCATCACGACGACCACCACCAAAGGCTGCTGTAAACCCATATTTACTTAATCCTTGTTTTAAAGCTTGAGTCTTCATAATGTCAGTATATGCTGATCCATGATCAAACGGATTAATTCCTTGCTTTACTCCATCTTCGTTTGAATGTACAATCATTTCTATTCCTAATTTTTTTGCTGTATTATCACGAAAATCAATCATTTCCTTAAACTTCCATGTTGTATCTATATGCATGAAAGGAAATGGTGGCTTTTCAGGATAAAATGCTTTCATTGCAAGATGTAACATAACTGAACTGTCTTTACCAATAGAATATAACATTACTGGCTTTTCACATTCTGCAGCTACTTCTCTAATAATATAAATTGCTTCTGCTTCTAATTTATCAAGATGTGATAATTCACTCATATTTAGTCCTCCTAATTATATTAATTTAAATTTTAATATGCGTTAAAATACAGAACAAAACTGGCTATGCCATACTTTCTTCAATTGACAATTAACAATTAAGGATTATATTCCTTCGGAATATATTAATTATTATTTTTTAGAAAAGCCTATTGGCTTTTCATCATTCATTGTGCATTGTTAATTGATTTTAGTATTGATTTGAATCTTTACGATTTATCTTAATTGAATGCTCTGTTCCATCAGTTTCTTCAATTTTCCAATCCGCAATATCATCTTTAAATTTAACTGTAAGTTTGCTTCCTCTTCCACCCATATCTGCTCCTAGATATAATGAAATTGAACCTGTAGGGCATTCTTTTATGCAAGAAGAGCATCCCCAACAATCTTTAGGATATTTTATATAAACTTTTCCATCATCGCTTGATTTTATAAGACTCCCAGGACACACAGCTAAACATTTTTTGCATCCTATACATTTATTCTTATCTATTGCTATGCTCATATGTTTCACCTCTTCCCACTAAATCTCTATATAACATTGTAAGCTTTCCATCTACAAGTTTTGAATTAACATATTTGAGCCATTCATCACTTTTTTCTGGATAATCAAGATTTTCTGCAAAGCTATGCCATCTAGTTTCTTTTCTGGCTTTTAAGTGAACAATTACTGATTTACAAAGAGTAAGTCTCTCTTTTAACTCATATACAAACATTAACTCATGCATATCCTCCGCATACAGGCTCTCGCTTAATTTTTCAATTTGTTCAATTTTTTCAATAGCCAACTCAAGCTGCTTTTCATTGAACTGATAACTACTTCCAATTCCACCTGCATAAGTATCCATTACCTTTTGCATTGCTTCTTCAAGTTGTTCAACATTGAATATCTGATTTTCAGAATTTAATACTTTTTCAACTTCTGATTTCTTTTTATTTATAAGTAAATCTTCTTCAGCTAATGATAAAGTAACAACATTTTTATCACTACTATTTATTGCTTCAACTGCTGCCTTTGCTGCAATTTCACCTTCTACCAGTGCACCTGTAACATACTTTTGTGGGCATCCGCCAGCTACATCACCTGCTGCATAAAGACCTTTTACTGTAGTTTCTCTTTTAGTATCAACCCAATATCCGCTAGCAGTATGTCCACCTACTATGTATGGTTCTGTTCCTTCAATTTCTACATTTTGCTCACTTGGATTTTTACCTGATTCTATCCATTTTAAAGTTTGGCTAGGTGCCATGTTCAAATATGCTTTTTTAAGTTCCTCATCTTGAGCGCCACTAATTCCTTCTGTTCTCAAGTAACAAGGTCCTCTACCCTCTTGGTTTTCCTTTACTGTACCATAAACTCTTTCAGATGTAGTTAATCCATATTTCGTTTCATAGACTTCACCTTTTGAATTTACTTGCTTTGCTCCAACACCTTGTGCAATTGTACCTGTAGGTGCTATAGTGTCCTTACATCTTAAAGCAATGAATCTCATTTCAAAAGTTGTCATTTCAGCTCCAGCTTTTATTCCCATAGCATATCCTGCTCCAGTATTAAATGGAGGATACCACATTTTATGTCTTGAGAACCCTGGATTGTTAGGTTTATATAACCCTGCTGCTCCACCTGTAGCGCATATTACTTTTTTAGCTTTAATTTCATATAGAGTCTCATCTTCAACTCCTACTGCAAATGCTCCAAGTATATAATTATCTTTTACAATATAATCAATAACATTAACTTGATTCATAACTTTAACATCTGGAAGCTTTTTAACTGCATCTGCTAAAATGGGTTTAATATTTTCACCATTAATTTTAATATTTCTATTTCCTCTGGCTACATATTCACCATTTTCATCTTTTAAAATAACAAGACCTAAATCCTCTAACTTTTTTGTCACTTTATTTAGACCTTGTGACATTGTAAGTAATAAATCTTCGCGTACTATATTATCTGCATCCTTTTTAGCGTAATCTACATAATCTTCAGGCTTTCTGCCTTTTACTATGTATGCATTGATTGCATTTACTCCTGCTGCCAGACAGCCACTTCTTTTAATATTTGCTTTTTCAAGGATAAGTACGGATGCATTAGAATTTTCACGTATAGTTAAGGCTGCATAACATCCAGCCGTACCTCCACCAATAATTAATATATCTGTCTCTAATTGTTTTACTTGAACATTTTTACTCATAGCATATCTCCTTTATTTAAGGTCAATATTTACTAAACAAACACAGATTTATCATCGTTAATTTCTGCATTTTTAAGTATCTGATTTTTATTTTTATGATATTCTAAAAAATATTTATGATAATATTCTTTATAATATATACTTCTAGATATATACCGACATTTCCTGTGTCTTAATCTTATTCTCAACTACCTTTGCTTGTTTATAATTAAAAGTATAAACTCTATGAATCAGAACCAATACTTCTTCACCAATTTTTAATGACTCTTGTTCTAAACTTCTATATCCATTTAGAATTTCATCCCCAACCTGTACATCTATTTCAATATTATTTCCTCTGAAAGCAATATCTTTCACAATTCCTTTTTCTGCTGCAAGAGGAGTTAGTATTTCGCTATCATTTTTAGCAATTTGTATAAATTCAGGCCGTACTATAGCTTTTGCTCCTTTTTCATTTTCTTCAAAGCCCTTAAGTTTAGTATAATCATTTATAAGATTAGACTCTCCAATAAACTGTGCTACGAATGAAGTTCTTGGATTTTTATAAATTTCAACTGGCGTACCTTTTTGTTCAACATTTCCTTTGTTAACAATTATTATTTCATCAGCTACTTCCACAGCCTCATCTTGATCATGGGTTACAAATATGCTTGTAATTCCAAGTTTTGATATAGTCTCTCTTAACCAACTTCTTAACTCTTTCCTAACTTTTGCATCTATAGCTGCAAATGGTTCATCTAATAGTAGTAATTTAGGATTTGGAGCAAGTGCTCTTGCAAAAGCTACACGTTGCCTCTGCCCACCTGATAGTTGACCTGGATACCTTTTTTCAAGTCCCTTTAGTCCAATAAGCTCAATAAGTTCACTAACTTTTTTATGTATTTCTTCCTTATTGGCCTTTTGTATTTTCAATCCAAAAGCAATATTATCGTATATATTCATATGACGGAAAAGTGCATAGCTTTGAAAAACAAATCCAATTCCTCTATTACCAGGTGCTATATCATTAACTTTAACACCACCGATAATAATATCTCCTTCATCTGGTGTCTCGAGGCCAGCTATCATTCTAAGTATAGTAGTTTTACCACTTCCACTTGGACCGAGTAGTCCTATTAATTTTCCTTGCTCTATTCCAAAGCTAACATTATTTGATGCCTTAAAATCCCCAAAATGCTTATTTACATTTTTAAGCTCTACATACATATATCTAGCCCTCCTTTTTGCTCTTCCATTCAACAAAGTTTCTCAAAATCAAAATTATAACTGCAATAATAACTAAAATTGATGCTACTGCAAACGCAGATGCAAATTGGTATTCATTATATAAAATTTCTACATCTAATGGAAGAGTATTTGTCTTTCCTCTTATATGCCCAGATACTACTGATACAGCTCCAAACTCACCCATCGCTCTCGCACTACAAAGTATTATTCCGTATATTAGTCCCCACTTAATATTAGGAAGAGTTATTTTTCTAAAAATAGTAAATCCACCAGCACCCATCATAGCTGCTGCTTCTTCTTCATCAGTCCCTTGAGAATTCATTAAAGGAATAATTTCTCTAGCTATGAAAGGAAATGTAACAAACATTGTTGCAAGTATTATTCCAAAAGTTGAAAAAACAACCTTAATATCATATTTTCCAAAAAAATCTCCAAGCAAAGTTCCTCTTCCATACGTTAATGCGAATAATAACCCTGCAATAACAGGAGAGATTGCAAATGGTAAATCTATTAATGTGCCCAAGAGATTTTTTCCTCTAAATTTAAATTTCGTCATAACCCAAGCAGCACATATACCAAATATAGTATTCATGACTGTAGCAATTAACGTTGTAATTATAGTTAACTTCATCGCTTTAAGTGTATATGACTCTGTTATTGCATGAGTATATGCATCTATCCCTTTTGATAAAGCTCCTATAATTATGGTGATTAGTGGTATTATCAGCATTAATATTAGAAACAAAACACATAATGTTATTAATCCATATTTGAATATTTTATTTTCATTTTTATCTGAATTTAATCTTTCCACTTTACTTTTCACCTCAAATCTGTCTTACTTTATTCATTTGCCATTGTATAATATTAATTACAAACAGTATTAAAAATGCGGCACACAACATTACTAACGCTATTGCTGTTGCTCCATTATAGTCATACTGCTCAAGCTTAGACATAATTAGCAGAGGTGCTATTTCTGTCTTCATAGGTATATTCCCAGATATAAAGACAACGCTGCCATACTCTCCAAGACCTCTAGCAAATGCTAGTCCAAAGCCTGTCAAAAGTGGTGAAAGTATTTCTGGAAATATTACTTTAAAAAATATCTGTATTCTATTTCCTCCAAGCATAGTTGCAGCTTCTTCATATTGGCCATCTAACTCTTCTAATACTGGTTGAATTGTTCTTACTACAAATGGAATACCAGCAAAAATTAATGCTATTGTAATACCAAAAAGCGAAAATGACGATTTTATACCTAGTGAATATAGATACCTTCCAATCCATCCATTTTGTGAATATAATGATGTAAGAGAAATACCAGCAACTGCAGTTGGCAGTGCAAATGGCAAATCAACTAATCCATCTACTAATCTCTTGAACGGAAATTTATATCTTACTAAAATCCAAGCCAACATTATTCCAAATATACTATTTATCACAGCTGCAATGAAAGCACATAGAAAACTAACTCCATATCCTTTGATTACCCTTGCTTCAAAAATAGTACTAAAGAACTTTTCAACTCCCATGCCAGCTCCTTTTATAGCCAAAGCTGCCAACGGAATTAATACAATAAGCCCCAAATAGACAAGACTAAAGCCCATGGTAATTCTAAAGCCCGGAATTACTCTTTTGGTTTTACTCATCTAAAACAACTCCAATCTCTATACATAATTCTTATTTATTCCTTCTTACTTATTACTTGGTTTATATATTTGGTCAAATATTCCCCCATCTACAAAATGAGTTTCTTGTGCTTTCTTCCATCCACCAAATACCCCATCTACAGTTACTAACTTAAGGTCTGGAAATTCATCTTTATGCTTTTCTAATATTTCTTTATTTCTAGGTCTATAGTAATTTTCAGCTGCTATTTCCTGTCCTTCATCGCTGTACAAATAGTTTAAGTACGCTTCTGCAGCCTCTCTAGTTCCATGCTTATCTGCAATCTTATCAACAACTGCAACTGTTGGTTCAGTGAGTATACTAATTGAAGGCACTACGATTTCAAATTGGTCTTTTCCTAATTCATTCATTGTTAGAAATGCTTCATTTTCCCAAGTAACAAGTACATCTCCCATTCCTCTTTGAGCAAAAGTTGTTGTGGCCGCTCTTGACGCAGAATCTAATACTTCTACATTGGAATATATTTTCGACACAAAATTCTTTGTAGCTTCTTCATCACCGTTGTTCTTCTCTAACGCATAAGCCCATGCTGCTAAGTAATTCCACCTTGCCCCTCCTGAAGTTTTTGGATTAGGAGTTATCACAGATATACCGTCTTTTGCTAAGTCATCCCAATCCTTAATATTCTTAGGATTTCCCTTCCTAACAAGAAAGACTATTGTCGATGTATAAGGAGCACTGTTATCCTTATACTCACTCTGCCAATCTTTATCAAGAAGTCCAGCACTACTTATCTTATCAATATCATATCCAAGGGCAAGAGTTACAACATCTGCATCTAAACCTTCAATAACAGATCTCGCTTGCTTACCAGAACCACCATGAGACTGATCTATAGTTACATCTTGTCCAGTTTTTTCTTTCCACTCCTTAGCAAAGCCTTCATTTATTTTTGTATAGAATTCTCTTGTAGGATCGTAAGACACGTTTAATAATTCTATATTTTGGGTTTTACTTCCACTAATTGCTTGTTTTCCACATCCTGAAAGAGTTCCAGTAATTGTAGAAATACATAGCACAAAACTTAAAATCCTAATCTTTTTCACATATCTTATTCCTTTCTTTTTTAATCATTCTTATATGATTAGTAGGAATTAAACTTTTAAAAAAAACCTTTCTGTTACAAAAAGCCAAATTAATCTTTATAAATACTAATAATTTCTTTTATATAATTGAATCTAGATAATTATACATTTCCTACTAAATATATAATCTTTATATGAATTATACTATAAGGTAAATTTATGCTTTTGTCAATATGATTCCATGAAATATTAATAATAAAAAATACTAAGCATTAAAAATAGATAACGCTTAGCACTTATCCTTATCTTTTTTCACTTCTCCCATGACACGAACTAGCTGAAGAACAGCTTGAGCAACCGCAACCGCAGCCACTTTCTCCACTCTTAGCTTTTTTTACTTGTTTAAATATTACAAGTGCCACCATTCCAAAAATAATACCACCCAAGATAATTGTTGCTACCACAAATACCACTCCTCATTTTAGAATTTAAGTAGGTAGTTATATTTAAACTTACCTACTTAATGTTTTCTTTATTATTTTGTATAACTTAATTGTCCTCCGACTTGTTTTTCTTTTGAACTTCTTCCTGTTAATATTACTATTGCAACAACCGCTATAGTAATTATTACTGAGATTAAAGCTCCAATTAAACTTCCATAACCTAATATGAAACTGCCAACTTGATTAATTACAAGTGCAACTATATAAGCAGTGAAAGTTTGGAATCCTAAAGTAATCCATGTCCATTTCCATGTACCCATCTCACGTCTAACAGTAGCCATTGCTGCAAAACAAGGTGCACAAAGCATGTTAAATGCCATAAATGCAAATCCACTAGCTGGTGTAAACAGTCCTGAAACAGTTCCTATAAGCGTCGGATCACTTTCAGTTGCTCCAGCTACTCCATATAGAACTCCAAATGTGCCAACAAGATTTTCTTTTGCTGCAAGACCAGTAACCGATGAAACAGCTGCTTGCCAGTTTCCAAATCCAAGTGGTGCAAAAATAGGAGCTATTACATTACCTATACTTGCCAAAATGCTGTCTCCTGCATCTACCATCTCAAATGACCAATTGAATGATTGTAAGAACCATATTAAAACACAAGCAGCGAAAAGTACTGTCCCAGCCTTATAAGCAAATGCCTTTGATCTATCCCACACATGCATCAAAAGCCCCTTTAGACTTGGAATATGATATTGTGGGAGTTCCATAACAAATGGTGAAGGATCTCCTGAAAATAATTTAGTTTTCTTCAGTATAACACCACAAATTATAACCATTGCTATTCCCAAGAAATACGCCGCTGGTGCTACCCAAGAAGCTCCATTAAATAGTGCACTTGCAATTAATGCAATTATAGGCAATTTAGCACTACATGGAATAAAAGTAGTTAACATAATTGTCATCTTTCTATCTCTATCATTTTCCATAGTACGAGATGACATAATACCAGGTACACCACATCCAGAACTAATTAACATTGGAATAAATGATTTTCCAGAAAGCCCAAACTTACGGAATATTCTATCCATTATAAAGGCTACACGAGACATATATCCACAATCCTCAAGAATTGACAGTAAGAAGAACAATATCGCAATCTGTGGAAGAAATCCTATTACTGAACCTACTCCGCCAATAATTCCATCTACAATTAATGCTTGTAACCAATCTGCAACATTTGCATTCGCTAACCATACTGTAACATTTCCTTGGATTACATTTGGAAATAACACATTATTCACCCAATCATTCATCATAATTCCAACCGTACTTATTGCTATGTAATATACACCAAACATAATGCATGCAAAAAACGGAAGTGCTAAAAAACGATTTGTAACAATTTTATCTATTTTATCTGAAGTGGTTTCTTCTCCATTATTAGATTTCTTAACAGTACTTGAAACAACATCACCTATAAATGCATATCGGTCACTTGTAACAATACTTTCACTATCATCATGAAGTTCATCTTCATATTTTTTTATTATTCCTTCTATTTCATTGAAAGTTATTTCTGAAACATTAAACTTTTCAATAATGTTTTCATCTCTTTCAAAAAGCTTGATTGCAAGCCAATTAGCATCTATTCCATCGTGCGGAATACTTTTATTGATTACTTTTTCTATTTCCTCAAATGCGCTTTTAGCTTCATCAGAAAAAGATACTGCAAAATTTGGTTTCTTCTTTGCTCTTGCAACTTCAACTGCTTTTTCTGCTGCGGCTTTAACACCATAACCTTTTAGTGCTGAAGTTTCTACCACCGGACATCCAAGAACTTTTGATAACTTATTGATATCTATTTTATCTCCATTTCTCTCTACAATGTCCATCATATTTAGAGCTACAACTGTTGGCACTCCTAATTCTAAAATTTGAGTTGTTAAATATAAATTTCTTTCAATATTTGATGCATCTACAATATTTATAACTGCATCTGGTTTATCATTTATCATAAAATTACGCGTAACGACTTCTTCAATAGTATATGGCGATAAAGAGTAAACTCCTGGCAAATCAACTATCTCAACATCTTTGTTTCCTTTTAGTTTACCACCTTTTTGTTCTACTGTTACTCCAGGCCAATTTCCAACATACTGAGATGACCCTGTAAGTTCATTAAACATAGTAGTCTTTCCACAGTTTGGATTACCTGCAAGACCTATTTTAATTGACATTTATATTCCCCCCTAAGCTCAGTTAACAGTTATCAATTAACAGTTAACAGTTTATGATTAAATTCCTTTAGAATTTCTTAAAACATTCTTCAATATTCATAAAATTTGCTTTTAAATTATTCGTTTCGAAATTACTCTACGACTATCATTTCTGCATCAGCTTTACGAAGTGATAATTCATATCCACGCACCGTTACTTCTATCGGATCTCCAAATGGAGCTACCTTTCGCACATAAACCTCACATCCTCTTGTAATCCCCATGTCCATAATACGTCTACGAACAGGACCTAATCCATCAACTTTTTTTACTTTCACAGTTTGTCCACATTCTATTTCTTTTAATGTAATCATTATTTTAATTCCTCCTAATCGCTTAAACTATAATTCGACTTGCCATACTTTTGTCTAATGCAACTCTACTATCTTTTATATTTATTATAAGATTGCCTCCAAGTTCAGAGACAATCTTAACTGTTTCTCCAGCTACAAAACCTAAGCTATTCAAAAATTTTCTCGTTTCATCATTTCCAGTTATTTTTTTAATATTCAATCCTTTTCCTTTTATTGCTAATATTAGTGGCATATACCTTCCCCCTTCATGGTAATAGAGTTCTCACGGAAACTCTATAGAGTCTGTGATTACTCTATTTTACTAATTTGATTTTTTCTTGATTCCCCCAATTTTTTTGAATAAAATACTTGACAAATGTATAAAAATTTGCAGCCATC
>JAJXWH010000116.1 GCA_021781745.1 Bacillota bacterium | reverse complement strand
AAAGCAATTCAACGCAGACACTATTTTACAAGGAATAAAGACTACTACAAAGGAAGAATTTTATTAGAATGTAATAACCATTTCTTGACAGCTTAAGCTGTCAAGAACATATTTTGGTGTTGAGCCTTAATTATATTCTAAAAAAGGATAACTTAAATCAATTTAAGTTATCCTTTTTCTTTAAAAATTTAAGCCATTAACATTACAGAAGTAGCTTTGATTACAGCTGTAGCTTCTGATCCAACTGTTAATCCTAATTCTTTAACAGCATCAATTGAAATAGTAGAAGAAATAACTATATCTTTAGCAATTTCAATCTTTACTACTGCATTTACTGCTCCTTCTTTAATTTCTACAACTTTACCTGATAATTGATTTCTAGCACTTAATTTCATATTATTTCCCTCCAAATACAATAATTATATTTATTATGTACAAATTAATTATACTATGTAAAGAATATTAAGTAAATCAATTTTTTATCTTTTTTTACATTATGTTTATTATATGTAATATTATGAAAAATATTTTTCATAATATCCGTAATTCATCAAAATTAGAAAAAATATTTTCATAATACTACAGTATTATTTTTATATAATTTTATTATACAAAAAAGATAGAATACTTTAAAAGCACCTATCTTTTCTTTGATTTTAACTACTTAAGCTAAGCTCTAGGATGTGTATGCATATATATATAGTTAATTTTATCGTTGTTTATTATTTCATAATATGTGTCCATATATGTGAGTACTTGATTGCCGAGTAACTTTTGTACAGCTCTAACATTAGCCCCATTTTGAAGCAGATGAACTGCAAATGAATGTCTAAAAGTATTTAAATTAACATCCTTATCTATGCCTGCTTTTCTAGAATATTCTTTTACTATCCTCCATATTCCTTGTCTTGTTAGTTTATTTCCATTTAAATTAACAAATAGATTGGATACTCCGCATTGAGCTATCTTATATCTGATACTTAAATATTCAGTTAACGCCTTACACGCACTTCTTCCAATAGGGATAAGCCTTTCATAATGCTTATTATCTGTACACCTTACAAAATTCAAATCTAAGTTTACATCCTCAACATTTAATGCTATGAGCTCAGAAACCTTCATTCCAGTTGCATACATTAATTCTAGTAAAGCATTATCACGAATTCCCTTAGAACAGTCTTTTTCAACTATCCTAATTATTTTATCTACTTCTTCAATGGTCAAAATTTGTGGCAATTTCCTATTATTTTTGGAACTCTTATATTCTATTTTAGGTATTTCTTTTATTAAGGTTTCACTTTTCAAGTAGGAATAGAAATTCCTAAGACTAATTACAATTCTATTTATAGATCTTTCCGATTTACCTTGATTAATAAGGTTCTGTATATACGACATAACCGTTAATTTATCACTCTTATATAAATCTATCTTCTTTTTGGTTAAAAATTTAAGATAAAGACTGACATCAGTTACATAAGCATATATAGTATTTTCACTTTTTCCGCTCTCTAACAAATAATTCTTATAATTATTTATACTATTTATCATTACTATCTCCTATACCATTGATTATGATTAGTATTCGACAAAATTGTCGATTATCCTTCTTGAATTGAATTATCATAAGTATGCATAATTTTTCTTATAAATAGAATTTTTGAGCCACAAATTTTATTAGGGATGGTGATATATAAGTCTCTATTACTATTCCAATTATAAATAATACTATGATTACGATTAACTTATTTAATACACCATCAAAAAATGGGTCTTTACTTTTTATTTGTTTAAAAAATTTCCCTTTGAATCTTTCTGTAGACATGGATAAACTAATAACACTTAATGCTATAAAGCATGGAATATATATTATATTTTGAGGAATAACAGATACTAAAGCTAGTCCAATTCCTTTTCCTTCAAAAGTAGTCACCATAAAAGAAAAAGTATACCCCAAAGTAAAACCTTTTAATAAATCTAGGATTAATATTATTGGAGCTCCAAAAAAAGTTAAACCTAATAATAATATAGGTATAATTATTAATATATTTTTCTTAATTACTTCGAATAATAGAGTTCCATAATTTATGGGTTGACTGCCAATAGAGTTCGTAAAACTTGAAAAATAACTCAAAAGATCTTTTCTATCCGATGCCCCCATGTACTTCACAGTATAAAGACCAAAAGATATTCCCAAACAAAACATTATTAGTACAATGAAAAAATAGGTTTTTTTATCCCTAAAAGTTGCATTTAGTTTACTAAGTAAAAAATTCATCTCTTATTCCTCCTTTAGTTACTCTACTTTATACTATGTTTTATATTTGAAGTTTATTCCAACACTTAATTATAAATATGTAAAATAATTAAAGGTAGGTATCCCTTATTAATACTGCATTTATGAATTCAAATTATATAAAAACATATTATATACTGTACTTATCTGTCTAAAAATACCAATTAATGTTATGAATTAATGATTAAACTACTAAATTCAGATAATTTATTTAATAAAAAAATATCTTATGTATATTAATAAATAATAATATACACAAGATATGTATCTTTTAATATTACATAAAAATTTTTTAACTTTCTACTTCCCTATCATACTTCCATCCATAATCATCATTATATATCATTAGTTTAGTCATACCACCATCTATGTTTATATTTTCGCCGTTAATAAAATTATTGTCTTCATGACATAAAAACATTGCAGCCCTTGCTATATCTTTAGGATTACCAATTCTGCCTGAAGGGTGCTGTAACATATCATTTATATTATAACTCGGAACATAATTTTCATCATAATAAGCACCCGTATCAATCCATCCTGGACTAATAGAATTAACCCGTACTTTATTCGAAAGACTTACTGATAAGGCATGGGTAAGTGCTAAGATTCCACCCTTTGCTGCTGTATAACTTTCCGTATCAGCTTGAGACATCTGTGCTCTCGTTGAACAAATATTTACAATAGCTCCATTATTATTAAAGTAATTCAAAAATAATTGCGCTAACATATACGGTGCCGTAACACCTACTTTAAAAACATAGTTAAAATCGTCATAGGAACATTTAGATAGAATTCCCTTTTTACTTAAGCACGCATTATTAATTAAATAGTCTATATGTAAATATTTCTTTATTACTGTATTAGTAAAATCATTCAATACACTTTCCTCTGAAATATCTCCTAGAAAAAAATAAACATCTCCACCTTTAGACTTAATGTATTCTTGATTTTCTTCTCCTGCCTCTTTATTACTATCAATAAAAATGACCTTTGCTCCAGCAAATGCAAATTCCCTTGTTAAACATCTTCCAATTCCTAGTGCTCCGCCTGTAATCACACATACTTT
The DNA here is from genome assembly GCA_021781745.1 of Bacillota bacterium. Classification (GTDB taxonomy): domain Bacteria; phylum Bacillota; class Clostridia; order Clostridiales; family Clostridiaceae; genus Clostridium. Next base: position 2,482 of record JAJXWH010000116.1, on the reverse strand, counting down.
ATTATTAAAATTCATACATTAAATTTAGTGAGAGAAATTTAATTTTTGTAAAAAATAAGCTCACACTAAGTGTTCACCTCCATTATTAATTATAACAGATTTTTTTACATAGGTTGTAATATTTTAAGCTTATCATAAGCTTTTTGAGTATATGGGGTTGGTACTCCAAGATCTTTTCCCATACGGCATAATTCACCACAGAATAATTCTAGTTCGAATTTTTTACCTAATACTACGTCTCTATGCATAGAGCTTATACTTTTTTTTGAAACCTTCTTTAAAATATTAATTGTAGTTTCATAAATATTATCAGGAAGATTTACCCCCTTAGTTCTTCCAACTTCCTCACACTCTCTTGCTACATTGCAGAAAGTTTCAAATTTCATTTTATCTTCTAGTATACCTTTAACTTTCACATCATAATAAGAATCTGTCACATTAAATGCGCAATTAAATACATACTTTTTCCACGCTTCAACTTCTGCATTATCATTAATTTCACATATAATTTCTGACTTATTTAAAAGACCATAAATTATTTCTAGGCTTCCCATACAAGACGGTCTCTTTTTATAAGAAGATATTATTATCTTAGTTTTTTTACTATTGTATCTAATAATTCCAGTGCCCTCAACTTTAGAATTAATATACATTACTGTATCTATTATTTTTCCTTTTCCTAAATAAGAATATACTTTATTTCCAACATCTACTCCATTAATAATTGGAACAACTATTGTATGCTCACCTACCATAGGCAAAATTGCTTTAGATGCAGCCTTTAATGAATACCCTTTTACACATACAAAAACAATGTCCATTATGCCTATATCATATACATCTTCTGTTACAAGCGTTGGATATGCTACAAAACTTTCACCTAATTCACTTTTTAAAGTAATTCCATTGTTTTTTATATCTTCTAAAGCTTTACCACTTGTTAAAACATAAACATCTTCTCTACTTTTACTAAGCATTGCACTAATATATCCACCAATAGCACCAATTCCTATTATTCCAATTTTCATAACATATCTTCCTTTCTTATTTTATTGCCTTACGCTAAGACCATCTACCTGTTACTTAATATTTTATCTTCTTTATTAGCATAATAAAAATATATATTAGTTATAAATTATATAACTTTGAGTTATATTGTTGAAATATATTTAATAATAGGAATTTTATTATATTGTTTATTGATCAAAATCTTAGATATAATATTTAATATAGTTATTATATTAAGTATAGTTAGTATATTAATATAATTGAACTTTTACTATAATAAGTTTAAAATAGAAATAAATTATATTTTCAAAGGAGAAAAATGTATGGCATTTAAAGAAATTCAAATTAATCAATTAAATTTTAATCCTTTTACACTAATCGGTAACGAATGGTTATTAATCACTTCTGGAACGAAAGGTAAATTTAACACTATGACTGCTAGCTGGGGAGGATTAGGTGTTTTCTGGGGAAAGAATTCAGCTACAATTTATATAAGACCGGGACGCTATACTAAACAATTTGTGGATTCAAATGATACATTTACATTATCATTTTTTAAAGAAGATTATAGAAAATCTTTAAATATTTGCGGAAGCCTTTCTGGTAGAAATGTAGATAAGGTAAAAGAAGCAAATTTATCTCCTGTTTTCGATAATGATACTACTTATTTTAACGAAGCAAAAATGGTAATTGTATGCAAGAAAATGTATCATACAGAAATTATTCCAGAAAACTTTGATAATCCAGAATTTGACGAGAAAATTTACCCTCAAAAAGATTATCACACTATTTATATAGGTGAAATATTAAAAATACTAATTAACGAGTAATACTTTTAAAGCTTATCTTAAAATAAACATTTATTTTAAGATAAGCTCTTTTATTTGCATTTTAAAATTATATAAATTTAAATCATAGAAAAACAAAAAGGTAGTCATATAAACTACCTTTTATCTCACCTCGCAACGTCCTACTCTGCCACACAGTCTCCCATGCAGTACCATCGGCGCTATAGACCTTAACTTTCCTGTTCGGAATGGGAAGGAGTGTTACCTCTATGCCATCATCACGAGATTTTATGCAGTTAACAGTTTACAATTCACAGTTAACAGTTTTAGGATGATATTCCTTCGGAATATCTTATTTTTGAAAGATATTGTTCTTTCAAAATTGCACATAAGTGAGATTCAAAATCTATGATTTTGTTAATCGAACTTACTCAGCGAACGTACGTGAGTCGAGTTTCCTTAGAAAAAAGAACTCTAGTTCATCGCTTATACTAATTTTCAGAAATTTGTTCTCTGAAAATTGCACATAGTTTACTTAATGTATATTACAACTTGATTTATATTGGTCAAGCCCTCGACCTATTAGTATCAGTCAGCTAAATATGTTACCATACTTACACCTCTGACCTATCAACCTTGTAGTCTTCAAGGGGTCTTACTAGCTTATGCTATGGGAAATCTCATCT
>JAJXWH010000063.1 GCA_021781745.1 Bacillota bacterium | reverse complement strand
TGTGATGCGGATTTTTATTATTCAGGAGAAAAGAAAACAGAAGAAGGTTCATATTGGGTTGCTGAAGATGAACCTTTCCCGTTTTAAATTCACAGAACTCACAGTCCCCGCTAGGGGATTTTTTTATCCGAACCAGTCAATGCAGATTATATATACAGCTTTTTTATAGAAGAAGTCATAAAGAAATACGTCAAGCGAAGCAGAGACAGAAAAATAATTATAATATTTGACCATACAACTCTTGATGATAGATTTCTTATATTACAATTTTCATTAAAGGTTGGAAAAAGAGCAATCCCTTTATGGTATAAAATATTTGAATATAATGAGAAAAATAATAAGAACTTCAAACATATAAAAGAAGGAATATCTGAGCTAAATGAGATTTTTTTAGCTTATAATTATGAGGTTATACTTCTTGGGGATAGAGGATTTAAAAGTATTGACCTATTTAAATTTATAAATGAACTTGGATGGAAATATTGCATAAGATGCACTAATGATATTCTTGTGAAAATTGAAGGAAAAAAGAAAATCAAATATCTAAGAGATATAATCCCTATAAAAAGTCATGCAAAGAAATTTAATGGTGTTTTGCTAACTGCTGAAAAATATAAATGTAATCTTGCTGTATGTAGAGCTGAGGATTCAGATGATACATGGTATTTGGTTACTAATATGGATAGTAAATATGCTGTAATGGAATATAAAAAAAGATTTATTATAGAAGAAATGTTTAAAGATTTAAAATCTAATGGATTTAACATAGAAGATACCTAGACAGAAAGTATTATATATTTTAGAAATCTATATTTATGCGTAAGTATGGCATATACATGGATGATAGTATTAGGAGCAGACTGCTCTAAGAATAAAAGAAGTAAAATTATAGGGGCTACAAAAAAGATACATAACAAAGTTGTTAGAATATATAGCGTATTTACTTCTGGTATGAAATGGTTTAATAGATGCTATGACTCTTCTGCTAAGAAGTACAAGCTTAGGTTTGATTTTGTACTCTACGATATATAATTGTATTAATTGTAAAATAAAACCTTTGAAAATTCAAAGGATACGTATACCTATTTTTAATTGAATAAATTTCATATTTATAAATGTATATGATATTAAGGTTTTTATTTCATCAATAACCATTGTAATTATAATGAAATATATAAATTACTTGGAAAATAAGCATACTTAATACAAATAACTGTCCGTAAGTCAGCGGGTGCCCCTGACTTCAAGAAGAAAGTTGTTGATAACGCCTGTAAATATAAAAATTTGTATATAATGATGCAGATTATGTAGAAATGGTATAGTAATATGAATTAGTATAAAGATGAAGAAGTTAATTCAATGTAGTTAGAGATGTAGAAAGAAGATAAAATATGTTGTATAATGAGTAAAAAGGATATATTTACAGTATGTATGATTACTGTAGTTTATTAAGTTAGAGTTCAAATAGTATTTATTAAGTGAGGAAATATTATGGAAAGTCATATAAGTAACAATGAGGAGAGCATTATCAATTCTTTAGTTAAGGTTATGCCTCTTGTTCAGAGCATTTTGCATGTGGATAGTATGTTTGCAGTAACAGATAAAGAAAAGTTCTTGTATTATCTTCCGGGTAAGATGATTAATCCTAATATATCTATAGGGGCACCAATTCCACATGAGTCTGGACTGTATAAATGCCAACAAACAGGTGAAAAAATATCATTGAATTTACCTAAAGAAGTTTATGGGATTCCTGCAAAAACATGTACTATTCCTATAAAAGGAGAGAATGGATTTATAATAGGAGCTTTTAGTATAGGATTAAGCATTGAGACTCAGCAAAAATTATATGAATCTGTTCAAACAATTGCTGCTACATCGGAAGAAATAAATGCCACAACGGAGGAATCAGCCTCCACAGCCATGAAACTTGCAGAAGATTTAGATTTTTTGAAAGAGTCTGGAGAAAATATAATGGTTGAGATTCAAAAGACATCTGAAATATTGAACTTTGTTAATGAAATTGCTACAAGTTCAAATCTTCTTGGCCTAAATGCAGCAATTGAAGCGGCGCGTGCAGGTGAACAGGGGCGCGGATTTACAGTAGTAGCTAAAGAAATAAGGAAAATGGCAGATAATAGTTCAAAATCAGTTAAAGATATAACACAAACACTTAAAGCAATTGAAAATAACATATCAAGTATTATTGAAACTTTATCAAATACGGCTCAACTAGGAGATACCCAGGCAGCGATAGCTGAAGAAATATCTGCGTCAATGCAACAGCTTACATCTACAGCAGTAGAATTAGAAAAAATTGCTGAAATGTTTTAGTAAATAACTTAAAGAGCAACATCCTAGATGATGGCGTACAAGCAGTTTCATATGAGTTTTTAAGAGCCATACTATCAAGCTTCGATAAGATGTTGTAAGAATTATCCAAAAGGGAACAACAAAAGAGGTTACTGTATATGCGAATCTCTAAAATAACCATAAACAAAACTAGAGATATAGAATCAATAGAGCTTAACATAAATGATAATTTAATAATGTACCTAAGTAATGGAGGAGAATAAAGTCCAGATGGAGGCGGTTCTCCTTCTTATTTTGTTTCTAGAAGAAGGTTGATGATAAATCCTGTGAATATAAAAATTTGTATATAATTAAATAATAGTGAAATGGTATATTTACAATATTAATAAAGGCTGTAGAAAGTTAAACATCTGAATTGTATGTTATAATACTATTAGTCAAATTGCTAAAATGGTAGATGTGAATAAGGAAACAATTCGATATTATGAAAAGTTTGGATTATTACCACTACCTGAAAGGAAGAGCAATGGTTATAAAATATATACCCAACGTCATATTGAGATGATGGAAATAATACTAAAAAAATAGCATTTATTGAAAAGAAAGTACAAGACTTACACAGTTTAAAAAAAGGATTAGAAAAGGTTGTAGATGATATTGAAAATTATAACATAAGAAAGTGTATTGAAATAAAGAAACAAAATAAAAATAGTATTGACTAGGTAGTATACTACAGGGTTTATTATATTAACAAATACAATATAAAGAAGAGGTGATGTTAATATGATAGGCTATATTGTTTCATTAATATGTGCAATTATTACTTTTGGAATGGCTTTATTACAGTTATCAATTACATTTGGTGAATATGTACTTGGAGGAGCAAATAAAGTGTTACCTAAAAAAATGAGTTTAATAAGTAGTACTTTCTTTCTGATATTTATCTTTGTTGGCATGGCTTATTTGCAGTGGGGTAATATACTGTATATAGGGTTTAACTCTATGTTTGTGAAAATAATTATAATAGTGAATACCTTATTTCTTGGATATGCAATTATAGGGAATGGAATGCTGACAAAAAGTAAAAAAGAAAAATATGTAATGACTCCATTTTCAATTATACAATTGATATGTAGTGTAGTTGCCTTTTTTTCTACATAGAGATAATATTATTAGAAAACTTAAAGATAATGAAATGTTACTTGGAGAGCATGAGGGTGGATGTTTATTATTCGAAAAAGAAGATGATGTTAAAGCGTTATTAGGATTAAATTAGAGGGGCTACAGACTTGTTAATGGACATTTAAAAAAATGACAAGTCAATCTGCCAAGCTTATTTTCCATCATGGGAAGCTCGATTTGCATATGCTTACTAGGTAAGTGATTCACACCAAATCATAGATTTGGGTTCACTGCTCACGTCAGCATATTGCCATAATAGGCTCCGCTATGGGATCAATCTCCTTCCTTGTCTGAAAGAAATAATCATGGCATTTTTAACTTGTTATTTTCTTTTATGTCCCTAATTGTACAGAACTTTTGACTTCCCAGTAATTACAGATTTTAATTGTTAAACAACTCATCACCGCTTTTAAAATCAAATCCCGGATGCTGATCAAATTTAACTGCACCAACAGATGCTTTTCCTTCGACTGCTTTACTAACAAGCGCTATTCCTTCATTTCCAAACGCTGCGCAAAGTTCGATAGCCTTGACACCTTGACTCACTAATTCCTTTGCAACTTTAGAAGCTTCGCTGTAATTCTTTACATCTACTACATTTAAGTGTACAACAGGAGTATCCACAACAGTTCTGTGGACTTTATAATCAACCTCCGGTGCTACGAAAATAAATGCTGCATTAACTTTCATATATAAAATCCCCTTTCCTATACATACTTTAATTAAAAGCATTATATATTTGTAATTTAAATACAAATATATAATAGCACGTTGTATAAAAAAGAAATTGTAAAATATTGCTCATTTTTTTATAATGTTTTTTTTATAATCATGAATAGATACTCCCATTTGTTTTATAAACAACTTACATAAATGACTTTGATCATATAAATTAAGATTGACAGCTAAACTAGTTTCTGATTGCATATTGTATATTTGGGATTTTATAATTCTCATTTTTGCTTGGATATAATATTGATTAGGGGTTACACCTATTTCTTTTTTTAAAATACGAATTAAATGATATTTAGATAAGTGAAATAATTTGGCTAGTTTATCTAAATCAAATTTTTCAGTTGCATTTTCCTTTATATATTTGCAAATTAATGATACAATTTCATTTGATTTACTTCTTCTTAATAAAGAATTATGATCTATAGCATTATTTGTTAATTTGAGAATAGAGCTAAGAAATTGATCTTCATTATTATCCTTTTTGAATATATCACATAAAGCTAATATCTCTTCAGTGAATTTCATTTTGATAAAATATTTATTGAATTTAATATTTGCCACTCGTTTTTTTAATTCATTTTTAAAACAGATGGTTATGTAATCATATTGGGAATCAGTAGTTATAGATATTCCAGTATTGGATGGAATTATAAAAGCCATAGGCTCTTTTAATAAACATTTGTTATTATTTATAGTAATTAGTGCCGTGCCTTTAATAATGGCTCCTATACAAAAACTTTCGTGACTATGAAGAGGAAAACAATGGGAACTTTGCCCCGATACTATTTCCACTGAACCTTTTTCATAAAATTTAATAACATTTTTCATATTTAATGGTCTCCACATTTAAAAATTATTCATGAATACTTTATAGTTTATTTAATAAATCCAATTGAACAGAAGACATTTTTTCTTGATAACTTGGCATTTTAAGAGAAATTCCATATTTATCACAAGCATTTTTTAATTCATAACCTAATTTATTTATATTTTTAGCAGAGCATCTGTATTTATCACCAAAGCGTTTTTCATATTTTGCTTTAATTCCTGGGAAATTTTTATCTAAATGTTCATAATAGTATGCTCGTTGTCTATCTCTTAATGACATTCCTAGCCACGGAACAATATATTTAACTCCATAATAATTAGCTTTATTAACAATATCGATTATGTTTTCTTCAGTGTCTTCAATAAAAGGGAGTATAGGCATCATTGTTATACATGTGCATATTCCTAATGTAGAAAGAACTCCAAGAGCTTTAAATCTATCTGACGAAGGCGGAGCGAAAGGTTCCACTATTTTAGATAGGCTGTCATCAGTTGTAGTTATAGTCATTGCTACGGAAGCGTAAATTTTATTAATTTCCTGAAGTATATCAACATCTCTTAATATTAAATTGCTCTTTGTAGTAATATGGACTGCGTAGTTATAATTAGCTATTTCATCAAGGCAACCTCTAGTTAATAAGTATTTTTTTTCAGATATGGTATACGGATCTGTCATCGCACCGGTGCCCAAGCATCCTTTTTTTCTTTTACTTTTAAGTTCTTTTTTTAATAATTCCACTGCGTTTCTTTTTACAATAAGATCATCAAAATTATCCACTTTATAACATAAGCTTCTCGAGTCGCAATATACACAGCCATGTTCACACCCTCTATATATATTAAAAAGGTAGCTAGTTCCAAACCAACTTATTGGCTTTTTATTTGGTGAAAGCAGGGTTTTGGCTTCTACTTCATGTATCATTATATAACAATCTCCTTTTATAAGATTATATTATGATTATATCCATTGAACTTTAAATAATATTTTTGAAATGAACTGATATGGAGTATAATTTTATTACATATTAACCAAATTATACTACAAAATATGTATATTTTCTATTACAGAAAGTCAAAATAGCAATTTATATTAAAAAAGTATATAGAATATTAGTTATACTATATACGAGAGGAGTTGTTTGCATGAAAACTAATTCAGATGTAATTTCAAAAGTTATTGATTTTATAGAAGAACACCTTACAGATGAAGAGGAGCTAGATTTAGCTAAAATAGCTGACATTGCGAGTTACTCAAAGTTTCATTTACACAGAATCTTTTCGCAGATTGTTGGATGCACAATGCACCAATATATTCAAAGAAGAAGATTAACTGAAGCTGCTAGACAACTTGTTTACACAGATAAATCAATTATTGATATAGCGTCTATCTCAGGCTATGAAACACAACAGTCTTTTACTTTAGCATTTAAAAGATTTTATCAAGAATCACCACAAGTATATAGAAAAAGAAAAGACTTTTGGCCTAAGCAGTTGAAATTTGAACAGCAAAGAATTGAACGAACTTCTTATTCAAACTTAAATATGAGATGTGAGGTGAAAGCAGCGTGAGTTTAATTCCATATGTTATTGAGCAAACAAGTAGAGGTGAAAGAAGCTATGACATTTATTCTAAACTTTTAAAAGATAGAATTATTTTTTTAGGAGAGGAAGTAAGTGACTCTATTGCAAATCTTATAGTTGCACAGCTTATATTTTTAGAGGCAGAAGATCCGGATAAAGATATCCATTTATATATAAATAGTCCAGGAGGTTCTGTAACAGCTGGTTTTGCTATTTATGATACAATGAATTACATTAAGTGCGATGTATCAACTATTTGTGTTGGTATGGCAGCAAGCATGGGGGCTTTCTTACTTGCAGGGGGTGCAAAGGGAAAAAGATTTGCTCTTTCAAATGCTGAAATAATGATTCACCAGCCATCTGGTGGTGCAAAAGGTCAAGCTAGTGATATTAAAATTGCGGCTGAGCATATCCTAAAAAATAAGAGAAATTTAAATAAAATCCTTGCAGAGAATACAGGAAAGTCAATTGAACAAATTGAGGTTGACACAGATAGAGATAATTTTATGTCTGCAGATGAGGCAAAGGAATATGGTCTTATTGATGGAGTAATGAATAGGGAAAATAAAATAAACTATTAATTATTTATGTGAACAAGAATTGAATATGGACTATAATTTTATATGGAAATATTCTAGACAATATATATGGTTGGAATATTTCCATATATATTGTCTAGAATCTTGCAATTTAATTGATAAGGAATTTTTTCTCGTATATTGATTCCTTACTTGGTAGTAAATAATCTACTAAATATTCAGTCCAACTCTTCTATCTTCAATAATTTTTTCTAATTCATCTGCTGCTTTAACAACATCATCTTCAATTAAAAGTTTGCCTCCTGTTAAGTTTACTAAATCTTCTTTTAAGACTTTTGTTACAACTTCACTTCCATCTATAAATGGAGAGATAGCAACATGTAATGGTAGTCCTAGTGATAAACCAAATGCTGCATCAGCTAATGCTTGTTCTTCAAGCCATTGAGGTGCTGATAGTACTAGCGGAAGCTGAGGAATATCTATTCCCAAATTTTCTGCAAGTTCAGTTGCTACCATTTCTAATCTTCCAATTGCAAGACATGGTCCAAAGTTTAAAACTGGAGGTATTCCTAGTGTTAAGCATACATCCTTTAAATTATCTCCAGCAAGTTCAGCAGCACCAGGTGACATAAGTCCAACATTTTCAAGTCCTCCTGAAGAACAGCCTGCTGAAAGAACTAAAATATCTCTCTTTATTAATTCTTTAGTAAGCTCAACAGTAAATACGTCATGACCTTTTGCTGTTAAATTAGAACAACCTACTACGCCGGCAATACCTTTAATTTTTCCTTTTGCTATTAGGTCAATAAGTCCATTCCAATTTCCACCTAAGAATTCTTTTAAAGATCCTTCACTAATACCAGTTACTACATCATCATGTCCATGATCTTTAGGGATATCAATTTCAACAGTATTTCTTCTATTTTTATAACTTTCTAATGCTTCCAATATAATTTTCTCACTTATTTCTTCTGCATCTTTCATATCAAAGTTTATAAAATCAGCATTTCTTTTTTTAGCTACATCATCTAAACAGATAGTTTTTACATTAAATCTTTCGGCAACAGTTTCAAGACCTGGTATAGTGCAATTAAATTCTGAAACAATTAAATCGATAGCGCCTGTTGCAAGCACTGCTTCACTTGTATAATTATTTCCGGCATGACCAGAAAAGACTTCAGTATAATGTTCACCTCTTAACTGTAAATCTTGTCCAACACATGTACAGCCGACTAGTCTAAAGCCTTTAGCACCTAAATCTTGAGCTTTTTTTGTAACAGCTGAATCTATTAATTTATCTTGCAAATGAGCAATATCAGAATGTTGATGTCCTGTTATCATTATGTTTATGTAATCTTCATCAATTACTCTGAAACCTACTTTTGCTTGTCTGATTTTTGGAGCACCAAGCATAACGTCATTTAATAGATTTGTTAACACTAAACCATATATTCCTGTAGAAATTCCAAGCTCAAGTGTATGAAGCAACATATCCACAGGATCACTATTTAAGTTTGTTGAGGTCTTTACAAGAGCATCAAAAACTTCTGATTTAGCTCCACCTGGTAGTATGTTAAGTTCTTCCCATTTAGCATACCTTGGAGTATATGCTAATTTTTTTACTAGTTCCATTTTCTCAAATCTTGGTTTATATAAATCCTTTAAGACTTCATCGGCAACTTTTATGGCCTTGATATTCATATCAGTTTCAACAATATCGAAAATTTCTGCAAGTTTATCTAAGGTTTCTGGACTCTTTATCTTAGTACTACCTTTTCCTTCCCCGATACTTTTTAGATTTCTTGCTGTTGTTTCTACAACATGGATATAACATGATGAACCAGCTGCTACAGCTCTTAAAAAATTTCTTGAAACTATAGTATCAGCATCAGCACCACATATACCTCTAGGTGAGCTTGGCGTTATTTTACAAGGACCATTTGAGCAAAGTTTGCAGCATACTCCATCTTTTCCAAATTTACATTTTGCCTTTTGTGTTTCTACTCTATTAAAAGATGTCTCCACTTCTTCTTTTGATGATAAAAATTCACATAATTTACAATCTGCTGATGTACACATTGACATATTAATCGTCTCCTTTTATCTTAATTAATTTATTTAAATACAAGTTAATACTATACTTATTTGGTATACTTTTATGCAAATATAAAAGGCTTTCGCCTTATATATTTTTTAATAAATTACCAAGGATCATTTTTTAGTTCATCAAAATTTACCTTTTCTAATTCCTGTACCATTGTACTTTGAATATTTCCTAAAGCTCTATGTATAGAACAGTGGTCTGATTTATTAGCGCTACAAGCTTGTTTATCATAAATGCATCTAGTTACAATAATTGGGCCCTGTATAGCTTCAACTACATCTTTTAAAGATATGTTTTTAGGGTCTCTTGTTATAGCATAGCCGCCATTGACTCCTCTATATGATTTTACAATGCCTGCTCGAGTTAATTTTCTGGTTAATTTTAATAAAAACCTAAGAGGAATATTTCCCTTTTCTGATAAGGACTTGGCATCAAGTTTATTATCTAAGCCTTCTTTACATAGCATAAGAACTATTCTGAATGCATAATCAGATTCTTGATTAATATTCATATATCTTGCTCCTTAAAGTATACCTGTTTGGTATAATTTATAATAATATAAAATCTTTTTGTTGTCAATATATTTATTTAAAGGAATCTAATGGATAATATGCAGGTTATTTAATACATAGTGGTAAATATTTTAAATTCATATGTGATACATCTGCAAACAATGAAAAAAACACATGAAATTAAGAATAGATAAAATTTCCCGGGAAAAATTTATGATTAGGTCAATTTTTTTATTATTCATTGAAATAATATTTTTATATTAAGTAGAGCAAAAACTAGTTTTTTTTAACATAATGATTATATTCGGAATATTATATAAATAAAGAAATTTATTTGGGGTGAGTATTATGTTTGGAGCTTTGATAGCTATGCTTACTGGAGTCCGAATAATGAAAAATATGGGAAGAGGGGTACGAGATATATTAAGTGCTAGAAATCCCATAGATAGAGGGATGGAATTAGTTGGATATGGTTATGATCCAGAGCAAGATATATTTTATTGTAATATGAATCCTTGGCAGAGAAATATGGGATATAATCGCTTGTATGATGAAGCAATGGCACCATTTGGAATGATAGTAGATTGTGAACCAATCTATTTTGAATATAATAATAAAATATGGTTAATTGAAATATGGAAAGGGCAATATGATTTAAATACTGGTTGTGAGATTGGAATATATACTGCAGATAAACCAATTTTAAATATCCCTGAAGTGTATAAATTTATGTTCTATAACTGTGCAAATGATGAAGAAAGGTTAACAATGTCTTTTACTTTAAAAAAGAATGGTAAAATTCTTTTCTCAAGAGATGAGAAACATTGGTGGCTAGCTGGCTTTAAGCTTGGTGAATATTCAGAACCGTCAGAATTAGCAGTAAACCTAAATATTACTCTAAAAGATGATGTTATGTGTAATGCATTTATAGAGGCATTAAAAGATATAGGATATACAGAAGAAGAGATTATTAGAAATGGAAATACTGTAGGTATAACTTTTGACAAACCACATACCCCTCAACCAATTACAAGACTAGAAGAAACAGATAAGCTCATACAAGCAAAAAATAAAGTGCTATGCGAAAGATATAATGATATTACAAAAGTATATAATAGTTTCACTGATAAGATAAATGCAATTAAAAAATCAGCACCTGAGATTTATTCAGAAATAGTAGATAAGGCAGCATTTAGAATTCATTTTAGGAGTATGGAGAATCCGGAAATTAATGGAAAATAATGAATGCATTTGGGCAGGAGATAAAATCCTGCCTTTAATATTTTAATTTTATCAGAGAAACTACTGAGTATTTGTCTTAGAAATATTTATAATTTACAAATATAAAATGTATTCCCAGTAAGTAACAATAATGATAATATAATAATAATTAGAAGTATTTAAGAATGCGATTTTATAATTAGAACTATTAAAAATATTAAGAAATTATGGGGGGAATTATATTATGAAATCTGTAATAATTTATTATTCGTTAGATGGTAACACCAAATTTATTGCTAACACAATAAATGATGAATTGGGAGGGGATATAATAGAGATCAAGCCTAAAAAAGAGATTCCTAACAAGGGATTAATGAAATTTATATTTGGTGGAAAGCAAGTAGTATTAGGTGAAAAACCTGAAATAGAAGAGGTAAAAGTTGATTTTACAAAATATGATTTGATTATATTTGGTACTCCAATATGGGCAGGTAACTTTGCGCCTGTCTTTAATACATTTCTTGAAAAAAACCCCATTAAGAATAAAAAAATAATTTTATTCTGCTGTCATGGAGGAGGTAAAGAAGGAAAAGCATTTATTAAATTTAAAGAAATACTAAAAGAAAATAAATTTTTAGGAGAGATAACAATCGAGGACCCACTAAAGAAAGATGTCAATGATTTAGAAATAAAACAATGGGTAAGAGATACCGTTAAATAGAAAAAGCATAATAGAACCTATTTTTATAAAATTAAAATAAGGGGACGAACTATTAAAAGTTTATCCCCTATTTATAGCAATTATAAGTTCCTTCATTCCTTTTTTTCTTGGCACCATTACTTATGTAAGATCCTTCTATAAGGTTTCTATAACCTTTTTTTGAAATAATTGATTTTATATAATCTATATGAGGACATCTGTCATAATGATAGTTATCATTTGATATACAAGATGATAAATGGATCACAACCTCATCTTTATTTATATTATTTTTAGTTTTTAATTTTTTAGAAAGATGTTCTAATTTAGCTGCAATACTTTTTCCACAACAACCGCCACAAGTAAATGAAATATATCTAGTAGAATCATCATAACTACTAAAAACTGCATCCTTATTGTAAAAAGCATTTGTACAAGCAAAACCACTGCAACGGTTATGAGCAATATCACATTGAATAATAACTACATATTTTTTATCCATTTTATTTTATCCCCCTTAATATTTTGTATAAAAAAATCATACTAATGCATATATTGACTTTTGTATATGACAATTATACAATCAATCTAGAATTGGAGAAAGTGCCAGTTTTGTTTAATTTATAGGATACAGTTTAACAGGTGAGTATTTTAAGTATGATTATTTTAGATAATAATTCAAGTGAACCGCTATATGTACAGATTTATAATGCATTTAAATAAATTAAAAACTATAAAATACGTATTATACGTGAGTTTCTTTGTGTAAATGGGAAACTCATTTTTTTATTGCACAAATAGTAGATAATATTCAAGAGTATATTTTATAATACTTTTAAAAAAGTATTTAGGTTTATCAATGATATTCGATAAAATAATAAATGCAATGTCAAATTATACAATATTTGATTAATTGTTAAAGGGGGATATAATATATGATGTTTAAAAATTTAAAATTAGGAACTAAGATAATTTCATTACTTACATTACTAGTTATAGCGTCTGTATCAGTCATAGGAATAATATCAACTAATTCTCAGATTTCCACTATTAATAGTAATTTAGCGTATACCACAAAAGAAATGTCCAATGGATTAAGTCAAGGAATTGATTCTTTTTTGTTACAACACATAGCTATATTTGAAAGTATAGCAATTACTAGTGATTTGCGATTATATAATGCTCAAAATCAAAAAGCACTTTTACAAAAAATTAATAAGGAAAATAAGGATTTTGCATTAATTTTTATAACAGATATTAACGGAAAGGAAGTAGCTAGATCTGATGATAAAGATCAATTTGATGATTTGTCAGATAGAGATTACTTTAAAGCAGTATACTCAAATAAAAAAACAGTTGTCAGTGATGTTTTAATTTCGAAAACAACGGGAAACCCAGCAGTAGTTATTGCTACACCAATTTTAAATGAAAAAGGTGAACTTCAAGGAATTCTGGGTGGAACTTTAGATTTAAGCATTTTAGAAGAACTTAGGAGTAAAGTTAAAATTGGTGAAACAGGATATGCTTTTATTACTGATACGCAAGGACAGATTTTAGCTCATCCTGATAAAAAAATGGTTGATGAAAGAAGCAATGTTTCAAACATAGAAGTTGTTAAAAACGCTTTAGCTGGAGAGTCAGGAGCTCAAACATATGAATACAACGGTGTAAAAGTATTTGGGAGTTATACTAAAGTACCAACAACAGGGTGGGCAGTTGTAGTTAGACAAAATCAAGAGGAAGCTTTTTCGACTATTACTCAAACTCAAATAAAAATGATTATAACATCAGTAATTATTTTAGCTATTACTATTATAGTTGGATTTATTTTATCAAGAAGTATGATAAAACCATTGTTAATTTTAAAAGAAGCAGCTAAACATTTAGCGCATGGAAATTTAACATATGATTTTAAAATTAATTCTGGTGATGAGGTTGGAGATTTATCTAAATCATTTATTGAAATGAGAGAAAGTTTGAAGAATTTGGTTAATCAAATTTCTTTTGCATCTGATAATGTAACCATATCTTCAAAGGATGTATTAACTTCATCTAAACAAGCTAAGATTATAGCTGATCAAATATCTGAGGCAACAGCTCAGTTAGCACTAGGAAGTGATGAACAATCTAAAAGTGTTGAAAATACATTCGGATCTATTAATAGAATTGTTAACTCTATAGAGGAGATTGCAATTAGTAGTAATAATTCTTTTGAATCTTCATCTAAAGCTGAAGAATTAGTTAAAACTGGAGTTGGAATCGTGCAGGCACAAGATATTAAAATGGAAGAAAGTACTCAGGCAGTTGAAAAAGTATCTAAAGTCATTTTCACATTAAATGATAAAACAACTCAGATTGGACAAATTATTGAAGTAATAGAAGGTATATCGGAGCAAACTAATTTATTAGCATTGAATGCTGCTATTGAGGCTGCAAGAGCAGGGGAACAAGGAAAAGGTTTTGCAGTTGTTGCTGATGAGGTTAGAAAGCTTGCCGAAGAATCGCAAACATCAATTGGAAAAATTCAAGCAATTATTAAAGATATTCAAAATACCACCAATACAGCGGTAGACAGTGCTAAATATGCAACTGATGCTATAAGCGAACAAAATGAAGCAGTACAAAACACTTCTAAGGTTTTTAAATACATTTTAGAAATTGTGCATGAAATTGCAAGTGGAATTCAAGAAATTTCAAATTTTACTGGTGGAGTAAAAAGTGCTGGGGAGAATATACAACAAGATATGGAAAGAATTTTAGCTGTATCTGAAGAAACAGCAGCTAGTACTGAAGAAGTAACAGCTTCTACTGAAGAACAGACTGTTTATAGTGAAAGCATAGTAGTAGAAGTTGAGAAATTAATCACTATGGCTGATGAGTTAAAAGAGTGTATCAAAAGATTTAAGCTATAAATGTTAGGAAATTATATATAATATCATTGCTATAAATAAGCATAAAATTGTAAAATAACAATTAATATAAGCGTAGTGGATTAATGTAAGAGTATATATAGAAAGCCTCAATTATAATTGTTGAGGCTTTTATAAAAAAGATTATAAGGTATTAATTATAAATTTTATGAAAATAACGCTACAAATACTAAAGTCAAAGTACTTACAAGTTTTATGAGAACATGAAGCGATGGTCCAGCAGTATCTTTAAATGGATCACCAACAGTATCGCCAACAACACTAGCTTTATGGGCTTCAGAATTTTTGCCGCCGTGTTCTCCAAGTTCTATAAGTTTCTTCGCATTGTCCCATGCGCCACCACCATTATTTAAGAAGAGAGCCATGATAACTCCGGTAATTGTAGTTATCATTAAAAAACCTGCAGCAGCTTCTTTACCTAGAATAACACCAATTAATATAGGAACAGATACTACTATAATTCCAGGAAGTATCATTTCTTTTAATGCTCCCTTTGTAACGATGTCAACACAACGAGCATAATCAGGTTTTGCTTTTCCCTCCATTATACCTGGAATTTCTTTAAATTGTTGTCGTACTTCAAGTATTACATATTGAGCGGCTTTACCAACAGCATTTATTGCTGTAGAGCTAAACAAAAATACTACCATAGCGCCTATAAAACCACCAATAAATACTTCAGGTTTTCCGATATCAACTGAAAACCATGAATCTAAAGGCTTGCCTAATATCTTTTTAACTTCATCTAGATACGCAGAGAATAATAGGAAGGTGGCTAAGGCTGCTGAACCTACTGCATAGCCTTTTGTTAATGCTTTTGTTGTGTTTCCACAAGCATCTAATCTATCAGTTACATTCCTAACTTCTTCAGGAGCACCAGACATTTCTGTTATACCTCCGGCGTTATCTGTTATTGGACCAAAAGTATCCATAGCAAGAATATAGGTGCATGTTGAAAGCATTCCCATGGTAGCTATGGCGGTTCCATATAAGCCTGCATTAGCAACATTAGGTAGGGCCAATTCACTTAACCTATAAGATATAAATATACAAATAGATATGAATATTACAGGTAATGCAGTCGATTCCATGCCAACTGATAATCCAGTAATTATATTAGTAGCAGAACCGGTTTTGCAAGATTCAGATATCTTTTTTACAGGTTTATGAGTTATTGAAGTATAGTAGTCAGTTAATATTACAAATACATAGCTAAGAACTATTCCGGCAACTGCACATCCATATAAATAAATATAATTTACATTACCTCCAGTTGTAAGTGAACCACTTAACATATCTTTAACTACGAAAAATAGTATTACTAAATTAATTAAAGAAGTTACTACAAATCCATTTTTTAATGCTTTCATTGGATCATCATTATTATTTTTAACTTTAACAGAAAATATACCTACTATTGAGGCTATAATACCAAGAGCGCGAGCTACAAGAGGGAATAGTACGCCCTTCCATCCAAAGATAGGGTAAAGTCCAACGCCTAGGATCATAGCACCTATATTTTCAGCTGCTGTCGATTCAAAAAGATCTGCACCTCTTCCGGCACAATCACCAACATTATCACCAACAAGATCTGCAATAACAGCAGGGTTTCTAGGATCATCTTCTGGAATTCCTGCTTCAACTTTTCCAACAAGATCAGCACCAACATCAGCTGCTTTTGTATATATACCTCCACCAAGCTGAGCAAAAAGCGCAACAAATGAGGCACCAAATCCAAAGCCAACTATAAGAGATGGTGCTTCTTTTATTAAAGTATCATTTCCAGAAATTCCGCCATATATTAGGAAAAGAGAAGCAACACCTAAAAGAGATAATGAAGTAACAGCTAGTCCTGTAACAGCGCCACCTTTAAGAGCTATTTGCAATGCATTGTTTAGTCCCTTTTTAGCACCAGCAGCAGCTCTTATGTTTGAATTGACTGCCATATACATACCAATATAGCCAGATAAAGCTGAGCAGAATGCTCCTGTTATAAAAGCTATACCAGTATGTAAAGATATAGATATAGCAAGTCCAGAGCCTTTTGATATGTTACCAAAATAATTAGATAAAATAATTAAAAATAAAGCTAGAATTGATAAAATAGATATAGTTTTATACTGTCTTTTAATAAATGCCATGGCACCTTCTTTAATGTAAGTTGATATTTCTTGCATTTGAGTGGTACCTTTGTCTTGAGAAAATGTATACTTGACCAAATAACCAATTACTATAAGTGAAATAACTATAACACTATAGATAAGTATGAAATATGATACCATTTACAACATCCCCTTTATTTTTTAAAATTATTATACACTTATATTATACAATAAAATATTCAGAAAATTACAAAAATTTTCAGCTTTTTCTATAATATATATGTATGCTTGATAACAATAAAATAAGCAAAGCTAAAAAATATTTATAAAAATTTTAATTATCTTATAAATATTTATTTAGCTCTGCTTAACAAGTATAAATGTGAAATGACATTATAGAAAGCATTAAGTTATTGTTTTTTTATATGCTTTTTAAAATGAAATACAATTTACATTTTAAACTTTAGAATTTAGGGTTTATTTCATTTATTTGAATTCTTCTCAAGTCTTTTAATCGTAAATGAGTTTTTTCACGAATAGTGCTAAAATGTTCACCATCAATCATCATTTTTTTTGCTCTATCATGTAATGAAGTTTTATTTTCTCTGCTCATAAATATAACCTCCCACTAATGTTTTTGTATGTTTAGTTTGTCCTATTAATTAAAATATATTCAAATTTTTATTTTACATAGATTTTACATAAATTTTACATAAGTAGCATAATAAATTAACCTCGTACGACTAAGATAGAAAGTAATGATAAAGATATGTACGTCAAATACTATTTCAATTGGGAATATATAAGGTATTCAATAATTCATAGTAAAGGATGTGAAATAGGGAAATGGAAATCTTGATGAATGATTTTTATGGGCAGGAATATGAGAATTATGAATACGAAGAATTCTGCAACATACTTGAAAATGCTAATATAAAATCTGTTTTTCAGCCAATTATTTCTCTTATAGATGGAACTGTAATGGGTTATGAAGCATTAAGCCGAGGCCCTAAAAATTCTTATATGAAAAATCCAGAAGTACTTTTAAACATAGCAAAAAAGTGCAATAAATTATGGGAACTTGAAGAATTATTTCGTTCTAAGGCATTGGAAAGTGTTTCTAAAAACAATATACAGGGAAAAATATTTTTAAATATCAACCCCAATACTATTGATAACTTAAAATTAAAAAATTCCTTTACCAAAGATTATTTAAAGAAATATCATCTTGATTGTGAAAATATAGTTTTTGAGATAACAGAAAGAAATGACATTACTAGTATAAGCAGCTTTAATGAATCTATTGACCACTATAAAAACCAGAAGTATAAAATAGCAATTGATGATGTGGGTTCTGGTAATTCAGGTCTTAATAGAATTGCATATATAAAGCCTCACTACATAAAATTAGATATGGAACTTATTCGTGATGTTGATAAGCATTCTACTAAGCAGGCGATTATTAAAAGTATGTGTGAATTTTCAAGGCTAACAAACTGTAATTTGATTGCAGAGGGAATTGAAACAAAAGATGAATTAAAGACTCTTGTAGATCTAGGTGTTCAATATGGACAAGGATATTTTATTCAAAAACCAGATGTATCTATCCTTCCAATTAAAAACGAAATTATTAATTTAATAAAAAAATTTAACGTAAAAGAAAATAATCAATATGGGTATAATATAGCTAATGTATACATCAGCAGCATAGCTAAAAAAATGGAAACAGAAAAACCAACTGTATTAGTATCGGAAATTGATTCAAAGTTTAAAAAGAATCAAGACTTATTAGGCATTTGTATAGTAGATAACGGAACTGTAAAAGGTGTTGTCACAAGAAATTCTTTTTATAGTAAGTTAGGGTGGCAATACGGATATAGTTTGTATTCATCTAAGGCTATATCAAATATAATGAATACAAGTTTTCTAAGCGTTGATTACAAAATGCCAATTGATATGGTCATAAAGCTTGCAATGGCAAGATCTAAAGATACATTATATGACCATATTACTGTAACAAAAGACTCTAAATATTATGGGATGGTAACAATAAAAGATTTAATTGAAAAAACGATTGAGATAGAAGTTGATAATGCAAGGCATTCAAATCCTTTAACAGGTTTTCCGGGAAATGTTATAATTGAACAAAATCTTGAAAAATGTATTTTCTCCAAGGAAGAATATTGTGTTTTATATTTTGATATTGATAATTTTAAACCATATAATGATGTCTATGGTTTTGAAAATGGAGATAAGATAATAAAGTATTTAGCAAAAGCAATAAGTTCTAACATATCACCTGGAGATTTTATTGGACATATTGGTGGTGATGATTTTATTGCCATAATATGTTCTTGGAAAGTTGAAAAGATATGCGAAAAAATAATAAGTGATTTTGATTCCTTTGCATTAGAATGTTACGATGAGAAAGATATCAAAAATGGATATATATCAGCGCAAAATAGACATGGTATAGAGGAAAGATTTCCTTTAGTATCTGTATCTATT
Organism: Bacillota bacterium; assembly: GCA_021781745.1. Classification (GTDB taxonomy): domain Bacteria; phylum Bacillota; class Clostridia; order Clostridiales; family Clostridiaceae; genus Clostridium. Next base: position 8,343 of record JAJXWH010000063.1, on the reverse strand, counting down.
GCTGGATTAACTAATAAGAGAAGAGAATTTGCTAGTATATATGCATTGGCTAAAGAGTCAAGTAAACTTAAGAAAAGATGTAAACAAGATAGTGGAAGTTGTTATTTAATTATTTAACAAAATGCCTAAATATAATAATATAAAAATAAGGAGGACAAGTAATCTTAAAAATTAGCTGTTCTCCTTATTTCATGCTATTTATTTAAATTAGCTTAAAACTGAAAGCTTATTCTCCAAGATAAGCACTCTTAATACTTTCATCGTTAAGAAGCTCTTTTGCATCTCCGGATTTAACTATATTACCTGTTTCAAGAACATAAGCTCTATGAGCAATTGCAAGTGCCATATTAGCATTTTGTTCAACTAGGAGTATAGTCGTACCCGATTTATTAATTTCAACAATTGTATCAAATATATCTTTAACAACAAGAGGTGCAAGTCCCATTGAAGGTTCATCTAGTATAAGCATTTCCGGTCTGTTCATTAAGGCTCTTCCTATTGCAAGCATTTGTTGTTCACCACCAGAAAGAGTTCCAGCCTGTTGCTTTATTCTTTCTTTTAACCTTGGAAATTTAGAAAATACCATTTCCATGTCCTTTTTTATTTCAGCTTTATCATCTCTTAAATAAGCACCTAATTCAAGATTTTCCATAACGCTTAGTTGAGGAAAAACTCTTCTTCCTTCAGGCACGTGGGAAAGACCTAGAGATACAATTTTATTGGCAGGAACCTTATTTAGTTGAGATCCCTTAAAAGTTACAGTACCAGATTTTATTGGCTCTAGCCCTGATATAGCTCTTAGAGTAGAAGTTTTCCCGGCACCATTAGCACCTATTAGTGTAACTATTTCACCTTGTTTTACTTCGAGAGAAATATCTTTTAATGCATGAATTACACCATAATATAGATTAATATTATCTACTTTTAACATCTTTAAACCCCCTCTCCAAGATAAGCTTCAATTACCTTAGGGTTGTTTTTAATTTCTTCAGGAGTACCTTCAGCAATCTTTTTCCCATAATCAAGAACTGCTATTTTATCACATATTCCCATAACAAGCTTCATATCATGCTCAATTAATAGAATCGATATATTAAACTTATCCTTAATCCAGTTTATAAGGTCCATTAGCTCCATTGTTTCTTGAGGATTCATGCCTGCAGCAGGTTCATCCAATAATAATAATGATGGCTCAGCTGCAAGAGCTCTTACTATTTCAAGCTTTCTTTGTTCTCCATAAGGAAGATTGCTAGCTAGTTCATCTTTTTTTATATCAAGAGAAAAGACTTTTAACAGTTCTATACTCTTATCTATTATTTCCTTTTCTGTTTTTCTAAATTTAGGAGTTCTAAATATAGAATCAAAAAGGGAATAATTTATTCTGTAATTAAAACTTACTTTAACATTATCAAGAACAGTAAGGTTAGAAAATAAACGAATATTTTGAAATGTTCGAGCTATTTTCTTTTTTGTAATATTATAAGGCTTAAGACCTTGAATTTTTTCTCCAAGATAAGATATAGTACCTTGAGTTGGAGTATAAACACCAGTTAGCATGTTGAAAACTGTAGTCTTACCAGCACCATTGGGTCCTATAAGTCCAACGATTTCTTTATCTTCTATTTTAAGATTAAAATCTGAAACTGCCTTTAATCCACCAAAGACAATTGATAAATTTTGAACATCTAACATTGAATTAAGCCTCCTTTCCATCCTTTGATTTTTTGTTAGGTAATATGTTTCTTATTATATTAAGGGAAACTTCCTTATCACCCAGTAGTCCTTCAGGTCTGAAGATCATAAGGAGTATTAATGCCAATGGATATATAACCATTCTAAAATCACCCATACCTCTTAAAAGTTCCGGTAAGAATGTCAATATTACAGCAGAAATAACTGAACCAGATAAAGATCCCATACCTCCAAATACAACAAAGGTTAGATAATCTATTGATTTATTAAAGTCAAAAGAATCTGGTTTTATATATCCGGCGTAATGAGCATAAAGTCCACCAGCAAGTCCAGCAAAAAAGGCTGCTATAACAAATGCCATTATCTTATATTTTAGTGCATTTATTCCCATAGATTCAGCTGCTATTTCATTTTCACGAACAGAAAGCATAGCCCTTCCGTGAGAGGAGTTAATTATATTTTTTATTACAATAATACTAATTACCATAAATATAAAAGCAACTGTGAAGGTAGTCTTTATTGGTATTCCTGTAAGTCCACGAGCCCCACCTACTACATTAATATTCATAATTATTATTTGTATAATCTGACAAAATGCTAAGGTTGTTATAGCGAAATAATCTCCAGTAAGCTTTAGCGTAGGATATCCAATTAAAGTAGCTAAAATACATGCAATTATTGCACCAATAAATATTGAAATAACAAATGGCATATGAGCTTTTTGAGTTACCATTGCGGATACGTATGCTCCAATTGACATAAAGCTAGCGTGTCCTAAACATAATTGACCTGTAAATCCAACAATTAAATTTAATGATACAGCTAATATAATATTTATTAAAGCAAAAGTTATAATTCCCTTGTAATATGAGTTGATAACATTTGCACTAATTAAGCCGAATAATACTGCGTATGTAATTAAGACTCCCAATATAGTGCAAATAATCTTTTTGTTAAAAAAATTCTTCATAATTTGACACCTACACTTTCACGTTAGTCTTTTTACCTAGTAGACCAGAAGGCTTAATTAATAATATTATAATTAAAATTGAGAATACAATTGCATCTGAAAAGTTAGTAGATATATAAGCTTTAGAAAAAGTTTCAAGTAATCCAATAGCAATTCCACCAACAAGGGCTCCAGGAATACTTCCGATTCCTCCTAGAACTGCTGCAACGAATGCCTTAAGTCCAGGCATAGCACCCATGTAAGGAGTTATGCTAGGATAAGATATTGCAACTAAAACTCCTGCTATACCAGCTAAGGCAGAACCTATAGCGAAAGTTATAGAGATAGTATTATCAACATTTATACCCATAAGTGAAGCCGCTTCCATGTCTTGTGAAGATGCTCTCATGGCTTTTCCAACCTTTGTTTTGTAAACGATAAATTGAAGTGAAATAACAAGAAGTGCAGAAACTCCAAACATTAATATTGTTTTAACTTCAATTTGAATTGGTCCTAAATTGATACTCCCAGCATTAATTAAATCAGGAAATGGTTTTGGGCTAGATCCAACTAATAATCTCATGGCATTTTGCAAGAATAAAGAAACTCCAATTGCTGTTATAAGCAAGGCAATTCTAGGAGAATTTCTTAATGGCTTATAAGCAACTTTTTCTATTATTATTCCAGCCAATGCCGAAACTGCCATTGCAACCAATAGAGTTGGTATTAATGGTAATTTTAGCGTTGAAGCACAATAGAAGCCTGAAAAGGCTCCTATCATATATATTTCACCATGAGCAAAGTTTATTAACTGTATTATCCCATATACCATCGTATATCCCAATGCTAGGAGGGCATATACACTACCTAAGGCTAAGCCGTTAATTAGTTGTTGTAAAAATTCCATAGTATATTCCTCCACATTAAATTTTTATTAAGGATTAATTTTATTAGCTAATACTTTTTTGCCTCCATCAATCTTTATAATAACTGCACCTTTAACAGCACTTCTATCACTACCGAATTTGATGTGACCAGTAACACTATCCATTTCCATTCCAGCTAAGGCATCTTTAATAGCAGAGCCATCTGTCTTACCAGCTTTCTCGATTGCTTTAACTAAAATTTTAGAAGTATCATATCCAAGAGCTGCGAAAGAATCTGGTTCTTTGTTGTATTCTTTCTTATATGATTCAACGAATTTCTTTACATTTTCATCTGAATCACCTGAATAGTAGTGGTTAATGTATAATGCACCATTCACAGCATCTCCGCCAATTTTTGTTAGATCTTCTGATTCCCAGCCGTCTCCGCCAAGGAATTGTGATGTTATTCCCATTTCCCTAGCTTGTTTTGCAATAAGACCAACAACATTGTAATAGTCAGGTAATACTAGTATATCTGGATTTAAACTCTTAATTTTAGTTAATTGAGCTTTAAAATCAGTATCCTTATCATTGTAAGTAAGGAATTCACCAACTTGTCCACCAGCAGCTTCATATTTTGATTTAAAGCTGTCAGCTATTCCTTTTGAATAATCTGAGCCAGAATTATATAATACAGCGGCTGTTTTCATTTTTAACGTTTCACTAGCATATTTAGCAAGAACATCTCCTTGGAAGGAATCAACAAAGCAACCTCTAAACATATAGTCACCACCAACATTTGTTATAGTTGGCTCTGTAGCAGTTGGAGTAATCATTGGAATTTGTTTTGCTGTAGCATTTGGAGCAACTGCAAGTGTTGAACCTGATGTAACAGGACCTAAGATTGCACTTACCTTTTCGTCATCAACTAACTTATTGAAAGCTTGCATTGCTGAGTTAGGATCAGCTTGGTCATCTTCAAAAATAAATTGAACTTTCTTACCATTGATTCCGCCGGCTGCATTGACTTCCTTTTCTAATAACTCCGCACCTTCTTTTACTGATACACCATATGTAGATGCTGCACCAGATAAAGGTCCTATAGCACCAATTTTAATAACATCCCCCGAGTTATTTCCATTTGAACCGTTACCCGCTGAACTGCCACAACCAACAAGAAGTGTCATAGTCATAACAGAAGCTAAGATTCCCGAAACTAAGTTCTTTTTCATAATTATCCTCCTCTTTTATCTATAAACAATAATATTAAAGTAGTAATTTGTTAAGCGTTATATTAACAAAATAATATATTACAAATATATTTATTATGGATATAATAACATATGAAATTAATAACTACAAGAATGATATTTAATATTTTATATGAAATATAATAATTTTCGACTGAAAACAGTATCAAAACACATAATAGGATTCAGAAAATACATTATTGTGAAAAAAATGTAATGAAAGCTCTTTAAGCGATATTTATCGAGTTTGTTTTTATAAAAGGTGTATAATGTGTTAATTTTTATGATAATATTGGATTTATTAGAATATAAGTTAATAAAAAATTACTATTAATAAATAAGTCAAATATATTTAAGAATATTGAAGGTGAAATTAATTGAGTAAAAAAGAATTAAATAATAAAAGTATAAGTAATAATGGAAGAGAACATTTCTATATTATTAATTATCCAGTTTTTGAGGAAGAGTTATGCAGGATGGAAATGAAATGTCTTTTTAATAAAACTCCAAGAGAAAAATACTTATTTTCAGATGCATATATTAGTATTTCAAGAAGTCCATTTATAAAAGAAATGATTTCAGTAATATATGAAGAAGATTCATTAGAAAAAATACTTGATAACATTATGGAAGATAACTTATCTTATGATAAGTTTAAGGTTTGTTTTTTAAAATTAGAAAATGGAGATTTAAGTTACAAAGAAAGACTTGAAATTCTAAGTAGAATTGGATTTGTTATAACTGGAGCACCACAAATGCATAATCCAAAGGTTATGTTAGGAGTTACTAAGGTCAATGAAAAATGGATATTTGGAGAATATGAGAGAAATGATTTTGCGTGGCATATTCACGATGAAAAGCCATACTCTTATTCGAACTCACTAAGTTTAAAAGTAGCTAGAGCGTTGGTTAATATAGCAATTAAAAATAATTTAGATTGTAAATTAATAGATCCTTGCTGTGGGGTAGGAACGGTTGTTATTGAAGCAATTTCAATGGGGATTGACGTAGTAGGATATGAACTCAATAAAAATATCGCAGAAAATGCTCAGAGAAATTTGGAGTTCTTTGGCTATAAGAATGTAGTAACAAATGGTGACATGAACCAGATAGAAGAAAAGTATGATGTGGCTATAATAGATTTGCCATATGGGCTGTTCACGCCAACAACTATTGAGGAACAAACTGCTCTTATAAAAAGTGCACGCAGAATGAGTAATAGATTAGTTATAGTTACTTTTGAAGATATGGATGAATATATTATTAATTCAGGATTTAATATTATTGATAAAACTTATGTTTTAAAAGGTAAGTTTAAGAGATATATAAATATCTGTGAGTAGGAAAGTCAAATTATGCAGTATTAAGATAATTTTATAAAACTTCTTTAAATGTATGGGTACATTTGCATTGTATCCATACATATTTTATTATTATAAGTAATTAGAAAAAGGGGGAGTTATAAAATTATGGAAAGAAAATTAGTAAATAAAAATTTAGCTCAAATGTTAAAAGGCGGAGTAATTATGGATGTTACAAACAAGGAAGAGGCTATAATTGCTGAAAAGGCTGGAGCATGTGCTGTTATGGCTCTTGAAAGGGTACCTTCTGATATAAGAAAAGAAGGGGGGGTAGCCAGAATGTCAGATCCTAAGATGATAAAAGAAATTCAAGAAGCTGTATCAATTCCGGTTATGGCTAAAGTAAGAATAGGACATTTTGTAGAAGCTCAAATATTAGAAGCATTAAACATTGATTTTATTGATGAGAGTGAAGTTCTTACTCCTGCAGATGATAAGTATCATATAAATAAAGAAGACTTTAAAGCTCCATTTGTATGCGGTGCAACTAATATTGGTGAAGCATTAAGAAGAATTGGCGAAGGCGCATCAATGATAAGGACTAAAGGAGAAGCAGGAACTGGAGATGTAGTTAATGCAGTTACTCATATGAGAGCAATGAATGATCAAATAAAAGAAATACAAAAAGCATCAAAAGAGGAGTTAATGACTATAGCTAAAAATTATGGTGCTCCATATGACTTAGTTAAATATGTATGGGAAAATGGCAAGCTTCCAGTAGTTAACTTTGCAGCAGGAGGAATAGCAACTCCAGCAGATGCAGCGCTTATGATGCAATTAGGCAGTGAAGGTGTCTTTGTAGGATCAGGAATATTTAAATCTGATAATCCGGAAAAGAGGGCTAGAGCAATAGTTCTCGCAACAACTTATTATAATGATCCAAAGAAACTAGCAGAAGTTTCAGAGGATTTAGGTGGTGCCATGAGTGGTATAAATTCAAATGAAGTGGCAACAAAGTATGCTGAAAGAGGCTGGTAATATGAAAGTTGGAGTTCTGTCATTTCAGGGTGGCGTAATTGAACATCTAAATCAGATAAGGCTATTAGGACATATGGGTGTTGAAGTAAAAAAAGAAGAGGATTTAAATGATATTGACGGAATAATATTACCAGGTGGAGAAAGTACTACGATTGGTAAACTTCTTAAAATAACTGGATTAATTAATCCATTAAAAGAAAAGATAAAAAGTGGATTACCTACATGGGGAACTTGTGCTGGTATGATTCTACTGGCTAAAGAAATAGAAGAACAAGAGTCAAAATATATTCAGCTTATGGATATTAAAGTTAAAAGAAATGCATTTGGAAGGCAGATAGATAGTTTCAAAACTTGTAGGGTAATACCGGAAATATCAGAAGAGAAGATGGAGCTTGTTTTTATTAGAGCACCATATATAACTGAATTAAAGGAAAATGTTAAGATTTTATGTAAAGTAGATAATAAAATAGTAGCAGCCAAGCAAGATAATATTATTGTTACTTCCTTTCATCCAGAATTAACTGATAATTTAAGTTTTATGGATTATTTTATAAAAAGTATTTAGAGAATAAATAAGATTTGTTTTTTTCATAGAAAGCTATCAAGTATATTTTAGAGCTATAATTATGTTTTTAAATATATTTTGATAGCTTTTTATGTATTTGCTTAATTTTTTATATATTTTTTATGGTGTTAAAGTCGTTATCTTAGTGTTCTTTTTATCATTAAATTGAAAGATATTATGAAAATGACAATTAACTCTACGGGGTGTGTCAATAATAGAATAATGTAGATAATCAGAGAATATCTTAGAATTATCAATATAAACTCAATATATATTAGCTTTCTTGATAATTTCAATCGATATATGTGTTAAGATAAAACACGTCGCTAAGAGACGTAAACAACTACAAAGTAAATCAACAAAAACTCTTAAATACAGAGTTAAAAAGATTTTAAAAAAGTTGTTGACAAGCTTTCGACACGATGATATACTAAGTAAGTCGCTTAAGGGCGACACAATAAAACAAGAAAATACAACGAAAGTTGTAGAAAGAAAATGGTCTTTGAAAATTGAACAGAATATAATAAATACATTTAAGTAAACCAGCAATTCTTCATTTTGAGTAAGCTAAGATTAAACTTTTCCGATTGGATAAGTTCAACTGAAATTTAGCTGAAGGTAAACTTCATCTAAATTAAGTTTCACTTTATAATTGAGAGTTTGATCCTGGCTCAGGACGAAC
>JAJXWH010000017.1 GCA_021781745.1 Bacillota bacterium | reverse complement strand
TACAAGGTTGATAGGTCAGAGGTGTAAGTATGGTAACATATTTAGCTGACTGATACTAATAGGTCGAGGGCTTGACCAATATTAAGTTGTAATACATTTTAATTATATGCAATTTTGAAAGAATAAATTGTTCTTTCAGAAATGACGTTCCGCGATAGCTCAATGGTGGAGCACTCGGCTGTTAACCGATAGGTTGGAGGTTCGAGTCCTCTTCGCGGAGCCATTTTTTTATAAAAAGTTTGTAAAAAGGAAAAATTTTCAGTCGAGAAATCGGCTTTTTTTTATTGTATAAAACCTGCTAAAACCTTATACTATATATAGATGCCAGTTCCATAGAAAAGTATTTTTTAAAATTAATTTACAAAGAGAATAAGTAGCGAACTATAGTAAAATTTATTGAATTTAGATATTGAGGTATTATAAAAATGAGACATAGCAATAGGCGTAAACAAAATAAAAATATAAAAAGAGCAAGAGTTACTGTTTTATTTATCGTAGTTGCGATAATTGTAGTTATGGGAAGTGCTATTATAGCTCAAAAGTTTTCGGCTAGCAGGCAATCTGTACAAGCACTTGATAACAATGCAAATCAAGATAAAAATCAGGATTCAAATGGCAGCGAGGTTAAAAGTGAAGTGCCAAGTAAAGATCTATCTAAGGAAAGTTCTTCGGAAGTAGAAGATGTTGCTTTTGTAGAACATTATTTGAATCAGCAAATGAAGGGGCAAAAGCCAGATGGGGCTGATGGTAAAAAGGTTGTTTATCTAACTTTTGATGATGGACCATCGGAAACTGTTACACCACAAATATTAGATATACTAAAGTCTGAAAATGTACATGCAACTTTTTTTCTTATAGGAAAAGCAATTAATGAAAGTGATGCCACTAAAAATCTAGTAAAGCGTGAATTTGATGAGGGTAATGCAATAGGTAATCACACTTATTCACATAATTACAATTATTTATATCCAGGTGGAAAAATAAATTTAGATAATTGTATGTCTGACTTTGAGAAGACAAACCAAGCTTTAAAAAGCATTTTAGGTCAAGATTTTTCAACAAGAGCTGTAAGATTTCCTGGTGGACAAATGACATGGGATAAAAAGGATCCTAAAGGTGCAGAAGCTATGGATAAAGCATTGCATGACAAAGATTATCATCAAGTCGATTGGAATTCGCTATCTGGAGATGCTGAAGGTGGGCCTAAGAACGCAGCACAATTAACACAAGAGGTTATAAAAACTGTAACGGGACGAGAAAAGGCAGTGATATTAATGCATGATACTTATGGAAAAGAAGAAACAGCCAAAGCTCTACCTGGAATTATAAAATATTTAAAAGACCAAGGTTATGAATTTAAGATTATGAAGTAATAAGATTAAAAGACTATGTTCATTTTAGTTATATTGTAGCAATTAGTATTTGCCGATATTATAACTAAAATTGAAATAGTCTTTTTTATTATTAAAAAATTATTAAATGCCGAAATACACTTTTTATGGAATATTTTATAATAATAATTGAAATACAAATAATTAATGCTAAACTAATAATATATATAATTTACTAATAAAGTAGCTATATATTGTTCTATTTTAAAATATGAAAGTTATTAATCAATGTATATAATTATATTATTAGTGAAAATTACCTTTATAGAAGATAATTATCAAATTTAAGGAGGAATAAAATGTTATCAAAAAGTGTTGCAAGTGAAGTATTAGCAAAGTGTCTAGTAACTGGAGGAGATTTTGCTGAGATATTTGAAGAAGATTGCATTAATAATTCCATATCACTAGTTGACGGTAAAGTAGATGATGCTATAGGTGGAAGAATTTACGGAATAGGAATAAGAATTTTTAGAGGACTAAATAGTGTGTATGCATACACAAATAATAATAATCTTGATAGCCTTTTAGAAACTGCATATAGAGCAGCTTTAGCATTAGGGGAAATTAGTGGGGACCAAATAGATTCCATCATTTTAAATGAAAAACATATAGAAACCATCCATCCAATAGTATATTATCCAAAGGATGTAGCCTATGATAAAAAAATAGCTATATTAAAAAGTGCTTATAATGGAGCTAAGAATTTTAGCAATGATATATCGCAAGTTATTGCAAGCTATGCAGATAAAGAACAGAATGTTTTAATTGCAAATACAGAAGGATTATATGTTCAGGATACTCGTATAAGAACAAGGCTTGGAATAAGTGCAATTGCATCAAAAGGAAATGAAAATCAAACCGGATTTGAGGGGCCAGGAAGACACAAAGGAATTGAAATGTTTGATGATGTTGATCCTGAATATCATGGTAGGGAAGCAGCAAGAATAGCTCATACAATGCTTCATGCTAAGAATTGCCCAGCTGGAAATATGGCTGTAGCAATTGATAATGGATTTGGGGGAGTCATATTCCACGAAGCTTGTGGTCATTCATTGGAGGCAAGTGCGGTGTCCAAGGGGAATTCAGTCTTTGCAAACAAATTAGGAGAACAAATAGCATCAACTAAAGTAACAGCCATAGATGATGGAACAGCACCAAATGCTTGGGGTTCATTGAATATAGATGATGAAGGTAATAAGACGCAAAAGAATATTCTAATTGAAAATGGTATTTTAAAAGGATATATGATTGATAAGTTAAACGGAAGACGTATGAATATGGAAGCAACTGGCAGCTCAAGAAGACAAAGCTATAAGTTTCAGCCAACTTCAAGAATGACTAATACTTATATAGCGGCTGGAGATGATAATCCAGATGATATTATTAAATCTATAGAAGATGGTTTATATGCTAAAAAGTTAGGTGGAGGTTCTGTTAATCCTGTAACTGGTGAATTTAACTTTGCAGTTCAGGAAGGATATCTAGTTAAAAACGGAGAGATTAAGGAGCCTGTAAGAGGTGCAAGTCTTATTGGTAAAGGCAGTGAGGTTCTTATGGATATAGACATGGTTGGAAACAATTTGGATGTTGCTCAAGGAATGTGTGGAGCATCATCAGGAAGTATACCAACAAATGTAGGTCAGCCTATGATTAGAGTAAAGAAAATGACAGTTGGAGGTAGATAGAATATGGATTTTAACTTATTTAAAGAAGAATTATTTAAAGAAGCTAAAAATTCAGGATTTGATGAATGTGAAATATATTATTCTGATTCTGAAAGCCTAAATTTAAATATTTATGAAGGTGAAGTTGAAAAGTATAAATTAAATAATGCCTTTGGACTTTCATTTAGAGGGAAAATTGAGGGCAAGATGGGATATTCCTATACAGAGATATTGGATGAAGAAGCAATAAGTACTCTTATCACAAACGCAAAAGAAGCAGCCCTTGCAATAGAGAATGATGATGTTCAATTTATTTATGAAGGTGATAAAGAATATAAAGAATTAGATTGCTATAAAAAAGATTTAGATAATGTGAAGCCAGATGAACTTATTTCGCTTGCTTTAGAAATGGAAAAGGAATGCAAAAAGCAATGTGATAAAGTTGTAAATTTTCATGGCTGCGGAATAGGATATGGCAAATCCACTTATGGAATTATTAATTCAAAAGGCCTAAATTTAAAGAATGAAAGAAATAGTTTAACTGCATATGTAGTGCCTATAGTAGAGGAAAACAAAGAGAAGCAGGATGGAACGGGATATGTTATAGCTAAAAAAGTTGATGATATTAAACCAAGTGAATTAGCAAGACAAGGTCTTGAAGAGGCACTTGCTAAAATTGGTGGTAAGAGTATTCCATCGGGTAAGTATAAGATAATAATTAATAATGAGGCAATGGTATCCTTACTTGGAACATTCTCTTCAATATTTAATGCAGAGCAAGTTCAAAAGGGATTGTCTTTATTGAAAGGAAAAGAAGGTGAAATTATAGCATCGGATAAAGTAACATTAATAGATGATCCTCATTTACAAGATGGACTTGGAACTACTTCCTTTGATGATGAAGGTGTTGCAACTTATAAAAAAGAGATAATATCTAAAGGAAAATTGAATACATTATTATATAACTTAAAAACTGCATATAAGGCGGGAGTTAAATCTACAGGAAATGGATTTAAAGGTTCATATGCATCAACAATAGGAGTTAGCTCAACAAATTTTTATATAAATCCTGGTGAAAAATCTTTTGAAGAGCTTTGCAGTGAGGTTAAAGATGGAGTAATAATTACAGATTTTGCTGGACTTCATTCAGGGGCTAGTGCTGTAACAGGAGATTTTTCTTTAGCAGCTAAAGGGTTTATGATTGAAAATGGAAAAAAGAGCTTTCCAGTAGAGCAAATCACTGTAGCAGGTAATTTCTTTATACTATTAAAAGATATAGAAGAAGTAGGAAGTGATTTGAAATTTCCTATGAGCAGTATAGGATGTCCTTCTGTTGTTGTAAAAGAACTTTCAGTGGCAGGGAAATAATAATTAGGTGAATGATGAATAGTGAAGAATGAATGATGAGGATAACAATTCTAAATTAAAAAATTACACAATAAAAAGTAATGCTTCAAATGTTAAATTTGTCTAGCAGAACTTTCTCTGTTAGCTTCGCCCTCAATCATTCATTATTCATCATTAATCAATAAGTTGTGCTAAGGTAGGTTGAAGTGTTATGAATACAATCTATATTTATCTTTTTTATTTTATAATCTATAGCTTTTTAGGATGGATATGTGAAACTATTTACTGCTCCATTATAGATAGAGAGTATGTGAACAGGGGATTTCTTAAAGGACCATTTTGCCCAATTTATGGTGCAGGCGCACTTATTGTAACTATATTATTAACGCCATTTTCAAAGAATATTATTGTGCTATATTTAAGTGCAATGATTTTTACAAGTGTATTAGAATATATTACAGGATTTCTATTGGAAACTATGTTTGATTTTAAGTGGTGGGATTATAAAGATAATAAGTTTAATATAAAAGGTAGAGTATGTCTATTAAATTCAACACTATTTGGAATATTATCAATAATTGCAGTTAAAATTATAAATCCAATTATAGCTGAACTTGTTAGAGAATCACCATTAAATATTATAATATGGACATGCGATATATTAATAATGTATTTTTTAATGGATATAATAATTACAACCTATAAGGTTTTGCAATTAGGTGGGAAATTAGAAGAAATGAGTATATTGCTTGAAGAAATTAAGGAAAAAAGTGAAAATTATAAAAGTATTTTGCAACAAAATTTAAGTAGATTCGATGGGCTAATAGAGCAAGAAAGTGAAAAAATAATTTATGCTAAAGGACAAATTAGTAAATTGAAAATTAAGTTAGAAAATGTGATATTAAAAAACAGATCCGTAAACAAGCGTATCATAAGGGCATTTCCAAATATAAAATCATTAAAACATCAGTATTCCCTTGATAGATTAAAGGAAGAAATAAAAAAGATAAAGAGAAAATAAAATTACTTTTGTTTGGGGGAGAATTAAATATGAGTGAATATAAGAAAGCGGAGATAATTGCAAAAGCAAAAAAGCAATTTGATAAAGACTTTTTTACAGAGGGATATATTGATATTATTTCAGATGATAAACATTTAGAAGGGATATTAGCCAAGATTGACACAAAACCTAATAGTAGAATTTTAGATTTGGGAACTGGCAGTGGATATTTAGCATTTCCGTTAGCATTGAAACATAAAGAAATTGAAGTAGTCGGACTAGATATAGTAGAGAATACTATAAGAAGAAATAATGAAGTAGTAATGGAAAAAGGAATTAATAACTTAACATTTAGTAGTTACGATGGAATAACAATTCCTTATGAAAATAATACATTTGATGCAATTGTCACAAGATATGCTCTACATCATTTTCCTAACATTGAAGAGACCATAAAGCAGCTTCAAAGAATTGTTAGGGAAGGTGGACAAATATATATATCAGATCCAACTCCCAATAAAATAGACAATAAAAGATTTGTAGATAAATATATGCAGCTTAGAGATGATGGACATGTTAAGTTTTATACCAAGGAAGAATATATAGAATTACTTAATAAATATGGTTTTGAATTAGAAAATATATTCATTAGTAAAGTAAGATTCCCAAGAGTAGTTAGTGATAATTATTATAAACTAATGAAAAATTATGAAGAGGAAATTATAAAGGCATATGATATTGAGGTTACAGAAGATAAAATTTTTATAACAGAAGATGTTTTGAACATGAGCTTTAGAAAGAAATAATTCACTTTTATTATGGGTAAACAGCTTTTAACATTTACTTATTTTTAGAAATAAATTTGATTCTTACTTTCAAATATACCCCAACTAGAAATATAAGTCATTCTTTTGTGGAATGTTTCCTTAGAAACTGGAATAAAAGAATGACTCATATTTCGTAGGGCTATATTCTAAATTTATGTCTAATTAACATTATGTGCGTAGTTTGCACGGATCATTTTATCTGAAATATCTAATGATTTTTTATAAACTTCTTTTTCTTTATCAGTAAGATTTTCCCCACCTTTAAGTGTGCCATTAGTTAGTACAGCAAAAGATTTATTTGTATTCAATAGGTTTCTACCTAAAGCGGTATTTTCATACTTATCTTTGTCTATTCCAAGCAGATAAAGAAGTGTAGGCATAACATCAATTTGCCCATTATACATTTTATCAAATGTTTTTCCTTGTTTTTTAGATGGATCATAAATAATAAATGGAACAGTAGGATTTCCTGTATTTAAAAACCAATCTTCTTTATGAGATAATTGTCCAATAGTATCATCGTAATATTTATGGATTCCGGTGTGATCACCCATAATGGCAATAATACTATTTTTAAGTAAACCTTCTTTATCTAATTGATCAATGAAATATCCTATTTGTTTATCAGTATAATGAAGACTTTCAAAATATCCCCCAAGTTTGCTTTCGTTTAATTCAGGATCGAGTCCTAGTTCTCTATATTTTTCAGGAAGATCAAAAGGTCCATGGCTTGTTAGAGTTACAGTTTCAGTATAAAATGGCTGCTTTTCTTTCTTTATCATAGGAACAACTTGTTCAAAGTATCTTCTATCGCTAATTCCAAGACCTATTACTTCATCGACATTAAATGAATAATAATCAGAAAAGTTATCAAAACCAATGCCGAGTAATCCGTTTTTATAATTCCAGAATGAACCCTTATCAGGGTGAATTGCATAAGTACTATATCCTTGAGTCTCTAGAATATTAGGCATAGAATTATAATTAGTATTAGGGTATCTGAAGAAGGTACTTCCTTGTCTTAATGGCAGCATAGAAGTGTTAACCATTAAATCGGCATCAGAGCTTGTCCCTTCATTAACTTGCTCAAAAGTATTTGGAAAATATAATGAACTTTGAACTAATTTATTTAAATTAGGAGTAATCTCCTTACCATTAATTTTTTTACCAATAACGAAATTTTCTAGGGATTCAACTTGTATATATATTAAATTTTTGCCTTTTGCCATGCCGAAATATTCATTATTAGGCAAATCTTCTTTTTTAGTTTCAAATAATTCTTTAATATCAGCCTTATCCTGATTAGTTAATTTATATGGCTGAGAATCTCGGTAAACTGTATAACAATCAATAATATGGTATCCAATAGGAGAAAAATATCTAGCAGTATTTGACTTATCATAGTTACTAAATAAATAAGCGTTAGGAACATCTTTATTATTAAATACATTTATACTAATAGGGACATAAATTATATATAATATTGATATGATAAAAGTACATAAAAAAGTTTTAATGGCACGCCTATGATTGTTGCTAAATGATTTCCTTGATATATACACATATATGGCTAATATTATAAAATCAAACAGGAATATAAAATCTAAATTACTTGTCATAGATAGTATACTTCCAGACATATTATCTAAATTAGCTGTTTGTGTTAATATCAATGCAGAGGGCACAGTTAAAAAGCCCCTAAAATACCAAACATCTATTAATATTAAAAAAGTTAAAAGTAAATCGATTACTATGGTATAAACGACTCTGCCTATTCCTTTAAATAAAAGAGAGAAGCTTATGAACGCTACAGCAAAAGCTATGTAATAATTCAAGAAAGGATCTGCAGATTGATATCCAGCAGAAAAATCAAGAGAATATGGATTCTTATTAATCACAAAACCTTGAAACATTATACCTTTTAATATTATAGAAATTACAGGAATTAAAAAGAATATTATTCTTATAATTGTATCTTTATTTAAATTGCGTTTTAGAAAATTATTAATACTAGAGTTAAAAGAACTCATTATGTCACCTCAATTCGATAAATCATTACATTATATAGTATACATAAATTTATAAATTAAACAAATATAAATTAATGGAATATGCATATATAAAAAAGCATCTATGCTGCAAATAGGAACTTTTTAACGCATATTTGGGCTATTATTTTTTTTCATATACATGAATTTAGAATGGTATACTATTAATATAGGAAAGTTTATATAATAAATGTAAGTATAATAATTTAATCAAGTTGTAAAATTAATCAATCTATATTTGAGAAATTTATTGTCAAATCTGATATATTAATAATATATTGAAATATTGTTAGGGGGCTATAATTATGAAAGAAATAGATTGCAGAGGATTGTCTTATTTAAAAATTATAAGAGAAATTAAAAAGTATTTTAATTCGATTGGTGAGGGGGAAGCAGTTGTAATAGTAAACAGTGAACTTGGGCGTTCAAATGTTTTAAGGTATGCAGCTCATAAAGGATATCAAGTTGATGAGGAAGATGAGGAGAATAGGTTTTCAATTAAAATAGAAAAAAGAGGCTGTCTAGAAGTAGAAGATGAGGGTGAGATATTTTCTATTTTAGTTGCAAGGGAAAAATTAGGAGATGGAGAAGATGAATTGGGAACAACTCTAATAAACGAGTATTTTGAAGCATTAAATGAGTATGATAGGCTGCCAAAAGAAATTTTATTCTTAAATTCAGGTGTTAAATTATTTAGCAAAGACTCCAAAGCTATTGAAGATATAAAGATGTTGTACAAAAAGGGTGTAAAACTTTTGATTAACGATACATCATTAGATTATTATAATTTAACAGGAGAAATAACATTTGGGGAAATTGCAAGTATGTATGATATGGTTGTTGCTATGAAAAAAGCAAAAAAATTAATAAAGTTATAGGATTTATTTTATGGAGGTACAAAAATGCCAAATTATGATTTGATTGTTATTGGAGCAGGAATAGCCGGGATGACAGCAGCAATTGGAGCGGCAAAGGAAGGTATAAAAAAAATACTTATTATAGAGAGAGAATGTAATGTTGGAGGAATAATTAATCAATGTATCCATAATAGCTTTGGGGAAAAATTTTTGGGAGAAACAGTTACTGGCCCTGAATATATAGATTATGTAGAAAGACAATTGAACGAACTTGGTATAGAAATATTGTTAAATACTACTGTATTAGATGTTAGCAAAGAAAAGGAAGTTACTTATGTTAATTCAGAAGATGGTATAAAGGATATTACTGCAAAAGCAATAGTTTTAGCTATGGGTGCAAAAGAAAAGTATTCAGGAAATGTTGTTATACCGACAAATGGACTTACAGGAATATTTACTGTGGGCGAAGCTCATAGAATAGTTAATTTAGAGGGATATCTACCTGGAAGAAAAACTATTATTATAGCTAAAGATAAATGGGGATTTTTAGTTGCAAGAAGGCTGATAATAGAAGGAGGAAGCATAGAAGGTATAGTAATAGATAAAATATTTAAAGAAATAGAAGATGATGAGATTTTGGATAGTATTAACGGTTTTGATCTTCCTATAGTTGAAAATTCTAGAGTAATTGAGATTGCAGGAAATAATAGAATTGAAAAAGTGAAGATTATAAATTTAATTAATGAAGCAGTAGAAGAGAAAGAATGCGACTCTTTATTACTGTCAGTAGGTTTTATTCCTGAAACTTCAGTAATTAAAAGATTAGATATTAATATGGATAGTGAGACTTTAGGGCCAGAAGTGTCAGAGTTTAAAACATCAATTAAAGGTTTTTTTGCATGTGGAAATATTATATATGGAGAGAATGCACTGCATATGAAAGAAATTGATGGAATTGAATGTGGGATGGAAGCAGCGAAATATATAAAAAGATATACACCTTAGACTTAAAATATATAATTCATACCCTCCATTTCCTTGCTTAATATAATAAATTTCCGGTAAATGGAAATTTATTTATTTGAATTAGAGTAGTGGAGAAGAGCTTGTTTATACATAAGTTCATGCCCTAAAGCAGTTAGATGAATTCCATCTAAATATATATCATTTTTATCTTCAGTTAAATCGTAAAAATTAATGAATGATATTTTATAATTATTACATAAACTAATAAGTTCTTCTTTTAAAAATAGCAAATTATTTTCAGCATAGGCATATAAGTGCGAAGGCGAAAAAAGTTCATTAGCCATTTTACCAATTATTTTTGGGGGGATACCTATAGTTACTTCAGAGTTAATATTTATTCCATCCTTAATCATTAACTCTATGTTACTGATTACTGAAGTAACTGACCTTCCAAGGAGAAGATCATTTGTGCCTCCCATTATAAAAATTTTTGAAGGGAAATGCACTAGGACATCATAATAATACCTAGAAAGCATTGATGCAGTAGTTTCACCATTGCTGGCTTTATTCAATGAAGAAAAGAAAAGTGATTGTGCAATCTTATATGCCCATGATTTTTCTTTACTCACTCCGTATCCAAAGGTTAAACTGTCTCCTAAAAAAACAATATCCAAATTATTGTTCATATTTAATTCCTTTCTCATATATAATCAAAATAACTTATTAAAACATTTTTTGCATATTAAAGTTTTTCCGTTATCTGCTTTTACATGATCATTAGAGATTATAGGTTTATTGCAAATACTGCATATCGAAGGTGTTTTAGGCAAAAGCTTTTTATGTTCGTTTTCAAATTTATCTAACGAATTATTTTTTATTTCATAAGAAGCATGTGTTTTTGAAGCTAAGTTTTTTCTTATAGGAGAATATATTTTAGCTTCTACAGGAATACTCTTTTTAGTAATTGAATAATTAATATCATATTGACTTTGCGCAAATAACTCCAGCTCAAATCTTGGATTTTCTTTATCATAATATTCTTCAGTAAATATTTTTGTTATCTGAGCATCATTTATGATCAATCCACTTTTTTCTATACCGTCAAATATACTTTTAGTAATATTTATTGTGTCAGGATGGCGCTTTTCGCTTTTATAATATACTTTAAGGATAGCTATTAAGCTTTCAGAAAAAATAATATCTGGATTTTGACTTCTAGCAAGTAGTGCAATTTCTTGCTCATATAATGCATATCTATCATGATATTTACCAGAGCTATGAGGCAAAATAGCGCGGCCATTTATATTATGTAATTTAAAGTTCGATTTTGTAATAGGTGATCCGTTAATTATTACTTTAGCATAGTTAGACATTTTAACGCTCCTTAGATAATATTAGATTGCTCCATTTAATATACATTATATATAATTTTTATATAGATAAACAACATATAGATATTCAGTACAATAATTTGATTTATTTATCCATATAGTAAATTTAGGTGAATTGGAATATAATAAGAATTGCTTTGAGCTTAGGCGTAATCAAAAAAATACATCGGCCTTAATAAATTCGGCTTTGATAATATTATATATATAAAGTATAATATTTTAGTGGCTAGTAATAAAGAAAGTGTAATAAAATTTCATTTTGTAAAATATTTCATTAATTATTAAGAATATATTAAACGATGTAATGAATACATGAATTCATATTGAATATAAGATACAATAGATTTAGGAGAAAAAAATAATTATTGTATATGATATTTACATTTTGGCAGCTTAGTAAAACTTACTATATGAACATTTGGTTCGGGGATAGGTAGTACTAGGCTAATAGGTATTTGCCTATTGTGAATAAAGGTACATTTGTTTTCCTTATTATATAAGCCGGGCAATAATTTAGATTATGATGAAATTAGAAATGAGTCAAGAATTAAGTGATTTACTATAAAAAGAGGTATTAAAAATGGATAATAAAATAATTTTAGCTATAGAATCAAGTTGTGATGAAACATCAGCTGCTGTTGTAGTAAATGGCAGGGATGTTTTATCTAATGTAATTGCATCACAGATAGAAACACATAAAAAATTCGGTGGTGTAGTACCAGAAGTCGCATCAAGAATGCATATTGAAGTAATAGATAGTGTAGTGAAGGCGGCTCTTGAAGAGGCGGAAGTAACATTAGGTGATATTGATGCAATAGGAGTTACCTATGGTCCAGGTCTCGTTGGAGCACTTTTAGTTGGGCTTCAGTATGCTAAGGGATTAGCACTAGGATCACAAAAACCACTAATTGGTGTTAATCATATTCAGGGTCATATTAGTGCAAATTTTATTGAACATAAGGATTTAAAACCTCCATTTGTTTCTCTAGTTGTTTCTGGTGGACACACATTTATTGTGCATGTAAAGGGATATAGAGATTTTGAGGTAATAGGCCAAACAAGAGATGATGCAGCAGGAGAAGCGTATGATAAAGTGGCTAGGGCATTAGAACTAGGATATCCCGGTGGCCCTAAAATTGATAATTTAGCGAAAGAGGGAAATGAAGATGCAATAGATTTTCCTAGAGCAAAATTTCAAGAGGATACTTTAGATTTTTCTTTTAGCGGAGTTAAGTCGGCTGTATTGAATTATTTGAATAAGGCTAGAATGAAAGATATAGAAATAAATAAGGCTGACATTGCGGCATCATTTCAAAAGGCAATAGTTGATGTGCTAAAAACTAATTTATTTTTAACTTGTGAAAGAAGAGGAGTTAAGAAAATTGCAGTAGCAGGTGGCGTTGCATCTAATTCATATTTAAGGGAAATTCTTAAAAAAGAGGGAAAGAAAAAGGAAATTGAAATTTTATTCCCTTCGCCGATACTGTGCACTGATAATGCAGCTATGATAGGAAGTGCGGCTTATTTTAATTACCAAGAAGGCGTAATATCAAATTTAGATATAAATGCAAGGCCTAATCTAAAATTAGGGGAAAGGTAGATTCTAAAATGAAGTTATTATGGCATTCTAATGGGCTACATAAGGTCGAAAAGGAGAAGGTAAGTAAGGGGAAGATTCTGAAAAAAATTATTATTTTTTTTGTAGCGTTACTAGTTGTTGGCTTTATAGTACAAAATATAAGTAACTTTGTAGATAATTCAAGATTAAAATCAAAATTCAAGTTTGCTAGAATAGATGGGAAGAAGATGGAATATAAGATTAAAACGGGTGGAGATTATACTGTAGTCTTTGACGGAGCAATCGGAAACAATATGTATGAATGGGATGAGGTTTGTAAATCGTTAGAGGAGAAGAAAATATCAACCTTCGTTTATAATAGGAGAGGATATGGATTTAATGAGGGCGGAGATGTTAGAACTCCAGAGGATCAAGCAAAGGATTTGAAACTTCTCCTTAGAAAAGCAGGAGCGCCTGAGCCCTATATTTTAGTTGGAGAAGAGTATGGCAGTCTAGTAGCTACAAATTTTATTAACTTATATTCAGATTCTGTAGCTGGCGTTGTGTTGGTTGACCCGATATCAGAAGAAGAGATGCAAAATAAACAATTTAATCAAGAAATCAAATCTAAATATTACAGGAGTACATTTGAAGAAATAGGTGCTAATTTTGGATTAACTTCATTATTAAGTAAAATGGGATTAACTATAGAGAATAGTATTTTTAAGGAACATTTAACTGAAAATGAATTAGACGAATTTAATAGCTTTAAGAATAAAACTAATTATAAGCAGGCTGTTTCAAATGAATTGGAGAATTTATATAAGGGCGCATCTAGTGGCCAGGTTGATGGATTACTAGGTAATAAGCCTCTGTATTTGATAACAGATAAAGATGATGATCCTATAACAAAGATAGGTAATTCAGCTAGTACTACAGTATACAAGGAAGAGGTAAGTGGATCTCCAATTTCAATATTAGATCCAGATGCAATTGTTAATGGTGTAAATAGTGTTATAAAAGACGCTAAAAAATTAGCTAAGAAGTCATAAGAGTAAGTAATTTTTCTAAAATAATTAATATGTTGAATAAGATCTTTAAAATTTAATATAATTGATTTATATTTCATGAGAAAAATATATTAAATTATATATTATTGTCATTTGTTTGACACATAAAAATTTTATACTTACATTATAGAGTTACTCCTAGTAGCCAAAAAAAGCAAAGTATTTATTACTTTGAAAATGACATATATGATGTGACTTAATTGCTAGTTAAATAAAATTAATAATTGATATATTGGGAGGAAAAATATATGAATGATAATAATGAAAAATACATTGATGTAGATTCATTACCAGTAAATGAAGGTCAGCAAGTTTCCTGGGAAAATTCTTTTCAGAACAATAATAGTTACGTAGAAACTAAAAAAAGAAAAGGAAGAGGTATACGTGTCCTAGGAAAAATCGCAGGAATTTTACTTCTTACTATTATGGGAGGAATATTTGGCAGTGGAATTACTTATTCGTTAATGAAATCAAATAATGTTGTTACTACTAAGCAAATAACCAGTACTATTCCGCAATCTTTTACGTCAAGTACACCAGATGCAATGTCTGCTGCAGATGCATTTAATAAAGTAGCACCAGCGGTTGTTATTGTTTCAACTAAAAGCATAGCCAATAATGGATTTACTTCTGGAGAAGTGGATGGCATGGGGTCAGGATTTATAATTAATAAGGAAGGCTACGTATTGACTAACTATCATGTAATTGCAGGTGCTAAAGAAGTTACAGTAACTTTAAGTGATAAGACTGAAGTAAGTGCAACTGTAGTAAATTATGATCAAGAGAGGGATGTTGCAATGCTTAAATTGAAAGATGGAACTAAAGTACCTGCTGTAGCAGAGCTTGGAGATTCTGATGAAGTATATCCAGGAGCAGAAGTTATAGCGATTGGAACACCTCTTTCAAAGAATTTTGCTCAAACACTTACAAAGGGAGTTATTAGTGGCAGCAACAGAACTGTAGAAGGTGAGAACGGAACAAATTTAACATTCATCCAAACAGATGCTGCTATTAATCCAGGTAATAGTGGAGGTCCATTAGTAAATGCTAAGGGTCAGGTTATAGGAATAAATTCTATGAAGATAGGATCTCAAGTAGGAGATACAAGTGTTGAAGGTATAGGATTTGCAATTCCAATAAATGACGTAAAAAACAAAATAGATGCATTATCAAAACCTATTTTAAACTTAGGAATTCAAATAAGAGAAATTGATAGTGATACAGCTAAGAAATATGATTTAGTAGAGGGAATTTATGTATCTTCTGTTGATGAATATTCACCGGCTGAAAAGGGCGGACTTAAAATTGGAGATATCATTGTAAAATGTGATGGAAAATCAGCTAAAACATTCAGTGAACTTAAAGCAATAAAAGAAGGCAAAAAAGCTGGTGATTCCATGAACTTAGAGGTGGTAAGAAATAAGAAGACTGTTGATTTAACAGTTGTCTTAGAGGAAAAAGCTCAATAAAATTCTTTTAGTTATCTAAAACTAGATTTGGTAAAATACAATGCCAATTCTAGTTTTTTTCTTTATATGGTAATATATATTAGTTTATTCTTTAAAAATACAAGGAAAAGTAGTAAAATTAATCATTATAAGGGTAAAAGGGATGTATATAAAGAAGAAGGGGATAACAATATGGAAGAGATAATACTAAATATAATAATGCATAGTGGAGAAGCAAGAAGTTATTCCATGGAAGCTATTTCTTTAGCTAAAAGTGGAAGATTTAACGAGGCAAAAGAATTAATAATAAAGGCTGATGAGGAATTAGGTTATGCACATAATTCTCAAACAAATCTAATTCAAGGCGAGGCTGCAAGTGATAAAATAGAATTTTCTCTGCTTTTAGTGCATGCAGAGGATCATTTGATGACAACAATGACATTTAAAGATTTAGCAGTAGAAATAATAGAGGTGCATGAAAAGATAAATTCTATTCAGTAGAGGTATAATATATGAAGAATAAAATTAAATATGTCGTTACATTTGCTATTATTTTTGTAATAGTAATAATAAGCATTAATTTACTTCAACCTAATAAAGAGCAACAAGTCAAGGGGAATATAGAACTCTTAGTTAATGAAAATTCATATGACTATTTAGTTGAATGTGCAAACAACTTTATGAAACAAAACGATAAGACGGTTATTAATGTAAAAAAATTAGAGGATTATAATCAAATAATTGCTAATAAAAGTGATGAAGGTAGTAAATTAAGATTACCCAATATAGCTCAGATAGATAGATATAATTTTGATAAATTAAAGTTGGATGATTATGAGTATTATAATAAAGACAACAAATTATTAAATGATTATATTAAAAACTTTTCTAAATATAGAGTATCCCAAGTTATGTATGGAGATAATTCTATAGGTATACCATTGACTTCTAGGCCGCTTGGTTTTTATATTAGGGAAGATATGATTAAGAATTTTAATTATAAAAGAGATAGCATGAATACTTGGGACGATGTTATAAGAATTGGTAAGGATATATATACAAAAAGTAATGGAAAAGTGCATATAATTAATGCAACAGGGAAAGATTACGAAGATTTGTTAGATTTACTAACAATGGAGATTATGAGTGATAATGATAATAAAAGTGTAGAGGAAATAAAATCTCAAGTTCAAGCTATGATTAAAAACTTAGAAGACAATAATATTTTAAATCTTCAAGACGGAGGAGAATTTTTAGCTAGAATATCTTCTATTAATGGAATGAAAGAAATAATGGCATTGGATGTACCTTGCGAATGGAGTTTAGGAAATGTACCAAGTATTAAAGGCGGAACAAATAAATTCTTTGCAAGTGAAGGAGATAACTTGCTAGTTTTAAATCAAAATAGTGATAATGAAAAGCTGATTGAAAAATTTATAACATATGTTATAACCAATAATGATGAAGCTATTAAGTACGTGAAGGCTGGGAGATTCTTTTCAAGTTATTTATCAACATATAATAATAAAGAAATTGAGGACCAAGTAAAAAATTTTTCTGGTCAAAGTCCACTTGTGGTTTTGAGTAATATTGAAGAAAAGACTCCGGAAATTAATGATTACGATAAGTATATAAAGATAAAAAAAGAGCTTAGAGGACAATAGTCCTCTAAGCTCTTTTTTGCTTCATTTCTATGTTGTATACTGTGATGATATGCTTTTGTAGGCTTTTAATGTATTATCGGCAGTTTTATTCCAAGTAAATTCTAGACTTCTTTTATAGCCTTTTTCGCTTAGTATAGACTTTAAATTTTCATCATTTAGAAGTGTTACAAGTGCTTCCTCTAATTCATTTATATTATGAGGGTTTATAAGTATTGCAGCATCCCCTGTTACCTCAGGAATTGAAGTTAAGGTAGAAGTTATAACTGGAGCTTTGCAGTTCATTGCTTCTAATGGAGGTAAACCAAAACCTTCATAAAATGAAGGGTAAACAAAAGCATCACATCCGCTGTACAGCACAGGTAATATATCGTCTTCTAAATAGCCACAAAAAATAACCTCTTCTTGAAGGTTGTTTTCTTTCACGAAAGTAAATAATTTTTCACCTTCATCTTTTAGAGGACCTCCAAGTAACAATTTGTAAGGCTTATTCAAATCTTTATGAACTTTACTAAAAGCCTTAATTAACCCAAGAACGTTTTTTCGTAAACTAAATCCTCCAATATATAATATATAGGGATCTTTAACACCAAAATTTTGATTAACGTAAAATTTACATTTATCTTTATTCAAAGGTTTATAATTATCATTAGCGGCAAGAGGAGTTACAAATATTTTATCTTCAGGATAAAAGCTAAAAAACTTTAGAATGTCTTTCTTTGAATATTCAGAAACTGTTAATATACCGCAGGAGTTAGATATTATATTAGGCATATCCTTTAGAAATCTTTCCAAATAGCCTTTACCAACAGTTTCAGGCATAACATATGGGATTAAGTCATGTATTGTAACTATAGTTGGAATTTTTGTATCAAAGTCAAATCCTATTCCATTTTGGGGAATATGATATAAGTCAGTATGAAGTTTATTTAATGCGTTAGGTATATAACATTTCTCATAAAAACCGCCATGTCTACCAGAAGAATATACTATTTTGGTATTTTTTTTATTAAAATTACTATTGAATTTTCCAGAGCAAAATAAAGTATAGTCATCTTTTGAATCTAAAGAAAGAATTTCTGATATAAGATTATTAGTGTAAGTACCAATGCCAGTTCCTTGGTGCAAAGTAGCGCTACGAGCATCAATGGCAATTTTCATATGAACACCTCAATAAATACATATATATTACAAAGTATTATTTGATATTAATTTTTGTGAATCTAAATCACAATAAATTATTTACACACATATAATAAAAATAAACAATGGCTGGTAGGAAAGTTTTATGGAGAATAATGAAGAGATACTTAAAATTAAAAGCTATGTTGAAGAAAATTATAGTATGAATGTGGATAATATAGAAAAGGTGAAGAATAGTTATAAAATTACTACAAAAGATGAGGGATATTGTTTAAAAAAAATTAAATATGAATTCCCTCATTTCTATTTTATTTTTTCTGCAATGAAACACCTACAAAAAAATGGATTTAAAAATATTCCTGAATTTATTATGAATAAAGATAAAAAGGAATATGGAAATATAAACGGAAAATATGTTTATTTAACAAAATGGATACCATCTAGGGTAAGTAATTTTGATAATCCTTTAGAATTAGCCATGGTATCAAGCAAGCTTGCAGAATTGCATAAATATAGTAAAGGTTTTACTTTAGAACAGAAGATGAAGCCTAGAATTGGATGGTTTTCTTGGATTAAGGTGTTTGAAACAAGAAAAAATGAAATACTTGATTTTAAGAATAGAATAAATCAAAAAGCATACAAATCTAATTTTGACTTATTGTATTTGGATAATATTGAAAAAGAAATTAAAAGAGCGGGAGAAAGTATATTAGGTCTTCAAAAAAATAATTATGTAAAGATTATGGAAAAGGAAGTCTTTACAAGAGGCTTTTGTCATCATGACTATGCACATCATAATATTTTAATAGACAGTAATAAAAATATTAATATCATAGATTTTGATTATTGCATATTAGATTCTCATATACACGATTTATGTTCACTATTAATAAGAGCTATGAAGGATGGGAAATGGGAAGCAGAAAAAGCAGATTTAATATTAAATGCCTATAGAGAGGAGATGGAAGTTAGTCCAGAAGAATTCCCTATAATCAGAGAGTTTATAAGATTTCCTCAAGCTTTTTGGCAGATAGGGCTGCAGGTATATTGGGAGCAACAGCCATGGGGAGAGGATTTCTTTATAGGTAAGTTAGAAAGATATTTAGATGATTGTGAGACCAGAGAAAAGTTTATTAATAGTTATTTTGATGGAGGAAATTAATATGAACGAATTATCAATGATAGAATACTTAGACGGAAAGGGAATAACTATTATTGGACAAAATTTTAGCTATGATAAAAATATACAAAAGAGAGATATTGTTTCTCAAATTGAGTTAATAGTAGAAGTTCATAAGATACTAGTTGGATGTAATTTCGCTGGATTAAATAGAATTAAAAGTTCAATAGGTAAAGAAGTTGAATCATATAAGGTTCAAATAAAAAAATTGCAAAGGCATTATGACTATATAATCAGTAAGCCGTGTACAAATGATATAGAAAAAATAATATTATCAAATGGAAAAATAATGCTAAGAAAAGCTAAAAAAGCTTTGAATTATATTTATGAAAATGACTATTATGGCGTTATAAAACGCAGTATGAATAGAGAAGAAATTTGCATTGGTAAAGTTGATAAAAATAATCTGAGAAAAATTCAAGGGAAAATTGAAATAGGGACAATTAAAGGAATGGCATATAATTTAGTAGAAGAAGACTTGTATAATTATATAAAAAAATTACAAAGAAAAGAATTTGATATAGAGGAAGAAGAATTGATAAAAATATTTGTACGAGGATCCCATTTATCCTTTAACAGTTTTGATTATTTAAAAGGCTTATGCAGTTATCCAAAAGATTTTTTAAAAACTTGGGAAAGATATAGGGATAGAAAAAGGGACGATAATCTTGAAATACGTAGTACTTTAAGTGAATGTAAGTTAAAAAATAAAGATAACAAGAAAGAAAAGACAATTGAAGAAATATTGTTAGAATTGAAAAAGAGTTTAAAGTATGAAAGCAAAAGTTTTATCATATAGGCGTTTTTGTACAAGTATTATTTTTTATACCTAAAGCTTAGTTATACAGGAGGAAAAATATGAATAAAACTAAGTATTCAGAAAAGAATTATTTATGTGATTATGACTTAAGTTTAAATTTATTCAATGAGCTAGAGATAAAGGTAAATGATATAATTCCACTTAGAAAAGTATTTGTAATATACACAGATGAGGGGAATAAAATTTTAAAAAAAGTAAACTATGGAATAGACAGAGTAAACTTAATAAGTGAATCTTTAGAATATGTAAAAAAAAATTATAGTCATGTGATAACATATAAAAGATTTAAAGACAATGTATGTTATAAAAAATGGAATGACCAGACTTATATTGTTATGGATATTTTGGATGGAAGGGAAGCATCATTTTCCAATCCAGTAGAAATAGATCTTTGTGCCGAGAATATAGCTTTATTGCATAAGGCTTCTAAAGGCTTAAGAGAACACTTAATAACAAAATTTAATAGAGATTTTTTAGATGTGTCACTTAACGATAAGTTCCAAAAAGCGTATAATGAATTAGTTTGGATAAAAAATTTAGTTAATAGTTATAAATATAAAAATGAATTTGATGAATTATTTAATACAAATGTGGACAAATACTTAGTTGAAATTGAAGAAGTACAACAGCAGTTAAAAAAAAGTAATTATGAAGATTTAAGGAAAAGTGGAGATACAATTTCTCTTTGTCATAATGATTTAGCTTATCACAATTTTCTAACTAAAAATGATGAAATAAGTATAATAGATTTTGATTATATGACTATTGATTTACGAATAATGGATATTGAAGATTTTATTTTAAAATGCATCAAGAATGTAGCCTTTGATGTAGATAAAATGTTAGCGTGTATTAATGGCTATGAGAATATAACACCATTAAAGCAAGAAGAAAAAGAATTATTATATATTCTAATTAAATTCCCTAGAGATTTCTATACTATTTCAAGAGATTACTATTACAAAAGGAAAAAGTGGGAATATGATGTTTATTTAAATAGACTTGAAATGAAACTAAATAATGAAGACTTTAGGTATGAATTTTTAAAAGCGTATAAAAATAAGTTTCTTGTAGATACCAAACTGTAATCTAAACTTATGTGATAGCATACCGAAAGAAAATAATAGGCAGCCTATTTTGGCGGCCTATTTTAGTTATAAATTTTTAATTATAGTGTTTATATTAGACATCATTTTCATATAAACGGGTTATAAGACAAGTGAGCAACAAAATTAGAGATAAATTTTCTGTACTAAAAACTATGAAGGAATTTAACGAGTCCTGGGAAACAAGCACGAGCTCCGCTATCAACTATTTATTTCTTTTAGAATTTAGTATAGCATCATAAGCGTGAATTGTATCAAGGGCTGTCTTATTCCATGAAAAATTTTTACTGCGATTTAAGCTCTTTTTAACCATTGTTAGCCTTAATAAACTATTGCTCAATACTCTTTCTATATCATAAGATAACGCTTCAATATCATTAGGATCTATAAAAAGTGCAGATTCATAACATACTTCAGGCAACGACGTAACATTAGAAGCAATTACAGGAGTTCCGCATGCCATAGCTTCTATAGGCGGTAATCCGAAGCCTTCATAAAAAGAAGGATAAACTAGAACTTCTGTGGCATTATAAAATAATGGCATATCCTCTATAGGAATAAAGTCTGTAAAAATAACATTGTTTGATACATGTAATTCCTCAGCTCTTTCCTTATATCTATCATAAGAAGGACCTTTCTTACCGGTTATAACTAATTTAAAAGTTTCTTTTAATTTATTAGGGAGATTTGAATATGCCTCAATTAACCCTAATATATTTTTTCGTGGGCTAAAACCACCAACATATAATATAAAATCCTCCTGAATTCCATATTTTTTTGTAATAAAATCTTTAGATTGACATTTACTCATTGGTCTATAAATATCTTGGGCAGCAAGTGGCGTTACATAAATACTCGAAGAAGGAAAACTGAATTCTTTAGCTATATCATCTTTGGAAAAATTGGAAACAGTAATTATACCATCACAGGATTCTAAAATTTTAGGTAATTCATTATTAAATATTCTAAGATATCTATCGCTTACAGTTTCAGGCATTCTTAATGGGATTATATCATGTAATGTTATAACTTTTTTACATGTAATATTGTCTGTAAGGCCAACTCCATTTTGAGGTACATGATAAAGTTCAATATCAGCATTGTTTAATATATTTGGAACATTTATATCGTCCCAAAAACTATTAGAAGGTGTTGAAGCAACAAATTCTGTTTTAAAATTAAATTTTAAGTTTTTTATTGAGTTACATTGAGGCATAAAAATTAAATAGTCATTATCAGAATCAATATTGTTAAGGCCTTGTATCAACTCATTAGTATATGTGCCTATTCCAGTACCTTGATACCACTTTGCAGCCCTGCCATCTATTCCTATTTTCATTATTAAACCCTTTCATAGCATTCATCCTAATCCATTATATTAAAAGAATATAAAAAATGTTAATAAAAGAAATGGTATCCTCATATAAATATACAGGAGGTGAGAAGTATGATGAGGGAATTCGAAATAGAAAGACAATTTAACGTTAAGATAGAAAAAATTAAGGCCAATAAAGGCGTATATTATCTTAAAACAGACAAGGGCGAAAGATGTTTAAAGAAAATAAATTATGGGCCTCAAAAATTATTATTTGTGTATGGTGCTAAAGAGCACTTAAGGAAAAATGGTTTTAATAATTTAGATAAATATTATTTAAACATAAATGGAGAACCTTATGCATTGGTAAATGAAGATTTATACACTTTATCTGAATGGCTAGAAGGAAGAGAATGCGACTTTCATAACATAGATGAAGTAAGGATAGCGGCTAAGACTTTAGCAAATCTTCATGAAGCATCTAAAGGCTATGATCCACCAGAGAACTCTAAACTTAAAAGTGATCTTGGCAGATGGTCTCATTTAATAGAAAAAAGAATTAAATCCTTAGATAAAATGAGAGATATGGTAAGAAAGAAAAGCATAAAAAGTGATTTTGACATACTGTATTTAAAGTCTATGGACTTCTATAAGGAGATCGGAAAGAAATCCTTAGTTACTTTAAATGAATCAGATTATTATGAGTTATGCATGTTTGCAGAAAATGAGAAGAGCTTTTGCCATCACGATTTTACTTATCACAATATAATTTTAAGTGAGAATATGGATGTACATGTTATAGATTTTGATTATTGTAAAAGGGAAGTTAGAACTTTTGATATTAGTAACTTTATGATAAAAGTTTTAAAGCGAGTTGATTGGAATTTAGAATTTGCAAATGCGATTATAGATTCATATAACTCAGTATCTCAGTTAAAAGATTCGGAATATAAAGTGTTATATGCATATCTTCAATTTCCACAAAGATATTGGAGACTTGCTAATAGATATTATTATAATGAAGTTAATTGGGGACAAAATACGTTTGCAAGTAAATTAGAATCTATAATAAATGAACAAGAAAAATATTTAGATTTCTTAGATAAATTTAAAAATGAATATAAGGTATGATGCACATAAAATTATAAAAAGAGCTGCTTAAAAATAGTTTTTAATTATTTTTAAGCAGCTTCTTTGCTAACTTAAAGCTTTAAGAATATAATTATATAATTCTGAGAAACCTTTAATGGCCTCTACCATATTATAAATTGTGAAATAATATTGCAGGAGATAATTATGGACATTGGAGATATAGTTGTTAGAAAATCGTACAACAAAGACATTACTTTTAAGATAATAGATATAAAATATAATGATGGAAAAGAAAATGTTATCTTGAAGGGAATCAATATAAGAATAATAGCTGATGCAAGTATTGAAGATCTTGAAATGGCTGAGGAAGATAGCGGTTCTCAAGATAAGATTTTAAATACAAGAGTAAATGAAGCTATAAAAAAAGCTATGAACTTAAGATTTGATCTTAGGGATAAAGCTGAGAAGTCTCCTAAAATAAAAGCAAAAAATGAGTTAATGTTTGGAAGGCCAGGAAGGATTCTTCATGTGGATGGAGATAGTGAGTACATGGAAACTTGCTTAAAAGTATATAAGCAATTATCATTAGATGCAGTTGGCAGGGCAATAGCTGAAAAAGATCAGCCAGATGTGATTGTAGATTTAGTAAGGGAGATTAAACCGGATATAGTAGTTTTGACTGGTCACGATAGTGTTTTAAGGGAGCCTAGAGATTATTTAAGCTTAGATAACTATAGAAATTCAAAATACTATTTAGAATCAGTTAAGAACTTAAGAAATTATAATTCAAGTTATGATGAACTAGTTATTTTTGCAGGAGCATGTCAAAGCTGTTATGAAAGGATACTAGATGTAGGTGCTAACCTTCCGGAGTTGCGACGGATTTA
This sequence comes from Bacillota bacterium, assembly GCA_021781745.1. Lineage (GTDB taxonomy): Bacteria > Bacillota > Clostridia > Clostridiales > Clostridiaceae > Clostridium. The sequence goes on along the minus strand of JAJXWH010000017.1, from coordinate 74,524 downwards.
TGGAAAGAATAGGTAACAAGGAATCTATTTTTTTTTAGGCTCCTTGTTTTCTACTATAGCATTAGAAAAGAAAGGTGTCATTATTACTTCATTAGTTTCACTATTCCAAGTGATTTTTGATACTAGGCCCCTAATTAATTCACGTTGGTCATCCTGGGAGAGGGAATCAATTACTGAGCATTTATCAAGTAATATCTTTAGGAACTCGAGACTTATTTGGAGTTCGGTGGACGAGTCTTCTTCATTATTTAAATTTGTTAGCTGGTTATTTAATTCTATTATTTCTTTCTTTAGTGATTTTACTTTTGAGATTATTATATCCGCTATATCATCATCTAATGCAAGCTTTTCCATAAGCCCATCTATTTGTTTTTTCTTTGAATTTATTAAATCAGTTAAGTTTTCTTTCTTGCTTAGAATATTTGTTGAAAGGTTTTTCTTAGTCTTATTAAGAAGTTCTTGTATTAGTTTTTCTTTATTTCCTGAAAGTTTTTTTATTTCATCAAGAATAGCAGGATCTATATCTTTAACAGGTACATTTTTACCAGAACATCTTGAACCCTTGGAACGTTTTTTCATAGTGCATACATAAAATGCATTTTTACTTCCATCGGTGCTTACATGACCGTAGGTTATCTGCATTGGGGAGCCACAGGAGGCACATCTTATTATTCCTGTTAATATGGCATTATGACTTCTTGCAGAGGTAATTGATTTATCTTTATTATTAGCTAATATTTTTTGAGCTTCAATCCAATCTTCATCTAATATGATTCCTTTATGAGAACTGCAGGCAGCAATCCATTCACTTTCATCACGATTAACTCTATAAATTTTACCATTCTTATTCAACTTAGTTTGTTGTTTATTATATCTAAGCAGACCATGCATACCATCAGGCTCTCCACAAGTAGCAACGCCCAAGCTTGATAAATAATCAAATACTTTATCTGTTGCTTTAACATAAACGGGATTTGTTAATATCCATCTTAAATTAGACTTGGAAAAATCACTCCCACGTTTTGTTCTAAAGTGATTCTCAAGAAGATAAGATTCAACACCATATAAAGATTTAGTTTCTAAATATTTATCAAAAATTAGTTTTACAAGCTTTAATTCTTCAGGAACTGCAGTTAATTTTGACATAGAATGTTCTTTCATATCTTCATCAACATATTTAAGTGGAGTAGACTTATAACCTAAAGGGGGAACTCCACCAAGCCAGCGGCCAGTTCGCGCTAATGCAAGCATATTATCTTTTATACGCTCTGCTATTGTTTCCCGTTCAAGCTGGGCAAATACAGAAGCTATGTATATCATGGCTCTTCCCATTGGTGAACTGGTATCAAACTGTTCTCTTATGCTTACGAAATCAATATTGTATTGCTGAAGGATTTGAAGGGTAGTAGAGAAATCAGCAACATTTCTAGAGATACGGTCTAATCTGTAACAGATAAGAATATCAAATTTTTTATTTTCAGCATCATTCATCATTCGCTGAAATTCAGGTCTATTAGTATTTCCGCCAGAGAAACCTTCATCTTCATAGATAATAAATTCATCAATAACTTTATCTCTGAGATTCAGGTTTGCGTAATCTTTACACATTTGAACCTGGTTTTCAATACTCTCACCTTTACCAGTGAATTTTGATTTTCTGCTATATATAGCAGCTTTCATATGATCACCTCATTTTCATGATAGATGTATTAAGTTGTATTTTGCAGGGACAGTTTAGGCTAACTATTAATACGTATTTTCTTGAATTTATAAGATATTTTATTAAAATATTCATCAGATAAATCACCAAATATATACCTAGAAAATACTTCTCTGTATAATTTTGAAATTATATCTTTATTTTCTGTACCTTCATAAGATTCTTTCATTCTTTCAATAACCGAGTTATAATAGTATTCAGCGTTTTTCATGTTATCCTCCATTTGTAAATAATATTAATAATGTGAATTTAGATATGCTGCTATTTCTTCAATAAGTTTATTTGCAGCTAAATCTAAAGCCATAATTGAACAACCAGCAATTTGATCCCAAGAAATACTGATTTTCATATCATTTATAATAACGTCTTGAAATTCTTCAAAACCAAGATTTCCATACCAGCTAGATAACTTAACAGCATATTTTTCTCTAAGAATTTGGATAATTTTATTTACATATAAATCATCATCAAATAAGTCAAATATATTAAGTCCTGAAGGAGATTTTCGGATAATTCCTAACATGAAATAAACACCACCTAATATAATATGTGTATTTTAAAGGAAAAATATGTGTATTAATATTTTTAGGAAACACGACTCATATTCATTCGATGTGGAAGTTCAATAAACCAAATATAAGATTTGGACTCTCACTTCAAGTTGCAAATACTTAATCTAAGTTCCAATAATTCTTTAGAAACATTAAGCTCATGTGAAGCTTCAATTAATGTTTTTCCAATTAACATATCTTTAGATATAACAGGGATTTCAAATAAAGATGAGAATATATCAGCTTCTTTTTCAAATTTATTAACATTGAAGAAGGTTTTTGTTTTTAGATAAGTGCAGTTGTATTTCTTATGCAGAACAGCATGTCCAAGTTCATGTTCGCAAGTAATGCGTTTATCATTTGAATTTAAACTTTTGTTTATAGTTATTATCCTATTTCTCAAAACATACTGATAAATTCCGTTAATTTCAGGGTGAAGATCAATTTCTTGATAAATAATATGTTCTAATTCACAGATTTCAAATACATCAGTAGTTTTATGTTTTTTACTAATTTTGAAAATACTTCCTCAATAAAGTGCACAAAGCCAACCCCCTAAATCTACCTATAGTGTGTTATATCTAATAGTTATTAGGGTTAATATTAATAACTATTAGATACTAAATTCTAAATATTAATTACTTATAAACATTAATAGTGTTAATAACTTTTTGTTAATTATATTATCTGTGGACAACTTTATCTTTAAACTATTTATCTATTAGGTAAATAAAGAATTTTTTCTTTAGTTGGTGAATTATAATTGTGGCTTTATTTTTAAATTTCTCTGGTGTATGAATTTATTTCTTATATTTGTTGGGTGTATACTTTTTATTTGCAATTTTTGCTTGGCGTATGCCAGAAGATAAAGCTTCTACCAAGCTTTCTATGGCTTCAGGAGATATAGGGTTACCTGAAAGCATAAGTCCATCGCCATTTAATAAATCTTCTTTCAAGGCTTCAATTCGTTTCGCAATATCCTTTTCATCTTTTTGAGTCAAAACAGTATCTGTTGTAGCTGGCATTTCTATAGGTGTTTCACCATCATTTATATAACCTGCCGCAGCCATAAGGTCAGCATATGTAACATTATTATGTGCAACATAAGCAATTTTTTGTAATGTACTTGGTGCTGGTGGACAGGAATTTTTAGCATTTATAATTCTAGATAAAGTGCTGGAGCTTATTTTGCATTGACGAGCAAAGTTATTTAAAGAAATATCACCTTGCGCTTGTTTTATTAAATTACTAAGTAATTCAGCATCAAACATATAATTAATTTACTCCTTCCAATTGTTTATTTTTATGTATTCATGGTAGTTATGTATTTAAGATAATATTATAAACGAACTAATGTGCGTATAAATCTTATTACATTTATTTTAAATAATTTATTGCGTAAATGCAATGATAAAGGAAAAAAATTCTAAAAAAGTGTTGCTTTTGTGGAACGATAAGATTACAATTGTTTTGTAAACGCAACATTGTTTAAAAGGAATAGGAGGTTGTTATATGGATATGACTAAAGAAGCAATAAAAAAACTGATAGATGAGCAGTTTGATGGAAGTTACAACAAATGTGCTCGTAGTCTTGATTTAGTGCCAAGTACTGTATGGAGAATAGCCAATGGTAATAGTAAGGCAGGTATAAAAGCCATAACTAAAGTAATGGAATATTGCAATGACAAGGACATTAGTTACGAGAAATATGTATATCTAAGCTAATAATTATCAATTATCATGGGTGAAATGATCTTTATTGTAGCACAGCTGCTAATTTCATAGGTAAAAGTTCTTATTGCACTTCGTGCTTTTTTTAGAGGTGTATATTTTTTAATTTATGTGTTGCGTGAAACGAACAGTATATCTATAGTATTATACAAACTCTAAATTTTTAATCATGTATATTGAAAATAAATTTAGGTGTGCTTAAGTATTTCGTTAGAAATTAACTAATTCAGGAAAATCTCATAGTATAAACTGAATACTGAAATTTAAAGGAGGGTGGAGTTTGAATATTAATGTTAAGGTTGAGTATTTGGATGATGAGGGAATAGAAAAATTTCAAGAAAAAGCAGCAGATATATTATCTTCAATACTCATAAAAAAACTCCAACCAAAAGAAATTGACGAGTTAGTTGAAATACTTAAAGATGAGTCTAATAAAATCAGTTGGTAAGAATCTTAGAAATTAGAAAAAAGGGTACAAATGAAAAAAATTGAGATAAGTAGAGAACGAAAAGTGATGCTCCAAATTTTATATTTGGTTAGCAGAATTTTCTCTGTGAGCACTCAGCGAGTGAATGCGAGTTGAGTTTCCTTATTAAAAAAATAATATTCATGATAAGTTGAGAGGTGAAAGAAATGGATAAATTACAATGGCTTAAGGAAAGGCAAAAGGGAATTGGAGGCTCCGATGTTGGAGCTATTATGGGAGTAAACAAATGGAAAAGTCCTTTTGAAGTTTATATGGACAAGATTGAAGAGATTACAGAAGTAAGTAAACCTAATGAACTATCCTATTGAGGGAATACTTTAGAGGAAGTTGTTGCAAGGGAATTTTCCATAAGGACCGGCAAGAAAGTAAGGAAAGATAATAGACATTTAGTTCATAAAAATTATGAATTCATGATGGGAAATATTGATAGAAGAATCATTGGTGAAAATTCACTTTTAGAATGTACAACAATAAATGCATTTAGAGCAAAGGAATGGGAAGGAGAAGAAATTCCACCTAGCTATATACTTCAATGCCAGCATTATATGGAGGTTCTAGGTACGAAGAATTGCTATATTGCAGCACTAATTGGTGGACAAAGATTTGTATATAAAGAAATTAAGCGTGATGAAGAGTTAATTTCTATGATAGTTGAAGCTGAGAGAGATTTTTGGATTAATCATGTTCAAAAAAGAATTCCACCAAAGCTCGATGGAAGTGAAGCAGCCAGCAAATATTTAAGCAAGAGTTTTAAAAATATTGATAAATCCTTGGAAGTTAGCTTGAAAGCAGAATATAAGGATAAGATAAATGATTATTTAAACATAAAAAATCAAATAAAGGCTTTAGATGAAGCTCTTAAAGTTATAGAAAACAATCTTAAAAATGAACTTGGAAATGCTGAAAGAGGAAGTGTGGAAAATTTCCAAGTAATTTGGAAAGGGGTAATTTCAAACAGGATAGATAGCAAGGTTTTAAAAGAGAAATATCCTGAGATTTATAAGGAAGTCTTAAGACAATCTATAAGTAGAAGATTTGAGATTAAAATTAATTAATGATGAATAATGAATAGTTAATAATTAAGGAGGAAATCTTCTTTGAAGATTTCTTAGAATGCATATTTTTAGAAATTCTAAAGGAATTTCAACCCTAATCATTCATCATTAATTATTAATCATTCATCAATAGAGAAAGGGTGTTGATTATAGCAACTAATAGTAGTTTAAAAAATCAATTAATTGAAAAGGAGCAAAGTACAGTAAATGTTCAAGAAACTATATTTAAAAATCTAATAAATAGTGATGATGTAAAGTTGAAGTTTGCAGAAGTTTTAACAGATAAAGCTGTGGATTATATGAATTCAATAATAAATTTAGTTAATGGAGATAAAGAGCTCATGGAATGTGAACCTAGCTCCATAATTGATGCTTGTATGGTTGCAGCTTCCTTAGGGCTATCCATCGATAAAAATTTAGAGTATGTCTGGATTATTCCATATAAAAAGAAAGCAAATTTTAGCCTTGGATATAAAGGGTACATTCAATTGCTGATTAAAACTGGAGAATATAAGACTATAAATGTAATTGAAGTTTATGAGGGACAGTTAAAATCATGGAATCCATTAACTGAGGAATTTGATATAGATGTCACAGCCAAAAAGTCAGATGCAGTTATAGGGTATGCAGGATATTTTGAAATGGTAAATGGGTTTAGAAAATCTGTTTATTGGAGCAAAGAGAATATGGATGCTTTTAGGAATAATTCTTTTAAATCAGATTTCAGATGGAATAGTGATTACAAGGCCATGGCTAAAAGAACAGTGGTAAGAACTATGTTTTCAAAGTGGGGAAACTTAAGTTTTGAAATACAAAAGGCTTATTGTGAAGATATTAATACAGATAAATTTATTAATTAGAATTAAGTTTAGATTATTCTGCTTAGAGGAGTGTGGGGGACATGTCAGATATTAAATGGATTAAGTTAGCTACTAATATGCATGAGGACGAAAAAATAAGATTGATAGATGCAATGCCAGAAAGAGATACAATTCATTATTTATGGATAAGATTACTTATACAAGCTGGCAAAACCAATGCTAATGGGCTTATATATCTTAATGAAAATATCCCATACACTGATGAAATGTTAGCTACAATATTCTGCAGACCTCTAGCTTCTATTAGACTTGCGCTTAAAGTATTATCGGATTTTCAAATGATTGAAATAGCTGAGAATAATATAATTAAAATCGTAAATTGGGATAAGCATCAAAACGTTGAGGGAATGGACAGAGTTAGAGATCAAAATAGAAAAAGAGTTCAGAATCATAGAGAAAAGAAAAAACAACTTGAAGTAGTAGCTGAAGAAATTAGTATTGAAATTGAAGGTGATGAGTGTAACGTTACGGAAGATAAAAGTAACGTTACTGTAACGGAACAGAATAAGAGAGAGACTAAGAATAAGATAGAGATTAAGAATGAGAATAAGAATAAGAAAGAGAGAGGGAAAGAAGAGAGTAAAGATTATAAGCAAAAGGAAACTCCTACTCCTAAAGTCGTAGGAGTAAGCGATTCACGCCAAATCACAGATTTGGGTTCTCTGCTTAAATCAGAACCAGTAAAGTCTTCTGTCTCTCAGTCTAAAGATTTAATTACTGAACAGGATAAAAATTTAGAGGATATCAACACTAAATGTTTTCAAATTGCTAATTATGCTGAAACAATAACTGGAATACCTAATGTGCTTAATTTTGGTGCACTTAGATTAGCAATTTCAATGCATGGGCACAAGTATGTAAAGATGGCTATAGATGTGGCATTGAAAGCTAATAAAACTAATATGACCTACATTGATGGAATACTAAAAAATTGGAGAAGAGAAGGATATCCAGAGGATAAGGAGGTAAAGAAAAATGTCACTAGAAGCTATGGAAAGAATAGCAACCCAGATAAAAATGAATTTGCAGGATTCAAGCCAAAGAAACCACGAAGCCTTACAGCAGAGGAACGAAGGAAGGCAGAAGAAACCCTCATATAAGTGCGAGAAATGCGGTGATACTGGATGGATACTTATTAAGCAAGAACATATGCAGCCTATTGCAGTAAGTTGTGAGTGCAGGAGTATTGAGAAGGTTAAAAATGAATGGAAGTATTCAGGAATTAATGTTGAAATGACTAAGCATACTTTTGCAAATTTTGAGGTTTGGAATAGAGCATCAGAGAGAGCGAAGGATACTGCTACAGCTTATTGCACTGATTTTGATGAAATCAGAAATAGCAGGCGAAATAGCATCTTACTTTGTGGACAGGTAGGCAGTGGCAAAACGCATCTTAGCGTTGCTATTGGATTAAACTTATTAAAGCAGAAGATTAAAGTTGTGTACATGCCATATAGGGATGTAATAACTAAGATAAAACAAAATATGCTGGACCAAGAATATTATATTAAGACCCTTTCAAAGTATCAGCTATGTGAGGTCTTACTTATTGATGATCTCTTTAAGGGAAAAATCAATGAAAGTGATATCAATATTGTATTTGAAATCATTAATTATAGATATTTAAACTTTCTGCCAATCATAGTTAGCAGCGAATTTAGTATAGAAAGATTGTTAAACTTTGATGAAGCTGTTGGCTCAAGAATTTATGAAATGAGTAAAGATTATGTGGTTGAAATTGAGAAAGATATGAGAAATAATTATAGGCTTAAGTAAGAGTCCAAATTTTACATTTGGCTGCTCGAACTTACTCCTATGAACGAATGTGAGTAGGAGTTTCCTTTTGGAATAATTATAGGTTTAAATAAACAGGCTACAATTGAAATTTTAAGGAGTGTTTAGGATATGGATAAAAAGGCTATTAAGGAAATTATCAATGATAATATAAAGCTTACTGGAGAGAATATTAAGCTAGGTTATGAAAATATGATTTTAGAAAAGAAAATAGAGAAATTAGAAGAAAAGACAAGAGTAGTTAAAGGCAAGAAATCAGCACAATATATTGTAATTATGATGGCTTAAGATATATCTAAAATTTAAGATATTCAAGAAATAATTTAGTAGGGGAGAATGTAAAAATGAAATCATCAGGAATAGTAAGAAAGCTTGATCCACTTGGAAGGATTGTTATACCAAAAGAAATAAGAAAGGTACTAGGAATTAATGATGGAGATTCTATGGAAATAATTAAGGTTGATAATGAAGTGGTTGTTAGGAAATATAGCAAAGGATGCATCTTTTGTAGTAGTGATGAAGAGATTGTTGAATTCAATGGAGCTCTTGTTTGCAATGGATGCAGAAAGGCTTTAGGTCGAGATTAATAATTTTTAATTTAATTGAATTCAAATCATTTCGATTAAATCATAAGTTATATATGTATATTGCATCGTTTTGATGTGTAAAGTAACAAGGTATTCCTTAAAAATTAAATAATGAAGTCTTTATAAGATATGATATAATTGTTTATAGTGTAAAATATATACTAATTTGAGTTGTGTTTGTATATAATTTGTTGTGCCTATATTTTTTAATTATTAGAGCTAATAATTTAGTTGAAATTAACATTAAAAGATAAGTTAATCAGAGGTGGGGGTAATGTTTTGAAGTCTATTAAAAAAAATAGTATGTTTATTGGCTTTGGAATTATGATGATTATTGTAATTATTTCTGGAGCAGGTTATTCGAATAAAAATGACACCATACAGGTTAAAAATTATTTCCCGATAGATAAACCTATTACTTATGAACTTGAAGGTACATTTAATGATATGGAAAATGCTGAAATAAGAAAAATGACAGCACAAGTTGAACGTGAAGGGAAATCAAAAGTCGCTGGCATAGACGTATATGTAGAAAAGCAAATTTATTTCGATGAGTCAAAAAATAAAGATTTTGAATGTGAAACTTATTCAAACTATGATAAAGATGGTAATATTGTGGAATTTGGGAAGAAAGTTAATGATAAATTAACGTGGAACAATAAACCAGCTATTTTTTTACAGAATGCTAATATAGGAAATATATATGGGGGAACTGATAAGACAATACTAGCATCTAATGAAGGAGACAACAATGGTAATAAAGCTACAATAGAATTGAAAGGTTTAATAGATTTGAATATAGATGATAAGGTTTATAAAGATTGCTTATTTGTGGAAAAGAATTTTTACGATGGAAAAGATATAGTACGGAAAGAACAATTATATTTACAAAAGGGATTTGGGCTTATCAAATATGTAGAGGAATCTTTTAAAGAATCATATAAATTCGAAATAAGTTATAAGGGGAAATAAGATACTTATTTAGGAGATATGTTTTATAACCACAATAAAAAGAAGCTAAAACTAATACATTGATATTTAATTATTAACAGTGCTAAATCTTAATTACTAGAAGCAGAAAAATTTCAAGTATAAGATTTTTGAATAGGTTTTGCCTTGTATTCAAGAAATATAAATATATGCAATAAATGAATTATTAATTAAATATCTCTCATGAAAATAGATATAAAATGGAGGTTTATCCAACTTATAAGGATAAGCCTCCATTTTATATTCAAAGCTAAGCTACATCAAATTTAGTAACTTGTCTTTGGGTAACTTGAGCACCGGATTTCTTAACTAAATCACCAGAATTATACTTGAAAATATTCTTTGCGATAATAGTATCCATAAGTGCATTTACTTCATCTTTTGTAAGTGTAGGTTTAACACCAGAAATACTAAAAGTGCTTTTTTCACCACTTGTAGTTAGAAAAGTCATAGCTAAAGTATATTCCATCTAATTTCCCTCCAATCTTAAAAATTTACTTAAGTAGAGAACCCGAATCTATGATTCGGTGTGAATCACTTACTCAGCGAACGAATGTGAGTCAAGTTTCCTAAAAAAGTGATCCTAAGCATTTGCTAAACTAGATGATTCATTAATAAAGTAATCTCTAGTATTAGCTTCCATAACACCTTTAATTGCATCAGCAACTGCATAGACATTATCAGGTGTAGCATCTGTTTTGATACCTGAGAAAGTTTTCTTGGTATAAATTGCATCCCCGGCTTTATCTACACCTTTTTGAACTTCAATGCTAAGAGAAACTGAGTCTATAGTTTTAGTTACAGCCATGTGATTACCTCCTTTACTTTGTTTTCATAAAGGATATATGTATAAATTTTAGTTATTACATAAATGGATGAAAATTATTTATTTTAAGTAACCAAAGAACTAAACGATGGGGAAATGAAAGGATGAATATGAAAGACGAATGTTGTATTGAAGGGCAAATAAGTATATTTGATCTACCAGTTATAAATGTAGCAGCATAAACGAGTGGTGTTACATTTATTTTTTGTATAAGCAGATAATTATTAAGTACACGAAAATCTTGGAATATAGTGGGATGCATGGTTCGATAAAAAAGACCTTTAATACAAAATGATCTCCTTTTATTCCCAATTTTGTATAATTAGAGAGGGAGCTTGTTTACAATAATTGTATTTTATGGCATAATATATTTTAAATGTATTTAGATAGTTATAAATATTAATTATTAAGGATGAGAAAGATGAAAATGAAAAATGAACCTATAGATTATAGACAATTAAAAATATCTACTTTTAATTTAAAGTATATTAAGAAACTTAAGGTAAGTGGGTGTATAAATGATCATACTACCTTATATTTAGTTGGAGTATTACCTGAAGATAAAAAAGATGATGATATTCATACAAGTTACAATACACCTATTGAGGTTTATGCTACAACAGATGAGGGAAATAAAACAATTTATTCAGGAATGATTACTGAAGTAAAGATTAAAAGAGGTGCAGAGTATTATGAATTACATATTAAAGCACTAAGCTACACTTACCTAATGGATATTCAAAGAAAGAATAGATCATTTCAAGATATAAATATGTCAATTTATGAGATGATAAGATCAATTACAAGACCTTATTACAATGGTGTTAGTAATCTAAATGTGGAAGATGCTCCTACAAATAGGCTATGGATACAATATGATGAAACAGATTGGGAGTTTGTTAAAAGAGTAGCATCCTACTATAATGCTGGATTATATCCAAGTATTAAACTACAAGGAGTTCATTATTATTTAGATACGCCAGAATTAGATAGTAAAAGCATAGAAATAAATGAATATATAGCTTCTAAGTTGATTCAAGATTATGATTTTATGAAAGAAAATGAAATTCCGAATTCCAATGAAATAGATTATATAAATTATACAATCAGTAGTTATGAACTTTTGGAACTGGGAGATCATATTAGTTTTAAGAACCAATCATTTTATGTGTCAGAGTTAACTTATGAAATGAAGGATGACGATGGTATATTAGAAAACACGTATGTTTTAAAACTTAAAGGTGGACAAAGGCAAAAAAGGATATATGGAGAAAAATTATTTGGGGTTTCCTTGGAAGGAACCGTTATTGATGTTACAGGGGATAAAATAAAAATTAAATTAGATATAGACAAAGAACAGGATAAGGAAACAGCTTATTGGTTTACTTATTCTACTTTAGCAGCGTCACCAGATGGAAGTGGATGGTATTTTATGCCTGAACTTAATGATAGAGTGAGGATGTATTTTCCAACAAATGATGAAAAAGATGCTTTTTCTATAAGCTGCATTCAGCAAATTAAAGGTGATCCAGATGTTAAGTATATTGCAACAATCTATGGTAAAAAAATAATCTTTACAAAAGATAGTATAACTATAACAGCAAATAATAATTCTACTATTGTTCTTGATAAAGGCGGAACAATAAGTATTACTGGGAATAGCAGTATAAGCATGAATGCAAGTGAGAGTATTAGTTTAAGGGCAGAAGACAGCATTACTATATCAGGGAAAAATAATGTTGATATTAAATGTGATAAGGGTGGAAAAGCACTTTTTGATGGCGGCGGAAATGTTGTATTAGATGGTACAAAGGTAAGGATAAACTAAGAGGTGATAATTTATGGCAATGACATATGTAGTAGATGGAGCAAAAACTAAATGTTCTCAAGGGATAGGAATAAGTACATTAAACAAGGGCTGTGAATGGAATTTATATTTACATGATAAAAAGATGCTTACAATAGCAGATAATATACCAAATAAAAATGTTAAGCCTTTTCCATTATGTAAAAGTCCTAGTAATCCTGCAGTTATAGCAGCAGGAATGAAACCAGCTGCCTGCAATCCAGTAATTATTAAGAAGTGGATGAAGGGAAAAGAAGACGTTATATTAAAAGGCGAATTAGCATTAAACAGTGAGTGCTTATTAGGGTGTGTGTACGGAGGAATAATAAGCATTGTAGATGATGGGCAAAGAAAATTATAGTGGAGGTAGCTTAAGGTGACTATTAATTATGAATATGTACAAGTAGAATTGCCTTATGAAGTTTTGCATATTGAAGATTTACATTTTATAGCTGAGATAAATGAGCATCATACTTTAACCTTAGAGGCACTTATAAATGAGGAAAATGCAGAAGAATATTTAGAAGAAAGTGTAGAAGGAAAAGAAGTTAAATTAATTGTAGGTGAAAAAGTCATTTTTGTAGGTAAAATTATTGAGCTTCAAATTTATTATAGAGGGCAAATGGCTAACTTAAAATTAAAGACTATTTCTTATTCCTATGATTTAGATATAAAAAAGCATAAACAAGCCTTCTTTAATCTGCAAAGCACATATGAAGATGTAGCTAGGAATGTTTTAAGTAAGTATCCTCATAAAGCTTTTAAAGATAACATAACAAATGGAAAGTGTATAAGGGATTTACTTGTACAATATAAAGAAACGGATTTTGAATTTTTAAAGCGATTAGCTACTCATTTTGAAACAGTTCTAGTAGTAGATTCCCTTGCAAGTATGGGTAGAATTCATTTTGGAGTGGAGCCAATTTATACGGATGTTGAATTAGAATCTGAGTTTAAAGATGCAAAGATAAGATTAGATAATTTTACTAAGATAAAGTGTGTTTCAAAAGAGGAGTTAATTGAACAAGATTTCATAGGCTGGCAGGTGGAAAGTAAGGAATATATACCTTTAATCAGCGAGTTTACATATGATGGACAAAAAGTTATAGTAGCTAAAGTTGAAATGAAGAAAGTAAAAGAAGAGATAATTTATGCATATGAGCTAAAGTTTTATAAAGGAATAAAAACAATTTACCAGATAAATTCTAAGCTTAAGGGTATAAGCTTAGAAGGTATTGTAAAGAAACGCAGGAATAATGAAATGCAGCTTCATTTCTGTATCAATGATTCTTATGAAGATATAAAAAGTAATAAATGGTTTCAATATGGCAGAGAAGTTTCAAATTTTTATGTAATGCCAGTTCTTGAAAGTAAAGTTCATGTAACCTTTCTAAGTGGAGATGAGAAAGATACTATTGTCACAAATGCGGTAAGAACTGCAAAGCCAGGAGATAAATATTATAGCAAAATAGCAGAGCATAATAATAAATCTTATTCCACAGTTGATGGGCAGGAACTATTAATAACACCAGAAATGCTTCAGTTTGCAGAAGATGATGGGAAAAGTATTCAGATGATGTTAAATCAGAACGGAAGTATTAGCATTACTGGAAAGAATATAAGCATTCATGCGGGATCAGATATGGTAATAGGAACAGCAGCACCATATGATTCAAAAACAAACCCATTAAAACCTACAAGCATTAGTATTTCAGCTAAAAATAAAGTTACAATCACAAGAGCAAGTAATGGAATAAACTCAGCACACAGCATGCAGCTTCAGGAAGAAAACCATATAAGTGGTATTGTTAGAATGCTGTAATTAGAAAAATTAATAAAAAGGCACTTTATTCGAGGAGATATAGAAAATGAAGTATTTTGAAATGTTAGAGGATTCTAGAATCCAATATAATTATAAAATTGAAAATTTAGAGTGGCAGGAAAATGATGGACAAACTATTGGAGTAGGTTATTTTAGAGGAGAAGAAGAGGATCTGCCTGATTTTATAAATTATAAAAGGCTATTCTTAGTTTCACTAGAATTAAAAAAAGTTTTAGAAATGTATACAGACGAAGTTAATTTTAAATTATTAATACTTAATAATTTAGAGAAAAAAGCCCAAAAGGAATATTACTGTGTAGAACCTTTATTAGTTGAAGGATTAGGTGAAAGTACAACATATAATAAAGACGGTTCAGTAAAGGAAAAAGTATTAAGTTATAAAAAACTACATGATTGTAGAGTGTTTGGAATAAAAGAACTTGAACCTACACAGTTTTCGAGACCTCATATATTTGTACATTTGGATATTGTAGAAAGTGCACTAAGAAGAGATTTATGGGGAATGGATTTTGATGAGATGGTTGTGGAGGAATAATTATGGCATTTTTAGATGAAAAGATTGCAAAACTTCAAAAGGAAGCTCGTATGGCAAAAAAGTATAGTATCAGCAATGAAGAAGAGCATGAAGAAATTCAAGAAGAAAATACAATAGAATTGTCACAAGAAGAAGTAATACAGGGTATTAAAAGTGGTGCTTTAAAGCTAAATGAAGAAGAATTAGTTTTTGAAAAAAAGGAATGCTTTGGAGGGAAAATAGCAATTCCAATTATAAACAACTTCTTTGATGAATGTTTTGAAGATGAAGTGAATTATTGTTGGAATAAAAAACATGAATTTAGTATTTCATTATCTAAAATGGAATTTAAAGATGATATTACCGACATTGATAGTCTAGTTGAAAATATTAAAGGCTCCTTTAAGGAAAATGATATTTATATTGACATCTTAGATTCAAAAGAAGAAATAAATGAAAAATTTAATAAATATATTATTACTTCAAAAATGCCAACTGCTTTAGATTATATTTTTCAATATATAGTATATGTTAAGTTTAAGGACGAGGTGTTTAATTTAATACTTACGTGTTTAGAAAAAGATAAAACTCAGTGGGAAAAAGTTATTGTAGGGATTTCGGAACTTATGGAGATTAATGAGGGAGATAAAGAAAATAATGAATGAATTAGAGGAGAAGTTTTTAAAAGAAACGGCAGAGCCTATTTTTGAGAATTACAAAAAAGAAGTTATGTTAAAGCTTTTGGATAATGAAGAAAAATTAAAAATACAAATATTAAGTGTGCTGCAAAATATAGCAAACAAAGCAAAGAAAAGAGAAAATTATAAAGTTAAATACATAGATTTCTCATTGCTTCAAATTGAATTTTTAAAAGAAAAATATGAGGTGACTGCTATAGCATACGATGAAAATTGGTATGCCAGTGATGGAATATGGGAGATATTTAGTGTTGATTATATTTTTGAAGAATTAAAGGATATAAAGGAAAAATTGTATAGAGACATTAAAAAATATGTAGGGAAAATAAGGCTATCTTGCATTGACCAATATATTTTAAAGCAACTTTCAACATATAATATTTATCTATCTTATTTTGTAATAAAATCCCTAAAACAATGGGATGAAGAGGCAAGCTTCAAGGAAATGCCAAAGGCAGAAGAACTTCAGATAATCTGGGGTGAATATAAAAATTGTTCCCAAAAGGTATATTACTATGATAGCAATCCTAAGACTGAAAAATTATTTAAAGAATTAATACAAAGAGGAAAACAGGAAGAAACAGTTTTTTCAAGTTGGACAGGCATAAAAGTAGATACGGTAAAGATTGAAAATAAAGATATTAGCTGCATGAACTTAAAGGAAAGTGAACTAAAAGAAATATTTTTCTTATCTTCTACAGCCGTAGGTTTGAATTTCAAAAAAGCAAATCTAAAAAAATGTTATTTTAGAAATTGTGATCTAGGAGCTAGTGATTTTAGTGAAAGCAATTTAGAAGAAGTTGTATTTGAAAACTGTATTTTAAGAAATATAAGCTTTAGAGACGCTAAGTTTAAAGATGTATATTTAAGTGATGGTAAAACATTTAATGAAATATTAAAAGAAGAAGATTTATATAAAAAAATATAGTAATATGGAAGGAGGTTGAGAGTTAATGGAAATAATTATATTTTCAGCTGCAGCACTTGTAGTTTATGGAGTATCTGTATTTGCAATGCATAACAGTGTTTCTAACTCAAAATCTGCTGCAAGTGAAGCCATGGATGATATTGTTAAAGAAAGAGAAAGGCTAAAGAAAAAGATAGAGATGATGCTGTTTTTAGGCATGGTAACTATAACGGCTAAGATTATCAGCTGGCAACAAGAAAAAGAGAAAGCGCAAAAAGAAAGAATAAATGATATAGCAAATGCAACTGGAGGAGCAGCTGGAGCAATAACGGCAGCAACACTTAATGCAGCACAAAATGCTATAGAAGCAACGAAAGGAATAGGTGAGCAAGTAAGTGAAACCACTGCAAGTAGTATAAGAGATGTAATAGATTCAGTATATGCACCTGATGTTGGGGACAATAATCCACCACCATTTATTCCGCCGAACGTTGGTTCAATGAATCTGGGACCATTAATACCACCAAAAATACCAGATGAAGGGGTAATTCAAAATCCGTTAGAACCACCAGATGTTGGACCAATTGGGACACCGCAATTGGTGCCACCAGACCTTGGTCCTACTAATCCACCACATTTGGTTCCACCAGCTGTGGCATCAAAGGGATTAGAGGACTATATAAATTTGGCAAATAAAAATAAGCCTAATCAAGAACATCATTTTTTAACAAATAAAAGTAAAAAATATACTCAACAATTTGAGAAGATTGCAAAAAAGTACAAGTTAGATTTAGATGATGCTTGGAATAAGGAGTTAATGCCTCACCAAGGTAGACATCCATATGCATATCATGAGTATGTATTAAGAGAAATAATTAAATATGATAATATTGCTAGAGGTGATAAAGCTAAATTTCTTAAATTATATGAACAGCTAAAAAACAAGATTATGAATAATCCAGACATGTTAACAAAGGATTATTGGAAATAGAAATGGAGGAAAAGTAATATGAAGTACTATCTTTTATCATATGATTATGAAAATGATGATGATTACATAATCATTACAGCAAATGAGATAGCAGAGAAATATAACTATGATATGTTGAAAGGAGAAAATTTAGAAAGTTGGAATAATGATATAGAATTCTATTATTCTAAAGATGATGGTAATATCTTAACTGATTGTCTTGCAACTGATAATAGGTGGTTAGTAGTATCAGAAAAATTTAGAAATGCAATAGACAAAATAGCATGTAATTCAATACAATATTTAGATATTAAAATAATAAATAAGGAAACTAATGAGATTAATAATACTTATAAGGTTGCAAATGTTATTACAGTTCTAGATGCTCTAGATTTAAAAAATTCTAAATATGACTTATTTGAATTAGATGATGAAAAAATATTATCAGTAGAAAAATATGCTTTAAAAAGGGATAAGATTAAAGATTATAATATCTTTAAATTAAAGGATGATACTATACCAACATTTGTATCAGAAGAGTTTAAAAATAAAGTAGAAGAAAATAATTTAACTGGATTTCAATTTTTAGAGGTTAGAGTTATAGGCAGATTAAAAATTAATTAATGTAATCCAATAGGTGCAATAAATGTATCTATTGGATTTTACTATATAAGGAACTAATTCTGGAACAATATGGGCACTAATAGCTGGTGGAGCAACAAAAGAAGAAGTAAAAAAATTAATAGAGGAATCTCTTAAAAATTTAGAGAAACAAGGTGTTGACAAACCAACAAGAATACCATGGTATTCAAAATAAAGAGTATATTTATTTAAGAAAGGATGATTTAGATGAATGAAAATGTATTGGATTATTTTGGGGAAAAATTAATGTTATGTGTTAGAGATGAAACAATAATAAAGTGGGATATGATATTGGATGGTAAAATGAAAGGTATTACTGCACAACAAGTTAGTGAGAAGATGATAAATTTCAATCGCGAACAAATAGAGGTATTAAAATGGTTAATACCAAAGATTGTAGACACGAATATACACAAATTTCTCGCTATGCTAGAGGAGCATAATGAAATAAAAGTAGAAATCTATGACGGACAAAACAATAATAATATTAATGAGATTAGTGATGGATTAGCAGGGGAATTATATACTGAAGATGGATGGATTAAAAGATTCAGTGAAAAGAGATATGATGGAATTTAGGGCGAATATATTTTATTCAAGATAGCATTTAATTTTACAATTATTAGATAAATGAAAACTGCTATAACTTACCTAAAGAGCACTTTACAGAATTTAATATAACTTAATAAATCTATAAAAATGTATAGGTGGTATCTTATTGAGAGTAGAATAACCATTAATGTAGATAGATTTATTTTTTGGTGTACTAATAAAGTACAGGGAAGGGTTAATTGACCTTCCCTATTTTAATTAACAGAATAAAACTTAAAGAAAATACAAGTTCAAATGATAATAATGAGTCAGGTAAAAACGGGACTCAAGTGGCAAGTGAAACAACTTCGCAGAATGGAAAAACAGAAAGAATTGATGTTGAGAATCCTTCACCTGGGAAGAGACGTGGGCAAATTCATTATCATGAACCTAACGATACAAAATGGTATTTTGATATTATAAAAAAAGTATTCTATGATCCTAAAACTGGTCAATTAGCTCCTAACAAAATACAGAAGTTATTAAATAATGATGATTTTATTAAGGGAATAAATAAAGCGTTAAAATTATTAGGTGAAAATAAATTAAAGTAAGAGATGGTGAATTTTATGATTAAGATTAATGAAAAAATGAAGGAATTATTAGAAAAAGTTGAAAAGTCCGAAATAAAAACCGAAATAAAAACTGATGAATTAGCTAAAATTATGTTTGCCAATTTTAAAGAAGGATATAATTGTATTATAATTGATATGAATAATACAATTAAAGAAGAAAGCATAAATTTTCAAAGAATATTATCTATGTTTGGAGATAGAACGGAATATGAAGCAAGTTGCAATGAAATAAGAATAAATGATTATATTAATTATTCGGATGAGAGTACAATCATACAACTTGGTAAACTTATAATAAATACATGGAAAGATAAATTAAAAACTGAATATCCTAAATATAATTTTTAGTTTTAATGTAAGCGTACCATAATAAGTACCTTGAAAAATAAAAAGTCCTGGTTTCCCAGGACTTATTTAAGTTCTACATTTTTAACCCTGCATTTATCAGGAAGAGATGCTGACCAAGGCAAAAGCTCCTGCAGAAAATTCAGGTTTGTATCTGACATATGCTTTGGTATATTTTCTAATAAATGCGTTAAATAGTTATAAGGATGAAGACCATTGGCTTTTGCTGTTTCTACAATAGAATAAATTATTCCGCTAGCATCCGCACCGTTAGGTGTATTGCAAAATAACCAAGCCTTTCTGTGCATAACAAATGGTTTAACAGCCCGCTCCGAAGCATTATTATCTATAGGAATATTACCATCAAGCAGATAACCTTCAAGATATTTTCTTTGATTCAATGCATAACGTATTGCTTTTCCAATCAAGGAATTTGAGTCGCTTTGTGATTTCATAGGTTCAAGCCACTCGAAGAAGGCATCAAGAATGGGTTTACTTTGACGTAAACGCTCTTCATACCGTTCTTTTGGGGATCTTTCCTTAAGTATATCCTCAATTTGGTAAAGCATAGAAATTCGCTTTTTAGCTTCAAAAGCTATGGTGCCCTTATGCTGTTTTTCAGGGAGGACCTTCAGGCAGTCCATAAATTTTCTTCTGCAATGGCTCATGCAGCCAGTGACAGTAAATTTATCTTCAAGACTGTGATATGCCTGATAACCATCGGTTGTTAGATAACCGGTACTGTCTCCAAGGAAATTTCTTGGATGATAGCCTCCTCTTGTCTGCTCATATATGTACAAGATTACTGGAGGTGTATTGCAAAGTTCACCGGTACGGTATACCCACATATAACTATTAGTAGTTGCCTTTCTGCCATCTTCATGAAGGACTCTTACTGTTGTTTCATCAGCCTGTTTGTATTGGCATTCTAAAAACTTCTTTTTAAGTTCTTCAAATAAAAGTGACAAATAATTTTCTGTACAACGAATAATCCAATAGGACATGCGATTACGGTCAAGCTCTATACCATTTCGCTTAAACTCAGCTTCCTGACGATTAAGAGGCATACCATTGACATATTTACCATTCATAACAGCTGCAACAATCGACGCAGTTGCAATACTTCCTTTTAAAAGAGCAGGATCTTGAGGTGCACGTTTCATATTGCCACATGCACTATCAGAACAGGCGTAAACGGAAGTAACATGTTCTTCTACCTCAAAATGGGCAGGAACAAACCTTAGTCTCTTGGTTACCTCAGTTGTTACCTCTTTTAAAAATTTACCACATTTTTCACAGTAACGTTCTTCGTCAGAAAGTTTGTGCTCAATGCGAACTACAGGAAACTTTGAAAGATCCATCTCCTTTTTGCCTTTAACCTTTTTGCGCTTATGAGCGTTTACTTGTGTTTCCTCATATACATCATCTTCTGATTCCATAGAAGCAGCTATTGCTTCTGCTTCGTTGTCTGCCCTTCAATTGAAGCATTTTTTTCGCTGGAACGCCCAAATCGATGGTTTTTAAGTAAATTTATTTGTTCTGTAAGGAAAGCAAATTGATTCTCGTATTCCGTGTTTTTATCCTGAAGGATACGGCACAAAGAAACAAGCTGCTCCTTAGTTAATTCATTTAATTGGTGGTCTGAAAATATATTTTTATCGCTCTTCATCATAATAATATTATACCACATTTAGCATGAAATGCCATAGAAAAAGCCAGTAAAATCAGGGCTTCACAGTGTTTTTTTTGGTAGGAAATTTTCTATATTATGATTTTAGGATAATGATCTTTAAATGCACCTTTGGGTTCGGCAGGAAGACCTTGAAGCAACCAGGATAGTTCCTTTATAGAGACTTTTTTGACTTGATTCTTATTCATTGGCCATTTAAAATTACCTTTATCAAGACGTTTTGTAAAAAGCCAAAATCCCGATCCATCCCATTGCAAAATTTTAATTATTTTATTACTTCTATTGCAGAAGACAAACATAGATTTAGAGTACGGATCAAGATTGAAATTAAGTTTTACAATCGCTGTTAACCTGTTGAAACTGCATCTGCAATCAGTAATTCCACATGCCAAGTAAACAGTTGTTCCTGAATTAAAATCAAACATATGAATTTAAAACATCAATTATTGTTTTGATTGTATCTGGCTTACATCCATCCAGCACATCAATTGATATTCTCCCAAATTTGATTGTGGCTGATGCTGAAGATTCATCATCAATATTTTCTACTGTGGCTATCGGTACAAATTCAGGCTTGCTAAATGATTTGCTTTCTTCCTTATTGAATTTTGTAATCCAGTATTTTAAAGCTGATACAGAAAGATTATTTTCTTCACACCATTTTCTTGCTGATTTCTTACTTTTACGATAATCATTTATTCTAGTTTGCCATATTTCTTTGCTTTTAGCTCGCATATATGCACCTCCAATTCTTTATAAATGTATTGTATCATCTATGAATTTCATTTTGGAGGTACGGTTATTGTTACGCTTACGAAGATATAAAAATTTTATTTGATTGAAGTGTATAAATATGTTCCTTATAATGGTATTAGAATAAAATATGGAAGAAAGTATATGTGTAGGTAAAATAAAGTCAATTATATAATGAATATGGGGGAGTATGTATGGTAAAACATCTAGATGAATTGAAACAAAAATTTCACGATTTAAATGATGAAAAATCTGCTTTTTCTAAGATGGAAAAATCCATTAGTTCTAAGAAATATGAGGATTTATATAAAGAGTTTGCTTTATTGGAAAATGAAGTAGAATCCTATGAAGTTCAGTATCAAAAGGAATTGTATTTCTACCAATCTAGAATATGTAGAGTATTGAGCTTATATAATAAAAAAATATATATAGACAAGGAAATAGAATATTTAAATAGGATGTTAAATTTATGTGATAATAAAGAAAAGATTTATGAAGAATTAGTTCAGGCTTTAAATATGAAAGACAGTATTTTGGCATTAAATCTATGTAATAACTTAATATTTTCTAACAATAATAGGGATGTAGCACATAAATATATTTTTATAAAAAATAAATTAGAAATTCTAAAAAATATTTTAAAACTTAAAGACCCGAATAATCAAAATAAGTCAATATATAATAATGAACTTATTGCATGCTATAAAGAACTAATAAAGTATTATAAAAATACCGATAATAATGGTTCCAAAGTTAAGTACTATATAAAAGAAGAACTTGAATACTTATTGAATGATAATTTAAATACAAAAAATATCTCATATGCATTAGATATATGTGAAAATGAATTAAAGGAACAATTTATAGAATTTTATTATAAGTATAGAATGCAAGCATTAAGTTATTTAGAAAGATATGAAGAATGTGTATATTTTTATGAATCGGAGGTAAAAGATAATTATAAATTAGATATTTGCTTTGTACATTATATGGGCTCATTATTTATGCTAGGTAGATTTGACGAGTTTAAAAGAGAATTACAGGGAAGAGAGTTTAAAGATTCAATACTAAAAAGTGGTTTTAGTACATTAAAACTTAGAATTGCCATAAAAGAAAAAAACATTGATACAATAAAAGATATTTTGAAGGAATGTAAGGATTCAAATTATAAGTATCTTTCTTTTATAGCATTAAGAGCATTAATAGATTTATCAATGGATAAAAATGAGCTTAACATTTATACTAATCAAATAGAAAAATTATATTATGAACAATTAAATGAACGAAGTAAAGAGCTAGGCGATGATTGTCAGGAATATTCTAATATATTTATGAACATGCTAAATGATAAAGAGAGTGGTCAAATATTATATCATTATACTAATATAAATGCATTAAAAGGGATTTTAGAAAATAGAGAACTTTGGGTTACAGAAGCAGGTTTTTTAAATGATACATCAGAAACTCGATATGTATTAAAATATTTTAAGGCTAGTCTAGTAAATATTGAACATGAAGATTTGAAAAAGGACATGAATATTGTATATTATGGATTAAAATATTACTTTGATGGTAAATTATCTAAGAATGAAAAATTATCCAATAGTTTAAAAAAATTTATCGATAGGGATTTGAAAACAAAACTAAAAAATGCATATATACTATCATTATCTAAAAATAAAGATTCATTAACACTGTGGGGAAATTATTCAAATAATGAAGGCTATAATTTAGGATTTAAGAAAGATGATTTGATATATAATTTTGCTAGATCAACACAAAATCAATATAATTTTCCGATAAATGGACAAGTTTTGTACAAAAGTCTACCTGATAAAAATGAAGTTAAAAATAGTCAGAACAGTGAAATTATAAAGTATTATTATAATTGCAAGAAGTATAACGTTGATAAAACTAAAATGATAAGTGCACTTATAGAAATCATAGTATATATCGGATTATTTATAAAACAAGAATGTTTTGCACAGGAAGAGGAGTATAGAATTGTTTTTGTAAGAAATGAAGAAGGGGAAAAAGATGAATTTAGTTTAGGGTGGGATTTTAAAACTAATTTTAAAGTAAAAGAAAATGCATTTATACCGTATATAAAAGTACCATTTAATAATAGTGATATTAAGAGTATAATGATAGGTCCTAATAATAATAGCGATATAGCATTAGATGGATTAAACAGATTGTTAGAATATAATAAATATAATATTGACAAAGTAGAGAAATCTGAAATTCCATTAAGATATTAAATTAAAAAAAGTTTTAGTGTTGAAGAAATGAGGCAATAAACATTAAATAATGTTTATCGCCTTTTTCTCAAGCTACCTTATGAGAATCATCACTAGAACTATCAGTATCGATAGCTACTCCAAGTTTAGCTGATATTATGGTATTTAATTTATTAATTGATGAAGATAAGTTAGCAATTTGTTTCTCTAAGCGTATTAGCAAATATGCGGCTACGGCTATAGCGAAACCATTGTTAACTATAAGATTAATTAAATCAGTAACTTCCATATACATCCACCTCCTCCCAATGGATATATGAATGTACATAAACAATTCTATTGTAGTTAGCAAAATTTATTATAAATAATAGCTGCAGAATAATTATTGCTTTCCGCCTTCATTCACTATGTAATTATAATAGTGAGCTATAGCTAAATCTACTATTGTACTTACATAAGTATTTAAATCAGGATGTATGCTCTTAAGTTCATTGATTTTCCTAACAGTAGAAGCTCTGAGCATATAAGTCCTTTTAGTATCTAGGAATTCACCATCAATAGGTGGAGCCATACCATTTGCTACAGAAGCTTTTCTGTTATCTGTAAGGATCTTATTATTAGATACATTAATATCAGTTGCAGATCTTGCTTTATTATCAGATGAAAAGATGGGAACAGTATTAATGGATTCTAAAGAGGAGTCATTCTTAGTATTAGTTACAGTAATATTTTCTGCCTCTATATCATCATCAAATGAAAAAGATGAAATACACTGACCAGCCACAATTGGTTCAGATGTAAAGCCTAGTATTTCTTCATTTTCATCAGGAGCAAAATAATTTCTAGGTGGTTCATTTTGTTTTCTTTTAGCCATAAGGAATCTCCTTTACATGTATTCTTACTTAGGATATATGTAAAAATAGAGAATATTCTAATATGGTAATATTCTTCACCATATTTATTCTTTAGAATAGTACCATAGAAGAATATATATTCTTCAGAATATGCTTGAAAAATGCTGGCTGAAAGGATATTAGTATAAAAAATAGTGTTTCGTTTAATGTTATTTTAGAGAACAAACCATATATCCATAATAGCAGCAGATAAATTTTTTCAAGCTGTAAATAAATTATGGAGTGTGTTGTGATATGGTTAAGAATGAAATAAAAATTAAATCAGAAGAGGGAGAAGTATTTGATAAAAAGCAAATAGCCCTTGCCATTAGAAATTCTACTTTTGATGATGAATTGAAATGTTCTTTATTAGAGGAAGGGATACTTAATAAATGTGAAGGGTGCAGTTTGAGATACATCTGCGATGGAATTGATCAAGTTGTTGAAAGTTATGTGGATAAAACCACAGAGGTTGTGAATAATTTTAATTTTGAGTAAATGAAAATATTCATATTGTTATAATAAAAATAACAGCTCCAAGGTAAAGATTAACCTTGGAGCTGTTAAGCATTTGATGTTTGATAGCATAGTGAAATGTTATTAAGGATTTTTTTAAAAATATTTTTCTTTTTTACAATAGCAGTAGAATAACGCATATTTTTTAAATGAGCATAATCCAGAACAGTATAATTTCTAAAGAATACAAAATCTATAAGTTCTTTTTCCTCTTCATTTAAATTTTTAAGAGCAAGTCTTAAATCTTCATAATCACACATTTCACATAATGAAGTTTCAGTGGAGACTTCAAATGAAGGAAATTCTTTTTCAAAATCATCATGTAAGCTTAATGCATCACTTCCCTCAGTAGATCTTTTAGTTTTAATTCTCTTGATTAAATCATTCATATTATTCTTAATAGCATTAGTAGCATAGGCAACGAATCTATGCTTCTCTAAATTGTACATAGAAACAGATTTAAAAAGTGACTGGTAACACTCCTGGATAATATCATGTGTGTTATACCCATCAATGAAAGTTCGTTTAGAAATATTATAAATTAAAGGCCTAAATTCTATAGCTAATTTTTCTTTTGCGGTTTCATCATTATTTTTACACATAGTAACTAAAGTTTCAATATAATCAAAATCCATATAAACCTCCTTCTTCAATTAAGAGTTATGAATTAAATAATTAATTTACATATATTGTTTTTACTGTTAAATTTACCTCTACATATAGTATATATGGTTAAAAAACATATAACTTATATAAAAAAGCCAAAAAATAGAGGTAGGTGTATAAAAAATGAGTAATTTTATAATAGCTGTAGGTCATACTGCAAGTGGAGATGTTGGATGTGGTGTTGTTGCTCGACTTGATGAGAGCAATTGCACTCGTCAGATTGGAGCTTTAGTTGTAGAGTATTTGCAAGAGAAAGGTTATGGTGTTAATTTACTAAGGGTTGATGAAGGAAATAGTTATAATTGTGAGGATTGTTTTACTAGAGCAAATGAGGCTAATGAAATTGCAAAGACAACAGATGTTGAGTTATATGTGGAAATTCATATTAATGCAGGGGGAGGAACTGGACCAGAGATTTGTGTTAGTGGAAAATCAGAAGTGGCTAATCAATATGCAGCTAAGATAAGTGGTTCTTTAGCTGGTGCTTTGGATTTAACTAATAGAGGAGTGAAGACGAGAAGTCTTATTGTGCTTAATAAAACAGTTATGCCTGCGATTATAGTTGAATGTTTATTTGCTGATATTAATGATGCAGATAAATATAATCCTGAAGTTATTGCAAGAGCTATTGTAAATGGATTAGTTGGAGCAGATGGTTCTAGTGATGCAGAATGGAAATTGGGCTGGAATCGCAATGATGTTGGATGGTGGTTTTGCACAAACCTAGAAAATAGATATTATTATACATCAGAAAATAGTTGGAAAGAGATAGATGGGGAATGGTATATCTTTGATAGCAGGGGATATGCACTGCAAGATGCCTGGTATTATGATGAAGGAGATAAGGCTTGGTATTACTTAGATGAAAATTGTAAGATGTTAAGGGGGAGTAAAGAAAAGCCTTTGTGGAAGTGGCTTGATAGTGCTTGTTATGCTTTTGATGAAGATGGAAGGATGTATTGTGATTGTGTTACTCCTGATGGGTGGAAGGTTGATGATAGTGGAGCTTGGATTAAGTAAAATATGATTAAATTATAAAAAAATATAAATTTATTGCATATTTTATAATTTTATTGGTATAATATAAATATAAAGTTGCAGTTTGGTTTTAGTTTTTAAACCTAACTAATATTTAAGGAGGTGGTGTAATGTTTGCAATATCAACTAAAGAAAAGGCAAATGCATCTAGATATGTCAAAGCTATAAAAAATAATTTAATGACTAGTGAAGATGGTATTGATGTTTTAAAGATAATAATTAATTATGTTGCAAAAACATCTTCAAATCAATCAGAATTAAGAACAATAGATGAACAAATATTGAAGAATGAAAATTTAATGGAAAGTTATTTAAATAAGGCAATAGATTCTATGATAGAAGCTGCAGTAGAAGAAGAAACAAGTTATACTACTGGAGAGTTATCTAAATATTTTGGAGTATCAATTACAGCTATAAATAAATGGATAGATCAAGGAAGATTCATAGGTATAGAGAGAGTAGAAAGAAATAAGCAACTTAGAATTCCAGAAAACACATTATGGAAATCTAGAAAGGGAAATGCCATTCCTGTTAAAGAAATAGTAGAAAAATATATAGAAGAAACTTTTTCAGATGAAGAAAGAATGAATTCTATGAAAGAAGCTATTAAATTTTTTGAAAGCAAATACGGTGGAGCTTTTGACGATGTTTATGAAAACAAAAAAGATATGTCTCCAGAAGATGAAGCTAATTTTAGAGAATGGGAATATTTACTTTCAGAAATAAATTAGATAAAATTAATGAAGCCTTAGCACAAAATGTTAAGGCTTTTATTATAGAAATGCAAATGTTATTTTTGAATTAGTACATAGAAAATTTTTATTGACAAGCTTCCAAAGTAGGAATAAAATAGAATTAATCTAAGAATTTATTTTGTCCTAGATTTAAAATAACAAGTGCGTGTTGGTACATAATATAGGTGGTGATAATGTGATAAAACAGAAACTAACACTACGAAAATCAAGGTTTGACATATTAGAAAATGAATTTGATGAAATAATTTCTGAGACACTTGACATAGATCAAACGGGTAAACCTTCAATCCAAGGCTTAGTGACACGGAAGAAAATTGTATTCAAAGACAATTCGTTTTTGTCCGTTACAGAATGGTATACAAAAGATGGCTATATTAGTTATTACAATTATGACTGGTATAAAAATAAAAACGAAATTATAAAAAAGTTTCATTCAGAACCGCATAAAGAAAAAGCGAAACAAACAAAAACAGAGCCTTTTCATATGCACAGGCATGATTTATTAGGACAGGAAGTTAGGGAACCTAATTATGATTTACAAGAATTATATGACATATTAGATTATATAGAGTCCCAAATAATACAAAAGATAAAATAAGAGATAGAAAAAGATGAATGGGCCAGTATAATAATTTCTGGTCCAGGTTTACATAAATATAACATATGGAAGGGAGTTCTTTAAGTGAAGCATAATATAGAATATGCAACATTAGGTAATATATCTGACGACATAATCACAGGAATGGTTATAGCTCGTAAAAAATCTAAAGATGGAACTGGATATCCATATAAAATTTTTACACTAAGAAGTTTTAATGAAAATGGATATTTAGAAAAAGAATATCTTGATGAATTTATAAGCACAGAGAAATTGGATAATAAACAAATATCTAGGGAAGGAGATATTATTATCCGATTAAGTTATCCTAATACAGCTATTTACGTTACTAAGGAACTTGAAGGCATTCTTGTACCATCACTATTTGTAATTATACGAATAAATATTAATCATATTTTAAATAATTATATTCAAATATATTTAAATTCAGATGAAGTTAAAAAGCAGCTAATTCCAGATACTATAGGCTCTGCCATTCCTATAGTAAAAACAAGTTCGTTTAAAGACATTACGATCCCTATTTACCCATTAGAATATCAAAAGAAGATAATTGATATGAATAAACTGATTTTAAAAGAAAAGGAATTATTAAATAAATTATTAGAAGAAAAAATAATGTATCACAAAGGAATTATGAAAAAATTGTTTGAATAAACAGGAGGAATAGAGAAATGGAAAAGACAACACAAGAACAAATAAATACAACCTTATGGGATGCAGCAGGTACATTTAGAGGAAAGATTGATTCTTCATTATATAAAGATTATATATTAGTAATGCTATTTGTTAAGTATTTAAGTGATGTTTACAAAGAACATTATGATGAATATTCAAAGAAATATAATGGGGATGTAGCAAGAATCGAAAGGGCTTTAAGCAGAGAAAGATTTGCTTTAGATAGAATTTCAACTTTTGAATATTTATATGAAAATAAAAATGAAGCTAAAATAGGTGAAATAATTAATAAAGCTCTAGAGCATATTGAAGAATCAAACAAAGCAAAACTAAGGGGAGTATTTAGAAATATAGATTTTAATTCGGAAATTATATTAGGTAAGACTGCTGAAAAAAATGTTATTTTAAGAACCTTATTGGATGATTTTAATGGATTAGATTTAAGACCTAGTATGCTAGAGGAAAATGATGTGATTGGTGACTCATATGAATTTATGATAGCTAAATTTGCATCTGATGCTGGTAAAAAAGGTGGAGAATTCTTCACGCCTTCAATGGTTTCAGAACTACTCTCAAGACTTGTTAAACCAAAGGAAAATGATAGAATATATGATCCTACATGTGGTTCTGGATCATTACTTATAAAAGCATTTAAAAAAGTGCCAAGTGGAAAAGCTCAAATATATGGCCAAGAAAGAAATGGTCAAACACATTCGCTTTGCAAAATGAATATGTTTTTGCATGGAATAGATGATGCTAAAATTGAAAATGGAGATACTTTGGCTAATCCACTTCATTTAGAAGATGGAAAGCTTATGAAATTCCAAGTAGTTGTAGCAAATCCACCTTTTTCGTTAGATAAATGGGCAATGGGATTTGCTGGAGCTGAAACTGATGAAAAGAAGTTTAAAATGGAAGCTGCACTAGATCAATATAGAAGATTTGATTGGGGAGTGCCACCATCAAGTAAAGGTGATTTTGCATTTGTTTTGCATATGTTATATTCTCTAGCTGAAGATGGAAGAATGGGTGTTGTACTACCTCATGGAGTTTTATTTAGAGGTGCAAGTGAAGGAAAAATAAGAAAACAAATAATAGATTTAAATCTTTTAGATGCAGTAATAGGGCTTCCAGAAAATTTATTCTATGGAACTGGAATACCTGCAGCTATATTAATCTTTAAAAAGAATAGAGCTAAGAAAGATGTTCTTTTTATAAATGCTTCAGGTGAAGGACATTATGAAAAAGATAAAAATCAAAACAAATTAAGAGAAGAAGATTTAAGCGAAATAGAAAAGGTTTATAACGATTATAAAACCATTGATAAATATAGTTACGTAGCCACTTTAGATGAAATCAAGGAAAATGATTATAACTTAAATATTCCAAGATATGTTGATACATTTGAAGAAGAAGAAATGGTTGATATGGATGAAGTAGCTAATAATATAGCGAGTATTAAGGCAGAGCTTCAAGATGTTGAGGACGAGATGGCTAAGTGCTTAAAAGAACTTGGATTGTAGTTGTTAGTAGTGTGATTGGAAATTACTATTAGTATTACAGAAAAATAAACTAAAGAGTGGTGATATAAAGTATGAATAATGAAATTGCTGAGAGAATTCAACTTATAAAAGAAGGTAATGTACCAGAAGGATATAGGAATCATAGCGATTTTAAAGCACCTAATGATTGGGATGTACTGGATTTAGGAAAGATTATGAATTTTAAAAATGGATTAAATTATGGGAAAAATGATGTTGGAGAAGAAATAAAAATCCTTGGAGTTGGAGATTTTCAAAAAAATTTTTATTTAAATACTAATGATTTAAATAAAATAAAATATAGTGATCTAGATATGAACTATTTATTAGAAAATGGTGACTTGATATTTGTAAGATCTAATGGCAATAAAGAGCTGATAGGGAGAGTATTGTATTGTGAAAATATCGAAGAAAAAGTTACATATTCGGGATTTACAATAAGGGGGAGATTAAATTCAAATAATTTTTTAGATAAGTATTGTGCCTATTATTGTTCATCAAACCTTGTAAAAAAGCAATATATGAAAAATGGTGGGGGCACTAATATAAATAATTTGAGTCAAGATATTTTGTCAAATGTTAAAATTACAAAACCATCAATAAAAGAGCAAGAAAAAATCATCAGAATTATATCTGCATTTGATAGATTAATAAAACTCAAAGAAAAACTCCTACAAGAAAAACAAAAACAGAAAAAAGGATTAATGGAAAGACTTTTAACTGAGAAGATCAGAATTAATGGGTTTAATGAAAAATGGAAAAAAGTAAAACTTGGAACAGTAATGAAAGAGCGTAATGAAATTGGATATAATGAGTTAGAATTATTAGCTATTACTTCAGCTAATGGAGTTGTAAGAAGAACAGAAGTTGATATAAAAGACACCTCAAGTGAAGATAAGAGTAAATATAAAAGAATTTTACCAGGAGATATAGGTTATAACACTATGAGAATGTGGCAAGGTGTTTCAGGACTATCAAAGTATGAAGGCATTGTAAGTCCTGCATATACAATACTTAAACCAACTGAAAAAGTAGATTCAGAATTTATGTCGTATTTGTTTAAGCTACCACAAGTTATAAATTTATTTTATAGATACTCTCAGGGATTAGTAAGTGATACTTACAATTTAAAATATGAAAACTTTAAAGGAATAAAAGTTAATATTCCTGCAGAAGTAAAAGAGCAAAAACAAATAGCTACTATTTTAAGAACAGCAGATAAAGAAATAGACCTACTAAAAAAAGAATTAGAAGCATTGAAACAACAAAAGAAAGGTTTAACGCAGCTGCTCCTAACAGGAATAGTAAGAGTGTAGCTTATGGAGGAAGTATAAAATGCCAAAGAGAAATTCAAAATATAAAGACAATAAAAGTATGAAGAGGATTAAAGACTTTATATTGCAACCCCAAAAAGTAAAGATGTCAGAAGTATTATTGGAATTTTCAAAACCAGTTATAGATGAGTATGAAAATGTAGATGAGGTAAAGAAAATTATACATATTGCAGTATTAGTCTGGAATTTATCTTTTTTAGACGAAAAAGAACAGGTAGAAAGAAAAGAAGATATATATAAGGTTTTTGCATATGATAAAGCTTTATTAAAAAATATTGTCTTGATAATAGATATATTATTAATTAGAAAAAAAGAGTATTTCTCTAATATAAATCTGATGATTGAAAGTCATGAAGTGGTTGTTGTAAATGGGGAAATGAGGATTAGAGTCGGAAGCAGAGAAGTCATATGATAAAAAGTTAACCTTGAGTATTTATATAAATGCTCAAGGTTGTAGTTATACATTGGGTAAATTGGGGGGATTAAGATGGATGGTAAAGATTTTGATGAGAAGAATATAAGCCAAAATCCAGCTATAGAAGTATTAAAGAAGTTAAATTATAAATACATAAGTTCAAAGGAAGTCAGTGAGCTTCGTGGAAACCTTTATAATGTTTTGTTAAAGCCAATATTAAAGGAGAAGCTTAATGAACTGAATTCATATACTTATAAAGGAAAAAAGTATAAGTTTAGCGAGAAAAATATTAATGCAGCCATAACGGACATTGATGAACTTTTGACAGATGGATTAGTTAAAACTAATGAAAAAATATTTCAATCTTTAATGTCTGGTAGAAGCTATACTGAAAATTTAGAAGATGGAACTAAACGTAGTTTTTCTATTCATTTTATTGATTGGGATACAATAGAAAATAACGATTTTTATGTAACTGAGGAATTTACATGCGAAAGTGCTGATGGAGATAACAGAAAAACTCTTAAATCCAGACCAGATATAGTTTTATTTATAAATGGTATTCCTTTTGCAGTAATTGAATGTAAAAATTCTTCGATTTCAATAGATCAAGGAATCAGCCAGATGCTGCGGAATCAATCTAAAGATTATATACCACAACTTTTTAAATTTATACAAATTGTTATGGCTACTAATAAGAATGAAACTAAATATGCTACCTGCAATACTCCTAAGCAGTTTTGGAGTGTTTGGAAAGAACAGGATGAGGCTTGGCTTAAAAATAAATTAGATAAAGTAGTAATAGATAGATTGCCTACAAATCAGGATAAGAATATTATAAGTCTCTTTGATCAAAAGAGAGTAATTGAATTAATTAAATATTTTACCTTATTTGATAAAGATGTAAAGAAGATATGTAGATATCAACAGTATTTTTGTGTAAAAGAAATACTTAAATCTATAGAAAAAAAAGATGAAAAAGGTAATAGACAATCAGGAATAATATGGCATACTCAAGGTTCTGGTAAATCATTAACTATGGTTATGGCTTCTAAATATATTTTATCAGAACTTAAGGAATATAAGCCTAGAATTATAGTTGTTACAGATAGAATAGATTTGGACAAGCAGATCAATAGAACATTTAATAATTCCAGATTAAAAGCTATTAGAGCGGCTACAGGTGAACACTTAATTAAATTAATAGAGAATGATGAAGTAGATATTGTTACAACATTAGTCCATAAATTTAATGCTGTATCCCAAAAAGAAACAAAACTTGAATCTAAAGATATTTTTGTCTTAGTAGATGAATCTCATAGAACTCAATACGAAGAATTAAGCATTAAAATGAGATCTGTATTTCCAAATGCTTGTTATTTAGGGTTTACAGGTACACCACTTATGAAAGATGATAAAACTTTCGAGAAG
Source organism: Bacillota bacterium (assembly GCA_021781745.1). Lineage (GTDB taxonomy): Bacteria > Bacillota > Clostridia > Clostridiales > Clostridiaceae > Clostridium. The sequence continues at coordinate 40,405 of JAJXWH010000017.1, read as the reverse complement.
TTTGGCGGAAAATTTATTCATAAGTACACAATAGCAGATGCAGTTACTGATAAAGCAATTGTACCACTTTTATATGAAGGTAGAATGGTGGAACAAAGTGTTAATAAGAAAGCTATTGATAATCAACTAGATATAATAACTAGAAATTTAAATGAAGTTAATAAGAATCAAGTTATGAAAAAGTGGAGTTCTTTTGAGAAAGTGGCTTCCAGCGATCAAAGAATAAGCTTAATAGCTTTTGATATTAATGAGCATTTTACAAAGAATTACAAATCAAAGGTTCTGCCATATACGGCAATGCTCGCAACTAATGAAAAAAAAGATGCCGTTAGGTATTTAAGAGCTTTTGAATCCCTCGGGGATTTGAAAGCAGCAGTAATTATTTCTGCTCCAGATATGCGTGAAGGGAAGGATGAAGTTGATAAAAAGCCAGATGATTTAGTAATTGAATTCTGGGCGGAAATGATGAAAAAATATGATGGCCCTACTGATTATGAAGAAACAATAAAAGATAAATTTGATCATGGAGATTTAGAGTTATTAATAGTTGTAGATAAACTTTTAACTGGTTTTGATGCTCCAAGAGCTGCTGTTTTATATGTGGATAAGGAAATGAAGGAGCATACATTGCTCCAAGCAATTGCAAGAGTTAATCGTCTATATAAGGATAAAGATTATGGATATATAGTAGATTATAGGGGATTAATTAAAAAGTTAGATGATGCAATGGACATGTACTCAGGTGCCGGGCTTGAGAATTTTAACGGAAAACATTTAAAAGGTGCTGTTCATGACGTTATTGTAATTATTGGTGAACTTAGACAGTATTATACAGAACTTATTGAGTTCTTCAGCATAATTAAAAATAAGAAAGATGTTGAGGAATATGAATTATATTTAGCAGATCAAAAATTAAGAGAAGATTTTTATAATATATTACGTAAATTCAGTAAAAATCTTTCTATAGCATTGGGATCTGAAAAGATTTATGATTCTTTAGAAAAAGGTGAAATAGAAAAATTTAAATCAACTTTTAAGTTTTTTGAGGGATTAAGACAATCTGTGAAACGCAGATATTCAGATATGATCAATCCAAAAGACTATGAAGATAAGATGCAAAAATTAATGGATAATTATATAGCAGCAGAAGGTATGATGAAAATTACAAATCCAGTTGATATATTAGATAAAGAAGCTTTTAATGAAGAAATAGCAAGAATAGAAAATCCAAGATCAAAAGCCGATACTATTAGAACAAGACTTAGCAAAAGCATATCAGAAAGATATGATGAAAATCCGGCATATTATCAAAAGTTTTCTGATAGAATTGAAAAAGTTTTGGAAGAATATAAAAATAGACGATTATCTGAAGCAGCAGATTTAGATTACTTAACTAAAATTGAAGATATAATGAAAAACTATAGAGAAAAGAAAGATGACACTTATTATCCAAATCCAATAAAAAATAATGAAAATGCTCAGGCATTTTATGGAGAAGTTAATAGTGTTATTAAGGAAAGCCGTGCTTCTTATAACACAAAAGAAGATGATATAGCTCTAGTATCTTTAGAGATTGATAATGTAATAAAAGAAAATAGTAAAGTAGACTGGCATGATAATATGGATGTACACAATAAAATAGCCCAAGAGATTGATGATATTTTATATGATTATGCCAGTTCAAATAACATAGAAATTCCTTTTGAAGATATAGATAAGATAATTGAAAAAGTTAAAAACGTAGCACTAAAGAGGTATTAGGTGAAAAGAATGGATACACACGAGATAAAATATGGAGAACATAAAATAATATTTTCTATAAAAAGAAAAACAGTAAAAAATGTGAATTTAAATATTAAGATTACTGGTGAAGTTATTGTAACAGCTGGAGATGAAGTTCCACTAGATTTTATAATAAGGTTTGTTGAAAGAAAAGCCAGTTGGATTATTAAACAAAAAAAGTATTTTAAAGATTATGAAAGTGAAATTGTAGCTAAAAAAGAACTTGTCAGTGGTGAATCAATAAAGTACTTAGGAAAGCAATATAGACTAAAGGTTCTAGAAAGCAATGAAGAGTGCGTGAAATATTTTAGAGGATATATTTATTTATATGTTAAAGACACGCATAATTTTAAACGCAAGGAAGTAGTACTAAATAACTGGATTGATGTAAAATGCAGAGAAATTATTAATAGCTGTTACAGTAAGGTATACAAAATAATAGGAAAATATGATATACCAAATGTTCAAATTAGCATTAGAAAAATGAAATCAAGGTGGGGTTCATGTATTTTAGAAAAACAAATTATAATTTTAAATAAAGAACTTATAAAAGCACCTAAATATTGTATTGAATATGTTATTATGCATGAGTTAATTCATTTAATATATAAGAACCATGATAAGAAATTTTATGATTTTTTGTATACATTAATGCCAGACTGGAAAGAGAGAAAAAGAATATTAGATGAAGAAATTGTAATGAATTTATAGAAATAAAAAGTAGTTTGCTCTATTTAATTCTAAACATAAAGTTAAAATACAATCATAATTGATATTGATTAAGTTAAGAAAAGTCGAAAGAATTAAAATAGTTCAGCTATTCTTTCGACTTTAAGTAAAATCAATTAATATAAAATACAGAATTCCTCTTAAATATATAAAATTAATTTTCAAGGTCTAAATTATATTTAGTTTTTCTAAACTTTCATAAAGCTCATTAAATTTAGTTTTTCCACTAGCAAGCCTTTTTATAGTAGGAATAGATACATTTAAAATTTCAGCACATTGAGCATTGGTATAGCCCATTTTCTTTTTCCAAGCTTTAAATTTAACAGGAATATCATCATAGTTAATAGGTTTCTTTTTCTTAAGTTCTTTAAAAACTCCAAGTTCCTTAAATTTTAAATACATACTATAAGATAATTCAGTTTTTCCACCTACTATTCTTTTCAAAGCAGAATCAGAAACATCAAATAATTTTGCATAGTAAGTATAGCTATGTCCTTCATTTTCTTTAAACTCTTTAAATTTCTTGCCAGGATTATTAAATACCCAATAATAGTAATCACTAAAGTATTTTAAATCAACATTAAATCTATTACTAATATTCTTTATTGAATTAGGGTTAGGATATACTCCATCTAGTTCCCAAGATTGGATAGAAGACCAGTGATGATTAATAGCTTCAGCGAATTCTTTTCTATCAAGATTGTTACTCATTCTAACTTTAATTATTTTTTCTGATAGTGTTTTTTCGGGTAGATAGTCATATATCTTTTTATATAAGTTAAATTTTATTTCTTCCAAAATCGCAAGTGAGTATAGTTGGCAGGTGCTAATTTTGCTTCGAGTCCGAATAGAGTATTGATTCATTGTTTGGATCCAGTGTTTGTGTGTGAAAAGATTGCTTATACAAGAATAGATAAGGTTGTATCAATAACAGATGTGATTGAAAATACAATAACAGGAATAAAAGGGGTTGGAGGATTACAGACAAGGGGAAAGTATAGGGAGGGCTATCCAAAGTCTCCATATATTTAAATATATATAAGTTATGTGATGGGACAAAGGTGAAATATAATTAATATAATATAAGGCGCAATCAAATAAATTGAAGGAGTTAACTATGGTTAGGATAATAAACGATAGGGAGTTTTTTTATGAAGTTGAAAATACTAAAGGTGTAGTAGTCGTTGATTTTTTTGCTACATGGTGCGGGCCTTGTAAAATGTTGGCCCCTGTACTTGATAAAGTAAGTAATAATATGAGAGGTAAGGTTAATTTTTTCAAAATAGATGTAGATCAAAATATGCGAATAGTTGAAAAGTACAATATAGCAACTGTTCCTACTATGATCATATTTAAAGATGGCATTCAAGTGGAAAACTTGGCGGGTTTTATGCCAGAACAAAATATAACTAACAAAGTGAAATCATATTTATAGTGAATATTTTATTTCATATAAAAATAATTATATTCTAAAATAATCACATTATTAAGAAAGATTATAAGTATATTTATATTTTATAATGTACTATAATCTTTTTATTTATATATTGCAATTAATGTTAATATTAATTAGTATTTACATATATGACATATGTATATGTTATATTAAATGATTACCAAAATAGTTTGATATTAAAGGAATTTAACATATGAAGGGACTTATAGAAGCTTACCATACGGAGGAATGTTAATGAGAGTTTCACCAAAATTAATGAATAGAAAATTAAGAAGTAAATTAAGAGAAAAACTTTCTATTGAAAAGATTTTAAAAAAGAATAAGCTACAGAGGATATTTAATAGTTTGATGATTGCAGCAATAATTATATTTTTGCTATTCACAGTCATTTCTTATAGAATGGTTGATTATAGTCAGAGGAATGAAAATAAAATTTATGAAGATGGGTATTTAGCCTCAAATTATGCTAATAAAATTAATGAGAATGCCCTAAATATAAGAATATATTCTCTTGTATATTCAGTTACTTATGATCAGTTCATAGCAGATAAATTGAGGGCTTATGGAAAAGATATTAATGATAATATTAATAATTATAAGTTGCTTCATAACCTAACAGGTGAAGAACAAGGAATATTAGATAAGTTAATAAGTTCAAATATTATTTATAGTAATAAAGTAAAACAAATGATTGATGATATTAATAAATCAAAAACAATTAAGAATAATGAAATACAAGAAATTATTTCTCTAGATAATGAAACAATTGTATTAAGTAAACAATTGATGGATTATGCAAATAAGTACATAAATACTTTAAATAATCAAAATAAGGATGCAAAAGGAATGGTTATTAGTACGGTAATTATTATTGACTTTGCAATGATTTTTATAGTTATATCAATAATGCTTATAGTAAGGAAAATTAATGATGAAGCAAATTATTATGCCTATTATAGTCCTGTTACAGGATTGCCAAATAAAAAGTACGTGTATGATACAGTAGTTAATGATATTTCTAAACTAGATAAAGATAACTATGCGGTATTAATTAGCCTTGATGTTGATAATTTTAAAGCAGTTAACGATACTTTAGGACATAGTGCTGGCGATAAATTTTTGAAACAGGTTGGAAAGAGGTTTACAAAAATAATTGCTGCTGAAGATTATGTTTGTCATGTAGGTGGAGATGAATTTTTATTTTTAATTAAATCTATAAATAATAAACATGAAGCTGAAATATTAATTAATAAAATATTAAATGTATTTAAAGAAACATTTTATATTAAAAGAAATAAAATAGATTATGTAACTGCAAGTTTGGGTATTGTAGTTATTGATAAAAGATATGATTTTGAAATATTACATAATTACGCAGATGATGCCATGTATGCATCAAAGAGAGAAGGCAAGGATAGATATAGCTTTTATGATCAGAATATGAATTCAAATGTATATGAAAAAGCTGTAAAGAAAAAAGAAATAGAAGAAGGAATTAAGAATGGAGAATTCAAAGTGTTTTACCAACCTAAAATTTCAAATGAAGAGAAATTTTTAGGTGCAGAGGCTCTTGTAAGATGGATTAAAACCGATAGTACAATCATTCCGCCGTCAGAATTCATTGAATTTGCAGAAAATGAAGGGCTTATAAAAAATATTGGAGAAGTAGTTATTATAGAGGTATGCAAAAAGGTGAATGAGTGGATAAAAAAAGGATACAGGAATTTCAGAATAGCAATTAATTTATCAGCAGAGCAACTTATAAATGAAACATCATGTGAAAAAGCTCTAGATATAATTAAGGAATTTAAAATACCATTTGAGTATATAGAGTTTGAAGTGACAGAATCAACAATAATAAAAGATTTCAACATTGCCATAAAGAATATTGAAAAAATTAAAAGTTATGGTATTAAAGTTAGTCTTGATGATTTTGGGACAGGATATTCATCTTTAAATTACTTAAAAGAACTTTCAATTGATTGCGTAAAAATTGATAAATCTTTTATTGATAACTTAGTATTTGATGATGGAAGTAATGTCATGGTTAACACTATAATAAAATTATGTCACTACTTTGGTTATGAGGTTGTTGCAGAAGGTGTTGAAAAGCGGGAACAGATAGAATGTTTAAAAGACCTTAATTGTGATGTATTTCAAGGATACTATTTTGGGAAACCAATGAATGATATTAATTTTGAAAATGAATTTTTATTATGTGTATAAATAAATTGAATTATTTATTCTTACGAACATATAAAGTTTAATTCAAAAAATTCTATATTTATAGTATATAAATATAGAAAATCTCTAATATATCCTCTAAGATAATAAAGGAATATTAGAGACACTTTTGTGCAGAATACTATTATTTATGAGAAGTTTGTATTTTAGCTTAAGCCTAATCCTTTTCTTTTAGCAAGTATATGTGCTTCAATATTTTGGGCAACTTCAACAGGGTCATCACCTAGAGCAATCTTTCCACCAGTTACATCTTCTGCTTTTTTAGTTAGAAGTTCAACTAATAAAGGGGCTCCTGTTATGAAAGGTGTAGGAGATAAATGTGTATATGCACCATAAGCTAGTGCAAATATTCCATCAATAGTTGCTTTTTGTTCCATCCATTCTGGAGCAGTCACAGCAATTGGAAGCTCTGAAGTATCAACATCTAAATGATCTGCTAGAGCAGTGACAAACATTGATATTCTTCCTGTATCTGTGCAAGTACCAAAGCTTAGTACAGGAGGGATTTTTAACATATTACATACTTCCTTTAAACCATCTCCAGCAAATTCATTTGCCGCTTCGATAGTACATAATCCAGCGACTTCAAGAGCGTGGTTTCCGCAACCGCCACTTACAACCATTATATCTCTTTTTACAAGTTCTTTTGTTAGATTAACAGTCATCCAATCTTGAGGACCATTTCTTAAAGTTGAGCAGTTTGCAAGTGCTACAACGCCTTGAATCTTTCCTTTAGCAATTACCTCTACAAATGGATCGAGTTTATTACCAAGAAGCTCTACAACAGATTCAGTAGAGAAACCAGCGATAGCTTTTTGGGTTCGCTTTGGGACCATAGGCTTAATATTTCTTTCTCTTCTCTTTTTAAAGTTTTCTATGCCGAGTTCGATTAATCTATCAGCCATGGTATCAACTTCTGAAGGATCATAAGGAATTTTATGTTCAACACCAGGTAAATCAATTATAGTACTTACAGCTACCAGAGTTACTTGATATTGTTCAGCATACATATCTATAGCAGGAGGAGAACAATTTTCGTCCATTGCAAAGACGTCAACAGTACCAGTGGCTAGTAGAGGTTCTATGCTGAGCCAGTTACCCATGTGACCTACGAAGACATCATCCATTTCGAATCTTTGTAATAATTCTTGACCTGTTTCTATTGAGCCAATTACTCTAAGTCCCTTAGCTCCAGCATCTTTTGCCATATCCTGAACTTCCTTAGTTCGAGCTTTTAAAATTGTTGCAGCTCCAGCCCATGGTTGATGACCATTGAATACTAAATTTATATAATCAGGATCCATTACTCCTAAATCCATATTTACTTCATGTGGTCTAGGAGTTCCAAATATAATATCCTGAACCATTTCTAGTCCTAGTTGAGAATTATAAATTGTAGCTATGCCAAGTCTAAGTGCTTTCATAGCTAAAGATACATGACTTCCATCTACATTAGTAAGGCAGCTGGCTACACAATTTTGCTCTTCATGCATAGTTCCAGATGGATATATATCTAATTTTCTCCATACCTCTTTTCTTTTTTTCGGTGCAAATGCCTCAACCATTATATTCTTATCTTCTACGTCGATTTTTTGCTGCTCTTCAAGTAATCTGGCTAGCTCAATTGCCATTTTATTCACTTCTTGGTCTGTATCTATTCCTACCTTCTCGCACATCCATTTAAGTTTACTTACATCTGTTATTTTAAATGGAGTTTTTCCTTCAGCAGTAGCCCATAAAGTTCTAAAAGCTTCAAAAGCATGGTGACTGTAGGTACCAGCACCCATTATATTTTTTAAAAGTAAGTTTCTCATAGCCATAGCATCTGGACCTATTCCACAAACCCCTTTTTCTTGACCGGTTTTTTCGTTTATTCTGCATGGTCCATTTGAACATAGCTGGCAGCTTAAGCCTTCAAGGCAGAATTTGCATCTGATTTTTTCTTGAAGAGCATACCTATCAAAGACATTAGACATTTTATCTTCTCTAATTCTTTTAAGCATTTCTTCAACTGAGCCGTGATAGCTCACTCTTCCTTCAGATTTTTCAAGTATTTCTTCACGCATAAGATTATCCTCCTTAAGATATCAATATCATATACTAAGTTTTCCTATCATCAAGGTAATTATGTATATTATTTAAAAAATTGAGATTAAGAAAGGTCTTTGTTAGTTGCATAGTTACAAAACATATGAAAAATTTTTAAATTAAGAAATAAAAAGAGCAAAATTAATAAGAAATAGAATAATAATTAAAAAAATACAGATAATATAATAAAATAGCTTGTAAATATATATAATTGGAAAAATGTTTACATTGACAATATGACACTATAAATGATAAAATATTTATTTTGCTTGACAATTATATGATTTTAAGATATAATATAGCGTGAAAGAGGGTGTTTAAATGGAAAAAGTAAAAACTATTGCTTCCATTAAAAATGACATAGAGAGGCACATAGGTCAGAAGGTGACTCTTAAGGCTAATGGTGGGAGAAAAAAGATTTTAGTTAATGATGGTATCATTGAAAGTGTATACCCAAGCATTTTTGTTATAAGATTAAAAAATGACACCCAAAGGACTGTGACATATAGTTATTCAGATGTATTAACAAAGACTGTACAATTGGTATTTCCAACTAGAATATAAACTTCGATTAAATCGGGGTTTTTTCTTTTTTATTTGAAAGTTTTAGTACTAAAATGCGTTTATAAAATTTTAATCAATAAAGGAATAAAATAAGTTGGTGAATAAGAGTTTTAGAAAATAAAAAAAGAAAGATGGTGGGTTTCCATCTTTCAACTATGGTATAAAAGGGTATTGAGAATTTATGAGAGGTTATATGGTCAATAACCAATTACTATATTACGACAAAAAATAATATATGTCAATAAAAAAACGAAAAAAATTTTAAATTAACAAATTATTAGACGAATTTAGTAAAATTTTCGCTTAAATTTTGTTTTGAAAAAGAAAATATACCTATCATAAACCTGTTCTCATAAGTATATAAATAAATAATAGGAATTTTATGGAGGTATAAAAGATGGCAGATATAGATATTGTAAAAGAAAATGTACAATTTGAACAATTACTTAGAGAGAATAATTCTAATACAGTATTGAAAGATGAATATTTAATCCCTGATACTCATCCAGATGTACAGGAAATATTAACTGTTGAAGCTAGACCAATGATAACTAATAAAGAACTAATTGGTGATAAAATAATTATAGAAGGAAAAGTTGAATATACAGTAATATATTTGGCTAAAGAAGATGGCTTTGTTGCAAGCTCAGTCAATTATAATCAAAACTTCACAAATAATATTGATCTAAATCAAGGGGAAAATAGAGTTGTTTGTGAGGCATCGTGCAATGTTGAACATATTGAAGCCAATATAATGAATGAGAGAAAAATATCAATTCAAGGTATAATTACTGTGGAGTGGGAGCTTTATAAGAGTAATGAATTTGAGTTTGTAAAAGACATAGAAGGATGTGACGATGTAGAAGTTCTAAAAAAAACAGAAAGCATAAATAAAATTAGTGCAACTGAAGATGCAGAATTAGTTGGTAAATCTATGATCAGGGTGGGGATGGATAAGCCTCAGATAAGCAAAATATTAAAGTGTTCTCTATTACTTCATAAAAAGGAAATAAAAATTTTAGAAGATAAAATTTACTTAGGATGTTATTGCAAATTAAATATTTTGTATAAGGGTGATGATTCTAAAGAAATAATTCCTTTAGAAGATGATATTTATTTGTCAAAAGAAGAAGAAATCAAGGGTATTACCTCTGATATGATTCCAACAGTTTCATATGAAGTTGCGAACAATGACTTAATGTTAGAAGAAGATGATTTGGGAGAAGTAAGAATTATAAACAATGAATTTGTTGTTAAAGCAAATGTGAAAATATACTCAAAAGAAAACATAGATACCATTAAAGATGCATATTCTACTAAGTGTTTACTTGGGCTAAAAAAAGATGAGCATGAAGTTGGCATTCTTCATGGAGTAAATAGCTCCGAATCAGTAATTAAATATAATATTCAATTAAAAGAAAATGATCCAAGACCTGAACATATTATATCTGCAAATGGCACTGTAATATTAACTGATAAACAAGTTATGAGAGATAGAGTCGTTGTAGAAGGAATTATTAAAGCAGATGTGTTATACAAAACAACTGATGAAGATAAATATTTATCACATATTAAGGCTGAAATACCATTTTCAGCTATGATTGATATTCTTGGTGCAGATGAAAGCATGAAATCCATAGTAAAGGGTACTTTAGAAAATATGGATGCAGCAATAGAAGGAAATAGTATAGCAGTTAAAGCTAATGTTATACTATCAGGAAAAGTTTTATATAAAACTAATAAAGAATTCATTTCAGACATAGTTGAAGAAGAGGGAAGTATTCCAGAAAAGAAAGCAAGTATAACCATTTATGTTGTAGGTCCAGGGGATACGTACTGGAATTTAGCTAAAAAATATAATACAACAGTTGATGATTTGATTAAAATAAATAAGATTGAGGATCCAGAACATATTGAGGAAGGACGAAAATTAATAATTCCAGGAAGAGCAATTTTTTAGAAAATAATCAATTCATATTTTAAACTTATCATTTTTTCATGTGCTTTATAAGGAGAGATTTTAAGATGACTCTAAAGTTATCTTAAAACCTCTCCTTTGTTATGGTTAAATTTTTGAATAATTATTAAATTTGCTGGATAGAATATGTAATGCATGATATGAGGTGATGAAAATTGAAAAAAGTTTTAAGTGGCAATTTAATAATTATTGGAGGAGCCGAAGATAAAGAAGGTAAAAAAGAAATCTTAAGAAGAGTTTGTAATTCAATTAATAAAAATGATGACGTTTTATTAGTTGCAACAATTGCAACTGAATATCCAAAAGAAGCCGCTAATAAATATAAAGAGGTTTTTGGAGAGCTCAATGTGAAGAATATAAAAGTATTAGATATTAATGAAAGAACCGAAGCATTCGATGAGATGAATGTAGAATTAATTAAAAAATCTTCATTAATATTTTTTACAGGAGGTGATCAATTAAGAATAACAAGTTTAATTGGTGGAACTCCAGTTTATGATGCTTTAAAGGAAGCATGCCGAGAAGGAGCATTTATTGTAGGGACTTCAGCCGGAGCATCCGTAATGAGTGATACAATGATTGTTCAAGGTGAAGATGAAGATTCGCCAAGAAAATGTACATTAAAAATGGCCCCAGGATTGGGATTAATTAAAGATGTTATAATTGACCAACACTTTGCTCAAAGAGGGAGAATAGGAAGGTTATTAACGGGAATAGCACAAAATCCTGAAGTTTTAGGAATAGGAATAGATGAAAATACAGGAATAGTAGTTAATCAATCTGGAATAATAGAAGTTATAGGCGAAGGAGCAGTTTATTTTATCGATGGCAGTGAAATTACATATACAAATGTTTCAGAATTATATGCAGATGACATATTAAGTATGCATAACGTGAGATTGCATATATTAACTGATGGAAATAAATTTGATTTTATAAAAAAGTCACCTTTTGAGGAGGAAAAGTTTAGTCATGAAGATAATACAAAAGAGAATATATGAAGGGCAAAATATTTATTCCCATAAAAAGTGTATTAGAATAGATATTGATTTAGAAGGATATTCCGAAATACCAAGTAAGGAAATACCTGATTTCAATTTTAACCTTGTAAATATTATACCTGAACTCAAAAATCATAGGTGTGGAATTGATGAAGAGGGCGGGTTTGTTAAGCGACTAAAAGAAGGAACCTATTTAGCACATATTTGTGAACATATAATGATTGCAATACAGAATAATTTAGGTATAGATGTTTCCTATGGAAAAGCAAGAGAAATTGAAGGTGACATGTACTATATAATTGTCCAATATGAATATAAAAACACAGTAATAGAGACGGCTAATGTTACGATTGATTTAATTAACTCGTTAATAAAGCAAAATCCTATAGACTTTCAAGGAAGAATAGAGATTGTAAAAGACATCTTACAAAAAGAGCAAATGGGCTCTACAACAAAAGCAATTTGCGATGCAGCAAAAGAATATAATCTCCCAGTTATCCAGCTTGGAGATAGTAATATTTATCAAATTGGGTATGGCAAGGCAAGCAAAATTATTGAGGCTTCAATAGGAAATAAAACTAAATGCGTAAGTGTTGACATTTCTTGTGATAAGCTCCTAACAAAACAATTGCTTGCTAATCAAAATATTCCAGTAGCAGACGGAAGCAAAGTGTTTAATTTAATAGGGTTATTGCAGGAAGCAGAAAGAATAGGATATCCAGTAGTGTTAAAACCTCAATGTGGAAATAAAGGTCAAGGTGTAGTACTTAATATAAAAAATCAAAAACAATTAGTTGATTCATATATGAATTTGCGGAAAAGTCAGAAAGATATTATCATTGAAAAATATTTTGAAGGAAAAGATTATCGAGTTTGTGTAGTTAATTATAAAGTGGTAGCTGCATCTTTAAGAATAGCACCTTTTGTTATCGGAGATGGAAAGAATAATCTAAGGGAATTAATTAATATTATTAATGAAGATCCTTTAAGGGGAGAAGATCATGAAAAAGCTTTAACAAAGATAAAGATTAATTCAGAATTAACTTCATGTTTGTTAAAGAGAGGATTTACATTAGATTATATTCCTGAAGATGGAGAAAAGATATTACTTAGAGAGAACGCTAATCTTTCAACAGGTGGTATGGCTGTGGATTGTACAGATGATATTTGTGAGGAAAATATCGAGTATTGTATAAACGCTGCAAAAACTTTAGAGTTAGATATATGTGGAGTTGATATTTGCACAAAAGATATTGGAGTTCCTCTTGAAGAAAATAATGGGGTTATTTTAGAGATAAATGCTGCTCCGGGAATAAGAATGCATCATTATCCTTCGAAGGGAAAGGCTCGTAATGTTGGTAAAGCAATACTTGAAATGCTTTATGATGACAAACCTAGCAATATACCTGTAATCTCCATTACAGGTACAAATGGAAAAACTACTACTACAAGGCTAATAGGTCATGTGTTAAGAAAGATGGGTAATACCGTAGGAATGACTTGTACTGATGGTGTATATTTAAATGACAAGTGTATTCATAAGGGTGATGACACAGGATTTGAAAGTGCAAGAACAATACTAATGAATAAGGATGTAGATGTAGCTGTTTTAGAAACTGCTCGAGGTGGATTGGTAAAAAAAGGGCTGGCATATGATCTTGCGAATGTAGGAATTATAACTAATATAACCAATGATCATTTGGGTCTAGATGGGATTAATACAATTGAAGAGTTAAGTTTTGCAAAAGCATTAATTGGAGAAGCTGTCAAAAAAGATGGTTTTGTAGTAATAAATGCTGATGACAAATATAGTAAGAGAATAATTAATAGATTTGAAGCTGAAAAAATCTATTTTTCAAAATCTAAAGAAAATCCATTGATACAAGAAAATATATCTAGTGGTAAAATAGCAGTTTTTATAGAAAATGACATGATTTGTGTAATTAATAATAAGAAGAAATATGAAATTGTCTCAATAAAAGAAATTCCTATTTCTTTTAATGGACAGCTACAATATAATATTGAAAATGCTATGGCAGCGTGTGGTGGATTAGTAGGGTTAAGTATTGATTATTGCATGATTAGTAAAGGATTTATGGATTTCAAATCTGATAGTAAGGATAATAGTGGAAGATTTAATGTATATAACTATTATGATAGAAAGATTATTTTAGATTATGCCCATAATATTGAAGGATATAGGGCTGTAATATCTTCATTAGAAAAAATAAAAGAAAAAAATAGGTTAATTGGTGTAATTGGAATACCAGGAGATAGAAAAAATGATATTGGATATGCAATTGGAGAGTTATGTGCTAACGGTTTTGACAAAATAATAATAAAAGAAGATAAAGATAGACGTGGCAGAAAAGTCGGTGAAATTGCAGAAATTTTAGAAAAATCTATACTAGAAGCAAATAAAAGTGCAAATGTAGATATATGTTTAGATGAAGTAGATGCTTTAAAATATGCGGTAGGGATCAGTAATAAAAATGATATAATTGTAGTATTTTACGAAAAACTAGAACCGCTTGTAAATTTTATAAATAATCAACCGTTAAAAGAAGTAGCTACAATAAGTGCAAAAAGATATAGGCAATATGTTAATAATATATAGTTTTTATTTAAGTGCGAGATTTATTTATAATTTTCTGTTATAACAAGCCTAAAATCCAACAACTATACAACTATATAAAATTCTTCTTGTATAACTTTATTAGACAAGATTTTTTACCTATGATAAAATATTGTTAAAATGTGCAGAGGAGATATATAAGAATGAAGATTAAGGCTTATGGAAAAATAAATATTGCCTTAGATGTTGTAGGAAAAAGAGATGATGGATATCATTTGTTAAAAATGATAATGCAGACAATAGATTTATATGACATAATTGAAATTGAGAGAAGTAATTCGGGAATAAACTTAAGGTGTAATAAGCACTATGTTCCTACGGATGAAAGAAATTTAGCATATAAAGCAGCAAAACTGTTTAAGGAAGTTTATTCTATTAATGATGGAGTTGACATAAATTTAGTTAAAAATATTCCTGTTTCAGCTGGATTGGCTGGAGGTAGTACTGATGCTGCAGGAGTTTTAAAGCTTATGAATAAGTTGTTTAATATAAATACTGATGATGAAAGATTAAAAGAGCTAGGATTAAAGCTAGGTGCGGATGTTCCTTATTGCATAAATGGTGGAACAGCATTGTGTGAAGGTATTGGGGAAAAAATTACTCCATTAAAAAAATTTCAAAATAAAATTTTAGTTTTAATAAAACCGCCTTTTGGTGTATCAACTAAAGAAGTATATAAAGCTTTTGATCTATCAAAGGTTGTTCTTCATCCTAGAATAGATGAAATAATTAAGGGAATGGAAAATGATGATATCTATTATGTAGTAAATAATATGAAAAATTTATTAGAAAATGTAACTTTGAAAAAGCATAGAATCATTTCAAATATCAAGGAAGAAACAAAATTAAATGGTGCTATTGGCAGTATGATGAGTGGAAGTGGCCCTACAGTTTTTGCTTTTTTTGATGACATGTTAAAAGCACAAATATGTTATGATAATATGAAGAAGAAGTATAAAGATGTATTTATTACAAGAACAATTTAAGTTAGAAAGTGTATAAAAAACCCCCAAGTGGTAATACTTTGAACTACAAGGGGGTTTAATTATGAAAAAATATTTAAAATTTGAAAAAATTCTTTTTACTGTTTTGATAAGTTTAAATATAATTATATTTGCCTGCGGGTGTACAAGCATACAAGGGAATAATGGTAGTAATTTCAAGGTTAACCTGGTTGGAACTGGTAAAGGTACTGATAATATAGAGAGTAATAGGGTACTTAATTATGATGAGGTTAAAGATTCATTAATAAGATTTCATGTAATAGCGAATAGTGATAATGATGATGACCAAAAATTAAAATTAAAAGTTAAAGATAAAGTAATAGATTATTTATATCCTTATTTAAATAATTCAGCATCCTTAGATGAGTCTAGGCAAATTATAAAAGACAGGATGCAGGAAGTAAAGAAAATCGCGGAAGAAGTAATTAAAGAAAATAATTATGGATATAATGTACAGGTTCAATTATCTAGAGAAAATTTCCCTGAAAAGTCTTATGGTAACATAACTTTACCACAAGGTAACTATGAGGCCTTTAGGATAATTATAGGAAGTGGACAAGGGAGAAATTGGTGGTGTGTAATGTTTCCACCATTATGTTTTGTTGATGAGTCAAAGGCGCAAGTAGAGTATGATAAAACAGAAGAAAAAATAAAATCAAGTGAAAATCAATCTAATTTGCATGAGCAATTAAACCAGGATAAAGATGAACCAAATAAACAAGAAGATGATGATAAAGAAAATAATAATATACAAATAAAATTTAAAATCGTAGAGTTGTTTAAGGATTTATTTAGTTAAAAAACAGAGTTATGAGACATTTAAGTAATAAGATATTTAATCATGTGTATAAATTTAAAAAAGTACAATGTAGATACTATTTTTGTAATTATAACTTTCTCTGAATATGACCTTTGAAAATAAATCTGCATTATACTTTGTGAATTGGGTTATAGATATCTAAATTAAAATTTGAACCTATTAGATAGAAATATTTCCATGTTTGCTAAACTTTAAGTAGATATCTTCACCAGAAATCATAAATATTTTTATGAAGAAAACATTTGAAAATGAGCTGTTAAAGGTTCTTAGTTGTAGGTTGTTCCACATTAGCTTGTCAAACTGAAAGTTGGAGCATGCTAATGTGGATGCAACCTGCAACTAAGAACCTTCAGCGAAATTTTCATAGTTTTTCGGAATAACAATATTTATGATTTCGGTAAGTTACTACATAAGTCTAAGTTCAAATTTGGGTATCTATAGCAAATGAAAAATATAAAATAACATTTGGAGGTTAATTATGAATAAAAAAGCAATTATTACTGTTGATAGTACTGTTATAAATGATGAAGAAGATTTAATAGGATTAGTAACGCCAGGAGATTTTTATGAAATGCAGGATGGGTTTAAGGTAGAGTATGAAGAAACAAAACTTTCTGGAATGGAAGGAACAAAAACTACGATAATAATAAGAAAAGATTCCTTTGATTTAATTAGGGAAGGGACTACAGAAACTAGAATGGAGTTTAAAGATAAGCAAAAGACAGTATCTTTATATAAAACGCCATATGGAATAATGGATATAAAAATAGATACTAGGAAACTTGATATAAATGTTAATGAAAATGGTGGAGTTATAAATACAATGTACATATTAGAAATTGGTGGACAACCAGCATTGAAGACTAATTTGACAATTGATATAAGGCTTAATTAAATTATATGCAATAAAAAATATGACATCAGCCTCTCCTTTTGAAAGAATAAAAAAGATTGAAATATATTTGATTAATTTGAAAAATAACAGGATATAATTTGAAAGGGAGGGATATATATGGAAAACAAATTGAAATATTTAAAGATATTGAATAATATATGTAGTTATTATGGAATAGGTGAAGAAAAATTTATAGAATTATTAAAAAATAGAGACAATAAATATATATTATTGTTAATATTAAAGAATAACCATTGCCTAGAAGTTGATCAGATTAAAGAGATACTTAAACTTAAAACGGCAAAGAGTATAAATAACAGTGTAAAGTTGGCAGAAGAAAAGTTATTGATAAATAAGCTTTTTAGAGAAAGGTATTTTGAACTAGAAAATAATATAGGAAAGAATGGTATAACTAATTTATAAAAAAAGACTAGATATTAATACAAATATGTGATAATATAATACCTATGTTATCAAGCAACACAGATACCCCATAATATATTTTATGGGGTAATATACATTATAGCATCGATTGATTGGAATGTCAATAGTAAGATTATATATCATTTTTTTACATAGGGAGGATAAAAATGAATACAAAATACATTTTTGTTACAGGTGGAGTTGTTTCAGGAATCGGAAAAGGGATAACAGCGGCATCTCTTGGGAGATTGTTAAAGAATAGAGGGGTTGAAATTTCTATTCAAAAATTTGATCCATATTTAAATGTAGATCCAGGAACAATGAGTCCATACCAGCACGGAGAAGTTTTTGTGACTGATGATGGTGCGGAGACAGATTTAGATCTAGGTCATTATGAAAGATTTATAGATGAGAATTTAACTTTAAACTCAAATGTTACAACTGGTAAAATATACAGTTCGGTTATAGAAAAAGAAAGAAGAGGAGAATACCTTGGGGCTACAGTTCAAGTAATTCCTCATATAACAAATGCAATAAAGGATAAGGTGTATCAAGTAGCAAATGAAAGAGATGTTGATGTAGTAATAACTGAAATTGGTGGAACTGTTGGTGATATAGAATCTCAACCATTTTTAGAAGCTATTAGACAAATTAAGAGTGAAGTTGGAGCAGAAAATGTTTGTTATATCCACGTTACGTTGGTACCATACTTAGGAAAAGCAGGAGAATTAAAAACGAAACCAACTCAACACTCTGTAAAAGAATTAAGAATGATAGGTATTCAACCTGATATAATAGTTTGTAGAGCTGAGAAAGAACTGACAGATGATATTAAAGCTAAAATAGGTTTATTCTGTAATATAGATGGAAGATCAGTAATTCAAAATCTTGATGCAGAGCATTTATATGAAGTACCATTAATGTTGCATTCAGAAGGATTAGATAATCTTGTGTGTGAGAAATTACATTTAGGATGTAGAGATATAGATAATTCTGAATGGATTGAAATGGTAATGAAAATAAAAAATCTTAAGAATAACGTGAAAATAGCTTTAGTTGGTAAATATGTTGAATTACATGATGCATACATATCAGTAGTTGAAGCATTAAGTCATGGTGGATTTGCTAATGATTCTAAAGTAGAAATAAAATGGGTTAATGCTGAAGAAATTGAAAATAGTAACGATCTTGATGCAATATTTAACGATGTAGATGGTATTTTAGTTCCAGGTGGTTTTGGAGACAGGGGAATTGAAGGAAAGATTTCAGCTATAAAATGGGCAAGAGAACATAGTAAGCCGTTTTTAGGAATTTGTTTAGGGATGCAATGTGCTGTCATTGAATACGCAAGAAATGTATTAGGATATGAAGATGCCAACAGTTCTGAAATAAATCCAGATACAAAATATCCAGTGATTGATATTATGCCAGATCAAAAGGATATAGAGAATCTTGGAGGTACAATGAGATTAGGACAATATCCTTGTAAATTAGATGAAAATAGTAATTCTTACAAAGTATATATGAAAGAAGTTATTAATGAAAGACATAGACATAGATATGAATTTAATAACGAGTTCCGCAAGCAAATAATCGAAGCAGGAATGAAGATTGTGGGAACTAGTCCTGATGAAAGATTAGTTGAGATTGTTGAAGTTGAAAACCATCCATGGTATGTAGCGGTTCAATTTCATCCGGAATTGAAATCAAGACCAAATAAGCCACATAAATTATTTGTAGGATTTATAGAAGCTGCAGTAAAAGAAAATAAATCAAAGTAAAAATTGTTTTATTAGCAAGTTTAATATATAATAATTTTGAGAATAATAAATATATGAACTGGTAAACTATCTTAATAATTTACCAGTTCAAAATTATATAAAATTGATATATAATAAATTAAATAAAATTTGATATTAATTTTTTATGAAAATTCCTAAAATGTTAAAATTAAAGTCCAAAATGATATTCTGAATTATTTCTAAAATGTATATCACATCTAATCATCTTATTACTAATTTTCCAATTACAAATATAAGAAAAAGTTTTATAAAAATGATTTTTATAGATTAACAGTCTATAAATTGGAGGTGGAAATTTGACAAAACAAGAATACGAAAGTATGACATTAACAGCCTTAAAAGATATTGCTAAAGATTTGGGTGTTAAGAATATATCTAAGTATAAAAAAAATGAGTTGATAGAAGAAATATTAAAAAGTTCTAATAATTTTATAGAAAAAGATGGCGTTATTTTGAGAGAAAATATAGCTCCTAAAGTTGCAGAAAAGCCTCAAGATAGCAAAGAGAGAATTAATAATAAGGAAACAATAAAAGCAAGCAATGATACTGAGAAAAGGGAAGAAATTGTGTCTAAAGATGAAAGCACAGAGAAAAAAGAAAACTTGAAAGAAATGATAGATGAATCCAATGTAGCAAAAGGGATTTTAGAAATTTTAGAAAATAATAGCTTTGGATTTTTAAGATGTAAAAATTACTTAACTAGTAGCGATGACATATATGTATCTCCATCGCAAATTAGAAGGTTTAATTTAAGAACTGGCGACGAAGTGGAAGGAAAAGTAAGGGACGCAAAAGAAACAGAAAAATTTAAAGCTCTTTTGTTTGTTCAAAAAGTTAATGGTGAACATCCAGAAAAAGCTATAGGTAGAAAATCATTTGAAACTTTAACTCCTATATATCCTAAAGAGAGATTGAGATTAGAGACTTCTGATAAAAATGATTTGGCATCTAGATTGATGGATATAATTTGTCCAATTGGGAAAGGGCAAAGGGGAATTATTGTAGCTCCACCTAAAGCTGGTAAAACTACTTTATTAAAAAAGGTAGCTCAGAATATTTCTAAGAATTATCCAGAAGTTAAATTAATAGTATTACTTATAGATGAAAGACCAGAAGAAGTTACAGATATGAAGAGATCCATAAATGGTGATGTAGTTTATTCCACTTTTGATGAAGAACCACAAAATCATGCTAAGGTAGCGCAAATGGTTTTAGAAAGAGCTAAGAGAATGGTTGAACAAGGGAAAGATGTTGTTATTCTTATGGATAGTATAACAAGGCTATCTAGAGCATATAATTTAACAATAAATCCTACAGGTAGAACTTTATCAGGAGGTCTTGATCCAGGTGCGCTAATAATGCCTAAAAAATTCTTTGGTGCGGCAAGAAAAATTGAAGAGGGTGGAAGTTTAACTATACTTGCAACTGCTCTTGTAGAGACAGGATCAAGAATGGATGATATGATTTTTGAAGAGTTTAAAGGAACGGGAAATATGGAAGTTCATTTAGATAGAAGATTGCAAGAAAGAAGAATTTTCCCGGCAATAGATATATATAAATCTGGTACTAGAAAAGAAGATTTAATCTTATCTAAAGATGAGTTAGAAGTTGCATTTTCTATAAGAAAAATAATGTATAAGGATGGAAATGCAGATGATGTTACAGAAAATCTTATCAATATGTTGTCTAAAACTGCAGATAATAAGGAATTTATAAGTGCTTTTCAAAAGAAAACTCAATAATAATAAAAGGATGACCAATATTAATGAGTGGTCATCCTTTTATTTATTTGAAATCAATTGATCTGCTATCTTAACTATTTTTGTTAGAGAATATGTTGAAGATAATTCTTTGAGTTTTGACCTCATTTTGCTTAACTCCTCTGGATTTTGGATTAAATGATTAATTGTATCATTAATTTTATTAATATTTTTAACATAAATAGAGTATCCCTCGGTAGTAAGAAAATCAATATTTTCATTTTCTTGGCCAGGGATAGCAAAAGGAATTACCAATGGGATATTTTTAACGATAGATTCAGTGACAGTTAAACCGCCAGGCTTAGATATTATTACATCGCAGTAATCCATTA
This sequence comes from Bacillota bacterium, assembly GCA_021781745.1. Lineage (GTDB taxonomy): Bacteria > Bacillota > Clostridia > Clostridiales > Clostridiaceae > Clostridium. The sequence goes on along the minus strand of JAJXWH010000017.1, from coordinate 18,892 downwards.
GGTACGATATATCCTTGGTGAAACCTAATATGTGAAGTTTTTTATTTTCAAATTCATTATCTTTGCAGTATTTTATTAATTTGTTTTTTAGGTGGCTATTTTTACCACAAACAACCGTAATTCTTAACTTATTTGTATTTTTTAATAATTCCTTCAGAACTAAAAATATTTTGCTTAATCCGAGGCTTCCACCCATAAGTAATAAATTAAAATATTCATCATCTTTTAGGGTATCAGCGGATGTAATTTCGGTATAAAATTTACTGTCTATAGGGATGCCTACAGGATAAATCTTATCAGGGTTAATATTTCTGTCTATCAGTGATTGTTTAGTATAGTTACTTCCGGTAATGTAAGCGTCAACACAAGAATCTACATAGAGATAATGAGCCTTAAAATCAGTAACTACTAAAATGAATGGAGTTTTCAATCCTTGTTTTTTTAAGTCTGAAAGTACACTTATATTAATAGAGTGAGTAGCTATAATGATATCAGGCTGTATTTCGTTTATAAGCCTGGAAACTTTCTTTCTAGTCAAAAAGAAAACATGTTTTAAAAATTTGTTAATGAATTTATTGTCGGTTAGTTTGTAAAATAAGCCGTAAGTTCTTGGAAACTTTGAGGCAGAAATTTCATATGCCATTACTATAACGTCATTAAGAAATTTGCTGTTTTTAGCTAGAAAATCAAGTTTGGTGATTTGGTAACCAGCACTTTCAAAAGATTCTGCTACAGATGCAGCAGCTTGATTATGTCCTTGTCCTGTAGATGTTGTTAAGATTAATACTTTTTTCATGAAAGTCACTCATTTCGATTGTATTATATTACATAGTTTACCATGTTTATTATATAATTTAAATATTAAATTATGTATGGCAATGTATTAAAATATAGTTAATTATCTTAATATTATGTAGATAAAAAAATTTTTATGTTAATATATGGACAAATAACCGTTTTTCTATATCTATTAAGGTTAACAAAAAGGGAAAGACATTGTCTTTCCCTTAGGTTATTACTTGCTGCCAAGGTTGAATCTTTTGTTGAATTTATCAACTCTTCCACCAACGTCAACAATTTTTTGTTTTCCAGTGAAGAATGGGTGGCATTTAGAGCATATTTCAACTTTTAATTCTGATTTAACAGAACCTGTAGTGAAAGTGTTTCCACATGCACACTTAACCACTGTTTCGTGGTGGTATTCTGGATGTATGCCTTCTCTCATTATTATTCACCTCTTTCAATTATATGAACTTATGTTAATTATTCAATAACAACCTCTAAATTATAGCATAGTGGAAAATTAGCGTCAATAATAAATTATGGGATGTAATTATATAAAAATATCTTTTTATGATTAGTATTAAATGATATAATCGTGTATGATACCTTTAGAAGGAGAGTACTTTATGTATGAGTAAATTATATTTTAGATATGGAGCTATGAATTCAGGTAAGTCAACTCATTTAATGCAAGTTGCTTATAATTATGAAGAGCGGGGAATGAGAGTTATTATTATAAAGCCTTTGATTGATAATAAAGGCGGGAATACGCTTGTATCTAGACTAGGAGTAAATAGGCAGGTAGATTTATTAATTTCCGAAAATGATAATATTTTAAATATAGTACATAATTATTTAACAAACGGCAAAAAAATAGATTGTATATTAGTAGATGAAGTTCAATTTATGAAGTCTGAACAGATTGACCAATTATTTGAAATAGCTGTTAAGATTAATATACCTATAATATGTTATGGTCTTAGAACGGATTTTAAAATGAATGGATTTGAAGGGAGCATACGGTTGCTTTTGCTAGCACATAGTATAGAAGAAATGAAAACAATATGCGCGTGCGGTAAAAAAGCTATATTTAATGGAAGAAAAATAAATAATAGATTTGTATTTGAAGGGGAACAAATTGCTATAGATGAGCAGGATAATGTTGAATATGAATCATTATGTGGAGAGTGTTATTACAAATACAAAGAAAAATAATAAAAGAGAGTAAGTGATTATTTAATGAAAAGACGTGATGTTGGGGGTCAAGCTGTAATAGAAGGCGTTATGATGAGAGGCAGTAAAAGTCTTGCAACAGCAGTTCGAACTCCTAAAGGAAATATAGAAATAGACTATAAAGATAACAGACCACTAACTAAAAAGTATCCTATACTAAATATACCTTTTCTCAGAGGCTTTTTTGTACTAATAGAATCAATGAAGGTTGGGATGGAATCATTAAATTATTCCGCTACATTTTTAGAGGGTGAAGATGAGGAACCATCAAAATTTGAAAAATGGCTGGAAGATAAACTAGGTAAAAAAGCTAATGATGTACTAATGGGGATAACCATGTTTATTTCTTTTATTCTTGCTATAGGACTTTTTGTTGCATTGCCAACAGGTATTGCTTCGTTTTTTAAAGGGTTAAGTACCTCTAATATAATGTTAAATTTAATTGAGGCATGTATAAGAATAATAGTTCTTTTATTATATATGTTTTTCATAAGTAAACTTGATGATATATACAGAGTATTCCAATATCATGGGGCTGAACATAAAGCAATATTTTGTTATGAGGCTATGGAAGAGTTGACAGTAGAAAATGTCAGAAAGCAACCAAGACTACATCCGAGATGTGGTACGAATTTTTTATTTTTAGTCATGCTTGTTAGCATTATAGTATTTTCTTTTACTGGCTGGGGTGGAATTGTTCAGCGATTAGTGATTAGAATTGTTCTTATACCGCTAGTAACTGGTATAAGTTATGAGCTTATAAAGTGGCTTGGCAAAAATGATAACAAGTTAGCTAAAGTAATAGCTTACCCAGGTCTTAAGTTGCAATTGCTAACTACTAAGGAGCCGGATGATTCACAAATTGAAGTTGCTATTGCATCTTTAAAAGCAGCAGAAGGAATTGAAGAGCCTAATAAGAATATTGAGGAATTATTAAAAACAGGAACTTTTACCTTAAAAGAAAAGGGGATTGATACAGCACGATTGGATGCTGAGTTATTGCTGGGGAGCGTAATTGAAAAAAATAGAATTTATTTAATTACAAATAAAGAAGAAGAAGTAAGTGAAGAAAATGCTAAAAAATATTTTGATTTAATTGAAAAACGAAGAAATAGAATGCCAGTTAAGTATATTTTGAATAAGTGTGAGTTTATGGGGATTGAATTATACGTTGAAGAAGGTGTATTAATTCCAAGAGATGATACTGAAATACTTGTAGATGAAGTGCTTAAAAGTATAGAAGAAAATGAGGAGAAGCAAATATGCGATTTGTGCTGTGGTTCTGGTGCAATTGGTATTGCATTAGCACACTATAGAAAAAACACAAAGGTAGATTTAGTAGATTATTATCCTGTTCCTGAAAGGGTATCACTTATAAATATAAAGAAAAATGATATGGAAGATAGAGTTACATTTATAAAGAGTGATTTGCTGGGAAAAGCTATAAAGGATAAAAAAAATTATGATATCATTGTTTCTAATCCCCCTTATATAGAGGAAGAGGAAATAAATAAGCTTATGGATGATGTCAAAAATTATGAGCCGCATACAGCTTTAAATGGTGGTATTGATGGATTGGATTTCTATAAAAAAATAATCCAGCAAAGTCAGTATGTGCTGAAAGAATCTGGAATATTAGCCTTTGAAATAGGGTATAATCAAGGGGAAGCAGTAAAATCGTTGATGGAAGAATATAATTTTAAGGATATAAAAGTAATTAAAGATTTTGCTAGTCTTGATAGGATAGTTATGGCAGTTAAGAGTTAACAATTATAGAAGAAAAGCCATAGGCTTTTCAAAAAAATATTTAAAGAAATTACGCAGTAAAAAGTGATGCTCCAAATCTTGTATTTGGTTAGCAGAACTTTCTCTATGAGCTTCATCCTATAAATGTATACTATCAACTCTTAATTGTTAACTGATTTAAGTTGTGATATAATGTAGAAATGTGAAAAAAAAAGTACGGAGTGATTAAATGTTATTAGATAGATTAGAATTTATAGAAAATAAGTATGATGAATTATCAGTTAAAATTAGTGATCCTTCAATTATGCAAAATCAGAATGAATGGAGAAAATTATGCAAAGAACATGCTGATTTAGAAATTATAGTAAATGCATATAGAGATTACAAGAAAGTAACTGAAGATTTAAAGGCAAACAAGGAAATGCTAAGCAGCGAAAGTGATAGAGAGATGAGAGAAATGTTAAATGAAGAAATATCAGATCTCACAAATAGGGAAGCTGAATTAGAAAGAGAAATTCAAATTCTATTACTTCCAAAAGACCCTAATGATGAAAAAAATGTATTTGTGGAAATCAGAGGGGGTGCAGGAGGAGAAGAAGCTGCACTATTTGCATACAACCTATTTAGACTATATACAAGATACGCGGAAACTCAAAGATGGACTACTGAAATTATGAGTTTAAATGAGACAGATTTAGGTGGATTCAAGGAAGTTGTCTTTATGATAAAGGGTAGTGGCGCTTATTCTAAGTTAAAATATGAAAGTGGCGTTCATAGAGTACAAAGAGTTCCAGATACTGAGTCAAGTGGAAGGATTCATACTTCAACAGCTACAGTAGCAGTTTTACCAGAAGTGGATGATGTTGAAATAGAAGTTTTAGATAAAGATGTAAGAATAGATGTATTTAGAGCTTCAGGAAATGGGGGACAATGCGTTAATACTACAGATTCAGCTGTTAGAATTACTCACTTACCAACAGGCCTAGTAGTTTCATGCCAAGATGAAAAATCACAATTAAAAAACAAAGAAAAGGCTATGAAAGTTTTAAAGTCAAGGCTTTATGAACAAGCAGAGAGAGAAAGAGCAGAAGGAATTGCTGAAGATAGAAAGAGCCAAGTTGGAACTGGAGATAGAAGTGAAAGAATTAGAACATATAACTACCCACAAGGAAGAGTTACTGACCATAGAATAGGATTAACTTTATACAAGTTAGATACATTTTTAGCTGGAGATATTGATGAAATGATAAATGCACTTATCACAGCAGATCAAGCTGAAAAAATGAAATCCATGGGAAATACACAAATGTAATATTAATTACTTAACAAAGCCTTGCATTATATTATGTAGGGCTTTAAAAGTAATTTAGGGGATTAATTATGGATATATATAAAGCTATAAAAAAGGAAAAATCTCATCTGAAAATGTTTTTGATGTCTATGGTTATTATTGCACTATTTCTTCCAATAATATTATTAATAACAGGATTAATTACTATTTTTTATATAAGTTACGTTATTTTTATTGAATTTTTAATAGTGGTAGCCATCATAGTTAAAATGAATGGTTACAAAGTAGAATATAAATATTTAAATAATAGATTAATATTTAAAACAGGAATTTTTGTTAAAGAATATTTAATTATATGTGACAAAGTTGTCCTAGTACATACAAATAAATCAGATTATGATTTAGAGATTGTTTTGATAACGAATGTAAAATTTAAGAATAGAGGATTAAGGCTGATAGATCAAAATTTTTTAAAGAGATATCCGCAAATTTCCGAGCAATATAATGTTATTAATAAAGCAAGCCCTAATAGAGATTATTATTTTCAAGTAATTAAAAGAGGCGGATTAAGGAAATATTTATTGTTAGATTTAATATATAAGAATTGTGTTAAGGCTGTTTATACTGATGATAGCATACAGAACATAAAGATCGCCAGGGGACAGCTTATAGTTTAACAGAACTTGGAGTGATAAGTTAATTAAAGGAGTGAGAGAGGAGTAAGGCGCTTGGAGACTAAAGTTAGTATAATAAGTAATGTTGAAGAAGACGAGGATAAAATAAAAGAAGCTGCTGAATTTATTATGAATGGAGGTACTGTTGTTTTCCCGACAGAAACTGTTTATGGATTAGGGGCTGACGCATTAAATTCTGAAGCAGTAAAAAAGATATTTAAAGCTAAGGGGAGACCGCAGGATAACCCGCTAATAATTCATGTTTCATCAAAGAACATAGAATTATATGTAAGAGAAGTTCCGATAGTCGCAAAAAAACTTATAGATAAGTTTTGGCCAGGACCTCTAACAATAATTTTAAGAAAAAAGGGTATAATACCAGATGTGACTAGCGCTAATTTGGACTCTATTGGAATCAGAATGCCCGATAACGAAATAGCCAGAAGGTTAATTGAATTATCTAATACAACTATTGCAGCACCTTCTGCTAATATAAGTGGTAGGCCAAGTCCAACAGATTTTCAAAGATGTATAGAGGATCTAAATGGTAAAGTAGATTGTATCTTAGGAGGAGCACAAAGCGATATAGGTGTAGAATCAACGATTGTTGACTGCACTGTGTATCCTCCAGTAGTTTTGCGCCCAGGTGGGATTACATTAGAAATGCTTAAAGAAATAGATTCGAGAATTGAGATAGACAAAGCTATAATGGAAAAGCCAGGCGGGAATCTAAAGCCTAAAGCACCAGGGATGAAGTATAAACACTATGCGCCTAATGCTAAAGTGACAATAATTTCAGGAGAAAGAAAAAAAACTATTGAAAAAATAAAAGAAATGGTACACTATAATATAGAAAAAGGTAAAAAGGTATGTATTCTTACAGTTGAAGAGAATGCAAAAGAATATACTGAAGGTGATTGTATAATTATGGGGAGTATAATGGATCTATCAACAGTTGCTAAGAATTTATTTGAATCTTTAAGGAAATGTGATGATTTAAAAGCAAATTTAGTTCTTGCTGAAGGATACAAAGAAGAAGGCCTAGGTATAGCTATAATGAATAGGTTAAATAAGGCTGCAGGGTTTGATATTATAGAAGTTTAAGATGATGAATAATTAATAATTAGGGAGATGATTTAATTATGAAAATTGCAATAGGATGCGATCACGGCGGATTTGAATTAAAGACTGAAATTGTTAAATTTTTGGAAAGTGAAAATCATGAAGTAAAAGATTTTGGAACGTATTCAGTTAGTTCTTGTGATTATCCCGATATAGCTTTACCAGTAGCGGAAGCAGTTGCTGCTAAGGAATATGAATTTGGAATATTAATTTGTGGTACTGGAATAGGAATTAGTATTGCAGCAAATAAGGTTCCAGGAATTAGGGCTGCACTATGTTCAGATACATTTAGTGCGCATGCAACTAGAGAACACAATAACGCAAATATATTAACTATGGGGCAAAGGGTAGTTGGGGCAGGCCTTGCTTTAGATATTGTAAAAACTTTTATATCAGCAAAATTTGAGGGAGATAGACACCAAAATAGAATAGACAAAATTTCAGAAATTGAAAAGAAATATTCTAAATAAATTTTATTAAGCATAACTAAATAGTTAAACATGGAGGAGTATTAATGAGTAAAGTTACAGAAATAAATCACCCACTAATATTACATAAGTTAGCAATCTTGAGAAATGAAAAAACAGGATCAAAGGATTTTAGGAAATTAGTAGAAGAAATTTCAATGTTAATGGCTTATGAAGTAACAAGAGATTTAAATATGGAAGAAGTTGATGTAAAAACTCCAGTAGCTATAGCAAGATGCAAAATGCTTGCAGGTAAGAAAATTGCTGTAGTTCCAATTTTAAGAGCTGGTCTTGGAATGGTTGATGGAATAATTAATTTAATTCCAGCAGCTAAGGTGGGACATATAGGATTATATAGAGATGAAAAAACGCTTCAACCAGTGGAATACTTTTGTAAATTGCCTCAGGATATAGCTGAAAGAGATATAATAGTAGTGGATCCAATGCTTGCGACAGGTGGATCATCAATAGATGCATTGACAATGTTAAAAAATAGAGGAGCAAAGAATTTAAAATTAATGTGTCTAGTAGGAGCACCAGAGGGAATAGAAGCTATACAAAAGGCTCATGATGATGTTGATATTTACTTAGCAGCAATTGATGAAAGATTAAATGAACATGGATATATAGTACCGGGTCTTGGAGATGCTGGAGATAGATTGTTTGGAACTAAATAGAATAATATTATGTTATCTGACAAAGAGTGCAGCTCTTTGTCATTTAGGTAACCCAAAATAATTTCATTTGGGGGAAGATGAAAGTGGATAGGCGAGATAAACAGAATTATTATTTAGATATTGCAGAAACAGTTTTAGAAAGAGGCACCTGCCTAAGAAGAAATTATGGTTCAATAATAGTAAAAAATGATGAAATAATTTCTACTGGGTATACAGGAGCACCTAGGGGAAGAAAGAATTGTATAGATTTAAATAGCTGTATAAGAGAAAAGCTTAACGTTCCTCGTGGAACTCATTATGAACTTTGCAGAAGTGTTCATAGTGAAGCCAATGCAATAATAAGTGCTTCAAGAAAAGATATGATTGGAGCTACATTATACTTAGTTGGAAAAGATGCAAAAACTAAAGAATATGTCAGAGATGCTAATTCTTGTTCCATGTGTAAGCGATTAATAATTAATTCAGGAATTGCCCATGTAATCATAAGAGATTCAGAGGATGAATATAGAGAGATAGATGTAGATTCATGGATAAGGGATGATGATTCTTTAAAAATTGAAAAAGATGCGGGATATTAATTTTTCTTGTGATTTTAACACTTAAATTATCCAACAAGCATATGCGAGTTGGGTTTATTTTTAGGGTTAAATAAATCAGAGTTTAATAGTTTTAATAGGCAAGGTGATTAAAATCTACAATAGCTTAAATTAGGAGGAAATAAATTGAATAGAAAAAAAATTATAACTATTTTTGGAACTAGACCTGAAGCTATAAAAATGGCACCTTTAGTAAAGGAATTAGAAAAAAGAGAGGAAATTGAATCAAAAGTTTGCGTAACAGCCCAGCACAGGGAAATGTTAGACCAAGTTTTAGAATTATTTGACATAAAACCAGATTTTGACTTAAACATAATGAAAACAAAGCAAACTTTAACTGGAATTACAGGAAGGGTTTTAGAGGGTCTAGAGGAAGTCTTTAAAGAAGAAAAACCAGATATGATATTAGTTCACGGAGATACAACGACTACATTTGCTGGTTCATTAGCTGCATTTTATCAACAAATTAAGGTTGGTCACGTGGAAGCTGGTCTTAGAACATTTAATAAGTATTTTCCATTTCCGGAAGAAATGAATAGAAAGTTAACTGGTAGTTTGGCAGATTTGCATTTTGCACCAACTAAAGGCTCGAAAGAGAATTTATTAAGAGAAGGAATAAATGAAAGTGATATATATATCACAGGGAATACTGTAATTGATGCTATGAAACACACTGTGGAAGAAAATTATATCTTCGAAAATGAGGAGCTAAATAAAATTGATTTCAGCAAAAAGGTGATAATGATTACTGCTCATAGAAGAGAAAACTGGGGTGAAGGAATTCAAAATATCTGCATAGCTTTGAATAAAATAGTTGAACAAAATAGTGATGTGGAATTAGTCTACTTAGTTCATTTAAATCCAGTTGTCAAAGATGTAGTATTTGAAAGACTTGGAGAAAAAGATAGAATTCATCTATTATCACCATTAGATACTAAAGAAACTCACAATTTAATGAACAAATCATTTATGGTAATGACAGATTCGGGAGGCTTGCAAGAGGAAGCACCACACTTAGCAAAACCAGTTCTTGTATTAAGAGACGTTACAGAAAGACCCGAAGCTGTTGAAGCTGGAACAGTTAAATTAGTAGGAACTGATGTGGAGAAAATAGTAAATGAAGCGAATGAATTACTAAGAAATCCAGAAGCTTATTCTAAAATGAGTAAATCAATTAATCCTTATGGTGATGGTATAGCATCAAGAAGAATTGCAGATGCTATATTAAAATATTTTAATTTAGGCTGCAAAGAGGTAGAAGAATTTAAAAGATGAAGTTTGTTTAAAATTTAACAAATTATACTTGATAAAAGAAATAATAGCAGTTATAATTTAGTTATGTTAATATTTTAACGAGAAATGCTAAAAATAAAAAATAATAAAAATAATTTATAAAATTTTAGGAGGTCAAACATGAGAGATGTAGTTATTGTAAGTGCAGTAAGAACAGCATTAGGTACTTTTGGTGGAGCATTAAAAGATGTATCGGCTGCAGATTTAGGAGCATTAGTAATTAAAGAAGCAGTGAGCAGAGCAGGAGTTAAACCAGAATTAGTTGAAGAAGTTATTATGGGAAATGTAATTCAAGCAGGACTTGGACAAAATACTGCAAGACAATCAACAATTAAAGCTGGATTACCACAAGAAGTTTCAGCTATGACTATAAATAAAGTATGTGGATCAGGACTTAGGGCTGTTAGCTTAGCAGCTCAAATGATTAAAGCTGGAGACGCTGAAGTTATAGTTGCAGGTGGTATGGAAAACATGTCACAAGCTCCATATGTTTTAAAATCTGCTAGATGGGGTCAAAGAATGGGTGATGGCAAAATGGTTGACTCTATGATAAATGATGCATTATGGGATGCATTCAATAACTATCACATGGGTGTTACAGCTGAAAACATTGCTAAAGAATGGGGATTAACTAGAGAAGAGCAAGATGCTTTTGCAGCAGCTTCTCAACAAAAAGCTGAAGCAGCTATTAAGTCAGGAAGATTTAAAGATGAAATAGTTCCAGTTGTTATTCCACAAAGAAAAGGAGATCCAAAAGTATTTGATACAGATGAATTTCCTAGATTTGGAACAACAGCAGAATCTTTAGCAAAATTAAAACCAGCATTTATTAAAGAAGGTACAGTTACAGCTGGTAATGCTTCAGGAATCAATGATGGAGCAGCAGCATTTGTTGTTATGAGTGCAGAAAAAGCAGCAGAATTAGGTATTAAACCAATGGCTAAAATAGTTTCTTATGGATCAAAAGGATTAGATCCAGCTATTATGGGATATGGACCATTCCATGCTACTAAAAAAGCTTTAGAAAAAGCTAACTTAACAGTAGAAGACTTAGATTTAATTGAAGCAAATGAAGCTTTCGCAGCTCAAAGTTTAGCAGTTGCTAAAGATTTGAAATTTGATATGTCAAAAGTTAATGTTAATGGTGGAGCAATTGCTTTAGGTCATCCAGTTGGTGCATCAGGAGGAAGAATATTAGTAACTCTTCTTCATGAAATGGAAAAGAGAGATGCTAAAAGAGGACTTGCAACACTTTGTATTGGTGGCGGATTAGGAACAGCCCTAATAGTAGAAAGAGTTTAATAGAAATTTTTGATTCTTTAAAAAGTTACTATGTATTTAACATAGTAACTTTTTTTACTTAAACCATTATGTTTTCATAAGTTTAGTATAAAAATTAATATAAGGAATAAAATAAGGGAGAAAGTTAATTGATGAACGATTAATAAATTTATAATTGTTATTGGTAAAGTTTTTGAAATCAAGTAATTTTAATGAATATCTTACAAATATGAAGGATTATTAACATAAAAACAGCATTAAAGAGTTTCAAATACTTTTAACATAGTCGTGATAAGGGAAACAATGTTAAATTTAAGTGCAATATATATTTAATAAAAAGATGAAAAAAATAAATATTGCATAACAATTAATTCATGTATTCAATAATAATAAAAAGAATACTAGGTGCATATAATCATTAAAATTAAAAAATCTAAGTATTTATCAAAATTCAAAGAAAATTTTGATAAAAAAATTACATAATTTTCAATGAAAATGTTAACAAAAAGAAAAGAAGAATTATTCATAATGCAGAAAATTCAATAAAATGATTTTTGATAATAATAAATATTCATAAAATAAGGAAAGTGGAGTAAAAGTAAATATTGGCTAAGTATTCTAGAGAAAATGCAAGATAATGTGATATAACGGCGATAATAACCTGATTTTACTTCTAAATAATATTTTATTAAAGATAAAGATAAAGATATAATTATCGTTATTGAGGGTAAGGGGGGTATGTATGAACAAAGAGATGAATAAACTACTTCTAAAAGCGACAAAATATGATTTAGGAAGTGGGTTATTGATAGCTTTAGTGATAACATTAACTTCCACCTTTATATATGCAGGGATTTATGCAGTGGGAATATGTGTAGCATTAGCTAATTTTTTAGTATCTGCTTACACAATTGAAAAAAATTTGGGCAAAAGCATAATAGGGCGATGGCTTTTTGTGTTAGAATTTTTTCTTAGAATGGCTTTCATAGTGCTTACTATTTTGCCATTTAGAAATAATATGACATACATGCTTTATTATATGTCTGGATTTGTTTCGCATTATGTTCTGCTAATAGGATTAAATATAATAAGAAGGAAAGGAAGTGTTTAAATTGCCTGACGTTACGCCTATACCTATATGGTCACCTAAAATTTTTGGCTATACAGTAGATATTACAGCAGGTATAGTAATCGAATGGGTTGTTATCTTGATTTTATGTATAGCTGCTTTTGCACTAACAAGAAATCTAAAATTAAAACCAACTAAAACCCAAGCAGCTGTAGAGAGTATCTATGAACGCATAAGAGATTTCATAGTTGGCACTATGGGAGGAGAGTATGAATCATTTGTACCATATATAGGAACATTAATGATCTATCTTTTAGCCCTTAACTGGATGGGTGCAATAGGTTTCAGACCACCGACAAGTGATGTAAGTATAACAGCATCATTTGGATTACTTACATTTTTGGTTGTAAATGTAAATGCGGTTAGAAAAAATGGACTTTTTGGTTATGGAAAAGGACTTGTTCATCCGTTTGCAGTCATGTTACCACTTAACATATTGGAAAGAGTAATATTACCAGTAACATTAGCACTCAGACTTTTTGGTAATATGTTTGCGGCTGTAGTATTGGTAGACTTAGTTTATGAAGGTCTGGGCTCAATAGCAACTGTTGCACAAATAGGATTACCAATTATATTACATAGTTATTTTGATATATTTGATGGAGTGCTTCAAATGATAGTATTCTCAATGTTAACTATGATTAATATTAAAACTATTGCAGAAGAGTAAAAATTAAATACAAATAAATAGACACACTTTTTTTAGAAATAAGGAGGAATTAGAATGAGTTTTGGAATTTTAGCAGCTGGTATAGCTGTATTATCTGGTATTGGAGCAGGTGCAGGTATTGGTATAGCAGCAGGAAAGGCAATTGAAGCTGTAGCAAGACAACCAGAAGCACAACCAAGAATAATGACATTTTTTCTTTTAGGTGCAGCTCTTGCAGAAACAACTGCAATTTATGGATTAGTAATGGCATTTATAGTAATGAATAAATAATAACTAAATATGAGTTCGTATGAGTTAATTGTATTGACTCCGAAGGGAGGATATAGATAAAGTATGGAAGTTAAGTTGTCAACACTATTAATGAACTGGGTCAATTTTGCCATTATACTTTTGCTTTTAAGACATTTCTTTTGGGATAAATTAAAAGGAATAATTTCAGAAAGACAAAAATACATAGATGATAAGATGACTAAGGCTGATGAAGATACTGAAAAAGCTAGAATGTATCTGGTTAAGAATGAACAAATTCTACAAGAAGCTAAAGAAGAAGGTAAGAAAATCACTGAAGAACAAAGAGTTAAAGGTGATAAACTTTATACAGAAATTGTTGAAAATGCCAAAGTTGAAGCAAATTCATTAAAAGAAAGAGCTAGCTTAGAGATTAAAAGAGAAAAAGAAAAAGCAGAATATGAAATTAAAAAACAAGCAGTAGACTTAGCAATTGAGCTTTCAGTTAAAGCATTAGGAGAACAAGTAGATGAAGTTACACAAAGGAAACTTATCGGCGATTTTATTGCTAAGGTAGGTATGTAAATATGTATGAATATTTGGATAGAAGATATGCTTTAGCTCTATATGAAATTGCTGAGAAAAAAAATAAAGTGGATGAATATTTACGTGATTTGAGAGAGATTTGTGATATTTTTGATGAAAACAAAGATTTCTATGCAGTAATTGAGCATCCAACAATCAATAAAATAAAAAAGAAACAATTATTTACTGATTTGTTTAAAGGAAAGATTGATGATGAGTTACTTTCTTTCTTAATGCTCCTGATTGAAAAAGGAAGAATTCTTCAATTAAGGGACAAACTGAATCAAATGGAAAATATTGATTTGGAAAGAAGAAATACTATAAGAGGTGTAGTTAAAACTGTTATACCGCTTTTAGATGATGAATTAAAACAATTAAAAGAGATCTTTGAAAAGAAGTACGAAAAAACTATACTATTTGATACTCAAATAGACAAAAGTCTTTTAGGTGGAGTTTTTGTAAAAATTGGTAATGATGTTATTGATGGTACTATAAAGTCAAAGATTGAAGAAATGAAAGATTTAATGATTAAGAAAGAATAGAGGTGAATCCATGAATATTAAACCAGAAGAAATAACTTCTATTATTAAAAAAGAAATAGAAAAATACGAAAAACAAATCAAAACGGTAGATTCTGGTACTATAATCCAAGTTGGAGATGGTGTTTCGAGAGTTTATGGATTAGATAACTGTATGGGAGGGGAGTTACTAGAATTCCCTAATGATGTATACGGAATGGCTTTAAACCTTGAACAAGACAATGTTGGTTGCGTTCTTTTAGGAGATGAACAAGGAATAAAAGAAGGTGACATTGTTAAAGGAACTGGTAAAGTAGTTGAAATTCCAGTTGGAGAAGGATTAATTGGTAGAGTTGTTAACGCATTAGGATTACCTATAGATGGCAAAGGACCAGCTAATGCAACTCAAACTAGACCTATTGAAGTTCCAGCACCAAGTATAATAGACAGAAGTTCTGTTAATGAACCATTACAAACTGGAATTAAGGCAATAGATTCAATGATTCCAATAGGAAGAGGTCAAAGAGAACTTATAATAGGAGACAGACAAACAGGTAAGACTGCAATTGGTATAGATACTATTATTAACCAAAGAGGTAAAGACGTTATATGTATATATGTAGCTATTGGACAAAAGCAATCTACTGTTGCTCATTTAGTAAACACATTCACTGAAACTGGAGCTATGGATTACACTATAGTTGTAAGTGCTACAGCATCGGAATCAGCTCCATTGCAATATCTTGCTCCATATGCGGGATGTACTATAGGAGAATATTTTATGCATCAAGGGAAAGATGTATTAATCATATACGATGATCTTTCCAAGCATGCAGTAGCTTATAGAGCTATGTCATTGTTACTTAAGAGACCACCAGGTAGAGAAGCTTATCCAGGAGATGTTTTCTATATCCATTCAAGATTGCTTGAAAGAGCAGCAAAATTATCTAAAGAGTTAGGTGGAGGATCATTAACAGCTCTTCCAATTATAGAAACACAAGCTGGAGACGTTACTGCGTACATACCAACTAACGTTATATCTATTACAGATGGTCAAATATTCCTCGAATCTGATTTATTCAATGCAGGACAAAGACCAGCTGTAAATGCAGGTATTTCAGTATCAAGAGTTGGTGGTAATGCTCAAATTAAGGCAATGAAACAAGTAAGTGGTACTTTAAGATTAGAGCTTGCACAATATAGAGAATTAGAAGCTTTTGCTCAATTTGGATCTGATCTGGACGCTGATTCAAGCAGAAGACTTGAAAAAGGTAAAAGATTAGTTGAAGTATTAAAACAGGATCAATATAATCCAATTGAAGTTGGAAAGCAAATTATAATACTATATGCTGCAGTTAATGATTTCTTATCAGACATTAAGGTTAGTGATATTAAAAGATTTGAAAAAGAATTCTTAGAATATATTGATACTCATCATAGAGACATTGAAAAATCAATTATTACAGGAAAAACTTTAACTGATGAAATAAAATCTATGTTAGAGGAAGCAATAGTTGAGTTTAAAAAGATATTTTTAAAAGAAGCATAGCTTGAATTAGGCTATGCCCTTCTTTAGGAGGTGGAAATCGTGTGTGCAGCTGGACTTCTTGATATAAAGAAAAGAATTAAATCTGTAGAAAATACGAGAAAAATTACAAACGCCATGGGACTTGTTGCCACTTCAAAATTAAGAAAAACTAAGAAAGAATTATCAGTAAATAGCGGATTTATTGATTCAATTGAACCTATTGTAAGAAATCTTGCAACTACTGCTTCAAGAGATGGTGGAAATGTTTATTTTAATGGAAATGAAAGTGAAAATAAACTATATGTAGTAATAACATCAGATTCAGGATTGTGTGGTGGATTCAATAGTAATGTTGTATCTTTCTTAGAAGCTACAATTGGAGAAAAACGAAAAAACGCAAAGATTATCTTAATTGGAAGTAAAGGTGTTGGTTACATTAAAAGAGCAAAGCTTGAATCTATAGCAGAATATGTTGGTAGTTCAGACTTACCAACAGTAAATGATGCAAAGGTTATATTTGATAATGCTCTTGAAATGTATCTCAATGGAGAAGTTTCGGAAGTTAACATTGTATATTCTAATTTCGTATCAACAGTTAGACAAGAGCCAAGGTCTGTTAAAATATTACCGATAGAAAAAACCGAAGGTAAAACAAATTTATCTATCGTTGAACCAAATTTAGAAACGGTATTAGAAGATGCACTTAATGTTTATCTAAAAGGAAAGATTAGGGGTATTTTATTAAGTTCCAAATGTAGTGAACAAAGTTCTAGAATGCAAGCTATGGATGGAGCTACGAAGAATGCTAATGATTTATTGTCAAATTTAAAACTCAAATTTAATAGAATAAGACAAGGCGTAATTACGCAGGAAATAAGTGAAATTGTTGGAGGAGCAGCAGCTCAAAATACGTAAGGAGGTATCTTATGCCTGAAAAGATAGGAAAAGTAGTTCAAGTAATTGGACCGGTAATCGATATAAAGTTTAGTTCAGATTCTCTTCCAAATTTGTATAGTGCAATTAAAATTAATATGGGAGATTCTGAATTAATAGCTGAAGTAGAGCAACATGTTGGAGATGATATAGTTAGAACAATTGCTATGTCAGCTACAGAAGGTTTAAAAAGAGGAATGGATGCTATTGATACAGGAGCACCAATTTCTGTTCCAGTAGGTCAAGAAGTATTAGGAAGATTATTTAATGTTTTAGGAAAACCTATTGATAATAATGGGGAAGTTAATGAAAAGGAGCTATATCCAATTCATAGACCAGCCCCTAGTTTCAAGGATCAATCAGTTGAACCAGAAATGTTTGAGACAGGAATCAAGGTTGTAGACTTACTTGCACCATATCAAAAAGGTGGTAAAATTGGTCTATTTGGAGGAGCTGGAGTTGGTAAAACAGTTCTGATACAAGAATTAATAAACAACATAGCTACACAACATGGTGGATTATCAGTATTTACTGGAGTTGGTGAAAGATCAAGAGAAGGTAACGATTTATACCATGAAATGAAGGATTCAGGGGTTATCAGTAAGACCGCATTAGTATTTGGTCAAATGAATGAGCCTCCTGGAGCTAGAATGAGAGTTGCTTTAACAGGACTTACTATGGCAGAATATTTTAGAGATCAAGGCCAGGACGTGTTATTATTTATTGATAACATATTTAGATATACTCAAGCTGGTTCTGAGGTTTCTGCTTTACTTGGAAGAATACCTTCAGCCGTTGGATATCAACCAACATTAGCTACTGAAATGGGTGCTCTTCAAGAAAGAATTACATCAACAGTTAGTGGTTCTATTACATCAGTTCAAGCAGTATATGTTCCTGCTGATGACTTGACAGATCCAGCACCAGCAACAACATTCTCTCATCTAGATGCAACAACAGTTTTATCTAGAGGTATAGCTGAACTTGGTATATATCCAGCAGTTGATCCACTAGAATCTACATCAAGAATTCTTGATCCAAGAGTAGTTGGAGAAGAACATTATGAGGTAGCAGCAGAAGTTAAGCGTGTTCTTGCAAAATATAAAGAATTACAAGATATCATAGCAATTTTAGGTGTTGACGAATTATCTGATGAAGATAAAGCAGTTGTAGCTAGAGCTAGAAGAATTCAAAGATTCTTATCACAACCTTTTACAGTTGCTGAACAATTTACTGGAATGCAAGGAAAATATGTACCTGTAAAAGAAACTGTAAGAGGATTTAAGGAAATTCTTGAAGGTAAATATGATGATTTACCAGAATCAGCATTCTTATTTGCCGGAACTATAGAAGAAGTTATAGAAAAAGCAAAAAAAATAGGATAAAGGGGATGAGCGATTATGGCTAATACCTTTTTACTAAAAATAATTACACCTGATCGTGAAGTTTATAATGGCGAAATAGAGAAGATCACTTTAAAGACTGCAGATGGAGAATTTCAAGTTCTTGCAAATCACGCAGACATGATATCAAGTACTATACCGCACATTGCAAAATTTATAGATGATAAAGGTGTTGAGCATGAAATATTTATTTCTAAAGCACTTACACAAGTAAGTAATAATGAAATGATAATAGGCAGTGATGCAGCTGAATTCGAAGAAGATATTGATGAGGCAAGAGCAGAACAAGCGAGGGAAAGAGCAGAAAGCAGGCTAAGAGAAGCTGGTTTGTATAATAAAGAGAGAGCAGAAGCAGCTTTGCTTAGAGCTAAGCAAAGATTATTATTAAAAAAATCTAAAAATAAATAAGTGTAAGATTATTTAGAGTGTAATGTCTTTTTATATATAAAAATATATAAAAAGATATACACTTTATTTATTTCTTACGCTTTATTTTTTTATTCTATATATTGACAATGTATCACAAAATTTTAATAAGTCTATATTATATATATATAGTTGGATATTAAAGGGAATAAAAATTGAATGAGGTGGCCATACTCTAAAAGGGTAGTGTAAAAAATATATGAAAAATCAGTCTGACTACCATTTAATGTTAACTGATGTTCGCCAGTTGCCCTTGACACACCTAAAGATAAATGGTCTTAGGCAGTTAAGGACGGGTGAACGATAATT
>JAJXWH010000062.1 GCA_021781745.1 Bacillota bacterium | reverse complement strand
TTTTCAAATGTTTTCTACACAAAAATATTTATTATTTCTAGTTAAGATATCCACATGAAGATTTAGTAAATATGTAAGTATATTCATATAATAAGTCAAATTATAATGTTGGATATCTATAATAATAGTGGTAGAATGTAATTTATATTAAAGAGATTGGAGTAAATCATGAAAGTAAATGTTTTTATGCCAAAATATATGGCAGAATTTAAATGTATTAGTTCAAGCTGCAGCGATACTTGTTGTGCTGGGTGGGACATAAATATAGATGAGGATACTTATAATAAATATGAAGATAGTACTGGTCAGTTTAGTAAATTAGTAGAAGGAAAATATATAAAAAATAAACATGAACATGATACTTCTAATCATGGTTTTATGATACTTAAACATGAAAATAGATGTCCATTCCTAAATTCCAAAATGCTTTGCGACATTCACGGAGGCTTTGGGGAAGAAGGTCTCTGCATAACTTGCAAAAACTACCCTAGAGTATTAAATATTGTAGATGATGTTTATGAAAAAAGCGGTTTGCCTTCTTGTGAAGAAATATGTATTAAGGCATTTTTAAATAAAAATAAAATGGAGTTTATTGAAAGTGAAGAAAACATAGAAGAAAAAAGCATAGAAATAAGAAGGATTATAGATAGCGAAGCCTTTGATGGGACAAATAGTTTACTCCAATATTTTTGGGATATAAGGATAATATCCATAAATATTATGCAGTTAAGAAAGTTTTCTATAGAAGAAAGATTAAATATCCTAAAATCATTTTATGTAAAAATTGAAAGTGAACAGGAATTTAATAAAACTGAAAATATAGAAGAAATATTGGAAGAATTCAATAATGAATCTGTAAATTACGATGCGATAAAGGGAACTGATTTTAAAGAAGATATTGATTTTTATATGACTATTTCTAAGAATGAGCTTGTAGAAAACATTAGAAGTGTAAAATTAAAAGAATGTCTTAAGGAGTATAAAAAAGGAATTTCAAAGGCAGATAATATATGTAGATATTTAAACGATAATAAAAGGTATTTTAGGGAACTGGAGAAATATTCTTATGTTTTTGAAAATTATTTAGTTAACCAAATTTTCAAGGATTTAATTCCTTTTAATAAAGGAGAAAGTTTATTAAAAGGAATTAATGTGTTGATTAATTCTTATAGATTGATAAAAGCTTATGTTATTGGAATAGCTTTAAATTCTACTGAGGAAATAACAGGGGAGCAAATAATAAGGGTTATTCAAGCATTAAGTAAGGATATAGAGCATAATAAAGTTTTTGAACAATTGTTGAAAAGCTAATTATAATAGGCAGTAGGTATAATTACTGCTTATCATTTTCTTTTTCTAGTAAAACCAATAATCTAGTTAATTCTTCTACATGTTCTTTTTCGTTTATATCTATTACTTTTATAATTTTAAACAACTCATTGCTTTTAACATCATTTAGGAACTTGTTATAAAGCATAATTGCGTCAAGTTCTCCTTTTATAGCATTTCTAATACTTGTAAGCAAAAGAACTTTATTTTCTTTAATGCAAGAATGCTCATTGTAATGAATTTTGGATTGTATATTAATTTGTTTTTGAATCGCTTGAGCAGCTGTATTAAATTCATTATCTATTTTTCTCAAGGCTTGTAAAAAGGAAAAATAATGTCCCACTTCTTCATTTCGTATATGAGATAATATTTTTCTTATTTCTTCATTTTCAGTAAGAGTAAGAGAATAATCATAGTCATTTATTGCCTCAATTTCAGAAATAAGGCCCTCCATTAGAAATGTTGCATCATTATTATTTCTGTTTCCTAAAAATTGTATATCAGAAGTATTATTCATGAATTCTCCTAAAACTATTATTTTTACAATAAAGTATATATTACAAAGTTATAAAATATTCTAATTATGATTTATATTTCTAAATAAATGTTATAATATATAGATGGAATATAGTTTAAGGCTGCATATATAAAGATTTAGTTAATTCTTCAGATTAATAAATTTCTATATATGCAGCTTAACTTATTATGGGTAGACGAAATATTAATTCCTTCAAGCACAACGATGTTTTTAGTTTTAATTTATTTCGCGTAAGCTTTCTTTACATGTTATTTATATACTAACAAGCATACATATCAATTCGTATCACTTTTTTTGACGTATACTTAAAATAATTAAATGCATGAATCCAGTAACTAATTAATTTTGGATTATAATCCAAAAGATGGTTTAAAAATTCTTCGAAAAGATTTAGTTTAACTAATATTTTTATAATTTCTTTAGGATAAGGTGTCTTTTTAATAAAGACTTTTCTAGGATCTATGACTTGAATTTTCTCATTTTTATTTACAAACATGTGAGCATTTCGAATATCAAGCCTTGTAAATTTTAATCTTTTGAATTCCTCTATGAGATTTATAATTTCTACAGAAAGATTATATGATAAGCCATTTTTGTTAATATAGTCATAAAGATTATCACCTTCAACGTAATCTCTTAAAATCATATTATGTGCTATAAAAATTACATTAGGAAAAAATCTGCTGTCTTTAACTCTTTCTAAAAGAGCAGCTTCATCTTCAGCTTTTCTTTTATTGTAAAATATTTTTAAGGCGTATCCTTCAGGAGTTAAGTATACAGCACCTTCTTTACCTTTACCTAAAAATTCACACTCTTTTATATCTAATACGTATCTCATTGTATCACTTTATATAATTGCTTTAGATATTATATGAATAAAAGCTTTTCAATTCTACTTAATTTTAATCTTAAAAAATAAAATTATTTAAACTGACTTGTTTTTATTTTCTAAATCTTTTCTGTATGCATATGGTGTCTTACCATAATATTCTTTGAAACTATTTATAAAGGATTTGATATTAGGAAATCCATTATCAAAAGCTAATTGATTGATTGATAAATCTGTATTAACTAAATCAATATAAGCAGCCTTTAGTCGTTTATTCTTCAAATACGTGCCAACTGTTATGCCCATATATTTTTTAAAAATTGTTGCAAGGTATTCTTTTGTTATATCATACCTGGAAGCTATTTCATCTAGAGATATATTTTCTTTAAAATTATTATCAATAAATTCTGTAATAATTTTAAAGCGTTCCAAATGTTTCTGGGTTTTTAGAGTTATATGAATGTCTTTTTCTACACTATAATTTTTAAGTAATATATATAGAATTTCATACAGATAACTATTTATTTTAAAATGATGAAATTTATCATTAGGTTTTTCATCTTCGACAAATAGAAGAGACTTGTTATTGAGCTTCATATCTTTAACATACATATTGCAGATTTCTTCATGAATTGTTTTAAGCCTGTTTATTGCCATAATATTATTTTTGTCCAGTTTAAATTCTATATTATCAATTTCAGGGTAATTATCTTTCAAAAAGTCATATAAAATTAAGATAGATAAAGTTGTTGCTTTATCATTACTATAATTATCAACAGAATGCATTTCACCGCTATTTACTAAAATTAATTCTTTATTTTGGATTGAGTGAATTTCACCATTTATGTTACTTATGAAATTTCCTTCATAAGAATAGATTAACTCTAAGTCCTTGTGCCAATGTTTGTAAACAGCTTCAGGAGAAGAATTTATAATAATTTTTGCAGGAATATTTTTGGGAGTTGTAACTATTTCGTAATTATAATCCATATATAAAATCTCCTTTATACAATATGCTTTTCAGTTAATTCCGTGATTTTATAAAAAAATATTAATAATTTGCAATATTTCTTATAATATAAACCTATATTATATATGAATATAGCATTATAATAATAAATGTAAACGATATTTACATAAGAGCCTAAAAAATTTCATAAGTAATTAAGTTTTATATTTAGACTTAGCCAATAAAGGGTAAGTATAATAGAATATTTAAAATATAAATCTAAATACAATTATTTTATGAAATTTTTAGAAATCGGTTCCAAGATCATATCTTTATTTAATTTAAATAATCGTACTTGATTCCGGAATCGGTTCCAAGGTATCTGGTTTATTAAATCTTTCTATCAAACAGAAATTAAATTAAGTGTTAAAAATTATATCTATATATAATTTTATTGCAAGTATTATAAATATTAATAACAGATTTTAAAGTTTGATTGTATGATTTTTCTCTTTTAAATAAATTTATCTTATACTAATTATACTATATTTTGGAGGAAAAATCATTACATATATATCTAAAACCTTAACATTTAAAAATTAAGGTTGAAAATTATCTTAAAGTAAAAAACAGGGGGAATATGAAATGGTAAAAAATAAAAAAATACTGTCATTAATAATGACAACAGCTTTACTAATGGGAACATTAGCGGGTTGTTCAGGTGGATCAAAAGATGCAGCAACAAGCAGCAGTTCGGGTGGCGATAAAACAATAACAATATGGTCACACATGACTTCTGACTCAGAATTTCCGAAACTTCAAGAATTAGTAGAAAAATGGGGTAAAGAGAAAGGCGTTAAAGTTAACTGTGTAGATGATAAAGGCAAGATTCAAGAATATATTCAAGCAGCTGACAGCTCTTCAGCTCCAGATATAATGATTGGTATACCTCATGATAATTTAGGTACATTCCAAAAAGCTGGTTTACTTGCTGAAGTACCAAGTGGTTTCTTAGATGCAAGCAAATATACTTCTAAGGGACCTATTGATGCCGTAACTATAGGCGGTAAACAATATGGAGTTCCATATGCTCAAGAAACAGTTGCTTTATTCGTAAATAAGGACAAGGTTAAAGAAGTTCCAAAATCTTTTGAAGAACTTGTAACTAAGGCGAAGGAACCAGGTGTTGGGTTCTCATATAGTGTTAATGCTTTATTTTATAATTTAGGATTCCTTACAACTCAAGGAGGATATGTATTTAAGAACAATAATGGAACACTTGATCCAAATGATATAGGACTTTCAAATGAAGGCGCAGTAAAAGGATTACAATTTATTCAAGATTTGGTTATTAAAGATAAACTTATAGCACCAGATACTACTGATGATATCGCTAAAAATAGATTCATGTCAGGAGATGCAGCATTCTATATTTCAGGAGCATGGGATACTGCATCAGCTAAAGCAGCAAATATCAACTATGAAATTGCTCCAATGCCAACATTTGGTGGAAAAAATGTTACAACTGCTCTAGGAGTTCAAACAGCATTTGTAGCTGAAAAATCGCCAAATAAAGATTTAGCTTGGGATTTAATGAAATATATACAAGATAATATCAATCCAATAATAATAAGCAGTGGTAGAATTCCAGTAACTAAAGAAGGCGTAGAAAGTGATGCATTTAAGGCAAATAAGGACATGATTGCATTTGCAGAACAAGCAAAATATGCTGTTCCAATGCCAAATATTCCAGAAATGCAAGCTGTATGGACTCCAGCAGGAAACATGTTAACTGCAATGACAGCTGGACAACAAGATCCTAAAACAACTGGAGAAGAAATGGTAAAACAAATAAAAGAAGGTATAGCTCAACAATAATATAATTAAAATAAGGGGAATATACTTCCCCTTATTTCATATAATAGAAATTTAAATTTGCTAATAATGGTTTATCACAATATTTTTATATAGAATAATTGATGAACTTTAACGATATAAATAGATAAAAATTAATAGAGAAAATACTATTATTTTTAATTTTATTTTCTTATGCTAAA
Organism: Bacillota bacterium; assembly: GCA_021781745.1. Classification (GTDB taxonomy): domain Bacteria; phylum Bacillota; class Clostridia; order Clostridiales; family Clostridiaceae; genus Clostridium. Next base: position 23,277 of record JAJXWH010000062.1, on the reverse strand, counting down.
GAGGGAGGCAATCATGAAAAGTAAAGAAATAGTTAAAAGTAAAAAGAATTATATCGCAATTCCTTTTTTATCACCAGCTTTAATTTCAATATTCGTACTATCTTTTTTACCAATAATCTACACGGTATATATTGCTTTTACTGATTATACAGAATATTCAAAAGGTGTTATTCATTTTGTAGGTATTAAAAATTTTATAGAAGTGTTTAAGGGACCATTTAGTAAAGTATTCTTACCTGTATTTGCATGGACTATGGTTTATGCTGTATTAACAACACTTGGGGGCTTTTTATTAGGTCTTATTATGGCTATATTAGTTAACAATGAGAACATAAAGGAAAGAGGGTTTTACAAGGCGATATTAGTTATTCCATGGGCGTTGCCAGGTACAGTTGCTGTGCTTTCGTTTCAAGGTTTATTTAATGGAACTTATGGCGCTATCAATAATTTACTTATTAGTATGCATCTTATAGCAAAACCAATTCCTTGGTTAACAAATGCTTCATTATCACAAGTAGTAGTAGTTGTTGTTACAGTGTGGTTAGGTTTCCCATATATGATGAATGTTTGCTTAGGTGCTTTGCAAGCAATACCAAAGTCTTATTATGAAGCAGCAGAGGTTGATGGAGCTAGCAAGTTTACTCAATTTGTAAAAATAACATTACCTTCTCTTGCACAAACAGCATATCCATTGGTAATAACAAGTTTTGCATTTAATTTTAATAATTTTGGAACGGCATTCTTAATAACCGGCGGTGCACCGGCAAGAGCTGGAACACAATTTGCAGGTTATACAGATATACTTGCATCAGTTAACTATAGATTGTCAATGCAATTTGGAAGGTATGAAATAGCTTCAACTATAAGTATTATAATATTTATAATATTGGGTACAATTTCATTTATTCAAATGAAAGCATCAAGACAATTTGAGGAGGTTAATTAAGATGGTATCAGTTGAAAATCAAAAAGTTGAAGTATTAAAGTATAAAAAGAAAATAAGGCCAGCACAAATGAGGGCTGCGTGGGCTTCAAGAGTTGTAATTTGGTTTATGTGCATAATAGTGCTTGTACCATTATTAGCTGTTGTTACAGCATCATTAGCTAAAGGTCAGGGCTTTACACAATCGTCTATCTTCCCTAAAACTATTACTCTTGAGAATTATATTAAAGTTTTAACTAAAACTCAATTTTTAATATGGGTGAAAAATTCAATGATTCTTTGTACAGCTGTAGCTATAATACAAATATTATTGACAATGCCAGCAGCTTTTGCTTTCTCAAAAATTAAATTTAAAGGAAGAAAATATGGACTTATGTCGCTTTTATTGCTACAAATGTTTCCAACAACTATGGCATTGCCAGCAATATTAGGTGTTGCATATAAATATAATATGATGGACAAATTGTGGGCGTTAGTGTTACTTTTAGCAGGAGGAAGTGCGTATAATATTTGGCTTATGAAAGGATACATGGATAGTATTCCAAAAGAGCTAACTGAGTCAGCATATATAGATGGTGCATCAACTCTTCAAGCATTTACAAAAATAATAATTCCTCTAATAAGAAATATGATTGTAGTAATCTTTATTTTTGCTTTTATTGGAACATATAGTGAATTTTATTTTACATCAGCACTTATAAAAGCTAAAGATGCTCAAACTGTAGCAACAGGAATGAGAGACTTCATTAGAGATCAATATTCAGCAAACTGGACTCAGTTCTCTGCAGCTGCAGTAATGGCGACAGTACCAATTGTTGCGATATTTGTTGCTACACAAAAATTCCTTGCAAAAGGATTAACAGCAGGGTCTGTAAAAGGTTAATACAAAGAAGACTGTAAGATTCTTAAATAGAAATAACAAGTCACTATGCTAATCTGTTTTGTATGCTTGACTTGTTATTTTTTACATATTTTATCTTGGTAATCTTATACGAATTTGATCTGTAGTTATTTAAGCAAGGGTGTGAGTATAGAATGAAACAAACTAAAGCAAAAAAGAAGGCTTCTATTTTCAGTAAAATGAAAAATTGTTTACACAGAATTAATTTTATTAAAATTAGATTTAAAAAATCAAATATTCAATTAAAAAATAAAGAGAATTTGAAAAAAAGTAAAAGTATTCATTTTAAATTGTTACAAATTATGTTTTTAATTTCAATTATTCCAATAATAATTATATGTGCTGTTGCCTTCTTAAAAATTAATGCTATTACGAGCAGCAGTTTTACATCCTCAAGTTCATCTTCAACGTTGGATACTAAGAAATTATTGGATTCACAATTTGAAAATACAATAAATATTATAAAATCATTTTCTAAAAAGGATATTTTTACAAGTGGTGATCTTGCAACGAAACCTGCTAATTTAAATAAAGTTACTATTGATGATTATCCAGAAATAAAAAATGATTTAAAGTTAATTAAAGAGTCAAATAGTTCTATAATATCTGTAGATTTTACATTTGATAAGAGTAAATCGTATTATAGTTATCCAGAGAAAAAGGTATCTTCGGACTTTAATCCAACATCTAGAAGTGTTTACAAGGCTGGTGCCGGATATAAGGATAAAGCATACATATCAAATATATATAAAAATCCAGAAACAAACACTGATTGTGTAACAATAGCTTATGGTATTAGAAATCAAAGGGATGAAAGTATTGCAGTAATAACGTTGGATTTTGACCTAAAAGATATTTCTAAAACTCTTATTGATATGTTAGATTCAAACAACAATGGTGAGTTTATTGTTTGTGATATGGATGGGCAGGTAATTGCAAGTACAAATGATAAGCTTGTCGATACAAAAACTGTAACAGAATATCCTATTTGGAATGATATTAGAGCAAATAATAAAGGAATTTTAAACTTTTCCTTTGATAATCAGAAATTTATGGCATCTTATGTTACTTCTGAATTGACAGGCTGGAAGTTTATTAGCAAGATTCCAGAGAGTGTTTTGACGCAATCAAGAAATTCGTTAATTAGTGAATTTTTAGTAGTAATAATTGTTGCCGTCGTTGGAATTGTTATTATAGGTACAAAATTCTCTAATAATTTATCAAAAAATATATTAAAAATAAAGGATGCAGTACTTAAAGCGGCATCAGGTAATTTTAATACTAGAATTAATATTAATTCTAGAGATGAACTTCAAGATTTAGCTAATAGTTTTAACCATATGTCTACTAATATATCTACTTTGCTTAAAAGCGTTAATGAATCAGTAGATGATGTTAACTCTGCGTCTATAAATTTAAATGAAAAGAGTAAAGAAGTATATACATCAATTTCAAATGTAAATGAAATAATAAATAAGATTGATTTAGGTACTACAGATTCTACAGATAACTTAGAATCTTTAACATTAAATATGGAAGATGTATCGAACTCTATAAATAATATTGACTCGGCAACTTCAAATGTTGATTTTATAGCTAGAAATACTAATTTATTAAGCAAAACAGGTGTAGATATTATAAATGCATCTATCGATAAAACTAGCGAAACTAAAATAAAAACTAAAGAAGTTAACGAAGTAATTCAAATGGTTTCTAAAAGTGTTGAAGAAATAGCAGTAATAAATGAAACTATTAAGCAGATTACTGAGCAAACAAATTTATTAGCATTAAATGCTTCAATAGAGGCTGCTAGAGCTGGAGAAGCAGGTAGAGGTTTCTCAGTTGTAGCGGAGCAGATTAAAAAACTAGCAAATCAAACATCGCTATCAGCAAAGGAAATAAGCAGTACTATAACTCATATTAAAACTAATGCTGAAAATGCGGTTAAGAAAGCAAATGAAACTAGCCAGGCGGTCGAAAGTCAGGAAAAATCAATTAAGCAATCTTATGAGATTTTTAATGATATAATTTCTTCAATAGATAATTTAAGTGTAAAAGTTAGTGAAATATCTAAAGATTTGGGTGGATTAGCAAATAAGAAAGATCAAGTTCTAAATCAAGTGCAAAGCTTATCGGTCATTGTTGAAGAAACTTCGGAAGGTGCAGGGAATGTTGCTCTTGTTTGCCGAAAGGTTGACGAAACAACAAATGATTTCATTGATTCATCAAATAAGTTAAAGCATTTATCTGATGATTTACAATTAGAAATTAGTAAGTTTACCTACAGATAACTAGGATTGTATAATTTAGAAATACTAATTATTATTTTAATTTGAATGGCGTACTAGCTATCTCGAAGTGAAAAGGAGAAGAAATAGTATTATGAAATTTGAAGCAGTATATCACAGAACTTCAGATAACTTATGTTATCCAATTAATCAAGATGATTTAATTATAAATTTAAAAACAGGCTATGACATTAAAAAAGTATTCATACATTATGGAGATCCCTTTGCAACGGGTATTTTAGGTGGAGAGTGGAAATGGGAAGGTAAAAGAGAAGAAATTGCATATAAAAAGAGGCTAAAACACCAAATCTGGTGGACTACAACTTTAAAACCTGAATTCAAACGCTGTAGATATTATTTTGAATTAGTTGGAGAAGAAGAAACTTGGTTTTACTTTGAAGATGGATTCTTAAGCGAAAAGCAAATGCATTTGGATGGTAAGATGTTACAATGTTTTACGTTCCCATGGATGAATAGTGAGGATATTAATAATACTCCAGTATGGGTGAATGATATGGTATGGTATCAAATATTCCCAGAGCGTTTTTGTAATGGAGATCCAACGATTAGTCCAGAAGGTGTTAGGCCTTGGCATAAAGGTAAGGTAACAAATAAAGAATTCTATGGTGGGGATTTACAAGGAATAATTAATAAATTAGACTATTTGGAAACATTGGGTGTAACAGGAATATATTTAACTCCAATATTTGAGGCTCCTTCAACACATAAATATGATACAACTAATTATATGAAAATAGATCCAAATTTTGGTGATGAAAAAATATTTAAGAATCTTGTGGATAAGGCTCATGGAAAAGGAATTAGAATTATGCTTGATGGTGTATTTAATCATTGCGGACCTAAGTTTGCTCCTTGGTTAGATGTGATGGAAAATGGACCTAAATCTAGATATTTCAATTGGTTCATGGTAAATAAGTGGCCATTTGGTAATAATGATCGTGATACAAAGGATGGAAGATATTATTCATTTGCTTTTGCTGAGAAGATGCCAAAGCTTAACACGAATAATCCAGAAGTTATAGATTATTTTATTAATGTCTGTGAATATTGGGTGAAGAATTATGATATTGATGGCTTAAGGTTAGATGTGGCAAATGAAATTTCCCATAAATTTTGCAAGATTTTAAGAGAAAAGATGAAGGCGATAAAATCTGACTTTTATATACTGGGAGAAATATGGCATGATTCAATATCTTGGCTTAGAGGTGATGAATTTGATGCTGTAATGAATTATCCTTTAACCAGCAGTATATCAGATTTTTGGGTTGATAAGAGTTTAACTAAGGAAGATTTTGAATACACTATTAATAGATGTTATACAATGTACATGCAGCAAAATAACGATGTGTTATTTAACTTGTTAGATTCTCATGATACAGAAAGATTGATATCGAGAGTAAAGGATGTTAATATATTTTACCAGCAGTTAGCAGTATTATTTACAATGCCGGGAAGTCCATGCATATTTTATGGTACAGAAGTTGTCCTTGAAGGAAAGCATGATCCAGACTGCAGAAGGTGTATGCCATGGGATGAAATTGAGCTTGGAAAACATGATGATAAAATTAATCTGATGAAGCAATTGATTAAGCTAAGAAAGGAACAAAAACTATTTAAGAGTCGTAATTTTCATTTCCCTAATAATATTAAAAATAGCAGGGTGATTGAATATATTAAAATAGATGAATATGGAAATAAATTAGAGGTTTTATTAAATTGCTCTAATGAAGATGTTTTAATCAATGATTGTGGAGAAGTTGTATTTTCACATCTATATTGTAACCATAAACTTATGAAGTATGGTGTATTAATAAGAAAAAGTAATTAAATATATGCTCATAATCTAAACATATATAAAGCTGTATTGAAAGGAAGTTATGTTTCCTTTTAATACAGCTTATTTTTTGATTATTAACATATAAACTAGGCTTATGTGGTAGCTTACCGAAATAATAAATATTTTTATTACGAAAAGCTATGAAAATATCGCTGAAGGCTCTAAGTTGCATGTTGTACTCACTTTAGCGTGCTCCCGCTTTCGGCGTGACAAGCTAAAGTGAGACAACCTACAACTAAGAGCTTTTAACAGCTCATTTTCAAATATTTTCTACACAAAAATATTTATTATTTCTAGTTAAGATATCCACATGAAGATTTAGTAAATATGTAAGTATACACATATAATAAGTCCAATTATAATGATGTTTATCTATACATGAATTAATTTAATATTTTATATACAATATTATATTTGTAATAAAAACAATTGTTAGAGGAATACTAGTTATATTCTAGTGATGTGAAGATATTTTTAAAAATATATATAAAAAATTAAAAAATATTATTTGAGATCAAAGAACAGATTATGATAATAAAAATCTAATTAGCAGTTGTATTAAGATTGACATATAGACAATAAATCAAGTGAAATCAATACTTTAGGAGTGGAAATATGCCGTTTGGGATCTCTGAGTTAAATAATCTAACTAAATGAATAATTAAAAATAATGAATCTTGTTTATATTATTAAAATAATAATAACTTGCCGATTATTATCGAAATGTGTTAAAATAACATTTGGTTTGTTAAAACTTTTATGATTTCTCAAGTAGAGAATTAGAGAATAAAAGATTAGCTTAGTTAAACATGATTTTTTGGGGCATATATTATTTTAATAGGAGGACCCTTATGAACATTTTTAAGAAAAAATCAGTAGATAAAATACTGGAAGGAGTGCAGAAAACAGCTTTAAAGAAAAATCTTAAAGCAAAAGATATTGCTGCATTTGGTATAGGAGCTGTAGTTGGAGTAGGTATTTTTGTTGCTACAGGAACAGGTGCTCATTTAGCAGGGCCAGCTGTAATTGTTTCATTTATTATAGCAGGAATAGTAGCAGGCCTTTGTGCATTGTGTTACTGCGAACTTTCAACTATGTTTCCTGTAGCAGGAAGTACATATTCTTATTCATACATAGTATTTGGTGAAATAGTAGCAATGATAATTGGATGGTGCCTTACAGCAGAATATCTAGTTGCATGTAGTGCTGTAGCATCAGGATGGTCTGGCACTTTTGTTGGAATATTAAAATCGGTAGGAGTTGTACTACCAGCTACATTAACTTCATCGCCAAGTAAAGGCGGAATAGTAGATTTACCTGCGGTGCTAATAATAGCTGTAATAACTTACATATTATATTATGGTATGAAAGAAAGTGCTAGAGTTAATAATATTATTGTAGGAGTAAAGATAGCTATAATTATTATATTTGTAGTATTAGGAGTAGGACATATAAATACAGCTAATTATACACCTTTTGCACCATTTGGATTTGGTGGAATATTTGCAGCAACAGCTACTATATTCTTCTCGTTTATAGGTTTTGATGCAATATCTACAGCAGCAGAGGAAGCTGAAAATCCTAAGAGAGACATTCCAATTGGACTTATAATTTGTTTAATTGCTGTTACTACACTTTATGTTTCCGTTGCAGTTGTACTTACAGGAATGGTACCTTATAATGAAATAATTTCAGAAAATGCAGTACCAGGAGCTTTGGCTAGAGTTGGTATAAACTGGGGAGCAGCACTAGTAGGAACAGGAGCTATACTTGGAATGATTTCAACGATGATGGTAGTACTATATGGTCAAGTTAGAGTATTTATGGTTATGTCGAGAGATGGACTTTTACCAAAAGTATTTTCAAAGGTACATCCTACTCATAAAACACCACATATTTCAACTATAATAACTGGAACTATAGCTGCAATAATAGCAGGATTTATACCATTAGATATTATTGTTGAGTTTTTAAGTACAGGAACGTTATTAGGTTTTATAGCTGTATCTTTAGCAGTTATTGTACTTAGAAAAACTATGCCAGATTTTAAAAGAGTTTTTAGAACTCCCGGAGTGCCATTTACTCCAATAGTATCTATAATATGCTGTATAGTTTTATTATGTGGATTAAAGTTAATAACTTGGATAGGTTTTATAGTTTGGCTTCTTATAGGACTTATAGTATACTTTGTATATGGTAGAAAGCATAGTGTACTACAAAATGAAGAAGTATCAGAGGATAGAACAAAATAGGACAAAAATTAAGAGTTTAGTATAAGTATAATCAAAATATATCAATTGAATTTAGAATTAGCAATAGGTAGTAAAAGTATTTAATTAGAAAGCACGTCTTATGTTAAAGTTTTATAACATAAGATGTGCTTTCTAATTAAAAGAATAAATTCGTTTATGACGTGATATAAATCACATTAAAAGTATATTTATAGGGATATACTATTATAAATTAATAAGCAAGGAGGAATAAAATATGAGGAACATTACTACAACTGTAGATGTTAGAATTTATATGCCTAAAGATAAGCGTCCAGCTATTTTTGAAGCTTTTGACAAGTTAACTTCTGGTGAGACTATGGAGCTGATAAATGACCATGACCCCCGTCCGCTGTATGATCATCTTGATGTGGAACGTCCAAATCAATTTGAATGGGATTACTTAGAACAAGGACCTGAATTATGGCGTATAGGAATTACAAAGAAATAATTATTTCTAGAAGTGATGGCGGTGTGAAAACAGGCTGGCAGTTAGTAGGTGGAACTTGGTATTACTTAAATTCACAAGGTATAATGGCTTACAATACTGTTATTGCTGGATATAAATTAGGCGCTAATGGAGATTGGATTAAATAATAATTAAATATAGATTATTAATTTTGGGGCAGTAAATAGTTTGTGTAGAAAACTATTTACTGTTTTAAAATTTTGTTAATATTTTCAGCGTCTGCTAATGAGAATTCCATATTATATTATAGTTACTAATTTTACATGAAATTAACATAAATAATAAGAATTCTTAATAACCTTGTGTTATATTCGAACTATATTCCCACTACTTGAGATTAAGTAATTTAAAACACATATGAGGAGACTAATTATGATAAATTCACTTGATAATATTTCGAATTATAACGAGGCAGAGGAATTAGAGAAGATATTTAGGAATAAAAATATTTCCACAGTATATCAGCCTATAGTTTCTCTTTTAGATGGAACTATTATAGGTTATGAAGCTTTAAGCAGGGGGCCTGTAGGTTCGCCTCTAGAGAGGCCAGACAAATTGTTCAAAGCTGCTCAAATTTACAATAAAACTTGGGAATTGGAGCAACTATGTAGAATAAAGGCTATTGAAAGAGCAGCTGATATTGAAAAGAATAAGTATCTTTTTATAAATGTAGATCCACATATTTTTAAGGATGAAAAGTTTAAAAAGGGATTTACAAAGGAATTTCTTGCAGCGCATAATATGTCACCAGACTGTATAATTTTTGAGATTACAGAAAAGACATGCATTGAAGATTATAAAAGTTTTAAGCAGGCTTTAGATAATTATATAGATCAAGGATATAAGATTGCAGTTGATGATACCGGATCAGGCTATTCAGGCCTTAAAATGCTAAATGAAACAAAACCACATTACGTAAAAATTGATATGGATTTAATTAGAAATGTTGATGAGGATTTTTTTAAGCAATCACTAATAGAATGTTTTGTTAAGCTTTCTGAAGCAACTAATATGAGGCTTATTGCTGAAGGCATAGAAACTGAGGAAGAGTTAAAAACATTAATTAGTTTAGGTGTATATGCGGGACAAGGCTTCTTTATAGGACGTCCAGCAGGAACTTTTTTGGATATACCAAGCTATGTGAAAAATTTAATTGTAAGATGTAATAAGTTTAAAGACAATTTTTACTATAGCTGTCAGTCAAATAACATTGGTGAAATTGTAAGAAAAGATAAGCCATTTAGTCCTTCAACCCACTGCAAGGATATTAAAGAATATTTTGATTATAATGATATCACAGGAGCTTGCATAGTAAATAAAGACAATAGTCCAGTAGGTCTTATTATGAAGCATACTTTAGATTCAGCATTAGCCACACAATATGGTGTAGCTGTTTTTACAAAACGCCCTGTTTCATTAGTAATGGATCTTAATCCTTTAATAGTAGACTATTATACATCAGTTGATGAAGTTTCAAGGCTGGCTATGTCTAGAAGAACAGAAAATACATATGACTATATTATTATAACTAAAAATAGTAAATACTGTGGAATTGTCTCCATAAAATCTCTGTTAAACTATACTACAATGCTTGAGTGTAATTATGCTAGGCAACTTAATCCACTTACTGAACTGCCAGGTAATGTAGTTATTCAGAAAACAATTCAAAGTATAATAAAAACTAGACGTACATGCTGCATTCTTTATTTTGATTTAGATAATTTTAAGATTTATAATGATACATATGGATTTGAAAATGGTGACAGAATCCTTAAATATACAACTGATTTAATTAATTCGGAAATTAAATCACTCTTCCCTTACAATGGTTTTATTGGACATGTAGGTGGAGATGATTTTGTAAGTATAATAGAAAATTCACTTGAAGAATGTGAAAAATTATGTGAAAAGATAATTGAAAACTTTGATTTAGAAATCTTAAATTTTTTTAATGAGAAGGATAGAAAAAATAAATATATTGAGGCAGTAGATAGACGTGGAAATAGAGATAAGTTTCCAATAACTTCTCTTTCAATTGCAGGTATGTATGGTGATTTTAATGATTTTTCTAATCCGGAAGAAGTAGGTATATCAGTAGCAGCTATTAAGAAGGAAGTTAAACATTCTGCTGGAAGTTGTTATTTAATAAAATCGGTTAATTAATATAGTAAACTGTTTTACATGAGATTTACATGAAAAACAGTTTATTTTTTTAGGGAATATTTTTTTGATTTATTATATTACTATTAGAATTATTTAAATAAAAATTTTTATATATTCTATTTGGCTTAATATATCGGATCCTTTGATTAAGAAGTAATACTAATAGAGAGTTTAGTGTATTTAATGATTTCGCTGCAAATATATCTAAACCGCCCATAAATGCAATAAAACCAAGAGTCACATTATATATATTCGAGAAAAGGATAGTTCGATTAATCGCAGCATAAGATTTTTTAGAAATATATATTAAATCTGCAAGTCGAGTTAAATTATCATCATATATTATACAATCACAATGAAGCTTTATTATATCACAAGCTCCATTGGCAAAACTTACACTAATGTCTGCAGCTTTCATGGCAAACGCATCATTTACTCCATCTCCAACCATCATTACAGTATTATTAGCGCTTTCAGATTCAACTAAACTAGCTTTACCAATATTGCTCATATTGCTATATATTTTGCTTATTCCAAGCTCAGAACTTATTTTTTGTGCTTTATAATAAGAATCACCAGTTAGTATAGAGAGATTATCTATACCATTATATTTTAATGTGTTTATTAAGTTTTTTGAATCTGCTCTTATAATATCATCTAGAACTATCATACCAACGAGATTTTTGTCTATAGCTATAAAGATAGGAATTAATAATTTTCTTTGATAATCTCTAAATTGTTTAGCACATTTAAATAGGTTTATTTTATTATTTTCCATTAATCTCATGCTGCCAATTAGAACTTCCTTATTATTATAAATTGCTTTTATTCCTTGAGATGGTATAAGTATAGAATTATTAATGTTGTTAATTTCAAGATCATTACAAGAAGCCTTCAGAGTTATTGAAATAGGGTGAAAGTATTCAGATTCACATGCGGCACATATTTTAAGCAATTCATCTTCTGAGTAAGTATTATCCAATAAAGTTATTGATACAATATTTAATTTTCCATAGGTTAAGGTTCCTGTTTTATCAAAAATAATTTTATTTACATTTAATATATTTTCAAATGTATTTACATTTCTCAAATAAATATTATTTCTATTCAATAAACATATGTAATTTTTGATGCCAGAATTTAAAGCTACTGAAGTAGCTTTAGGACTTAATACCAAAAATACTGAAAATGCATTTAATATATTGCGGGTAAATAAGTAACTTAAACATGCAGTCCACATTGCTAACCGAGTAACTTTACTTTCAAACTTTTTGGTTTTGTTATGAAGATAAAGTTTTTTAGGAGAAATATCATTTTTTTCTGTTATATCTAATAAATTAGTAATTTTAATTTTTAAATTGCCAGAAATTATTGCGGTTCCTTCATGAATTTTAGATCCTATTTTGACATGAGAAATTGCTGGTTGACCAGAATAATATAAAGCATTTACAACAGCGCTGCCTTCTTCTACAATTCCTTCGACAGATGCAACTTCTCCGGTATAGTTATATACATAATCTCCAACTTTTAATGTATCTCTTGCAACTAAAATCTTATCTCCTTCAAGTGATTCAGTCCAAGCCATTTTATAGTTAGCATTATAGGAATCTAATAATGCTTTCCTGCTTTCAGCTTCAGCAGAAAATTTAATATAATCATTTAGAGCTTTTAACACAAGAACTAAAACACCCTTAGAGCTTTCTCTCATAATTGTGAAAGATAAGGCGGAAAGTTCTAATAAAATATCTTCATTTGTTGGCATGAATTTTGCATATTTTTTGTATAATTTTTTAAGTAATGGGTAGCCACCAACAATAGTCACCAAAGAAGCAACTTTAAGCACAGTTAAATTTCTACTTAATGAAAATTTTCCGTAAGTGGAATTTTTGACTTTAAGTAGAATATAAAATAAGCTCCAAAATAAAAATTTTCTTTTGGACTTGTTTTTGCTTTTTATAACAGCAAAATATTCTTTGAAATTATTAAACTTAACATCATCTTTAACGTAGGTGGTAGAAAGAGCATTTTCTATATTTTCTTTTAATGTAAGTAAATTAGTTTTTTGAATATCATATGTAATTAAGATTGAGCCAGTATGTACCGTAAGCTTAGCGGATTTTACTCCATAAAGACTGATAATGTATTTTTCTACGTATTCAGAGATCTTTGTATTCTGATATATATTTTGTGCTTTAAATCGTACCCTTCCTGGTAAAGCACTTAAACACTCCAAAGTTAATCACCCCTTTAATATTAAATAAAACTAGTATTAATATTTCAATTGATTTAATTTAATTTGAAGCAAATTTGCCTGTTCTTTTAATTCTTTAAAATAGTTAATCATTTCATCATTTGTAGAGTTTTTAGATAAATCAGTAGTGCTTATACATTGATTTGATATATCTTTTTTCACATAAGGAAATTTATCTTTATGATCTTTAATCGAGTGGTAAAATGAATTACCGAGAATTCCTAAAGCTATCCCGAAAAACAATTGTTTTCTATTTGATATCACTTAAATACCTCCATTAATATAAAATGTATTTTCAAATTATCTCCAATAAAGCAAGTTTTATTCATGAAGGCAACTAACATTAAAATTTTTTAAACATTGCATATTTTATTACGTTTTTTCCTACATGCTCAGTATTTGTATTTTCAGTTTCTTTCATAAAATAATTAGTGATTCTGGTAGATGTGCTCATAAATATTTTCAATATATCCTTTTCAAGGGAAGGCTCTGATTTTATTGTATTTAAACTAAAGGTTATTATTTCATCAACCATTTTTTCTATATTTGATAGTTCCATTTCAATTTTCTTTAAAGTGCTTTGGTTATCCATAATTAACTCCTTGCTATTATTTTAGGATATTGATCTTTCTTATTGTCATAAAGTCCAAGGCTTTTATTTGCATATAATACTAAATTACTATTTTCATATTCTGAAATAATATCTATATTATTAATTCCTATGGATCTCAAATCTTTTATTAGTTTTCTAACGTCCGCATTAATTGGATCTTTTATTTTCTTTGTAGCTATGAAGCTTTCAATTCTAAAATAATTTAATGATTTTAAATTTTCTAAGCCATCATTATTAAATACTATATTTTGATGAAGTAAAATACTTTTTATATTTTTAATGTGTTTAATAGAATTTGAGTCTTTAATATATACATTATTATAATGTGCCTTAATTAAAGTATATTTTGTAGAAAAATATGAAGTAAGAAATAATATGCCTGGAAAAACTAAAATTAGAGAACTAATAGCATACACGGGTTAAGCTGTAAATAATAAAATTGCGGCCATAGAAATTGATAATGCTAGAAGTCCATGACATAAGGATCTTGTCTCTCTGAATATTTCCATAGAATTGATTTTTGTATTAGGTTCAATGTATGTTGCGTTAGCTAAATTATATATTTTAATTGATGATGAAGATATGAAACTTCATCATCAATATAATATAGATCGTAAAATAACAACACTTTTCCAGTTTTGGTATTGATATTGATACATTTTATGCTAGAAAAATCTCTTAGAATGTCTTCAATATTGAAAGCCATATTAGAATTCCATTTGAGACCTTCTATGCATAAGCGTAATCGTCCTAGAATTGAAGATATTTTTTACATTTATATTATAATTTTTAACCTTGCTCACTAGTTATCATTGAAGATCTTCTTTTTTTATTTTCGTATTGAGCTTCGGCAACAATATCTTCTAAATTTTCACGTGCAGTAGCCACTTTTTCTGATGCAAAATCAGCTACTGAGAAGATGGCACGCATAGTATTAACAGTAGCCTTTCTCATAGGCATTGTTATCATATTCATAATTGAAGAATTACTTCTTCTAACACTACTGAACATTTTGCTTGTTTCTTTGTCTTCAATTATGGAATCAATTTTCTCCATGAGTTCTTTAATATTGTTATTTATGACCTCAAAGTTATTTTCCATTTGTTTAACACTATTTTCCCTATGGGAATTTTCCATTTCAAGATTATCGACCTTTTGAATTAGTGAGTTATATTTTTCTTTAAGTTCATTAAATTCTTGATTTAAATTTTCTGAATTTTCCATAAGAGTAATTCCTCCAAATAATTTTTTGATTTTAAGTTGTATTGTATCCAGTTTGAAAAATATTATGTACAAAAATTTAAAAATTATGTATGGTATAAATTCTTCAATATTTTTACATACTGACAATTAGAGGAGGATATACCATGAAAATAAAAACTAATCAAAAAGCATCAATATCTCTAATGATAATGTTTATAGGTTTTCTGTTCACTTTGTTTTCAAATAATTTAATTACTATTATGATATTACAAAGTGGATTTGAAGCAGGAGTGGTTGGCGGAATTGCTGATTGGTTTGCAGTATCAGCACTTTTTCGTTATCCTCTTGGTATTAAAGTGCCACATACAGCATTGTTGCCAAAGAATCGTCAAAGAATAACGGCAGCATTAGTTTCAATTGTTGAAAACAACTTGCTCAATAAATCTAGCATTCTTAATAAGGTAAATGAATTAAGCATTGTAACAAGGTTTTTAAATTTATTTAAAAATAGTGTTTATTCTAATGAAATTAAATCGAAAATAGTATTTATTATCAGGAGTGGGATAGATTATATTTCTATACCAAAGGTTTCCTCATATTTACTAAGTCTAATAGAAGGTTACTTAAACAAATTAGACTCTAAAAATTTACTAGAAGTATTAACTAGCATGTGTTTAGAAAATAATTATGAACAAAAGATTATGAATAATTTGCTTGATGCATGTGAAAGTTTGGTAAAAAGGGAAGATATAAAAAATGAATTTGGAAACATAATATTTACCTCTACTAAAAATCTTAAGATAAATGTAATTAAGCAATACACGCTGAATACAATTGTAAATATTATTGGTAAAGAGAAGATAGGAGCCATAGTTCAAGATTTAATTTTTTTAGTGCTAAAGGATTTAAGAAATCTAGATAATTCAAGTAGAATTATGATACTAAAGTTTATTCAAGATAATATTACGAGTATAAGTGAAAATGAAAACATAGTGCAAAAAATAGATGAATATAAAAGCAGCTTAGTCAAAAATGTTGAGTTAAATCATTATTTGATTAGAACTTTAAGTGAAGCAAAAACTACAATTTTGATATATATTAATGATAATGATTTTATAGAAAGAACTATATTACCTTTTATAAATAATTTAATAGATAAGATTTTAGCTAACACTGAGCTAATAGATAAATTAGAACATTATATTAAAGAACAGGTATCAGAATATATCAATAATAATCATGAGAAAATAGGTAAGCTTGTTAAAGAAAATATTGAAAAAATAGATACTGATACTCTTATAGAATTGATAGAGTATAGGATTGGAGACGACTTACAGTGGATAAGGGTTAATGGTGCCATTTGTGGATTTATTATAGGTCTAATTTTAGGAATAATTAGAGTATTTATGTGGGGAAGGGTTTAAGGATGAAATGTACAATGACAAATCTTTTTAGGAATAAATATTTATCTGCGGGAAATACTTTATTTATGTTTTAACAAGTAATTAACATAAAATTAACAGTGGGAATGGTAGGAGGAAAGAAATGTCGTTAGCTTATAATGCAATTAATAATGAGATTTTATATAAAAGAATAAGAGTTCATTTGGAATATATATATAGAAATGAAGATAATGCTATTGAGATGGAAAAATTAATTAGTTGTATATTGGGCGTTAGGTATTGTAAGGCAAATCAATTTACAGGAAATTTATTAATTACATATGATGAGGAAATAGTAAGCGAGAATACTATAAAAAGGCAAATATATAGATTCGTAACTAAAAAAATATTTCCTCAATCATCTATGGAAGCTATAGGTGCAAATTTTTTTCTTGATAGAAAAAATGTTCATTCTGAGAATAAGAGAAAAACAATGAAATCATCAGAATACACAGAGATTAAAAGTGAGAATTCAAGTGTGAACATTAATAATTTTCATTCCACTCAAATAGATGATATTCAAAAAAGGTTAAAAACTGATTATATAAATGGATTATCTAAATCTAGGGTAGATGAACGACTGAGGATGCTTGGACTAAATGTAATTTCTGAGGCTAAAAAGAAATCACTAATCATAAGATTTTTTGAAAATATAAATGAATTTTCTACCAAATTATTAGTAGGCGCAGGTTTTCTATCTTTTTTTCTAGGGCAAATTATTGATGGAGCAGCCATTTTGGGAATTGCAGCCGTTGAGACAATTTTGAGCACAGTGCAACAGCATAGAGCAGAAAAATCATTATATTATCTTAAAGAAATGATGGGGCGCAATGCAACAGTAATACGTAATGGAAAGAGATGTATAATAGATTCGAAGTATCTTGTTTTTGGAGATGTGATTATTGTAGAAGCAGGAGATAAAGTACCAGCAGATGCTAGAATAATAGAGTGTTGTGAGCTTAAGGTTTCAGAAGCCACCATTACTGGAGAAAGTACGCCAGTTTATAAAAGCTGTGATATTTGTAATAGTAACGCAGAGTTAGCGGATAGACATAACATGATTTATATGGGAACAAATATACTCTCGGGAAGAGGAAAGGCAGTAGTAGTAAGCACAGGAATAAATACTGAAATGGGAAAAATTGCATACATGCTTCAAAATATAAAAAGTGAGTGTGCACCTATTGAGAGTAAAATAAAGAAATTTACCAATAAAATTACTAAACTAGCTTTTGCAATTTGCATGGGGATAAGTGCTTTAGGTCTTTTAAGAGGTTCATCATTGATTCAAGTATTTGTTTTGGGAGTCAGCTTCTCTATAGGAGCAATACCCGAAAGCCTGCCAGCTGTAGTAACTGCAGCTATGTCGCTATCAGTTCATAGGATGGCATCAAAAAATGCAATTGTAAGAAAATTGCCTGCAGTTGAAAGTTTGGGATGTGCCAATGTAATATGTTGCGATAAAACAGGTACTCTAACTATGAATGAAATGACAGTAAAAGAAATTTATGTTGATAATAATACATACGAAATTAATGGCTCAGGATATAATCCAAAAGGAGATATAATACTTAAACATGGAGAAGTAAAGAAGAAGGATTCATTAGATAAAATAATAACGGTTGGCGTTATATGTAACAACTCAAGTATTTCTCAATGTGATGGAAAGTGGGAAATTCATGGTGATCCTACAGAAGGAGCGCTATTAACTGTTGCTTATAAAAATAGAATAAAAGTAGAGGACATAAGTAATAAGTATAAAAGGGTAAGTGAGATTCCTTTTGATAGTTCAACTAGATTTATGACAGTTCTAGTTGAGCATAAAAATGAAATGGAGGCATTTTGCAAAGGTTCGCTAAGTAAAGTGCTAGATAAATGTACTAGAATTTATGAAGATGGGAAGGAAAGATTAATTACTCCTGCTGATAAAGATCATCTACAGCAGATAGTGGATAGAATGGGATTAAAGGCATTAAGAACTTTAGCTTTTGCGTATAAAAAGGTATTAAACGATAATAAAAATATAGAAAGTAATTTTGTCTTTTTAGGCTTAGTGGGCATGGAAGATCCTCCAAGAGAAGAAGTAAGAGACTGCATTGAAAAGTGCAGAGATGCAGGAATAAAGGTTGTAATGATAACAGGGGATAATAAGAATACTGCTGCAGCAATAGGAAGAAAGATTGGACTTTTAACAGATGGAATTGTATTATCCGGATGCGAATTAGATGATATAACAGAGAATGAATTAACTGCTATAATTAATAAAATACAAGTTTTTGCTAGAACTTCTCCCGAACAAAAATATAAGATAGTAAGAGCTTTTAGGAGAGCTGGAAATGTGGTTGCAATGACAGGAGATGGAGTAAATGATGCTCCTGCAATTAAGGAAGCAGATATAGGAATAGCTATGGGTAAGAATGGAAGTGATGTTGCTAGAGATACAGCTGATATAATTCTTACCGATGATAACTTTGCAACGATAGTTGCGGCTATTCAAGAGGGAAGAGGAGTGAATTTGAATATTAAAAATTCTGTAAGATATTTACTTACAGGATGTTTAGGTGAGGTATTAGCGATATCCCTTGCATCAATGTTTATTGGTATACCGTTACTTCTTTCATTACAAATACTATGGACAGATGTTATATCCGAATCAATATTAGGAGCATCGCTTACTTTAGAGAATCCACCAGAAGACATAATGAGCTATCCGCCTGTATTAAAAAATGATGAAATTGTTAATAAAGAACTTAAGAAGAAAATACTAAAAACAGGAATAATAACAGGATTAACAACATTTGGAATATTCAAAGGAGCAATATTATTTGGAGCTACTATGCAAAAGGCCAGGACCTTGGCGTTTGTTAATTTAGTTCTCTCACAAATAACAAGTGTATATAATTGCAAGACTAACAAGAGAGATAAGAATAAATATATGAATATTTCAACTATTGCTTGTGTAGCAATGCTTGGTGGAATGTTATATACTCCATTTATGAGTTCATTTTTCTCAACTGTACCACTAAATTTGAAAGATATACTACTGCTTTCTGGAACTACAACACTATCAAGATTATAAAGAAAGTCAATGCAATATATTAGCTAAATATTTAATAGACAAAGGCTTTAGAATAATTAAATGAAAATTTGGTTATTCTAAAGCCTGATTTTTATTAAAAATAAATTAAAACTTCGTAAAATATGAATTATTAATATAGTTATTTTACTGCTAATTAGAAAATGTTTGTGTTCCCATATATTTATTGTCGCCATAAATTACTCCTATACCAACTTTGGTATAAGATGACTTTATTTGATAAGTGTTTTATTTTACCACAAATAAAGGAGACAAAATAGCAGATACTAAGTAATAAAGAGATTATCAAATTAAAAAGCAAGGTGTAATTGGAGGAAAATAAAATGAAAAATAGTTTAAGGTTTATTTTAATTCTTGCTTTTAGTATGTTTCTTATTGGCTGTATGTTTGAAAAAAGTACAAAGGATGTCCCTGTTCCATTAAGTGAATCTGGTAATGAAAAGGCCTTGGAAAAATCTAGTGAAATAACTAAAGAAGAATCTAACAAAAACTCAAATGAAACAACTAATGAAATACCGGATAAAACATCAGATGAAACCCCTAAAGAAGAATCTAATGAAAAGCCAGAGGAGAACAAGATAGTTACTAATAATAAGAAAAAAATAGTTTATTTAACTTTTGATGATGGTCCCAGCAATAAAGTAACAAGTAATGTTTTAGACATATTGAAAGAAAAAAAAGTAAAAGCCACTTTTTTTCTTATAGGTAATCAAATTAAAGGGAGAGAAGACATTGTAAAGAGAATTTATAACGAAGGAAATAACATTGGGCTTCATAGCTATACTCATAATTATAAGAAACTGTATGATAATGACGATAGTTTTATAAAAGAAATGATTGATTGTCGTAAGGAAATACAAAGAGTAGTAGGAATTTCGCCTGATATTATAAGATTTCCAGGTGGGAGTTATAAGAAAATGAGCAATAATTTGCTAAAAAGATTGCATGATAATAATTTTAAAGTTTATGATTGGAATATGGACAACTGTGATGGATTAAAACCACAGAGCTCACCAGATGAATTATTTACTAAAGCCACAAGTGGCAGTGATAAGAAAGACAAAATTATATTGCTTTTGCATTGCACTGGCTCTAATCAAAATACCTGCACAGCTCTTCCCCAAATAATTGAGTATTATAAATCCCATGGTTATGAATTTAAAATAATTACTAAGGAAACAAAAGAGCTATATGCGCCTATAACCAAATAAATATTATATTCTATTGGTAATCATATAGCCTTGAGGAAGTAAATTAAGGGTGCGATTATTTGCTTACACAATTTCTCCCTCTTTTCTTAGATCTGTATAATGCTTTATCAGCACCTTTTATTACATCACTTGCATCCTTATATTTATTACTTTTTTCACATGCACCAATACTAATAGTAACAAAAAGCTGACTTGAATTTCCTTGTTTTGTCTTTGAATTTTTACTTTTTGTAGATTTTCTAGTATATCCAGATTTAGATACTTGCTCCCGCAAGTTTTCTAAATGTGGTATTACATCATTTATTGATTTGCTAGGGAACAATATAGTAAATTCTTCACCTCCATAACGATAAGCTTTTCCTCCACCTGTAACTTGGGTCAAATTAGAAGCCACTAATTTCAAGACATCATCTCCAACATCATGTCCATATTTATCATTAAATTTTTTGAAAAAATCAATATCCAGCATTGCAATTACATATTTATTCCCTAATTTCATCAAATCTTCCCTAAGAGCTCTACGAGAAGGTATTCCTGTTAACTCATCGAGATAAGCCATAGAATAGGAGTCTTCAATAACACTTATAATCAAAATTAAGCCAGCTGCACTTAAGTAACTAGAAAAAGATAGATTATCATTAATAAAGTAAAGAGCGGCTAAAACACCAATAATAACACCGATTAATCGAGCTTCAAATGCATTTCGTTTAACAAAAACTTTTATAGTAAAAAATATTAGTGTTAATAAGAATATAAGTAAGGCTGGCTGAGGAATAATGTTTTCTGCTAAATGGGTATCAATAAATTTATAAGATAATATGTCTTTTATAAGATAATTATTATATGTTGTAATTTTATAGATCAAAAACAACTCGATTAATATAATAGAAATACGTATTTTTCCCCATAAAGAAAATATACCCCTTTCCTTTAATTGAGATAATATAGCTATGTTAATAGGAATAAGAATGCATACTATTGGATAAAGGACTTGAGAGTAAGTAGTGTCCTCTATTGATAATTCAAAATAATAGCTTAAAAGTATTTGGAATAATGTGAGCAGCAAAATAATTAAAAAGACTCTGCCTTTATTAAAGCGAACACTTAATATAATGCCTAATCCAAATATTATAAATGAAGAATATTTACTAACAAGCAAAACAGGAGGTGTGAATGAAGGAATTTCTTTTATTAAAAAATAACATCCCAAAAGAATTAAAAAATAAGAAATGTACGATAAAAACGTTTTAAAAGCAATTTTCACTTAAGTTAGCCTCCTTAAATTATGTAGATATATTACGATGTTTGCATTTTAAAAAGCCAATTTGTCGATAAATATTATACAATATATTTCGTATATTACAAAATAATCTTTAATAGGAACATTATTGATTATGAGGAATTTAATTTAGATTAATAAAATTTCATAATATGGTAGATTGTTTTTGAAATACATGTTATTTATAGAAAAATATGTATAAATTCAGCAAAAATTAAGGTGTTAGTGTTATACTTATAAAATCAATAAAAATAGATTTAAATATTTAAATACAAACGAGAATTATTATTGGAGGGCACAATGAAACTATTAGTTAAATCTTTACCTAATATAATTACATCAACAAGAATAGCGATATCATTTTTATTTGCTTATACTATTATTCAGCAATTTATATATGGTCAGGAAAGAAGTCTTAAATTAATTATATTATTTTTGCTTATATGTATTTCGGATTTATCAGATGGAAGAATTGCTAGAAAAACAAATTCAGTTTCAGTTATAGGAGCGAAGCTTGATGTTTTTGCTGATTTACTATATATAATCCTTTCATATATAACATTAATGAATGTAGAAATATTACCAGTATGGTTCTTTGGATTTGTATGTTTCAAATTTTTAGAGTTTGTTGCAACATCGAAGGTTATGAGAAAAAAGAATAATCTATCAAATAATCCTTTTGTTTTTGATAAAGTTGGACGAGCAGTATCAGTAATATTCTTCATTATACCTGGAATTGCTTGCATATATAAGTACATTGAATTTAATAATTTTTCTGTAATATTGAATTTATTTCTGCTTTTAGTATTAATGGCTGGACTTTATTCTTGATATTTACGAATTCAAAGCTGCATTATTCTTTATAAAGTAAGTAATAATATAAACAAAAATTAATGAGTTAATAAAATAGTACCTGGATGTATTATAATGATAGAGATGTATTTTTTTAAATGTATAGGAAATTGTGGAATTCCTAATTATTGAAAGTCAGTAATATCAATGGATAAGATAAATTCAGATTGTAAAAATTTCATTAAAATACGAGTATATACATGTAGATATGTGTTGTGAAAAAAGTACATATGTAAGCATATATGTATCATAAAAAATCCTTATAAAATGTATTAATTAAATGTTGTTTTTGATTATAAATATAAAAATATGGCAAGTATTAGAAGAAAATATAAAATAGAGGTGTTTCTTTTGATACAAGAAGATATTAAATTAAAAAAATTAAAAACACATGTAAACTATATTTTAAGAAAAGATTTTTATGACAATAGAGTTGT
>JAJXWH010000016.1 GCA_021781745.1 Bacillota bacterium | reverse complement strand
TCTTCTATAAAAAAGCTATATATATAATCTGCGTTGACTGGTTCGGATGAAAAAAATCTATATATTCTTTTCATTTTGCTATTTTCAGTACCCTCTGAAAAATTATCTTTTAACCTTTCTGAAATATCTGAAATCTCAACAGACTTTGATAATATTATTCCTATGATTATAGAAACTAAATTTTTCAATCTTTTGGATGTAATGGGTAGAATCTCATATAGCACTTTTTCTAATTGTGTTGTAATATATTCTTGATTGTTTAGCATAGCCGTTTGCCCCCTTTTTATAAGTTTTTGGTGATAGACTTATATAATAAGGCACGGCTATGTTTTTTTCTATGCTTTATTTTTGGTAATTTAATCCTTGGCTAACTTACCCTTTTTACTGTCCGTAAGTCAGGGGGCCACCCTGCAGAAGTTATAATAAACTCCTTTACTCCAAATGTACTCGCTGCCCCAAGTAAAAGAACTCGTTTCGTTCTCGTCGGAGGATTAGCAGGATGGACCGCACAAATCCCAGGTCAAAGTCTGTTGACTTCAGGCCTTGAGATTTATGGAATGATAGGTGCACAGACCCCACCTGATGCTCTTATTGAGGGTACCAAGCTTGTATTGGATATGATAAAACAAGGTAAATTAAGCATGGACATTGTAAAATATCCCCTTAAAGACATTGAAAAAGTTTGGAACATGGAGGAACATGGAAAAAGGATAGTTATTGTCCCATAGGTTTCTATACTGAGGTAATAGGACATCCTCATGCTCTAAAAGCAAAAATAGCCAGTTAAAAATGACTCTTTCATTCTTAACTGGCTATTTATATAATCATTCTTAATTATAAATAAAGTGAATATCAGAAAGACCTGTAATTAATCAGAACTACTCTCCAATCATACAGTGCAACAGTTTGATTAAAATTCACTTTATGTCATAATAATGCTGAATAATATAGAATATCCTCTTTTTCTAGTTTCACATGCTAAATCCTATTTCCGCCAAAAAGCGCACACCCCAACTTAAAAATGCACACCCATAATTCCAAAAACATTAGGGGTGTGCATGTCCAACACAAAAATCCATAAATCAAAGCTAAAAAATCAATCTTTTCTACCACAGTTTACCTAAATAAATACTGAAAGCCACTGAAATCAGTGGCTTTGCATTGTATCAAAATTTCAGTTCTTATTTGGTGGAGGCGAAGCGTGACCTTTAAAATTCACTCCAAATCTAAAGAAATAATCTACACTTCTACTGTTTTCTTTCGTACATCTTCTTCAGTAACAATTGTCTCGCAACTGTCAAAAACTACATTTTCAGTATGTCGTAAATAATATGCTGATGCAGGAAGCTGCTTATACATATCGCTTTCTGGATATACTTTTTCTGAATACTCAGGTGGATCATTTGGTTGTTCTGCTAATCCACCACGGAATTCTGCTTTCACATTTTTGAAAAATATATTTTTGATATTGTGTATCTCTCCATCTTTTTCAAGCCCAGATATATAGCTTCCATAATTTTTAAGCTGATTTTCAACATAAATATCTTCAAAATAAATATCTTTAATGCTTCCCATGCGATGAGTTCCCCATGGTGGAATATTAGCTCTATCACCCAGCACAATAAAAAATGCAGAACCAGCATCCTTAACTTCTATACGCTCAAAATGTATATTTTCTGCAATTCCACCGTCAACAACTTCTACACACATCGCACAAAATCTTGTATCTTTAACTACACAATCACAAATTGTACAATTAGTAAATCCGCCATAGCTGAAGGTTCCAAACTTAATTGCATTTGCCATAGTGCTTACAATCATCATCTGGCGTACTAAAATATTGTCGCAACCTCTTTCATGACCACTCTTAAAACATACAGTATCATCATCTGCAGTAAAATAACTATTTTCAACCAAAACATCATGACAGTCACATAAGTCGATTCCATCTCTGTTTGGGAACCAATATGAACAAATATTCACATCTCTCATATAGAAACTGTCGCACTCTACTAACGGTATAGTCCACATACCTGCATTATTTACTGCAATATTTTGTATTTTGGAATTATTGCAGCCTACTAACAAAATTGCACTTGGCCTGCTGCTTTCTGAGCCATAATCACCTGGGAAATTACCACCTCCATCAATTGTTCCTCCTCCTTGAATAATTACATCATTCACTCCATCAGCATATATCAACGCTTTTTGAGGTCCTTGCTTTATCATATTCCAATTAGGATTATTTTTAGAAGTCATAGTTGGATAAGCCTCAGTATCAGTAACTCCCTTAAGCGTTGCATCGGTTTCTAAATACAATTCAACTCCAGTCTTAAGTTCTATCATTCCAGAAAGATATGTTCCTCCTTGCAAATATACTACTCCGCCACCGTTTTTTGAACACTCATCAATAGCTTTTTGTATATTATCTGTCACAACTGTCACGCCATCTGCTACAGCACCAAAATGTGCCACATTATAAATTTTTCTTTTACCAGCTGCTTCTTCTATTGATTGGACAGGGTTCTTATATACAAAAATCTGTTTTTCCATAAAACTTCCCATTCGTGAACCTGTTTCGTACGAAGCAATTTCACTAACAGGATTCATGAATAGTGCACCACTCAAGCATTTTTCACCATCGACACAAACATCATAGGTTTTACTATTAGTATCAAGGGACACCCATACACTAAACCAAAATTCGTCTTTATATCTGTATATTTTTTTTCTAACATTGCCATCATAAGCAAGAATGCACATGCCCTCACACCACATTGATATGGCAGGCTTTCCATTTTCATCATACAATGTCATGATGTTTTTTCCACGACCTGTTGCACAAAAACGAAACATGGTAGACGCAATCACTTTTCCGCTAATAGACTCGAATGCATATTTTTTATTTTCCTCACTTTCAAGTAAAACTGTATCCATTACAGCTAATGAATATTTAATGTCAGAAAATTTTCGCACATCAATTTTATCTTTCTTCATTATTATTTTTCTCCTTTCAAAATTCGCTCATAAGAATATCCACGATCACTTTTTCTTTCTACTTTTTTCAGTTCAAGATAAATAACTGCATTTGATTTTAGCTTAAAACTTATATCTATTCCCAATTCTGTTGAAATGATACTTTCTGATTTTATAAGTGGTACTGCATGTTCCTTCAACAAAACTATCTGTTCTTTTGACAAGTTCGCTGGTTCTCCAATATCATGCCATAGTTTAAGTGGATTACAACATTCCTCATCCACTGTTTTAGATATCAAACAATAATCAGCATTCTTACTTGGTAATTTAATTTCAAGCTCCAGTGTTTCGCCAGTATAATTGACATCCATGTTCCACAAAATTCCACGATAGCTTCCATCCGGCAACTGTGCTATAATTGCTTCCTCTGAACGATGAATGCAATTTCCTTGCAACTGCTTATAGAAAGCAAATGTCCAAAATGTTGGTTTTGGTATACAACCATTTGCTACCATTCCAAATCCACCATGAAACGGAGTAAACGGAACCCCTTTTTCCTCAAAAACATCTCCAAATGTCCAGTAGGAGTATGAAGCATGTTTGTCTCCCAAGCGTGACAGCATTGCCGCAACATAAGCAGCATTCAAGTTCGTATCATGAAGTGGGCAATCAGGTACATATGATGTGTTAAACTCTGTTATATGTATATCCATACCACTAAATTCCTCAAAACTGTCAACAATTTCTCGAGTTGTCTCTAATAACTGGAATGATTCATTAAGATCATGAAGTTTTGTATACTCATAGTGCCCTGCTTTTTCAGGAAGGTATGTTGCATAATGATGTCTAGTAATAAAATCCAAAGGAAGTTTCTTCTCTCGAACATATTCAAGAAAAGAACGAATCCAAATTTTATCTGTTCCACCACAAACCGCAGGTCCCCCAATCTTAAAAGCCGGATTTACTTCTTTTACTGCTAATGCTGTATATTCATACAGTTTGAAGTATTCCTTCATGTCGCTATCTTTCCAAAAGCTCTTAAGATTTGGTTCATTCCATACTTCAATAGGCCACTGTAAAACATCTTCTTTACCATAGCGTTCAATTAAATGACGTAACAACGCTTGAACCATTGCTGTCCAGTCATTATAGTTTTTTGGTGGAGTCACATTGCCTTTCCAGTAAAATACTTTCTGATTTCCAGAAGCCATTTTCTCTGGCATGAAACCCAGCTCCAAGAATGGTCGCAGTCCAAGACTTATATAACTATCCATAACTCTGTCCAGATAGGTAAAGTTATACTCAAATACTTGCTTTCCTGATTCATCCTCATAGCTCTGGCAAATCGCCATATCGTCGCAGAATAAACCATGACCACGTATATATTTGAAATCAATTACATCTTGCACAAACTTTAATTGCTCATAATACTCCTTATGTAGTGCAAGCCCCATCCGCCCAGTACCAACACAGAAATCCATTCGGTTGTGAAAAGGTATCTCAATTCCATGTTCAACCAAAATGCTCTTTGCTTTACTCATATATACATCCTCCATTTCTTTTAGTCTGAAATGCCAGCATCTTATACTCCAACTAAACTTTAAAATTTGGAGCTATTAAACACTTAATTGACACCTCTATACTCGAATGATATCATAATAATATGCAATATTTATTGCGTTTTGAAAGTATTTTATTGCGCGAAATTGAGGTGAACTGATTATATGTTTATATCTAACAACCCATATTTGGATTTTACAGACAGAGATTTAACCTATGAATATAAATCAACAATCGGTGATGCTACTTTTCCTTATCATCGTCATAATAACTGCGAAATATATTTATTTCTGAAGGGCAATGTTAAATTTTATCTAGAATATGCCTGTTACCAGTTGTCTCCCTATGACCTGATAATAATGAATCCTGAAGAAATGCACCGAATTGTCTGTGCTGATGATTCACTGTACGAGCGTATCACCATTAACATAAAAAAATCCTACATGGATAAATTATCTAATTCAGCAACTGATTTATCTGCCTGTTTCTATCATCGCCCCATTGGAACAGGTAATATCTTAAGTCTTACCCCAAAACAATCAGAGAATTTATTTAATTTATGTAACTTGCTCGACAACGCAATTTCATCTACTAATTATGGACACAGCATACAGAAAGATGCTTACCTGTCTCTACTGCTTGTATTAGTTAATTCAATTTTTGAAAAAAATACAAGCAATAGTATCAGTATCATGCCTAACTACCTTATTGAAACAATGCAATACATAGAAAATCACTTAAGTGAAACTATTTCTTTACAGCTACTTGGAAACAGATTTCATCAAGATAGAAATTATCTTAGCCAGCAATTCAAGAAACATACTGGAATGACACTGCGTCACTATTTACTAGATCGCAGAATTGCACGTGCAAAATCACTTCTTCTAAGCGGATGTAATGTAACAGAAGCCTGTTATCAATCAGGCTTCAATGATTATGCAAATTTTATACGCAGTTTCACAAAACTCGAAGGAACCTCACCTGGAAAATTCAAAAAAACTTAAACTCATAAGAGAATTTTTTAGGGAAAAACTCCCTTAATTTCTTAAAAAATAGTTGCTGTCGCACTAAATAATTAGCGCACAGCTCATTTCTGCGTAACAAAGTAAACCACTTGTTAAGCAAGTGGAAGAAAAAAGGCTTATGCCGTTGAACATCTTTTGCAAAATGTATAGGCTTAAGCCACCACTACCAAAAAAACACGGCACCTATAAATAGCTGTTTAAGGTATATGCAAATGGTCGTGGGTTTCATGGTGGAGGCGAAGCACGACCTTTGAAACCCACCATTCTTGCTAATATATTTATTAATATAGAACATCAACTATTTAATTATTGTTAAGTGTCCATGATTATCGAACACTATCTTTTAAGTTATTATAAGTATTAATTAGCTGCCTTAACGAAGTATTTTCAATTGTTTATTTAAATATTTTCATTCATGCTGTCTGTCTTAAATTTTGTATTAAAAAATTTATTTTTCCATTTAGCGATAATAACATAAAAAGCTGGAACAACTACAAGTGTGAGTATCGTAGCGTACATCAAGCCAAAAATAATAGATATTGCCATAGGTTTAAAAAGTACTTCCCCTGTTATTGCCATAGGTATAAGCCCTACTACTGCAGTAAGTGCTGTCAACATAACTGGACGAAGTCTTGCTTCACCAGCCTTAATAACAGCTTGATTTAATTCAACACCATTTTTCCGTTCATCTTCTATAAATTCAATAAGTACAATACCATTTCTCGCAACAATTCCTATTAATGTAATAACTCCAAGCATTGCCATAAAACCAAGCTGCTTTCCTGTAATAAATAATCCGATCATGCTACCTCCAAAAGCTAAAAGAAATGTACTTGCAATTATTGCAGGTATACTGAATGAATAGAATTGTAAAATTATAAGCACCATAATTAAAATAGCTGCCACTGCTAAAAGTTTAATTAGATCAGCAAAAATATCTACTGATTCAACAGTTTCTCCTCCGCCTTCCCATGTATACCCATCTGGCAGATCTATTTTTTTCATCTCTTGTTTGATTTGCTTCATAGCCGCATCAGCTGTGATATTACCCGTAACATCAGCAGATATTTCAACATACCTTTCTAGGTTACGGTGAGTTATAGAATTTATTGCAAAAGATGGAGTAATCTTAACAAGCTGCATCAAAGGCACTTGTTCTCCCATTGCGTTTGGAACACTTAATTTCTGAAAATCAACCATAGGATCTTCATTTGATTTACTTTCATATATTACTATATCTGATAAATCCTTTTTATCATCAAATTTATCTACTGTTATTCCATCGTTTACCAAACGAATAGTGCTAGTTATATCTGAATAGTTTACACTCATTTTATCCATTACTGACTTATTTACTTCTACCTTGTAACTATAATTATCGATACCTATATTATCTTTGATATTTGCAACTCCATTAATAGATTTTAATTTCCCCTTTACTTCTTGTGCAATAGTTCGTAATTTTTCAATGTCCTGTCCATAAATTCTTATTACTACAGGTTTTCCTACTGGCAATCCAAGTTCTAATTGCTTTGGTATAACTTCCGCCTGCGGGAAAATCTCTTTTAATTCCTTATTCCATTCTTTTATAAGACTTTCCGAAGAAACTTTTTTTGTATCAACTTTAACTAGAATTTGCCCATATTCTTCACCATCCCCGATGCTTTCATCTGCTACAAACATAGCTGGAGCAGGCCCTCCTGCATAAGCTGATACTAATTTTACATTTGGCTGTGAGCTCACCCATTTAGATACATCTTCTACAACTTCTTTAGTGTCTTTTATGCTGCTTCCAGTTTGATTTGTTATATTAATAAGAAATTCAGACCTATCTGCTTTTGGAAAAAGCTGTATTGGTATGAAAAGCAGTAAAGAATAAGATACTCCTGTAATTAGTATTGCTATAATAACAAATTTTAACGGACTCTTTAGAATTTTTGGCATAAACTTATTTGCATATATATTGGTAATCCTCTTAATATGCCTTCCTAAAAGTCCAGCAGGTTTGTTTTTATCTTCATCTTTAATTCTGTGCTTTTTACCATGCCATTGACGAAAAATTGGTATAATAGTAAGCGACATAAACATGGAAGCTATCATTGCAAAAGTAACAACTACAGGTAATGGACGTGCAAATTCTCCTGTCATTCCTGGTAAGAAAGCTATAGGAATAAAAGTACATATTGTTGCTAAGGTAGCTGTTAAAATAGAAGTAAACACTTCCTTAGGACCATTGATTACAGCTTCATTGATAGATTCATTTAATTCAAGCATATGCCTATCAATATTGTCATTTACAACTACTGCATCATCTACAAGAATCCCTAGAACTACGATTAATCCATATATAGTTATTTGATTAAACGTAACTCCAAATACTGGTGCCATCATTAAGCCTGCTGACATGGATATTGGTATAGCAAATGCAACTATAAGTGAATCAATAAGACTTAATCCTAAAGAACATATAAGCAAAACTGAAATAATAGCTACTATCATTTCATGTGCAAGATTACTAAATAATTCCTCTAATCGTTCATTTGCCGAATATACATTTTCAAATTGAATTCCTGATGGTAAAGAATTTTTAAAATTCTCTATTTTTTCAGTGATATTTTTTTGCGTCGATGGCAGGTCCGTTCCATTTCCAGAATTAATAGTTATGCTTACTGCTGGTTTACCATTATAATACACAAAACGATCAATTTTTTCAGTAGACATGTATGCCTTTCCTATATCTCTTAAATAAATTGGATTTCCTTCTTTAGTTGTTGAAATAATTATTTTATTTAAACTTTCTGGATCATATGATTCATCTAATTTTAGCTGATATCTATGATTTTCATTATCCAAATTTCCAAGTTGCGTTTTATCTCTATCCCCCTTGATTGCTGCTGATACCTGTTTCCAGGATATTCCGTAATTATACATTTTTTGTGTATCCAAATCTACCCTTACTTGTTTTTCAGGCATTCCTACTATTGTAACATCAGTTACTCCTTGTACAGTTTTAATTTGATTTTTCCATCTTTCTATTGACTCTCTTGCATTATACAGATTATCAAAAGAATCACCAGTTATGTTTAAGGTCTGAATAAAAGTTTTTGATAACTCATCATTTACTTGTGGTGTTTTTGCATTATCAGGAAGATCCACTTCTACATCTTTTACTTTTTTTCTTAACTCATCCCACTTTTCCTTTGGCTTTTGATACTTGTCTAACTCTACAGTAATAACAGATACATTTTCTTGAGATTCAGAAGTAATTGATTTTATTCCCTTCATTTCTTTTATTTTATTTTCTAATTTTTTGGTTACACCATTTTCTACACTTTCAGGCGTTGCACCTGGTAATATAGTTGTGACTATAGCAGTATGACTTGTAATATCCGGCGATTCTTGTCTTGTTAATGTAATAAAGCTATATAATCCACCTATTACAGCTATTACAAAAATCAATATTGTTATTTTCTTTTTCCTAACTACAAAGTCAATCACTATTCATCACTCCCTAATACTTTTACGTCATCATTATCTGAAAGTCTATCCATCCCCTCAATGATTACACTATCACCCTGATTTACACCAGCTTTAATTTCTAATTCATTATTTTTTAACACCCCAATTTCAACCTTTGTTTTTATTGCCTTATTATCTTTTAAAATAAAAACATAAGGCGATGAACCCCCGGTACTTATAACAGCCTCTTTAGGCAAAAAGAGACCTTGTCTATCCTCTGAATTATGGCTACATGTAACTACCTGTCCAGAATGCCATTTATGATCTATATTATCTATTATAACTTCTACATTTATGCTGCCAGTATTTTCATTTGTTGCTGCAAATATATTAGTTACTGTTCCATCCATTGAATCATCGTATAATTTTACTGATACATTATCTCCAATTTTCCATGAAGAAACTTCATAATCTGGAACTGACAACAATACTTTGAGTTTATCTATATTTCCTATTTTATAAGCTGGAATTCCTGCTGATATTAACTGTCCTTGAGAAATAGATTTAGATATTACAACTCCGTTTATTGGCGATTTAAGAGAAGTTTTTGAAAGTGTAAGTTCTGCTTGTTCTTTAGTTGAATTTGCTGCATCATAAGCTGCAGTTACTTGCTCTTTTTCTTCTTCTGTCGCCCCTTCAGTAATTAAAGAATATGACTGCTTTGCAGCTTCTAAATCCTTTTGAGCTGCACTTTCACTGTTTTGAAATTTTTCATAATCACTTTGGGTTATCGCTCCAGCTTCAAATAAAGTTTTATTTCTGCCAAAATCAACTACTGCTTGATTGTATGCTGTTTCTGCTTGTTCAAGTTTTAATTTTGCTTGCAGAATTTGCTGTTCTCTAGCTCCCTTTTCAGTTTGTCTAACTGCTGCTGATGCCTTGTCAACATTTGCTTGAGCTTGACTTACCTGCAATTCATAATTTCTACTATCTACAGTTGCTAAAATATCATCCTTATTTACATTACTGCCTTCTTGTACATTTAAAGAATTTATTGTTCCTGAAACTTCAAAAGATACTGTTGTTTCTTCAAATGGCTGCAACGTACCAGATAATTCTGATATATTATTAATGCTTTCACTTTTAGCATTTTGAACTTTTATTTGTTTTATTTGCGATAAATTGTTTTGTGCTGTAGTTGTTGATTTACTACACCCAATTGGTAATGTAAATATTGCTCCTATTAAAACAATTAAGCATAATTTTTTATAAATCATATATTATTCCTCCACAAATAACTAGATAAAATCAATATTTAAAACACAAATGTAACACATGTTGATTAACACTCATAGTTGTATTATAATTACTCTATACTCAATTAACAATGGTCAAAAACCAAGCACTTGTTGTTTAATACTCATATTTGAAAAAAGTGTTACCTTTAGGAGGATATTATGAATAAACACCTAGAAAAAACAGATCGTCGTATCGGAAAAACTCAGAAAAGTATCAGAGATGCATTAATTAATCTTTTAAAAGAAAAGGACGTTTCACAAATTACTATAAAGGAACTAGCAGAGAATGCAAACATAAATCGTAAGACGTTCTATATGCACTATGCAAGTATTGATGACATCTTCGATAAAATAGAAAATGAAATTATTGATAAATTTTTACTTATTTTAGATAAATGTAACTTTTTCAATGATCAATTTAATGAGTATGCTTTTTTCACTAGTTTAAATGATGTGATTAATGAAGATTTTGATTTTTATCAAAAACTAATCCATGCCAATTCTTATAATTTTCTTTTGATTAAAGTAAAAAAAATATTAAAAGATACCCTGATTGAAAGATTTTATAAAACTCTTAATACCAATAAAGAAGTGTTAAACTTTTATGCTGAATTCACTGCTTCTGGAATTATGTCTATGTATATTGAATGGTTTAATCTGGACTCAAATATTCCTTTGGAAGATTTAGCAAAGGCAGCTAGTAATATTGCATTTAAAGGAATTAACTCAATTATTACCAGCTAACATTTAATATTAATAATGCAATAATATTTATAATGCATTTTGAATCACAAAAAACCTTTCTCTAAACTAAAATAACCCACAAAAATCCAAATTAGATTTTCGTGGGTTTCATGGTGGAGGCGAAGCGTGATTTTTAAAATCCACCAAAAAATCGTATCTTATTTTAATACAAAATATACTACATATTAACGACTTTACTTATAAAATCAACCTCATTATTTATCAATGTATATGGTGAATATTCCTTATAACTTTCTAAATCATTTAATGTTACTATTTGAACACCACGTTCTAATGTTGTTAATGTTAAATACTTAGATAATGATGCTAATCTTTGTCCTTGTTCAGCTTCTAATACTA
Organism: Bacillota bacterium; assembly: GCA_021781745.1. Lineage (GTDB taxonomy): Bacteria > Bacillota > Clostridia > Clostridiales > Clostridiaceae > Clostridium. The sequence continues at coordinate 90,041 of JAJXWH010000016.1, read as the reverse complement.
AACTACCTTCTTCATTAAATTTCTTTGCTATTAGATAACACATGTTCTAGCACCTCCTTAAAATCTTCTTCATCTTTAATCTCGCCATTATCATATTTTTCTCTTAATAATTTTCCAATATTATTATCTTTAATATGTTTATATAAATGTATATGAAGCCAATCATTTATCATTCTATCGCATTTAGTATTTACTTGTATTTCAATCGGATAATGCTTATTACTGTTTTGATAATATAGATGTATCCCCCTATATCCATCATCATTAACTTTTCCATTTCTCATATCTGCGACTTTAAAGATTTCTAAATTCTGCTCTAAAATTTCTTTATACTCTGAAATAATTATCCTAATTCCTAATAAATCATTATAGCACTTATTAAGTTCTGTGCTTGGATAATATTTATTATATTTTAAAATACATGAATGTAGTGACTTGATTCTATAACTAAATTTAACACCTTTAAGCAAATCAGTACTTTCGTAAAATTCTTTTAAATCTAATATTTCATTAATTATATCATCTTTTTCAAATTTTCTTAATGTATTCTTTAAACTTTTGCCTAACTTGCTTTCATAACTTAAATTCTGCAATAATTCTTCTGTTATCCCATAAAATTGGAAACTAATATATATCACCACTTTCTTCAAGTTATAATATATATTATTATATCCAAGTATTTAGTAAAGTTAAACATTTTTAAGTAATTTATTAGCGTCTCTATTTTCCATTGTAAATCTTGATAACGGATCTTCATTTATTATTAAGAACCATCATTGCATCTTTACGAAGCTTATCCCAAGCCGGCATATGCATATCTGCCTTTATTTGCAACTTCTCAAATTCTCGATCTAATGCAATCATTTCACCAACTGCATTTGCACAATGGTTGCTGATGACAAATTTACCAGCAGGAGTTTTTACCATCAAATATAGCATTATCTGTTTTTTCTTACGATTTTTAATAAAAGCTTCTTCCTCTCCATCTGGTCGAATTGGATACCCTAGTTTCTTCAGCATTTTGTGAGCTTCTACTATTGCATCTATTACTAGATTGATTTTTTCTTTACTCGCACGTTTCAAATTACAATCTAAGCTATAACAAATATAAGCAGTTGGTAAAATATGAGCCACATGGGATATTAGCCATCCTTCCATATGCTCTTCCCATGTTAATTGGTATCCTGTTTTTTCAAATGTCGTTATAATTCTTTTTGTAAATTCTGCAGTCAAATGTTCGATTAATCCACCTACCGTCATCGGAACTTTAATAAAATGCATACTTATAACTTTTCCATTTTCCCTGCGTCCACCAGTACCCTGGAATCCAAATGCAATCTCTTTTTCTGTAGCGGATTGACTACAAATCTGTTCTCGGCAATGTGATGGATTCATATTATTGCCCACAAATACAATATAGCGACTTATGTTTTCTGAAAGTTGCGGTATTATATCTAATACCTGATTGTACTGCATTACCACAAAAATCAAATCATAATTGTCATCCGCTTCTAAAGTTTCAATTGTCTTAATATGATCTGTTGTTGTTCGTAGTTGACCATAGTGACGGATAACCATACCATTTTTATCTATGCTTCGCTTCCAATTTCCTCTAGCTAAAATTGTTACGTAATTTTCACCTTTGCACAATTCGTGTGCCAGTTCACATCCAATAACTCCCGCACCATAAACTAAAATTCTCATCTGAATCAATTCCTTCTTTCTCCATAATATAAAGATAATATATTTAATTTTCTAATATAAACATTTCACAGATTACAATTCACGACTGTGTTCTCTATCTTAAATATATTCTAGAAAAAAATCCAAAAATTATTTGAATAATCCTCATTTAGTAAACATGTTTACTATATCACTCATAATTTTATTAGTCAATATGTTTACGGATTTAAAATTTTATGATATATTTAACTTTACCAACAATCGAGTTAGATGTGACTAAAATTTAATCTGGAGGTCAAAATGGATATAGATAATTATAAAAATGAACTTGAGATTTTAGATGATATGCACCAAGCGTATAGTCTCTTATTTATAGCCTTAAATAAAATACAGGCAGAAGCAGATTCTGGTTTAGAAGACCTTACATTAAGGCAATTAATGTTACTTATTGCAGTAGCCCATTTAGATCCACAAGAAGCAACTATCGTAAATATTGCCAGTACCCTCGGCACAAGTAAACAAAATGTAAACCGCCTTGTGAATCATATGGTAAAATCAGGATATATTTCTAGTAAGCCTAGTCAGACTGATAAGAGAAATGTAAATATTAGTATAACCGATAAAGGCTTATCAGTTATGCAGAAAAATACAATCAATTCAAACAAATATTTTCTTAATCTTTTTAAGAATTTTACGAGGACAGAACTTAAATCGTTTCGTAAGTCTCTTGAAAAACTGTCTGGTTATGATTACACAACTGAAAGACATTTCGAAAAAAAAGTCAAAATTGATATAGGGAAAGATTTAAACGATATGGAGAGGTTTTTGGAGCAAATTAGGAAATCATTTTCATGAAATTAAACAAAATCTTGTGTAAAAAATATTGTATGATTGCTTTATCAACTTCTTTTTCTATGTAGCTTATTGCCTTATCATCTAATTAAAAATAATAATTGATAGGAGCTACCCCTTAACAATAAAAACCCACGACCATCTGTTAGCTGCTATTCAAGCCACATACAAATAGTCGTGAGTTTTATGGTGGAGACGAAGCGTGACTTTTGAAATCCACCAAAAATATTTTTTCACATATATTTCCTATAAATTCAAATAGAATCGAACTATTGAAAAATTCTTATAAAAAAATCCTGCAACCGAAACAATTGCTAACTTATTTATTATTGCATCATTTCAATTTTCTTCGCATAAAAGTCGGCTAGGAAATTTACTCCTAGCCGACTTTTATTGTACTGGCGTATTTAAATTTTGACTGTTTATTTCGTTTATTTTTTTAAGCTTTGAATACCCTATAAAACTTAATACTAGCGATGGAACAACAAATATTATATATAATATAAATATAACTCCGCCAACAGAATATAGTATACCTGCTGTTAATGCAAATCCTCTTTTATTTGTGAAATATGCGACCCAATTAAAAATTGTTGCTAACACAACTAAAATCATATGAGGTGTAACTAATACAGTTGCAATTGCTGCACCAACCTGTTCTGCACCAGAGCCTTTTGTCATTGTTCCACTAAAGTAAATTATTAAATATATAGAATATAGCGCTCCTAAAATTCCTGCTACTAATAATGCTTTTGAATGCTTTAATTTCATTTTTATTTCCCCCTAAAATTTAATTAAAAACCTCTCTTTACTTTTTAATAACATTTTGTAAAAATTAATCTAATTATTAATAATAAAAATTCCTAATTTTATAAGTACTTTCAAAATTAATTATCTCATTGTGTAATTATACTTTTCTCCATCAATATCAAATGTAAGTGTTAATGTATTAGCACTCTTTTCAACTTCTTGTGGACAATCAATAATTAATCTCATTCCTTTTGTTTCTAGTGGAGTAATACTTGTAATATTAGCATATGTAAATCCCAAGTTTTTATCTTCTACTATTGCTTGACTATTATACTTGTAACCATCATTATAATTTGCTTCGACTTTCATTACTTTACCACATCTTAATTCTTGCTTTTGAGTATTTTTTACATCTACATCTATATTAATATAGACTTTTCCTTGCTCTGCTGGATAATGATTATAAAAACCATCTGTTTTATCCGGTAAAACATCGTATGAAAATTCAATTTTATTTACGGTTATATCTGCTGATTTTCCACTAATTGTACTTCCTATCGTTACAGTTTTTACTTCTTCTTTCGCTTTTTCCTTATCTTTATCTGATTGTGAAGTTTTTTCTTCTACTTGCCCGCTATTTGTTTTTGTACTACGATTTCCACATGAAACTAGGCTAAATATAATTGTAATAGTTAACAGTACTATTGATACTTTTTTCATCTTATCCCCCCTATACTTACCTATTTCAACATTTTATTGAATAATTTTCAATCTACTTTTTCTAATTTTGTTAATTATTATATAATTAAAATCTAAAAACATATATATCTTTGTAACTACCCCTTCTACTTTTATTTTTCAATCTTTCTACGCAAATAAAGTGTTTTTTCTAAATCCATACTAACTAAAATAACCCATAAAAATCCTATTTTAGATTTTTATAGGTTTCACAGTGAAGGCTAGGCGCATATAACCTCCATACACCAATATTTATGTTGCTTTAATAAATCAAATTTCACTCCCTATCAAACAACTGAATCAAATCTTCCTTCGATAAGCTGCTAAGCAAGCTGCTATTTTGAAGTTCTCCTGTTAGAATATCGTTAATTAGTTCTTTTTTATCTTCCTGTAATAAAATAATCTTTTCTTCTATAGTCCCCTTAGCAACTAACCTAATCACCTCTACTATATTCTCTTGACCAATTCGATGAGCTCTATCCGTTGCCTGATCTTCAACTGCTGGATTCCACCATGGATCAAAGTGAATAACTAAATTTGCTGAAGTTAAATTAAGGCCAGTTCCCCCAGCTTTCAATGAAATTAAAAATACCTTTACAGATTCACTGCTGTTAAAGTCTTTCACAAGTTTAATTCTATCTTTGGGTCTTGTCTTTCCTTGTAAGTGAAAGAAGTTAATTTCCTCTTTATTTAAGCGTTCTCCAATTTTATCTAAGGCTGAAGTAAACTGTGAAAATAAGAGAACTTTATTGCCAGAATCAACATGTTCTTTAATAAGCTCAACTGCTACTTCTAATTTCCCGCTTCCACCATTATAGTCTTCCACTATAAGTGAAGGATCTAAGCATATTTGTCTAAGTTTAGTTAAATATGAAAGGATCTCAATCTTCCCATCTTTATTATTCTTCATTACATTCTTTACTCTTTTAATATAATTACTATATAAAGCCTTTTGGGAAGCTGTCATTTCAACTAAAATCTTCTTTTCTACTTTATCTGGAAGTTCCTTCATTACCTCTTTTTTAGTCCGCCTTAAAATAAACGGCTTTATTAAAAGTTTAAGGCTTTCTAAATTATCTTTTCCTTTTGAAATGAATTTCTCTACAAATACTTCTTTAGAGTACAAGTATCCTGGCATTATAAAATCAAAGATAGACCAAAGCTCTGTTAAGTTGTTTTCAATAGGTGTCCCAGTTAAAGCAAACCTTGTTTTAGCTTTAATTTCTTTTATAACTTTTGTGTTCTGAGCTGAAGCATTCTTTATGTTTTGTCCTTCATCAATGATACAGTAATCAAAGATAATATCTTCATAGTAGTTTATATCCAATCTCAAAGTTCCGTAGGTGGTTAAGATTACATCATAATCACGAGTATTATTTATTGTTTCAATTCTTTGTGTTCCGTGTACAATTAACACCTTTAGACTTGGAGCAAACTTCTCAAATTCTTCTTTCCAGTTATAAATTAAGGAAGTAGGACAAACAATGAGAGTTCTTTTACTTTTTTCTGAAAGCAAAAATACAATGGTTTGAATCGTCTTCCCTAATCCCATTTCATCTGCTAATATTCCACCAAAACCCAATTCACTTAGCGTTTTAAACCATTTAAAGCCCTTCATCTGATAGTCTCTAAGTTCCCCAACAAACTTATTAGGTAAACCTATTTTTCTATTATTTATGTTAGATAACTTATTTTCTATTTCCTTTAACTCTTCAGAACTTTTAATAATCCCCAATCTCTTATTAGTTATATTTTCATATAAATATAATGCTTTGGCTTTTTCTACTTTAACTCTTCCATCTACTAGGTTCTCGCCAATATTTAAGACTTCAAAAAGATTGAAGAATCCTCTTACATTGTCGTCTTCAAAATCTAAAAAGTCATTGTTCCTTGTTTTGTACAACTTATTCTTATTTCTATAAGCCTCAAATGCACTGTTTAGCTCCTTTAATCCTAAATTTCCTATACTATAAGAAAAATTATATTCTCCATCTGCCTCAAATAAATCTGCTTTTATATGTTCTAATGTGTATATTTTTTTATCATTAAGCCCCTTACCTAAAGTAATCTTTCCCAGTGCTTGAATGCTATCTTCTATGCCCTTTAACAGATTAAACAGTTCCTCATCTTCACCTGTGAACATAAATCTATTTTTCAGCTTTATAAAGTTTCTTTTTTCCATTTCTAAGAGAAGTTTCTCTTCTTTTTTACGATCTCTTATAAAATTATCCTCTCTACTATTCTTATTTAGTATATTAACTTTTCTGCCACCATAATTTACTATTACATCACAATAAACTTTTCCATCCTCCTCAAATACCAAAAATTCAGGTTTTAAAGAATGTGATACTAAACACCTTAGACTCTCTCCAATATTAATATTTTCTGTAATATTGCTTAGAATTAAAATGAGTTTAACATAGTTGTGTATATCCTTCCTATAAACAATTTCTCCATGAGCCTTAAGTTTTTCATGTAAAGATACATAATTATCACTTTGTTTTTTTGAAGGCAGATAAAGTTCATTTTTAAAGTAATAAACATCATTATTGGAATTTAGCGGTATAGGAAGCTGCTTATGAGTTGATAAAAGCATTTTCTCATTATCTTCTTTTAAGTTAAAAGTTATAGGCATATCCCTATGCAAAATTGGTACCGTAAATTCTATATGCTCAAACTTAAATTTGATCTTTCTATTATCTATTACTTCTAAAAATCCTCTTAAGTCATTAGGCTTAAGTATAAGTTTTTCACTTCTTGATGCTGTCAGCACTTCATAATATTCAGATTCTTTTTCTGTTTTTCTAATAAGCCGAGTGGTTTCACTATTCCCCCATATTTTATACTTTTCTAGAATATTATTTTCTGAATCCTCTCTTGTCTCACTATTCCCTTTTGATAGTAAACTAAAAAATTTATAGCTAGTTGCAGTTATGTGGCTACAAATGAAGTTATATCCGTTTGAAGCAAATTCCTTGAACTCATCACAAGAGCATTTTGCTCCATCTAACTTTTTCTTCTGTAGATTAATTTTAATGTGAGTGTTAAACTCTTTGAATTTACTTTTATCTTTCACTCTGCCATAAATATGATATATATTCTCTATCTTCTTACCTTTAAAATAAGTGACTAAGCCATTATTAAAAGCCTCTTCCCCTTCTTTTTTCATAACACTCGTGGCAGATTTAAATACTATTGCTTTTAATTCATTCAGTTTCAAAGAATCACTCCTTTCAGCCGTGAGGCTATGTGATTTTATATGCTCTTTTAATCTACTTTTTTATGATCGCTTAGACCATCTCGCCCATTTATAAAAACAATCACGTTTTCCATAGATAATATTATAACATAGAAACTTCCAACCGTTTAACTGCACAAATTACTTAAAAAGCCCACTCACTGACTACACTTTCACCTTCTCCTAAGGGCCTTGCATCTCCTTCGTACATACTAATTATACTATCATCATTAACTTCCTCATCGGTAATTTTAATATCCATATCTTTTCTTCTCCGTTTATTTGATTTCTTACTCTTTTTCATTTCTAAAAGTATAGGAGTACTTTGCAGGCTGTTATTATCCACATTAACATCTGTGTTGACAAATTCTAAATCTATCTTTCCATAATTAATGTTATTTTTTTCTCCCTTCTCATCTTGTTTCTCGCTTGAATTATTATCAATCTCTTTTTCTTTATTTTCTAATTTTTGATTATCAATATTCATATTAACTTTATTAGGTTCTTCACTTTTTAAATGACTCTCTTCTTTCTTTATCTCTTCTTCTTTGTCCTTTGCTTTAACTTTAATATTTTGGTGTTTTGCAAAATTCTTTACTTTATAAATATTCTCTTCAGTAACTTCCACCATTTCTAATTTTATAAATGTATCCAATGCTAATTTCACTTGATTTACATCTCTATTAAATTCTATAGCCAAAGTCTCTAATGTATATGGAATGTTTTTTGACATATATAAATTACCTTCTAAATTTACCTTCCCAGCTAATACTACAAGTCTAGTCCATATATAATGAATAAGATCTCTTTCAGGCATTCTATCTATTATTTTAAATTTTGTATCCTCGTACATATCAACTCTTAATCTAACATATCTTCTTTCTCTCACTTTTATCATTTCCTTTCATAATTTATATACTAGCAAGTTAATCCACAAATGATCTCAACTGCAGCATAGCTGCTCTTTTTAAAATGATCTCAACTGCAGCATAGCTGCTCTTTTTAAAATGATCTCAACTGCAGCATAGCTGCTCTTTTTAAAGGTGCATATCTTCTCTCTCTCATATTCATCATTTCCCCTCAAATTTATATACTAATAAGTTAATCCATAAAATGTTCTTATATGCAGCATAGCTGCTCTTTTTAAATGTGCGTACTTTCTTTCTCTCATCTTCATCATTCCCCTTAAAATTTTTATTTCTATATTCTTTACAATTAGGATATATGGTTTACTTTATAAAATAACAATATATTTATAAATTTTTTAATAAATTCTTGAAAATATATAGCTAGGTTTTATTTTAATAGAAAGTAATTTTCTTGATATATTTTTTGTAAAGTAATTAAGAAAAGCCTAGTGCTGTAACACTAAGCTTCTCCTATGTAGTTTCTAAAACTATTAGATTAAATTGTTGCGCTATATAAGAATGCTTAATTTGGGGGTAGTGAGGTATTCTATTTATTTTTAATATGATTTTTGTGCTAATTATATTCATTCCAACATGTATAAGGAATTCTACTCCATCTTTTGTTCTAATACCAACAGCATGCCTACTTTCTTTCATAACTGCTACTATAGTTCCATCACAAGGTGAATATATTTTTCCTTCACTTGGTTTAATAGCAATTCCTTCCCCCATCATTTTCTGTGAGAACATTTCATCATTGACCTCGCTTAGGTCAACACTTACACCATCAGCAAAAGCATAAAATACTTTATTCTTATTTTTATTAAATAAATTCTTAACCTCTACTTTAATTCCGGCCAATAGCCTTTATTTGCTTCAATAAGATCATCTAATAATAATTTAGCAACTCTGGCACTTGGTACAGTCTTAGATAAAGTAAGTGCCTGCCATAATTTTTGATAGCTATTTTCAATCCATGCTTCAACAACTAATTTTTCTACTGATACCTGCTGCTCCATTAATCCCTTTTGGAATTGTGGAATTTCTCCTTGGGCTAAAGGCTCTGGTCCATCACTTCCAACAATACACGGAACCTCAACCATAGCCGTTGGATCAAAATTAGAAATAGCACCCTTATTTTCTACAATACATAACATTCTTTCGTGAGTATTATAAGCAATTGCTCTTGCTAAATCCACTATAAAGGTAGCATGAGCATCAATATGAAATTCTCCGCCTTTTGCTGTTCCAGCTTTTGCAATAGCTCGTGCTGCATTAAATACATCTTTTTCTCTTCCATCCATAACCTCATTTGCTCTAGAATATTCTGCATTTGAATGTTCTACAACATAATCAGGATATAGATAATATTTTAAATACGTATTTGGTAAAAATCTTGGATCTATTGCTAATAAATCTTTTGCTTTCTTATGAGTTTCCTGCCAACTTGGATCAGTGTGTTGTGTCTCCACTTCTTTTACTGTTAAGTATCCATTTTCTGCAACATATGCTTTAATCCTATCTGTTAAGTCATTACCTTGTTTATCCTTAACGCTAGTCCACCATCCAAAGTGGTTTAATCCAAAGTATTTAACTTCTAAATCGCTTGGTTCTAAGTCTACAATACCAGCCATACGACGAAGAGTTCCAACCGGCATATCACAAATGTTTAATACCTTTGAATTTGGTTTTAATCTACGACAAGCCTCAGCTACAATTGATGCTGGATTAGAGTAGTTTAACATCCAACAGTCTGGCGAATATTTTTCCATTAAATCTATTAATTCCAGCATGCCTCCTATACTTCTCATTCCATAAGCAATTCCACCTGGTCCGCAAGTTTCTTGTCCAAGCACTCCATACTTTAACGGAATTTTTTCATCCTTTTCACGCATTTCATATTTTCCAACACGTATATGTGCCATACAGAAGTCAACATCTGTAAATGCTTCTTTAGGATCTGTTGTATAAGAAAATTCAATATCTGGTGCATTTTCTTTTAATACAATATCTAAAGCCTCACCAATAACACTTTGACGATCGCCGTCATTATCATATAATTTTAATTTTCTAATTGGAAAACGGTGTAGATTATCTAATAGCATCATAACTATTCCTGGAGTGAATGTACTTCCTCCTCCTGCAATAACAATAGAATGTTTTTTCATATATATTACCTCTTTCCTTTAATTTATATTATTATTCAACTATTTCTGTGAATTGTATTATTCTCCTATGATTCCTAGTGCTTCATCTACTATAGATCTAATTCTAGTTACATGTAATCCGTATACTACTTGAACATTTTCTCCTTTTTTAACTACGCCAGTAGCCCCTGTTCCTTTTAACATAGCTTCATTTACCTTTGATGTGTCATCGAGAATTAATCTTAATCTTGTGAAACAATTATCTACTTTTTTAATATTTTCTTTTCCTCCTAGGGCCTCTATTATTACAAGTGCTTCATTTCCTGAAGCTTTATCTCCTGTACCTTGTTCCCCTGCTACTTTTTCCTTATAGTCTTGCTTAGTATAAAGTTTAACTTCCTCGGTATTATCTTCTCTTCCAGTAGTCTTTAAGTTAAGCTTGACTATTAGGAATCTAAATATTACGTAGTAAACTGCAAATTGTACTATACCTACTAAAATGAACATTGGCCAGCCCGTTTTTTCTATACCCAATGGTAAGTTATAAAGCAAGAAATCTATAAATCCATTAGGTGCTATAGCTCTTACGTTTAGCATGTTTAAAGCTACCATTCCAAGCCCGCTTAATACTGCGTGCACTCCAAATAATATTGGTGCTGTAAACAAGAAAGAAAATTCAATAGGCTCTGTAACACCAGCTATTATTGATGTAATTGCTGCAGGTATAAGTATTGCTCTAGCTTTCTTTTTCTTATCAGGATCAGCTGTGTGATAAAGTGCTAAACAAGCCCCTACTAAACCAAACATTTTTGATAATCCTCTAGCATCCCATATAACTGTACTAGATAAAACTTTAACTGAAGGATCTGCAATTTGTGCAAAGTAAATATTTCTTGCTCCTTCAATTGTTTTACCTCCTATAGTTTCTATTCCCCCAAGCTGACTATATAAGAATGGAGTATATACTAAGTGATGTAAGCCTGTTGGAATTAGAAGTCTTTCTAACATTCCGTATATGAATATTCCGAAGTTACCGCTCTTTTGTATATAGTATCCTAAACTTGATATTCCCCATTGTACTGATGGCCAAACATAAGAAAGAATAACTGCTAGTATAACTACTACTGGGATTAATATTAAAAATACTAATCTTGAACCACCATATATTTGAAATGCTCCATTAAATTCTTTTTTGCAATACTTGTTATGGACATAAGCTACAACTATTCCTAAAATTATTCCTAAAAAAACTCCCATGTCTAAAACTTGAGTTCCAAGTACAACTGCTTGACCAGACCCACTTAACTGGTCTGCTGGAACTAATTTCCCTGATAAGCTAAGAAAAATATTCATAGCATTATTAAATATTAGATAAACTAAAACTGATGTGAAACCTGATTCTGCTTTTTTCTCTTTTGCAAGTCCTACTGCTAACCCAACACAGAATATTATCCCAAGGTTTGATAGTATAGGTACTAAAGAACCAGATAGTATTTTACCAAATCCAAATATTATATCGTTTTTTAGAAACGGTGCATATTCTGCTAACTTGGCATTTGTGAAGATATTTCCAAAGGCTATTAGTATACCTACAATTGGAAGTATTAATACTGGAATAAACATAGCTTTAGAAAATCTTTGCATGGCATTCATAATTTTATCCTTCATAATTTCCACCTCTTATTAAATTATTGTGTCGTTCATAGGCTCATTATATATACGTTTTCATTTAATTGAAATAGATTTTAGACATTAAGAAACCTGTTAGCATAAAAGATAACAGGTTTCTAAAACGAACTATTTACGTTCTTTTTTTGTTTCTTCATAATATCTATAAATTAAGTACTCCATAAACATGAGCATATTTGCAAAAAACGAGTTAGGCAGTACATTGCTGTCATCTAATTTATGCATATCAAATATCTTAAAGGAAATATCCGAAAGAGCTGAAATACTGTTCTCGACTTCCTTTGTAAATGAAACCACTACTTTATTTTTCTTCTTCGCCACTTGAACCTTATCTAATACTTCTTTAGTCTCTCCAGATTTAGATATTACTATTAGTGTTTCCATATCTTCTAAATTATTTTCAAAGCTGCCCTTAGAATCTATCAATATGCTCTTTACCCCTATACCAAGCATTTTTTTATTAAAGTATTCCCCCGCAATTTCAGAGTAGCCTCTTGCATAAATAAAAATATACTTCCGAGTTCCCCTTGCTAATATTTCAATAAATCTTTTTACATGTTCCTCATCTATATATTTAGACAAAAAATTAATATCCGTGCCTATTAATGCTTCTGATTTTTCTACAATTCCAGTATTACTACCATCTATTAGAGGAGTTATATTATAAATCATATCAATAAATCCTGTAAAACCTAATTTTTTCGAAAGTCTCATAATTGTTGAGGTAGATGTATAGTTTGCTGAAGCAATTCCTCTAACTCCAATCTCCATAACACTATCAATATTGTTAATTATATATTCTAGTACCTGTTCTTCTATAGGTGTAATCTTTTTATTATTAACTATCTTACTTAAATCAACCTTCATCGTTTAATCATCCTCTAATCAGTATATGGATTTCTATAAATAATTTACTAATAGTATTGTAATACATAACTATATTATTAATCAACTTGACTATTAAATGCTCTGATAAGCTAATTAATAGTGATCAATATCTTAATACTTCTTCTATAGACTCCTTGCAGATTGAAACTGCTTTATCTATTTCTTCTTCATTGATAATTAGTGGTGGATTAAAATATAATACATTTCCTAAAGGTCTAAGAATCAAGCCTTTATTTAATGCCCTTTTATATATCTCGTATCCTATCCTAAGCTTAGGATCATAGCCTTCTTTTGTCTTCTTATCTTTTACAAGCTCCATTGCATTAATAAGTCCAATGCTTCTTATTTCACCTATGTTTCGATGTTCTAGTAATGCATCTTTTAACTTATTATTTAAATAATCTGCTCTTAACTTTGCCTTTTCCAATATAGCTTCTTCCCTTAATATCTTTTGAACTGCTAGAGCTGCGGAACATCCTAAAGGATTTCCACTGTATGTGTGGCTATGCATAAATGCTTTTCCTTTATTGTAATCATCATAGAATGCATTGTAGATTTCCTCTGTTGTGATTGTTATTGCCATAGGCATGTATCCTCCTGTTAATCCTTTTGAAACACACATAATATCTGGGCTGACATCTTCATGGTTAAAAGCAAACATTTTTCCTGTCCTGCCAAAACCTGTGGCAATTTCATCTGCAATAAGAAGCACTTTATACTCATCACATAGTTTCCTTAATTTTTTTAAATATATAGGTGGATATATTCTCATTCCTGCACTTCCCTGCAATAGTGGTTCAACAATTATTGCACAAGTCTCCTCCCCATATTCATTAAAAGATTTTTCTGCATGCTCAAAACATTCTGCGCTGCAACAACCTCTAGTTTTACCATAAGGACATCTATAACAATCTGGAGCTTCCACATGAATTGTATCCATTAACATAGGTTTATAAATCTTAGCATATAAATCCATACTTCCAACAGATAATGCTCCAATTGTCTCACCATGATACCCTTCACTTAAACACATAAATTTTGTTTTCTTTCTATTTCCAGTTTGATATTGATACTGAAAACTCATTTTTAGGGCACACTCAACAGATGCAGAACCATTATCTGAAAAATTAAATTTTGTAAGTCCTTTAGGAATAATTTCAATTAACTCTTCACAAAGTTTTATTGCTGGTTCATGAGAAAAGTTAGCAAAAATAACATGTTCCAAATTATCAAGCTGATTTTTGATATATTCATTTATTGTTGGATTACAATGCCCAAGCAAATTGCACCACCATGAACTTACAATATCTATATACTCTTTGCCGTTCTTATCATATAAATAAATACCTTTTCCATGATCAATTATAATTGGTTTTAATTTTTCATAATCTTTCATCTGTGAACATGGATGCCATATATATTTTAAATCTTTTTCTACTAAATTCATTTTCATTCTCTTTCCTATTTTAAAATTTACTCAAAGATTTCTAACAATTTTTCAGTACTAATGTTTAAAACTTCCTCATTCTCTTTTACCGTTGCAATTACTGGAATTCTAGTAATTGCCTCTATCATTTTTTTATTGTCTTCATGAAGCATATTACCTTCAATATAATGATTTAATATAATTCCTTTTATTGATATATTCCTATTTTTTAAATATTCTGCAGTAAGAACCACATGATTAATTGTTCCAAGTCCTGCATCTGCAATAATTAAAGTTGAAAGGCCTAATTCTTTTATTATGTCTTCAAGTAGAATTTTTTTATGGTCATATCTTATAGGACATACTATTCCCCCACTGCCCTCCATAACCAAATAATCATATTTTAATAAAGCGTTATTAAAGTCTTCTTCAACTTTTCTCATTTCAACTGGATTTCCTTCTATTTGGGCTGCCAAGTGCGGTGACACAGCCTCTTTATATACATATGATACAAGATTATCTGTATTTTCATTTATATTTGCAATTCTTTTTACATAACATGCATCACCTGGGATTAATCCATTTTTTGTAACCTCTGCTCCACTTAGTGCTGCTTTATAGTAACCTGCATTAATCCTATCATCTCTTAGTTTTTTTACTATAAGCGCTGCCACAAATGTTTTCCCTATATCTGTACCTGTTGCAGTAATAAAAATCTTCTTGTTCATATTAAACTCCCCCATATGAAAGTTTTTTAATTGCTGGAGTAAGACGTTTATAAAGATGTGCACACAGTATGCAAAGTAAAATATCTCCTGGTACAGCTAAAATAAAACAATATAAAAACAGTGGCCATAATCCAATTGGAGTATTGATTACATAGTTACAAATTATATAGTAGTAAATCATCCCTATTCCATAAACAATAGCTAGTCCAATAAAGTTACCACTTAAAATCTCTGTAAAAGTAGGATTTAATTTTCTATTTACAATTTTTCCTGTAACATAACTTGCAATATAAAATCCAATCAAATATCCAAAACTCGGTTTAAATATATAACCAATTCCTCCTCCTTCAGAAAAGATCGGTAATCCCATAAGCCCAAGCAAGATATACATTAAAACACTATAAGCTCCTATTCTCCCTCCAAGAATAAGACCTGCCATAGTAGTAAATAAAAATTGAAGGGTAAAAGGTAATACTGGTATTGGTACCTTAATAAATGCACCTAATGCAATTAATGCTGTAAAGATTGCACAAAAGACTAATTGATGTGTTGATATTTTTATATTATTTTGTATTATGTTTATTTTTTCATTTTCCATTGTTCCCCACCTCCAAACCCAATATATACCTTTTATTGATTATTGTCAACTTTATTATATTTATAAGTTAACAATCAGTATGACGATTTTAATTTATATAAATGTATATAACATCATTAAAATGTCTGTTATAAACACTCTTAAATAACAAAAGCTCCATATTAAATTATAAAATCTTTAAGATTCTATAACTCAATATAGAGCATTATCATTATTTATTTACTTACTATTGGCATCAGCCTTTGCATTTTGATCTGCAGCCTGTCTAACAACAATTTTTGAAATTGTTTCTTTTTCTTTATCTGAATATGTTATTGAAAGTATATCACCAACTTTTATATCACTAGCTGTAAGTGTCTTAGCATCTGTATTTTGTTTTCCTCTGTTCATTGCAGCTATTTGTATTCCGTCACTGACTGTAATATCTTTAGTTTCACCTGTATACTCTACTTGTCTGTTACCTTTTCTCATAGATGCCTGACCATCTGTATTATTATCTTGTGAAGTCTTTTGGTCACCATTTTGATTTGCATTTTTCTTATCTCCGCCTTGAGGTCTTTCTGGTGCCTTAATAAGTTTCAGTGTTATCTTATTTCCGTCTATGCTTGATACCTCTCCTTGTAAATCTGCTGCTTGAAAGTTCTTTTGAGGAGCTGTTCCATCTTCAGTTGAAGCATTTTGACTACCTTGAGCCGCTTGAGTAGTTCCAGTGCTAGTTTTACTGCATCCAACCATTAATGTTGTTGTAATTACTATTCCAGTTAGTGCATAAATTATCTTTTTCATTCTAATTCCTCCATTGCAATATATTATGTGAGCTTCTTGCTAATATAATATTACAACAGTAATTTAACAGTTTTATCACAACTTTATTACAAATGTATGAACTCGATATATAATTTATTTAATTTACAAATCTTTTACATTGACTTTGTTGCCAACCATCTTTCCTTACTCATGTTATTTTACAATTTTGCATAGCAAAAAACTTATTATATATTATCGTTATTTTGTACAAAATATAAAAATAAGTTATAAAAGAATGCTATTTGTAGAATCATAATTTTGAAATATATTATAGAAAGGTGGTTATCACATGGAAGCAAGTTTAACAATACCAAAGGAATTAATAGATACTCTTGAAGCAAATGGTGAAATAAGCATGACTGATGGTGTAAAAGAATTATTTATTCAATCTGTAGATGATAAAGAGGGTTATTCATATGTAAGTAGTACTAATGAGGAATTTGGCAGCAGCAGAGAAGCTGTTGAATGGGCAATAAATGAAATGGATGGTTTTGATAATATTGTAGATTGGGAGTAATCTAAATTTCTTATATAG
This sequence comes from Bacillota bacterium, assembly GCA_021781745.1. GTDB lineage: Bacteria > Bacillota > Clostridia > Clostridiales > Clostridiaceae > Clostridium. The sequence continues at coordinate 73,054 of JAJXWH010000016.1, read as the reverse complement.
AAATAGCCACACCTTAGCAATTATAAAGTGTGGCTAAAAATCACTCATTATCCAAAAGATCTAACATTTCCTTACTCCAATCAATATATAACTTCGTCTGACGTATGCCTAGATTTAATACACACAATATCTGCCTATGATTATTATGCAATTGTATATTTTGATTTAAATCTGCATCAAATAAATTAAATAATTCCAATTTTTGCTCTGATTCTTTTTTAAACTGAATGATATGTTTTCTCATTTCCTCCACATTTTTATCAGTTGATAAATACATTTTCAAAAGTAATTCGCTTCTAGTAGTATCTTTTTCATTTTCTGCTTCCATCCATTGCTTTAACTCTTTTTTTCCTTTTAGAGTTATTTTATATCTTATTTTTTCACGTTTCATTTTTCCTGTTGATTCTTCATTAGAAAAATCAATTAATCCTTCTTTCATCATCTTACCAAGTTCTGGATATATTTGTCCAAAACTTTCCTGCCAGAAGAATGACATTCGCATATCTATAATTCTTTTCATTTCATATCCACTTAATTCTTCTTCCTGAAGAAGTCCAAGTAATACAAACCTTGTTTTTTTCACTTATGTTTTCCCCTTTTCTTCACTTTATAAGTAATTACCTTTTTAGGGCAATTATCAACACATGCTCCACATAATATACACTCTTTATCATCCATTATCTCAATTTGAACTTTCTCTGCCACATTAAGGCTCATCGGACAGCTCTTATCGCACACATGGCAGTTTATACATGCATCTTTGTTGGCATCTAGTCTAAGAACTTTAATATGAAACAGATTTCCCAATTTACTTCCTATCACCATAAATGGTGCCATCCAGCAAAAATAGTGACAAAAGATTCTTTTACCAAATGCTACAGACGGAATAAAAAATAAAAGTACTATTCCATAATATATAATATAATCCTGTATATTAGATATTGATATTCCGTGTTCAGTCATATAGAAAAAATCTACTGTTAATTCTTGTTTTCCAAATATAAAACAAGTAATTACACCTATTATCCATACCATCCAAATCACATACTTTATATTATTTTTCCAACCCTGCTTAGGATTTTTACCATTAATAATCATTGCACATTCTTGAATTCCACCTGCTGGACATAAATACCCACAAAACACTCTTCCTAAAAAAACAGAACTTACTAACATTGCAAGAAATACAATGAAACTACCATTAATTATCCCTTCTATTGCCCCTTGAATAATTAAATATGGTGAAAAATAATATATTGTTATCGGAAACAATAACATTGCACTTATTAAAAACAATTTTCTAATATTTTGTCTTTTCATAATTACACCCCCAATTTTTAAATTGTTCTCTAGCTCTAAAAAGATAAGTTTTAACTGTATTCTCATTTATGCCTAAAAATTCTGCTATCTCTTTGTAAGATAAGCCCATGTCATATTTAAGGAGCAGCAGATTCTTTTGAATATCACTAATGGAATTTAAAATTTGAAGAATTTCATCTTTTTTTTCTAGATCTAATATAAAATCTTCAACTAGCTTTCTATCAGTTAAGTTATCTTTAAAAACTCCTTCATCAATATTTAAATAAATACGTTTATTATTTTTTCTACATAAATCATAATATTTGTTAATTGCTACCTTAAAAAGCCATGCTGAAATCTTATCAGCTTTTATACCATCAATGTACTTTAGTGCCTTATAGAATGTATCTTGAACTATATCTTCAGCATTATCTTGACTGCAGCCAAGCTTGACCAAATACTTATATATGAGATTCATTTTTTTCTCAAACATCTCATTAATTAATTCATTTTTCATCATTTCCCCCTATCATAAAGTAAGTTAATTCCAGCATTAGTTCTGAAGTACTTCTGTTATTATGACGTTTAAAATATGAATATGTATACACCTATTTTATACTAAATATTTAGCAATCAATAATCTTCTTTGTTATTGTATACATATTTTTATATTCACAGGATTTATCATCAACATTCTCCCTGAAACAACAGAAAAAAGGAGAACCTCCTCCATCTGGGCTTGGTTCTCTTTCATTACTTAAGTACATTATTAAATTATCATTCATATTTATATGTCTAATTCAATTTATTTTGAAAAATCGTTTATAACATTACAACCATTTAGTTCTAATGTCATATTTTTAATATTTATATTAGCATTAAGTATCTTTAACATATCTAAACCTATAAGTAAATCAATATCTATTCCATAATCCATATCTCCTATTGATAATGAAACATTTTTTAGTGTAATATCATTTAATCTTAATGATTCAAATTTCTTAACAAGAATTCTTTCGTAACCACCTATTCCTTGGGCATTTTTTATCTTTTCATTTCCATCTAATAAAATATAATCAGCATTAATTAATGTGGTAGCTGAACCTGTATCAATTAGAACATTTTTCAAATTCAAGTTTTGGCTATTAATGTTTAAATCTAGCGAACAAAATAATAAATAATTTTGATATCTTAATTTAATCATCTAATTAATCCAATCCTCTCATTTTCATAAACTAACAATTCATCTTTTGTATTGCCGAAACTTAATTCACGTGTTTTATTTTTCCTATGAAGTGTACGATAACATCTAAAAGCATCATTAATGTCATCAAAAACTTCTATTATTGCTACATCTTCAATAATTAATTTATTCTCTTCTTCATGTTGCTTTAAACTATCAAATACAATCCACTTATTAGGATATGTTTTTCTTACTTCACTCCATAGCATAACTACACATCTCCCTATTTTGTATTTTCCAACTACATACTTTCACTGTGTGAAGTTCAATTAACTAAATCACAGATTAATAATCTTAATTATATTCTATCAATTTTAAATAAAAAATAAACAATTATTTTTATATAAATAATTAAATTAATCCCCTCGCATTATAATTGCTTTTCCATGTGAATATGTTCACAGAATTCATCTAAATATATTTCTCCACTTGCAACATATCCTAATTTTTCATAAAAGCCTTGTGCTTTGCATTGAGCTGATAATTCGATAGTTATTCCCCCTAATGTTTTAGCTATGCTTTCTAACTCACTTATAATCTTACTTCCAAGCTGTAGCTTTCTATATTTCTCTAATACAGCTACTCTACCTATAATAAAGATACTATTATTTTCTTCTAACATAACAATCCTCCTAAAACAAAAGCGTCTAAACATCACACTTTCAAAGGCCTGCGGCGTGATATTTAAACGCTTATTATTTTCTTTATCCGGCGACAAAGAAATAAATTTTTCTATTTATTTTCAAATTTATTATAACACTTTCATACATGATAAAACAATCTAGTTAAATAATTTTTCAAGTTCAAACTTAGCTGCAAATTTATTCTCAATTAATTCATATAAATAATCTACCTTACTTCTTAATTTCAAATTATAAATATAACTTGTTGTCCAAACCATTATATATGCTCCAATAACATCCATAGGATAGTGGTGCCCGACGTATACCCTTGAGAATCCTACGATTATTGATGTTATAGTTAATATTGTACTAAGTATCTTATTATACTTTTTAAGGCCTAGAGCTATACTCATAGTTCCTGTCGCATGATCACTTGGAAATGAAGCATCTTGCACATGGGGAAATAACAAGTTTACTTTATTATGAACGAAAGGTCTGTCTACATAATATACTCCTCCAATAATAAAGCCCAAAATTAAATTAATAACTGTTATTATAAAAGTATCAACAGCAGCTTTTCTGTAACTGCAATTCTTTTTTACCATTCCTAAAATAAATACTATTGCAATAATAGCCATAAATATATAAGGCACATCTTCTGAAAAGAAAATCATAATCTTATCTAAGACTGCGCTTTTATTTGCTAAATCATTTATTACTCTAAAAAGTTCCATATTCATTTTTATCTATCCTTCCTAATAATATATTAAGGCAAAGCATTAAAACTTAATAATCCATAATGCCAATCACCTTGCTTCGCCATTATGAACCCGATAGATTAAAATCACATTAAAAATTCCTTAAATTATCATATGAAATTTTTTACTTTCTACTCGTATAGCACCTTTTTATACTAATACATGAAAAAAACAGCCTAAGATATGTTACTATCCTAAGCTACAACGTAAATACTTAATACTAAATCAATATTAAATATAAATTTAATTAGAATTCTTATTAAAGTATAACTTAACGATTATACTCGTTCCCTTCCCCTCTTCACTATCTACATCTATAGTCCCGTGATGAATATCGACAATCCATTTAGCAATAGATAATCCAAGCCCGGAACCTGCTTTTTCTTTAGACCTTGATTTATCTACAATATAAAATCTCTCAAAAATATTATCAATTTCATCTTTAGGAATTCCAATCCCAGTATCACTAACAATTATTTTTATAAATTCTTTATATATTTCCGAATTTATTTCTATTCTTCCACCTTCTGGAGTAAATTTAATACTATTACTGATAAATATCCTAAGCATCTGCTTTATCATCTCATAGTCTGCTGTAATTTTTCCAATATCATTTCTTTTACTATATATCTCGTGCTTCTCATCAATAACATTACTTTCATCAATTACTTCGTCAACTAGGTTATTAATCCAAAATTCTGTTTTTTCTATTACCTGTGTTCCGCTATCACCTTTTGCTAGAAACAATAATTTTTCAACTAAGTTTGCCATACTATCAGCTTCTAATTTAATTGCATATATAGATTTTTCTAATGCATCTTTGTCATTCTTTCCCCATCTGTCTAGCAAATTAGCATATCCTTTTACAACGGCAATTGGCGTCCTAAGTTCATGGGATGCATCTGAAACAAATTGTGTCTGTCTATTAAAGGAGCTTTGAAGTCTGTCTATCATTTTATTAAAAGTATCTGCAAGTCTTTTTAGCTCATCATCAGCACCTGTTATATCTATTCTTTCTTTTAGATTATTTATACTTATATTATTAGCAGTTTTAGTTATGTAATCAATTGGTTTCAGCATTTTCTTACTCACTATATATCCCACTATGATGGAAGCAATAATCCCTATGGAATCAGCTGCTGCCATTAATACAAATGCTATTTTCATGAAATTATATTCACTTTCCATGTCTTTTACTATTTGAAAATATATTAATCCGTATTCTTGACTGTTATATTCAATACTTTTATATTCTAAATGCCTGCCTTTGTCTTCTAAATGCTCTTCCTTATCTCCTGCATATTTTATATTAGAGTTAAGTTTATTTATGTTAAATGGAAAACCATCAGAGGCTTTTATTAATTCTCCATTTTCTTTTATAATTCTTATATAGATATCATCTGTAGATGATAAATTAGAAAAAACTTCTTTGTCAGCTAAATTTAACTGCACATTTGGAGAAATGAACATATTTAATATTATACCTTTTGTATCTTCAATATCCCTATCTGCTTCACGATATAAATAATGTTCTATTCCAAACAAAACTGCAGCATTTATTAATAACAAAATTAATGAGAACATAAAAGCATAAATTATTGTCAGCTTTATTGAAATCCTTGCATTATTAAGAATTCTAAAATTCATATTTTATTCTCCTTTAATGACGTATCCTACCCCTCTTACAGTAGTTATAATTTTCTCCTCGAAACTGTCATCAATTTTACTTCTTAGATATCTTATAAAAACATCTACTACATTAGTATCTCCATAATACTCATACCCCCATACAGATTCAATTAATTGATCTCTTGTAAGAACAATATTCTTATTAACTAATAGCATCTTTAAAAGATCATACTCTTTCTTGGTTAATTCAATTTCCACTCCATCTCTCCATACCTGATGTGTTTTATCATCCATAATTATATCCTTTACCCTAATTTCACTGCTTTCATTTTCCAATACATTCTCCCTTGTATATACTCGGATTCTCGCAAGCAGCTCCTCAATTGCAAATGGCTTAGTTAAGTAATCGTTGGCCCCAGCGTCAAGACCTATGACTTTATCTGATACATCTCCTTTAGCTGTCAGCATTATTATTGGCACAATAGAGAATTTTCTAATTCTCCTGCATACTTCAATTCCATTTAAATTTGGTATCATAATATCAAGAAGTATTAAATTATAATCAACATCTTTAACTTTTTCTATAACGTCTCTTCCATCATGAATTATATCAACCTTATATCCTTCATGAGTAAGTTCCATTTCAATAAACATTGCCATCTGTTTTTCGTCTTCTACTAAAAGAATTTTAAAATTATTCAAATCTGCAAGCTCCCATCTTAAAATTATTTTATTATTAATAAGCTTCAGCTAATAATAAAATATTATACAGCATTTTGTAATTCAATAGTATGCATACATGTAGCTTTATTTAATATGTATTTGTTGTGAACAAAGCTTTAGATAGTATTTTTTATAAGAACAAAGTGGCTGCGCCACGTTTTATTAGTAATGAATAACGAATGATGAATAATTAATGATTAAGGTTGAAATTACTTCGTAATTTCTTAAACATTTTATTTTTGAAAAGCCAAAGGCTTTTCTTCCTTAATCATTCATCATTCATTGTTCATTTTTCACCACTCAAAAATCTCACAATCCTTAATATAACTCAATTTCAACAATTAGAATTTCTATAATTTCCTAGACATCAAAAAAGAGTTGCTTTTAAGTACAACTCCTTTTGTAAATATGAATAAAAACCATAAAAAGATTTAATATTAAATTTCTGACGACGACTCCAGAAATCTTAAGCTTCGAAAAAATATTTGATGATGAAGAATATTTTTCCGTATTTAAAATACTCAATCTTCCTACAATGCTATTGTTGCATTTAAACATTAAAATTAGATTAAAATGCCATTAGAATAATATTAGAATTATTACCATAATTTAATTACACTCTATTCCTCATCGAGTATTTCTTCTACTTCCTCGATACTCAAACCAGTGGCTTCAGCAATTTCATCTATATCTTCGAAGCCCATTAAATCACGTGCCAATGAAATCATAAGTTTTTTCACATTTTCTTCAACGCTTGGAGGTAATTCTGACATATCAGTTAAGTTTTCAGTTAAATCAAAGTATTCTTCTTCGTATTCCTCTTCTTCTCCTTGCTCAAAAAGTCTTCTCTTTTTAGCCTTTTCTCTATCAAACTCACTAAGGTATACCAACTTTTCATTATTTACCTCTAAGTCTTCATCTGAAAATACAGTTATACCTTCATTTTCTAATAACTGCACTGTTATTCCTTTACCTTTAATTTTGTTCCCTGAAAAAGTACCATCATACACATAATTAGCTCCACATGAAGGACTTCCTTCTTTTAATATAGCCTTAGTTGCACCAAGCTCTTTAGCAATTTTTAACGTTTCATAAGCTCCATTTAGGAATTCCTCAGTTACATCTTCGCCTATGTTGCTTAATGCCTTTCCATTACCTTCAATCACTTCACTTGCTGTATTATTTAGTTCAACTGGATTTCTAGGTGTTGGTAAGCCTCCTAACTGCTCCGGGCATACTAAAACAGCTTTTCCTTCTCTAAATAACTTCATGCATCTTTCATTTATATTATTTTTACCATTGTATTTACAATTAACTCCACATAAGCATGCACTTATTATGTACATATTATCACCCCTTTTCTAAATGAATGATTAATAATTAATAGTGAATAATTAATGAATAAAATCACCTAGTGATTTTAAATATTTTTTAGACATTCCAGAGGAATGTCCTCCTTAATCATTCATCATTCATCATTCATCATTCATTAAAATTAATATTAAGCTTTCAATTCAACCATAGTGACTCCATCGCCACCTTCACCATAAGCTCCCAATCTATATGATTTTACATGAGGATGTCTCTTAAGCATATCATTTATTGCTTTACGTAGTACCCCTGTACCTTTACCATGAACTATTGTCACTTCTCCTAAGTTAGCTCTATAGGCATCATCTAGGTACTTATCAGCTTTATAACAAGCTTCTTCTGCATCCATACCTCTTAAATCCACCCTTGTTTCTACACTGCTTAGATTAAGCTTTACTTCTCGCTTTCTTCTTACTTTTTCTTCTTTTGTCTCTTGAGTTTTTCTAAGGTCCTTAAGTTTAACATTTATTTTCATTATGCCTGCTTCAACTTGAACTTCTCCTTTGTTATCTGGCATAGATGTTATAATTACTTTTTGATTTAATGAAGGTAAAAATGCTTCCATTCCAAGAGTAACCTTAGTAATTACTTCTCCCTCATTTTCTTTCATTTTATGAATTCCTTTTTCCTTTTCTTCCAAGCTTTCCTTAAGCTTCTTACGCTCTTCTTCAAGCCTTTGTCTTCCGCCGCTTCCTATTCCCAGTTTTTCAAGCTCTCTCATAGCTTTAAGAATATCATCTGCTTCATCTTTAGCATTTGCAATTATTTCTTTTGCTTCGCGCCTAGCGTCCATATAAGCTTTTTCCCTAGTTTGTTCTAATTTTTCAAGCTTTTCTTCATATTTTCTTTTAAGCTCTTCTGCTTGATCTCTAAGCATCTTAGCTTCTCTAGCTTCTTTTTTAGCTATTATGCTCTTTTCTTGGAGATCTCTAATTAAATTTTCAAACTGAAGATTTTCTTCAGACATATACTCTTTAGCTCTCTTTATTACTCCTTCAACCAGGCCTAGTCTTTTAGAAATTTCAAAAGCATTAGATTTTCCTGGTACACCAATTAATAATCTATATGTTGGTTTTAATGTTTCTATATCAAATTCTACAGATGCATTTTCGACACCTTCTGTCCTTAACGCATATGCCTTTAATTCACTATAGTGAGTAGTTGCAATTAATTTTGCACCTCTATTTCTTAAGGTTTCGAGTATTGATACTGCAAGAGCAGCTCCTTCCGCTGGATCTGTACCTGCTCCAAGTTCATCGAATAATGCTAATGACTTATCATCTACATGCTTCATAATATTAACTATATTAGTCATATGAGAAGAAAATGTTGATAAACTTTGTTCAATACTTTGCTCATCACCAATATCTGCAAATATTTCAGTAAAGAAAGCTATTGATGAATTATCTTTAGCAGGTATTAAAAGTCCGCTTAAGCCCATAATATGAAGTAATCCAACAGTTTTTATTGTAACAGTCTTACCTCCAGTATTTGGTCCTGTAATCATTAAAGTTTGAAATTCTTCACCTAAATAAACATCTGATGGCACAACCTTGTCAGATTCTATTAATGGATGTCTTCCTGATAATATGCTAAATATCCCATCTTCTCTTACAATTGGTTTTATTGCATTTAAAGAAGAGGCATATCTTCCTTTTGCAAATATAAAATCAAACTCAACAAGAACTTTTAAATTACTTAAACATTCATCAGAATTATTTTTTACTTTTAAAGAAAGTTCAGAAAGTATTCTTTCTATTTCCGCTTTTTCTTTTAAAACTAATTCTCTTATTTCATTATTTAAATTTACCAAGCTCATAGGCTCAATAAAAAATGTTGCTCCAGTTGAGCTTTGATCATGGACAAGTCCTGGAACCTGGCTCTTATACTCAGATTTTACTGGAATTACATATCTATCGCCTCTCATAGTATATAAATCATCCTGCAGATACTTTGAATTACTTCTAACTATCGATCCTATTTTTTCTCTTACTGAAGAATTCTTTTCTTTAAGACTTCTCCTTATATTATATAAAGTCTGACTGGCTTTATCGCTAATTTCATCTTCTGAAACAATCGCTCTTTCTATTTCACTTTCTAATGCCTTTATTGGAACTAGTATGTATGCTAGATCTTCAAGCCTTGGATACGCCTTTTCAGCTTCTTCTCTTTTGAAGAATTCCTTCATAGTTCTAGCAGCTCCAAGCATTCCGCCAACCTTTAATAATTGTTCCGGAGATAAAGTACCACCTTTTTTAGCTCTTTCAATTCCCTCATGTATATCAGCAAGTCCTTCAAGAGGTGGATTCCCCTTTGTAATTAAAATTTCAAGAGCCTCATTTGTTTCTTCTAATTTATTATTTATTTCATACATATTATCATATGGCTCAAGTTTGTCAACCATTGCTTTTCCGGCATTGGTTCTTGCATACTTCTTTATTTTTTCTTTAATTTTATAAAACTCTAATACTCTTAGAGAACGTTCATTCATCTTATCACACCCTTAACTCAGTTAACAGTTAACAGGTTACAGTTAGTAAACTGTGCACTGTAAATTGTGAACTATTATTCTACTCCACGTCTATAGTGACCTTTTGTATACTGTTTATTCTCATTTTTATTTCCATGAACTATTTGATTTAAAATCTCATTAACTTCTTCATAACTTTCATCTTTAAAATCTATTCTGAAATTATTAATGCCAAAAGATTTAAGCTCCTCTACTTCATCAATTAGATTTGTTGCTATAGAATTTAATATATAACTCCTGCAGCTATTATCTGCAAGCAAACTAAAGCTTTCATTCATTCTATCCTTTAATCTAAAGGTATCCTTCATACATGCTCCATTACATTCTTTTTTAGAAGACTTATTTCCAAAAGTACTTCCTATAGGACAATATTCACTAACCATAAGCTCAGTCTTACCATAAATATTAATTCCAATTTTAGAATTCATATTCTTCGCTACTTCTTTTATTTCTTTTCTGTTTAACTCTAAGCTTATAAAAGGCAAATCTATGTCTTCAGCATAAAATTCTGCTGCTTCTTTATTGAATATATTTAATTTATAGTCCCCTATTATGAATAGTTTATCTTTATAGAGCTTTATTATTCCGGCATTAGATGTGATTATTCCATTTATGTAAGGCATCATTTCATCTATAACTTTAATAATATTATTAAACTCACCCTTAATTATACTTGGAACTTTTAAGTAAATATTTCTATCTTCTGATCTTTGTTCATGTAAATTTTTTAAATCTTCTTTTTTCAAAGCATTTTTTTGTCTGCTAAAGAATATATCTAGTGCTATATTTTTAGCATCTTTATTTTCAATTAATGCCTTTAACTGATCTTTTGTGATGCAGCTATAAATATATCCTAAATCTTCTTGAGATTTTAGTTCTTTTGCTTTAGGAGTTTCTTCAACTCTTTTTCTTCTGTATGAGCTTACTCCTTCTTTTAAAATCTTTTCAAATAGCTCTCTTCGTAGATTATTTATTGATGCTATTCTTATAAACCCATCATCAAAAGTATCAAAGATTATTTTATCAAATTTATATGGAATTTCTCCAGATTTCTTTAAGGATTCTTCTACTCTTTCTCTTGTTAATGGTTTATTAGTAGCTTCTTCTACTATTTCTCCATAAACCTTGTATTCTTTTCTATTAAATTTAGTTTTTATACAAAGTGGAGCATTAGCCTTAAATTCTACTTCCCCTACTAAACCTATTTTCTTTTTATATGGTTTTAAATCTTCATTTAATTCATCATAAAGCTTTTTATCGGACATCTTAAATAATCTAAATCCCTTTTTATATCCTCCTGTAGGAAATAACTTTACAGTTTCTCCCTTAAAAGCTTCCTTTACTTCGTTATTATTCTTTAAGATTTTACTTAAAGTGAAACCATCATCAGCAAATCTTATTCCGTCACCTAAAGCAACATCTGCTTCTAACTTAACTTCTCCGTTATTTAAAACCTGCCCAATAAATACTCCAGTGTTTTTAGGGTAATTATAGCTCATCATATCTTTTCCGGTATTTTTATAAAGGTACGCTTTAGCAAAACCTTCTCTATTAAATAATTGAGCTAATTCATTTCTTCCCTTTTGTAAATCAAACTTTGTATTTACCAATACCTTATCAATAGATTTTCTATAATTCCTTGTAACACCAGCTACGTACTCTGGCTTTTTCATTCTTCCTTCAACCTTTAAAGACGCAGTTCCACTTTTAATAATTGGTTCAATATCTTCAATTAGACAAGTATCTTTAGGACTTAATAAATACCCTTTTCTTTCTCCTGAAGTTTCACCTATTAAAGTATATTGCATTCTACAAGGCTGTGCACATCTTCCCCTGTTTCCGCTTCTTCCACCAATCATTGAACTCATTAAACATTGGCCTGAATAACATACACATAAGGCACCGTGAACAAATATCTCTGTCTCAATGCCCAAATCCTTTGAAATGTATTTAATTTCATCTAAAGAAAGCTCTCTTGATAAAACAATTCTTTCAAGGCCTTTTTCTCTAAAATATAAAGCACCTTCTGCATTATGAATTGTCATTTGTGTTGATGCATGTAATTCAAATTTAGGATATACATCTCTGATTAAACTAACTAATCCAACATCTTGGATTATTAATGCATCTACTCCAATTTCATAAAGATAACCCACATATTTTAAAGCATCTTTAAGTTCACTTTGTTTTAGAAGTGTATTCATGGTAACATAAACTTTTACATTATAACTATGGGCATAATCTACGGCCTTCATCATAGTTTCATTATCAAAATTTGAGGCATAAGCTCTAGCCGAAAACTTATTTCCTCCAAGATATATTGCATCCGCTCCATTGTTTATAGCGGCAATTAAACTCTCCATACTACCTGCTGGAGCTAGTAATTCGATTTTATTCATATTTTCCTCCTTAGTGGCAAGTGAGAATAACAAGGTGGCTTCGCCACGTTTCCAATTAGAAATGGACAATTGACAATTAAGGATGAAATTCTTACATAATTTCTTTAATATCTATTTTTTGAAAAGCCTATAGCTTTTTCCCCTCGTTAATTGTACATTGTTTATTGTAAGTTTTTCTATTTCAACTTATCTCATTAATTCTATTATACCATATTAGATTTTAACCATTGTATATGGATGAGTCAAATTTATATATCAAATAGTTTTTTTTATCTATATTATGCACTTATAAGAAGGTTATAATAAAACTCTCTATTATTTGAGTTTTTATTATAACCTTCTTATTATACTTTTATTTAATAATCTTTAAGTAAAAACTATTGTAAAATCAACACTTATCTTTTCTTAACTACCGGACCTATCTTTTCTTCTTTTCTCAGCTTTGTAATTTCTATATCCTTGTTTATTATCTCAGATTGTAATTCAAATAATCTATGCTTGAATGTTCTAGACTCTTGCGTAAATTTGCTATTTTCCTCAGTTAACGCTGATACCTTTTCATTTAATTCATTTATAGCATCCTTACTCGTATCTAGTTCAATTTCTTTAGCTTCTATTTGTCTTTTTAGACTTAAGAAAATATCTTCTTTATCTTCTAATTCTTTTTCTAATCTGGCTACAGCTCTTTCCTTACTTCCTAATTCTTCCTTAATTCTTCTTAAATCAGCTTCTGTAGTTTCTAAGGTTTGATTAATTTCTTCTATTTCTTTAATTTTAATATTAATCTGCTCTTGGCTTGTCTCATAAGCTTCTTTAGCCTCATTTTTAACTTTTTCGTTATTACTTCTTATAATATCCACTTCTTCTTGTAAGACGTCCTTTTCTCTATTGCATTTTTCTATTTCCTTTGCTAATTGATCATTAATATTTCTTAAATGCTTTATTTCATTATTTAAGATGTTCTCATCCTCAGTTAACTTATTAATCTCTTCCTGTAAAGCTTGCTTTTCTAGTAAGATTGTTTCTATTTCTTTTTCCAACCTAACATTATTATCTCTAATATCACTTATTTCACTATTTAAGTTATCTTGAACTAATGTTAACATATTAACCATTTCTTCAAGATCTTGTTTTTTCCTATCGTATTCTTCAATTTCTTGCGATAATCTGTCATTAACATCGCGTACATTATCAAGTTCAATATTTAAATTCTCTTGCTCTGCAGTTAATTTATTTATTTTACTTTCTAAATTATCTTTTTCTTCATTTAATGAATTAATTTGACTGATTAACTTTTCATTTTCTTTATTAATATTATTTAGCTTTTCTGTATAATCGTTAATTTCCTTATCTGATTCTTCAAATAAATCATTTAACTCCTTTTTAAGCTTAGCTCTTTCCCCATTACTTATTTCTATCTGCTTTGTTAATTCAACTATATTTTCTTTTTCAATTTGTAAAGAATCATTTAGTTCTTGTTCTCTAGCCATCAAATCCTTAATTTTGTTACTTAGTTCTTCTTTAGTTAGTAATAATTCTTCAACCTTCTTATTTAACGCTTCTCTTTCCTCATTAAATTTAGATGTGATTTCATTATTATCATTAACTTGTTTTTCTAAGCTTTCCTTGCATTCTTGCAACTCTTTACCGCAGTTAGAGTATTCTTCTCTTAAGTTTTCTAAGTTTGTTTTACACATATTATATTCTTTGGCAATAGCTTCCTTACTGCTAATTTCAGCTTCCAGCTCTGCCTTTGCTTTTTTGAAATCCTCAAAAACATCATAAGAGTTAGTTTCAACTGTGAGATTTTTTTCTTTTAATACTAAAATTTCATTATTTAATTCTTTTCTAACTTCATTAAGTTTTTCAACTTCCTTATTTAATTCTAAATTCTTAGCATTTAATTCATTTAACTCTTTATTTATATTATCTTTCTCTTTATTGATCTTAGTAATATCATTTGTTAATTTATTAATCTGTTCGCTAGATTGTTGTATTTGTTTATTTAATCTATGCTCTCTGTTTTTAGCTTCATCTATCTTCTTATATAGAACCTTATTTTTTTCCCTAGATTCACTAACTTCCCTATTTAAAGCTTCATTTGCATTTTTATTGTTCTTAACTTCCTCATGGATTAACTTATTTTCATTTTTAACTTTTTCGTTTTCAACCTTAAGTTTGCTTATTTCCTCATTTAATGAGTTAAAAGCAGCTTCTACATCTTTATATCTTAAATGCAGCTCCTGTTCTTTTTTCTCAAAGTCAGCTTTGATATTTGATTTTTCAGCAATAACTTTCTTCATCTCTAAGTTCAGTTCTTCTATCTTTTGCTTTAATGAGGCATTTTCATTTTCAATATTTTTTTTAGCTTCTACAGCTTCATCCAATTCTAAATCACATTCATAAAGTTCATCCGCAATATTTACAGCTGCCAATACCGCAGCGGCTGTTGTACTAAATCCTGCTTTTTTAGATATTATTTCTTTAATTCTTGTATCAACAAAATTTGCCACCCCTAGCAAATACTTTTCATCTTTTTCTCCCTTTAAGTTATAATTCATACCATTTATGTTAACTGTTACCTTAATCATAATAACACCTCGTAAAATTCTTTATCACCTCTAATTATATGGTATATTCACTAATAAAACAATTATGTAAACTCAACTATGAAGGGTTTTCTTGCATTTTTTCTTAAATTCACTTCAAATATATATCATGTGTACTTATTATAGGTGCCTAAGCTATATATTTAATTTGTAATTAAATATATATATCCAACATTCACCAGACTTATGTGCACATCTGCACTAGAAATTAGAAACATTTTTGCGCAGTCGGCATTTGAAAATAAGCAGTTAAAGGTTCTTAATGTTTGGTTGTTACGCCTATACTTGTCCAAATTAAATTTGGAGCAAGTATAGGTGTGGCAACCTGACATTTAGAACCTTTCTGTGAAATTTTCATAGTCAGACGAAGCAACAATGTTTCTAATTTCGGTTGATTGCACATAAGTCTTGGTTAGATGTTGAAGATATATTAAAAATATTTTCGTTGTTTAAGATTTTTGTGCTATACTTATTTTGATTATTTTTTAATTAGTACTATAAAAATGTTTAATATTACCTTATTATGTTAATCATTCTTATATATAACTAGAATTGGGCGGTGAGTAAAATTAATATTAAGTCTATTGTAAGCATATTGTTATCAAAAATTACTGCTTTTGCTTCAAAACATATTTTAAAAGGTGGTAGTAATTTTCCTGGTAAGATAGCCTTAAAAATTGATAAATCTATTTTAAAAAGAGTGAGCAAAGGATATAAAATAATTCTAGTAACAGGAACAAATGGAAAAACTACAACTACAAGTATGATTTATAACATATTAAAGCAAAATGGTTTTAATGTTATAACGAATAATACCGGTGCTAATCTATATCCAGGTATTGTGGCGTGTTTTGTATCAAATTATTCTTTTTTCAAAAAAAAAGAAAATCCTTATGCAGTAATCGAAGTTGATGAAGCTAATGTTAAATTTATTACTGAACATCTAACTCCAGAAATAATAACAGTGACTAATTTATTTAGAGATCAATTGGATCGATATGGAGAAGTCTATACTACCTTAGTTAAAATATTAGAAGGTGTAGAAAAGGTTCCAGAAACTAAATTAGTTTTAAATGGCGATGAATCTTTACTTGGAAAATTAGATGTAAAAAATGAAGTTGTATTTTATGGCTTCAATACGCCTATTAAAGAAGATACTTCTTTAGATTTAAATGCAGATGCAAAGTTCTGTAAGTTTTGTAAATCACCTTATTCATATGATTTAGTAACTTATAATCACTTAGGAAGTTATTATTGCCCGAGCTGTGGTTACAAGCGTTCTGAATTGCATTATGCTGTTAATAAAATCTTTGATTTAAATCCAGAGAATTCGTCTGTGTTAATTAATGATACTGAAGTTTTTATAAGTCAATCGGGTGCCTATAATATTTATAATGCTTTATGTGCCTTTGCTATTTCAAAGGAACTTGGTATAGAAGATTCAGTAATACAAACTTCTCTTCAAAATCAAAGTTCAAGTTTTGGCAGACAGGAACAAATAACTATAGGAAATAAGGATATCCAAATTATATTAGTGAAAAACCCTGCAGGATATAATCAAGCTTTAGATACCCTTGCACTTAACCAAAATGAATTTTCAGCTGTATTTATGTTAAATGATAATTATGCTGATGGACGTGATGTTTCTTGGATATGGGATGTAGATTTTGAAAGAATATCCACTCTTAAAATAGAAGATATTTTTGTTTCAGGACTTAGAATGTATGATATGGCAGTTAGATTAAAGGTTGCTGGTTTAAATGTTGATAAATTTATTCTAAAAGAAGATTATGAAGAATTGACAGATAAAATTAAAGAATCTGTTTCAAAAAAAGTATACATACTTGCAACTTACACTGCGATGATTAATTACAGAAAATATCTTCATTCAAAGGGCTATATTAAAAAGTTATGGTAATGCTAGGAGGGAGAAAATCATGGAGTTAACAATTTGTCACTTGTACCCTGATTTGCTAAATGTTTATGGTGATTTAGGTAACGTACTTATTTTAAAACATAGAGCAGCGCTTAGAGGAATAGATGTAAATATAATTAATTCTTCTTTAGGCGATAACATTGATAAAGAAAATGTGGACATAATCTTTTTTGGTGGCGGACAAGATTATGAACAATCTATAGTATCAAAAGATTTAAATGAAATAAAGAAAGATGCGTTAACAAACTACATTGAAGATGGAAAAGTTCTTCTTGCCATATGTGGTGGTTATCAATTATTAGGTAAATATTATACAGCGCCAAATGGTGAGAAAATTGATGGTCTTGGTATTTTAGATATTTATACTGAAGGTGGAGATACCAGATTTATTGGTAATACAGAAATATATAATGAAGAATTTAATGAAACATATGTAGGCTTTGAAAATCACTCAGGAAGAACCTATATAAACAATCATACTCCACTTGGAAAATGCATTCACGGATATGGAAATAATGGTGAAGATAGCTATGAAGGATGTATATATAAAAATACCTTTGGTTCATATTTTCATGGGTCATTCCTTTCAAAGAATCCTGAATTTGCAGACAGACTTTTAACTTTAGCCTTGCAAAAAAAATATGGTGATGAAGTAAAACTTGATTCATTAGACGATAAATTTGAATTAAATGCAAAAAAATCTATAATTGAAAGATTAAAATAATTGTTAAAATAGTGCAAATTGTCATATATTGCATGTAAGTTTTAACATTGCATTTATTGTTATAACGTTACATAAGTGTTATACTAAAAATGTTTTAATATACTAAGGCATGTCCAAAAACAAGTAAATTTTAATATGCCTAAATAAATAGAAGTGGAGAGATTTGACTTGAAAAAAAATTTAATTTTAAAAGCACTTGCATTAACTTTTTCTCTTTCTTTATTTAGTCCACTAGCTATAGCAAATTCTGCAGAGACTTCTACTACAAAATCTAAAACTGAAGCATCTGCACAAGCTTTACCGAACATTGTGGCTCAATCAGCTTTAACCATGGATTTAGAGACTGGTGAAGTAATATATTGTAAAGATGCTGATAGCAAAAGATATCCAGCTAGTACGACTAAACTTTTAACTGGTTTATTATTAGCTGAAAATAAACAACCATCTGACCAACTTGAATATACTAAATCAGCAAAGGAGCAGCCTGAATATTCTATAAATCTCAATTATATGCATAATACAATGCAGCCTGGGGATAAAGTGTCAGCAGACGACATAATGAAAGGTTTGCTTCTATTCTCAGGAAATGATACTGCATATGTAATTGCAGATAATATCTCAGGTAACTCTAAAGCCTTTGCTGAATTGATGAATAAAAAAGCTAAGGAACTTGGAGCTAATAATAGTAATTTTGTTACTCCAAACGGATTACATGATCCAAATCATTATACTACAGCATATGACCTTTCATTAATTTTAAAAGCAGCCTTTGCAAATGATTGGGTAAGACAAACAATGGAACTTAAAGAAGCTCCTGTAACCATAAAGAATTCTAGATTAATTTTAGAAAATAGAAATTTAACTCTTGGTAAAAATGGTAATATTGCAGGAAAAACTGGAACAACCAGCGAAGCAGGGGGTTGCCTTGCTACTGTTTATGAAAGAAATGGAAGACAAAT
This sequence comes from Bacillota bacterium, assembly GCA_021781745.1. Classification (GTDB taxonomy): domain Bacteria; phylum Bacillota; class Clostridia; order Clostridiales; family Clostridiaceae; genus Clostridium. The sequence continues at coordinate 54,251 of JAJXWH010000016.1, read as the reverse complement.
GCTAGGTATTGTCTTTAAGAGCAGACAAATAGATAATGCAGATATGACAAAGTTTAACGATATGGATGCTATAATGGATTATAGTTATGCTGCAACTAAAGAAGTATACAAAGCTAACGGCGAGAGCGTTGGAAATGCTGAAGTAAAATATAAACCTTTTGTTGTATTTGGTCCTACAAAAACTATTTCTGTACCAGTTAAATTAACTCAAGATGTAACCTATTATAAAAATGATATTAATGATGCTGAATCTAAAATCACTTTTAACGGAACGGATACTAGTGCATGGAATTTACTTTTCAAGAAAGATGTTAAGTTAACATACAGTACAAGAAATCACTCTGAAGAAGTTACAGGTGCAGTAGATATTTCTTTTGGTGATCTTATTAAAGATAACATAATTATTTATATAGCAACCATAGTAGGTATAGCTATTATCATCACTTTACTTGCACTAATTAGAAATATGGCTGTTAATTCAAAGCGCAGAAAAAAAAGAAGTTATTACGGCCGTTCAGGTCGAAGAAGATAATTCATTTACCTAGATATAATTAAAATTTCATTTAGGCATCTTCAAATAAAATTATTTTTGAAGATGCCTTTATTTAAAGGAGTATTTAATATGAATAAGAGGAATTTCAAAGGAAGTGTAATTTTAAATCCCGTACCTGTGGTTTTAATCACCTCTAAAAATAAAGAAGGTAAAACTAATGTTTTTACGGTTGGATGGACTGGTACAATTAATACAAAACCTCCTATGCTTTATATTTCAATAAGACCTGAAAGATTATCTTATGAATATATAAAAGAAACTATGGAGTTTGTAGTAAATTTGCCTAGCTCAGATTTAGTAAAGAAAGTAGATTACTGCGGCGTTAAAACTGGAAAGAAAAATGATAAAATTGCTGAAATGAACTTTACTTTAAAAGATAGTCTTAATATTTCAGTACCTTACATAGAAGAATGTCCAGTAAATATTGAATGTAAAGTAAAAAACATAATTCCTCTTGGAACCCACGATATGTTCATAGCTGAAGTTCTTGGTTCTCATGTTAATGAAGATTTATTTGACGACAAAGGTAAGATTCATTTTGAAAATGCAAATATGATGTCTTACTGTCATGGTGAATACTTTCCACTAGTTAAAAAACCAATTGGTTCCTTTGGTTTTTCAGTTATGAAAAAGAAAACCAAAAAACGCAGACGCCTTGAAAAATCTTCAACTAAATAAAGGTACATAACATTTTTAGATATACAAGATCGAACTTAACTTTAATTTAAATATAACTCACCGAAATGAAGCACATACTTTTGTTCCAGTTTCTAAGGAATTTTAATGAAACATTCCACAAAAGTATGTGCCTCATTTCTAGTTGAGTATATTTAAACGTATAAGTTAAGTTCAAAATCTTTATATTTAGAAATATATAAATACCACAAGAAAGACTAACTATTTTGTGCAGTGTTGCGTTGAGAATAGAATTGAGCAACATAGTTAGTCTTTCCTTCGTCAGTATTTTTATATTATAAAATGCTCTTCTAGTGCCTTAATCATTTCTGTTTTTAAGTCGTCGTATTTATTTATATGATTTACTTTATCATTGATTTTATCATATGTAACGAAAGAAATATTGACATTATCATTTTCATAGGAAAGTAAATAGCCTAATTCATAGTTATAACTTAAATCAATTTCTTTATAGTCATTTGAAGTAATTTGATATAGGTTTCCTTCTTTTTTTTCTAAAACCATATATTTAGGTTTAGTAGTATTTTCTTGATTTTCGGCTTTATTACAATACTTTTCATCGTTTAAAGTTATAAATATATTTTCCTCATTGTATTTGCCAAAGGGAAAATACAAATACCTTTTTTCCTTAATAAAAGATATTACATAATCTTTTATTTCTGACTGTGGACCTTTATATTTTTGCCCGTCCTTATTTACAGAAAACAATAAGCTTGTATATTTTTCGTCCCATTCAAAATGCTTTCCTTGCCATTCCTCAAGAAATAAAAGTAAATTTAAAAAATCTAATTCATTATACTTCTTTATTACTAAATACTTATTCTTAAGGGCATCTTCTAAATGTTTCTCCATAGCTTTGTCTAACTTGTTTATACTTCCAGCTTGTCCTTGTTGACTCAAGAAGGAACTAAAATCATTTCCAAAACTTGAAGTTAAAATAATTTTTAAAACAATTTTATCAAATTTCAATGCTTTCTGTTCTTTGTTTTCTATACTTATATCTAAATTTTCAGTGCACTTATCTAGATACTCTTTTATTAAAGTTAAATCCTTTTGTATGTAGCCTTCTTTTCTTAATCTTACTAAGCTCAAATCTTTTTTTATATATTCGTCCATGAGATGATCTTGTTTTGTCATATTCTTGGCTTTTATTGATGTAATTATGGGTATAGTCTTTGATAACTTCTCCTCTAAAGCTTCTTCTACATTTGTAATATAGCTCTTAGGGAATCTTAAATCACTTTCAGAATGCAATTTTTCCTTAAATTCGTTGATTATATTTATCTCTTTCATAATATCTAATTCTTTTTTTAAAACAGTTTTTTCCTCAAGTTCTGAAACAATTAGTAATTTACTTTTCTCAAAGGCATACCCTAATCCATAAGTAATAAGCAATTCATCTTCGTAAGCCATATTTATCCGTCTCCCGCATCTCTTTATAGTTTTTATTCATCATTAATTCCGTATAATTTCATACCTATATAAATTATAATTTGCACTTAATAGTATAATCAACAAGTAAATATTACTAAAGCTCTTGTATAGTGCCATTACAATAAGATTTATGTATGTATCATATTTATTGTAAATATACCAAACTATAAATAAACAACATGTAAACTAGACTTATGTGGTAGCTTACCGAAATAATAAATATTTTTGTAACCGCAAGGGTCATAATATTACGAAAAACTATGAAAATATCCATTATTTCTAGTTAAGATATCCACATGAAGATTTAGTAAATATGTAAGTATATTCATATAATAAGTCCAATTATAATGTTGGATATCTGTATATTAAAAAATTAACTTAATTGATCTTAAAATAGATGAAGACCACTGAAAAATTCCATTTTTCAGTGGTCTCCAATACTTGTTACCTACCTATAATATAGACTTATTTAATCATATGATACACTATAGCCGCTAAATGATATGCAGCTGGTCCGAGAATTACGGTCATTATTCCGGCTATTCCAATTGATAGGCTGCTCATGGCCCCTTCTACTTCTCCTAGTTCAAGTGCCTTGCTTGTTCCAACTGCGTGAGCAGCTGTTCCCATAGAAACTCCTATTGCCACTTTATCTTTTATTCTTAATATTTTACAAACAGTTGGCCCAAAAACTGCTCCTATTATTCCTGTAATTATTATAGCAAGTACAGTAATTGGAACTAGTCCTCCTAATTGACTGCTTATTGATATTCCAATAGGAGTTGTTACTGATTTAGGAATCAATGATCTTATTATGCTCGTATCTAGTCCAACTAAATATGATATTCCGATTATTGAAAAAATCCCTACTATGCTGCCCACTAATATTCCAGTTAATATGGCCTTCGCATTTTTTTTAAGTAAATCAAGTTGTTTATATAAAGGTACTGCAAGAACTACAGTTGATGGTCCAAGAAACATATTTATAAATTGGCCACCCTTATTATATGTATCAAAATCAATATGAAATGCTGATAAAAAACATATTACAATTATTATTGCAACTAATAATGGATTCAGAACTGGTATCCTTGTATATCTATTGATAAATATACCTATTTCAAAAGCTGCTAGGGAAATCACTAAACCAAATAAAACATTATTCACTAATACATCCATATAATTCACCTCACTTCTGCTCTTTCTTTTTAGAAATTACTTGAACAATAACTCCAGTTGTTCCAATAATTATTATAGTAGTAGACAAACATACTACTAGTAATTGCCACCATGTTGATTTTATTATTCCAATTGAGGTCATTAGTCCAACTCCTGCCGGAATAAAAAAGAATGCTAAATGGTCTAATAAAAAATTTGTTACGGTGGAAATATTCTCTACTTTAATTACATTAGTTAATAATAAAATAAATAATATTACCATTCCTAAAATATTGCCTGGTATTGGCAAATGGAGTAATGATGATAACAATTCTCCAAGCAAATAGATTCCAAGTATAATTAACGCTTCTCTAAATAATTTCAATTTTGCCATCCTCCATTTTTCTTAAGTATATTCTCTAAATCTTTTCATATAATTTAATTTACCACTATTAGTGCAATAAGTAAAACTACTCTTCACTTTAAGTAAAGGTTACCTTTTAGATGAAACCTGTCCTCTTTGGTATATTTAGCCTTATTTAAAACGAAAATATGAAACTAGGGCTTATCTATAAATAAATTTTAATACAATACTTCTAAGAATCTCACTATTGTATTATTTTTTATTTTTAGATATCCCTAGTTCTGAAAGTATTATTCATATCTTTTTATACTACTTTTAATTCTTGTCCTTTATAAGTCTCCTTTCTATAATTGCAACAGCTTCGTACATAACAAAAGCAATCATGGAAAGAATTACAATACTCATCATTACCATATCTAACTGAGCAACTTGTCCACCATATACTATTAAAAATCCTAATCCACTTTTAGCTACCAAAAACTCTCCCATAATTACGCCGACCCAGGAAAGCCCAACATTTATCTTTAGAGCTGAAATAAAAATTGGAATAGAGTATGGAAATATTAAATATCGCAATATTTGTATCTTTGATGCTCTAAAGGTGTTCATAAGCATAATTTTTTCTTGATCAATTTCGTTAAACCCAGTTAAAATACTAATAATTGTTGTAATAATTGATATTAATAGTGCAATAACAATTATTGCTGGCATTCCATTACCAATCCAAAAAATTATAATTGGTGCTAAAGCAACTTTAGGAAGTGCATTTAAAACTACTAGATATGGATCTAATATTTTAGATACAAATGGAGACCACCATAATATTACTGCAATTAATCCTCCTAAAATCGTGCCTAATGAGAAGCCTAAAATAGTTTCATAGCAGGTAATGCCTATATGCTTAAATAAACTACCACTTTCATATAATGACACAAATGACTGAATTACTCTTGCTGGGCTTGAAGTCAAAAATGGATCAATCCATTTTTGATTAGCTGCTATTTGCCATAAAGCAATAAAAATAACGAGTATAAGGATTCTAATTATTACTATTCTTCTTTTAGTTCTTTTTACTTTGCTTAAGTATATTTCATGTTCCTTTGAAATTTCACTATTCATTTCCTTCATTCAACTCCTTCCATAACCTATTAAAATAATCAGAAAATTCCTGATCCCTTCTTTTTTGAAATGGAGTCAAATCATCATTTTTAAAATTTATAGGAACTTCTACTTTCACTTTTGATGGTCTTTTTGACAAAACTATTACCTTTTCTGACATTGAAATGGCTTCTGCAATATCATGAGTTACCATTATCGCTGTCTTTTTTTCTGATTTTATTATCTTATAAACATCATCACACACTAAAAGTCGTGATTGATAGTCTAGTGCTGAAAATGGTTCATCTAAAAAAAGTATTTCAGGATCTAGCGCTAATGTTCTTATAAGAGCAACTCTTTGCCTCATTCCTCCAGAAAGTTCCCTTGGATAATGATTTTTAAATCTTAATAATCCATATGCATCTAGTAGTTCATTTACTTTATTCTTCGATTCATTATTTAGTTGCTTTTTTATTTTTAAACCTAGGATTACATTTTCCCAAACAGTATTCCATTCAAAAAGATGATCTTTTTGAAACATATATCCTATTTTATCTAAGTTCTTTTTTATATCTTCACCTTTGTATAACACATATCCATTTGAAGGCTCTAATAGTCCATTCATAATATTTAGCAAAGTAGATTTTCCACATCCTGAAGGACCTAAAATAGAAATAAAGTCGCTATCATTCACTTCAAAACTCACATTATTTAACGCCTGTGTTTCACCTTTAATGGAATGATAATTCATGGATATATTTGATATTTTTAATAAACTCAAATACAATCACCACCTTCTCATCTTTATGTTATTGCTATTTAGCTGCTTTTTCAGCATAAGAATTATCTACTATCTTGCTAAATTGTGGTCTTTGTGGCATTAAGCTTGCATCGTAGTCTGTAATTATATCCATAAGTCTGTTTAAGTTTTCTTCCTTTATTTCTGGAGTATGTGCTATGGCATCAATCTTTTTATAATTATCTATAACTGACATGATTATTTCTTTATCTGTACCAGGGAAGTAATCAATTATACTGTCAGCGACTTCTTCTGTACTATGGCTGAAGAACCACTCTTGTCCTTTATAAATTGCATTTGTAAAGCCTTGAATAACCCTTGTGTTCTTATCCATATAAGATTTTGTAGTAAAATAACAAGTATATGGAATAAGGCCAGACTCTTCACCAACTGATGCTAAAATAGTTCCGCTTCCTTCTTTTTGAAGCACTGATGCTGTTGGCTCAAAAAGTGCTACATAGTCACCAGTACCACCTTTAAATGCTCCAGCAGTTGCTGCAAAATCTATATTAGTAACCATGTTTACATCAGTTTTAGGATTAATATTATTATGCTTCATAGCGTATTCAAAAGCCATTTCAGGGACACCACCTGGTCTTCCACCTATAATATTTTTTCCTTTAAGATTCTCCCACTTAAAATTATCTTCCTTAGTTCTTCCAACCAAGAAAGAACCATCCTTTTGAGTAAGTTGTGCAAAAAGCACTGGGTAATCTTCTCTTCCTTGATTATTGATGTAAATAGTTTGCTCTGGACCGCAAAAACCAATATCTGCAGATTTACTTAAAACTGCCTGCATAGTCTTATCAGCACCTTGACCTGTTTGTACTCACTTGCGATATTAAATCATATAATTACTCTAGCAATATTAGCAATAAATCTTTCAAAATCACCAATGTTATTTTGAACAATATCATATATCATTTCATCACTAATATTAAAGTACATATGAACTATCCTATTTCTAAATTTAGCCATGTTAAAATATATTGATACATCTTTAATATCTATTATTGCATTATCAGATAATATTTGAAAATGTTCCTTGTTATCTTTTGGCTTTCCCCATCTGTTCCTAGCTATTAAGTGACTAGATATATCTAGCATTGCTTCTATACTTACTTGTAATAAATATTTAGCACTATCAACTTTTGTAAAATCCTCTAAAAACGTATTTTTATCAAGTGCTTTTAATTTTTTTAATTTATTTAGGCATGTATTCATAAATAATAATTTTTGATCTATTTTATTTTTATCAAATTCCATTAATATCTCTACTCCTAACCCCATAACTTTCATAAAAATCATTCATAAATTTATCTAAATAATACTTTTCATCCGTATATATATTGAAAACTCCTTCCATAAAATCACAAACTTTATAATAATCTTTTTCATAAATGCTTCTACCTTCATCTATAACTTTAAATTGTAATGTTATAGGCGCATTTAATAAGTTAATTGTATCAATATTATCAAACTTAACGATTTCACTAATCCTACATGATATATCCATCTCATCCATAATTCCAATTGGCTTTTCAAATAACAATGCAATATCGATGTCACTGTCTTCAGTCTGATTTTCCGTTCCATATGAGCCTATAAACCATGCCGCTGATATATTATTGTTACTTTTAAAATAATCCTTTAAATCATCTAGTTTCGTATCAATATTAATCATAGATTCACCCCTTTAAGTTCTACTCTTTAAATTTTCTATTTTAGACTATTTGAGAATTCTGATTTTAACTCTGCATTATCACTATACTTTTTAACGAGTTCTAACGATTTATTTAAATCTTTTGTAGTTGTATCTAAATCATATAATAATTTTTTCAACCGTTCTTTATTCAATTCCAAGTACCTCCCTATCTAGTATTCTCCAAAACTCTTCATTATCTTTATACAAATTATCGTAAAAAGCTATGGCATCATTTAAAAGGTTGTCTTTTAAAACAATAAATTTACTATTTAATGCACTAATCTTTATAAGATTATTTATATTTTCATCATTTATATCAATTAAATCTATATTTCTATCTAAGAGTTCTTCTAACTTTTGGGTTAAGATTAATTCATCGTTAAAGGAGATAGGCGCATTTGAAATAATTGCGATATCCACATCAGATTCTGACGTAAAATTTCCATTTGCTAAACTACCAAAAATAATAACATTCGTTATACCTCTATTTATAAATAAGTCTTTAAAATCTTGGCTATTAACAATACTTAAAATAAGAGTTTTATCTTTTGAACAATCCATTTTATCTTCATTAAACATAAAATTTCCCCTTAAATACAATGTTAATTATATTATAGCCAAATTCAAATTATTATTCTATGAATATTGAAAAAAGAACAGTCTAAAACTTACCAGTTGATTTTTTTTGAATTGCTCTTAAGTATCTTTATTAACTTATCAATTTCTTTAGAATTAAGCTTCTCAATAAGTATTGAGGATAATAAGTCCGAGGCTTTCTTCTCCAATGCTTCCATATCATCTGGATAATTAATATGAAGATTTATTTTCAAAAAAATTGCCCTCCATTAAACTCTATCTAAATTTATATTATGCAATGCCTAAGATTTAAATTAATCTCCAATAAAACCATTAAGTATAGTCATATTTTTATTTTATATTTTTTATATTATATAAGACCTATTCATTAAGATGTAAATAAAAAAATAATAGCCAGTATGTTAGTGTATTATTTTTTTTATGTGTTTTAACATCTAAATTTCAAGTGGAGGTTTTCATATGAACGTTGCAATATATAGTAGAAAATCTAAATTCACTGGAAAAGGCGAAAGTATAGAAAATCAAGTTCAAATGTGTAAAGAATACTTAATAAATCAAAACAGAACTAATGAAACCTATGAATTTTTAATATATGAAGATGAAGGTTTCTCTGGTGGTAATATTAACAGGCCTGAATTTCAAAGACTTATGAAGGATGTTACTTTAAATAAATTTGATATATTAATATGCTATAGACTAGACCGTATATCAAGAAATGTAGCTGATTTCTCTTCTACCCTTGAAACCCTTCAAAAGTATAATATTGATTTTGTAAGTATAAGGGAACAATTTGATACAAGCTCACCAATGGGGAGAGCAATGATATACATAGCTTCAGTATTTGCGCAATTAGAACGAGAAACTATAGCGGAACGAGTACGAGATAATATGCTTGAACTTGCAAAATGCGGCAGGTGGCTTGGTGGAACCCCTCCACTTGGTTATAAGTCTAGTCCAGTAACTTATTATGATGAAAATATGGCTGAGCATTCAATGGCAAAACTATCTATTGATAATGAAGAATTGGAAATAGTTAAGCTGATATATGATAAATATCTAGAATTAAAATCATTAAGTGCTCTTGAAGCTTACTTTTTGGAAAATTATTATAAGACAAGAACAGGATCTAATTTTAGAAAATCAACTTTAAGATCAATATTAACTAACCCTGTTTATGCAAAAGCTAGTGAAGAAATATTTGATTATCTTAGCTCACAAGGTATGACTTTATGTGGAAAACCTGATAATATACATGGTTTCTTAACTTATAATAAACTTAAAACTATTTATAGAGCAGATGGTAATCATGGCCGTGAATTTAGAAATACCTCAGATTGGATTGTTGCAGTAAGTGTGCATAAAGGAATAATCGAATCCCATGATTGGCTTGAGGTTCAAAAAATATATTCAGGAAATAGTGATAAATTCACAGTATCAGCACGAAGTCATAACGCTTTGTTAACTGGTATAATTAAATGTGCGAAGTGTGGTTCACCTATGAGAATAATGCATGGTCCTGTTAGTAAAAAAACTGGAACAAGATTATATTATTACACTTGCACACTGAAGAAAAATTCAAAAGGAAGTAGATGTGAAAATCCGAATGGAAAAGTAGACCAAATAGATCCAATTATTATAAATGTAATAAAGGACTTAGGGAAAAATAAAGAAGCCTTCGTAAGAGACCTCATAGGGAAAAATAAAGAAACTAGAAAAGTAGTTGTTAAAGATAATTTAGAAAACAACTTAAATTTACTAATTAAACAAAAGAAAGACCAAATAGATAATCTCCTAAATAAAGTATCCCTAGATCCTGATCTGGTCGATATCATCATTCCTAAAATTAAAGAACTTAAAGTTGAATTAGAACAGCTAAATAAAGATTTAAATATTTCTAATGATAAAATCGAGCAAATAAATATGGAAGAATTAAGCCTATCATTCATAAAATGCCTGCTTGAAAAATGTTCTATAATAGATACCTTGTCTCACGATGAAATAAAAGCATTAATTAAAGGATTAGTTACAAGCATAACCTGGAATGGCGTAACTTACGACTTAAAACTAAATTTCATTGGAAGCAAAATATAAAAAATAATCTCACTATAAACATTCACGAAATATTCGCAAGTGAGTTCAGAGAGCATGACCTGTTTGTAGATCAATCTCAATTCCATTGTCAGCGAAAAACCCCTCCTTCATTGCAATATACATTGGTGCATAAAAAACAGAACGTGTTACTTCATTTAAACGTACAGTCACCTTTCCTTCAGTAGTTTTACTACTATTATTACTACAACCAAACATAGATATAGCTGTTACACTGGAAATTAATAAAGCAGTTAACATTTTGAATTTCTTTTTCACGAGAAAATCTCTCCTAATAGTATTTATGATTTATAATATGATACTTAATATAAGATTGTTCTAATATATGATTTGTGCAAATAAAGGCCTACGAAGTTTAAGTAATGATTTACTTCAAAATATTTTATCCAAGCAAAAAAGGAGCTATCCATAATGAATAATTCCTTTTTCTCTCCTGTATTATTTTTCTTTTTTCTTGACTAACTTCATATATAATTCCTGAATACTCTGTCTAGGCTTGACTCCAATTTGCAGCATAAGCTGTCTTTCAAATTCTTGATAATATTCAAACACGGCTTTCTTTCCCTCTGTTTTATGTAGAATTTCAATTGCTAATTCTCTCAGTTCTTCATTATAAGGATCGAATTCAATTGCATATTCAAGCATTTGATAAGTTATGGCCATCTCTTTTCCCTCTATAATTCTCCTCTGTACTAAAGTTTTTGCAAAATTTATAAATAGCCTGGAATAATAAGCTTGAAGCCTTTCAGCCCAATAATAATCTTTATCTGCAAAAAGCTGGCCTGGATATAATTTATAGAATTCTTGTAACGTTAAGTTAATGTTTACTTTATTTTTCATAGCTTCTTCTGCTATTTTTTCAAACACAAATGCATCTACCTCTAACTTTTCAAACTCAATTCTATAATAATTATTATTAGCTGTAATGCGACAATCCGAACCATACTCCCTTAAAGTTTTATTTAGACGGGATATAGTACTCCTTAAATTTATCTCACTCTTTTGAATATTTTTTCCAGGCCATAAAGTATCAATCAACTTCCATTTTGATACACTCAAGCTGTCTTTACTGAAAATCATATATGCTAAAAGTTCCTCGCACTTTGAAGTACTCCATTTAATAGCTTCATTCTTTGATTTTATATACACAGTAAAACTACCAAGAGCATTTATATGAAAAGTTTTTTTGTGTATAAAATTAGGGTTTCTTAGAATTATTTTTTTAACTACTCTTTCAATTTCATGAGGATATATTGGTTTCATAACATAGTCTAAAGCATCGACTTTAAATGCCTGCAAAGCATAATTACTATAAGCAGTGATGAATACTATTTCTATATCTTTTTTGAACAACTTTATCTGTTCCGCTAACCTTATGCCAGTAATTTCTGGCATTTCCATGTCCATAAAAATTACATCTGGATTTAAAATTTGTACTTCGTTTATAACCTCTAATGGATTATAAAAAATCTTTTCTACCTTTACTTTTCCCGTATCCTCTAAAAACTTCCCTATTAAATTTGCTATTGCTGGTTGATTATCTACAACAAAAGCACGAAACATGATTATCCTCTCCCTCTCTATACCCAAGCTGTCCATCTAATTTTATTCGTTTAATTATTTCTATTTTTCATTAAATCTATATTATATTAATTAAACACTGATCTACTAGCCTTTTTAAAACTTTATCTAAAATATTAATTATTATACACCTTTTATCCATATTTAGATATTAATATTTTTTATAAATTTTTAAATTCAATTGTCGATTTTTCAATAATATGTTAAAATATTAACGTCATTTTTATAAAAAAGGTATTTTATTTACTGTTATTTATGATGATATTTATAAAATTAACTATCGAAAGGAGAAAATAATATGAAACTTTGGTCTCTTGCTGCTATTGCAGTATATTTACTTATTTTACTTATTATAGGCTATTATTCTTATAGAAAAACATCAAATTTATCTGATTATATGATAGGAGGCAGAGGTCTTGGTCCTCTAGTTACTGCACTTTCTGCTGGAGCTAGTGATATGAGCGGCTGGATGCTTATGGGATTACCGGGTGCTGTTTATGCAACAGGAATTTGTAATCTTTGGATAGGAATTGGGCTTACAGTTGGTGCTTATCTAAACTACCTATTATTAGCTCCAAGATTTAGAGTTTATACAGAAGTTGCAAATGATTCTATGACAATTCCAGATTATTTAGAAAATCGTTTTAAAGATAAATCTAATATGCTTAGACTTGTATCAGGTATAGTGATACTTGTTTTCTTTGTTCTTTATGTTTCTTCAGGCCTTGTAGCTGGTGGAAAACTATTTGTTGACACTTTTAAATTAACTTATACAATGGGAATAGTTGTAACATTGTCTGTTGTTGTTCTTTATACATACTTTGGTGGATTTTTAGCGGTAAGTTTAACAGACTTTTTCCAAGGAACTTTAATGTTTATTTGTTTAATTACTGTTCCTGTTGTGGCCTATATGAATATAGGTGTTGATCCAGGTACATTTGTAAATAAAGTAAAAAATATAGATCCTGCATTATTTGATCTATTTAGAGGGACTAGTATAGCAAGTATTATCAGCCTTTTAGCTTGGGGGCTTGGATATTTTGGTCAACCACATATTATTGTTCGTTTTATGGCAATCAAGTCAGCTAAAGAATTAAAGTCAGCAAGAAGAATCGGAATTGGCTGGATGGCTATAGGCCTTTTAGGAGCAGTTGTAAGTGGTATTATAGGGCTTGTATATTTTACTGATCACAATAGTCCATTAGCTGATCCAGAAACAGTTTTCCTTAGACTTGGTGATATATTATTCCACCCATTTATTACAGGAATAATTTTATCTGCAGTACTTGCTGCTATTATGAGTACAATTTCATCTCAGCTTTTAGTTTGCTCAAGCTCAATTACAAAAGATTTTTACCTTGTATTCTTTAATAAGAAAGCTTCCGAAAAACAGCAAATGGTTATAGGTAGATTAGCTGTATTAGTAGTTGCAGCTATTGCAACAGTTCTTGCATATATGCCGAATAAAACTATTCTTAATATAGTTGGACAGGCATGGGCAGGTTTTGGTTCATCTTTTGGTCCAGTACTTTTACTAAGTCTTTATTGGAAGAGAATGACTAAGTGGGGAGCACTATCAGGTATGATCGTTGGCGGATTAACTGTTATCCTATGGATTGTATCAGGTTTATCTGGCTTCTTATATGAAATGATCCCTGGTTTCTTCCTATCACTTGCATCAGTTATTGTTGTTAGTCTTTTAACTAACAAACCTGATGACTCCGTTGATGAACAGTTTGCCGAAATGAAAAAGGTATTAGGCACAATCAAATAAATAACAAGTCCATTTGCCAGCCTATTTTCCATCATACTGCGTCGGCAAATTGACCTAATAGGCTCGCTATGAGGGCAATTCGCCTCCTTGCCTGATGAAAAAATATCCATGGCAACTTTGGACTTGTTATTTATTTTCATGTGCCTTAACTGATAATAATTAAGATAGTACAAAATTTAAGTTAAAATTAAGTCCATGCATAAATAGGAATTCACTCCATTTATGCATGGACTTTTAATAATAATTTATATTATAATTACCCTAAGATTTTCGAGATCACAATTCCTTATCTCCCTCTCTCCTTAACCATGTTTTAAAATTAGCTGGATTGGATTCATTAATAAGAAAAACTCTTGCACCCCGTGGAATGTCATCTTGTCCATAACCTCCATATCCCGTATACCCCGCATATCCGAGCTTGATTCCTTTTAATTCTGCACAATAATTATTTAAGTGATCATGACCTACAAACACACCTTTTACATCACCAGTTTTAACTAACTTATTAAAGAAGCCTAGATTTATCTTAGCGCAGCATTCATCTTCATGTCTTTCTCCGTCTATTACTCCTATTTTCCATGCTTCCTTGGATTTTTTCAATGGTATATGAAAAAACATAAGAGATGGTATTGTCTTCTTATATCTCCGCTTTAACTTTAAAACGGTTCTTTCATACCAACATATCTGTGTGAACCTAATCCAATCGTATCCCCCTATAAAAAAAGGAGCATATTTTCCTGAATCCATCATAAAAATATTTAATTTAGGAATATTATCCTTTGAACTTTTTATCAGTAAATTATAATTCCCGATTCGATTAAAAGTCTTGTATCCTATTTGACTAATATTATGTTCATAAGTCATATATAATTGCATCATTTCTTTTTTTGTCATAACCTTATGTTCATCATCATGGTTACCAAATACTATAGCCCACGGAATATTCCTAATTTCCATGGGCCTTGCTATATTGTTAATAGCCTTTTTTATATCATCCACACTTTTACATTTACCATCAATGTTATCCCCAGTTAAAACAACAAGATTAGGTCTCTCATATTTTAATATTTTATTCATAAGTTCTATGCCTTTATCCCTATCTGGCCCTTCATGTAAATCCGTAAACTGAACAATTTTAAAACTTCCATTAGCATCAAATTTGAGATTAGGTTTCATGAATAAACTCCTAGCAATTTTTATAGTACATTATATGGGCCTTCCCTTTAATTGCTACTCTTCCGTATATAGATAAACAACATGTAAACTAGACTTATGTGGTAGCTTATCGAAATAATAAATATTTTTGTAACCGCAAGGGTCATAATATTACGAAAAACTATGAAAATATTTATTATTTCTATTTAAGATATCCACATGAAGATTTAGTAAATATGTAAATATATTCGTATAACAAGTCAAATTATAATGTTAAAAGTTATAACTTTTACTAATCTTATACGTTTATCAAAACAAAGAAATTAGGTACATGTGTGTGAAATAGACATTTGAAAATAAGCTGCTGATTGTTCTTAATAGATGTTTGTTCCATTATTTACTTGTCCAACGAATAGTTGGAGCAAGTAGAAATGGTGCAAACATCTATTTAGAACACTCCAGCGACATTTTCACAGTTCTATGGAACACACATGTACCTAATTTCGATTGATACACGCTTAAGTGTAGTAAATGTTTATAAATAATTCTCTTACATATTTAATCCTGAATAAGCTTCTTCTCCATGAAGTGAAATATCTAATCCTTCTGATTCTTGTTCTGAAGTTGCTCTTAAATTCATAACTAAGCCCATAACCTTTAATATAATAAATGTTGCAAGAGCAGCATATAATGCTGTGGATAAAGTTGATATTAAATGAACTTTTAATAGAGCGAAATTACCGTATATAGCTCCATCAACACCTGCTGGGTTAATAGCCTTTGATGCAAAAATAGCTGTGGCTATAGATCCCCATATACCTGCTACTCCGTGACATCCAAAAGCATCTAAGGCATCATCATATCCTAATTTTTTCTTCATTATAGATATTGCAAAGAAACTTAATGTTCCTCCAACTAGTCCAATAAATACAGCTGACATTGGACTTACATATCCTGCACCTTGAGTTATTGCAACTAATCCAGCTATAGCTCCACTCACTGTTCCTAAAGCTGTAGGTTTTTTGAAAATTAACCATTCACATATTACCCATGCAATAGCCCCTGCTGCAGCTGAAGTATTTGTAGTGAAGAATGCATTAACTGCTACATAATTCATAGCAAGTGCACTTCCTGCATTAAATCCAAACCATCCAAACCACAATAGTCCACCACCTAATATTGCCATAGGTATATGGTGAGGTTCTGGAACTGCCCTTTTTCTTTTACCAACAACTATTGCAGCAACTAGTCCCGAAATACCTGAATTAATCTCAACTGGATGTCCACCTGCAAAATCAAGTACACCTAAATTCTTTAACCATCCATTTGCTCCCCATACCCAATGTGCTATAGGATCATAAACTAATGTACTCCATAAAATAATTAATATTATAAAAGCAGGGAAATTCATACGTTCAGCAACTGAACCTGAAATAACAGCTGCAGTGATTGCTGAAAACATTAATTGAAATATTACAAATTCTAAATGTGGTATTGTTCCTGCGTAATCCGCGTTAGGAGCCATTCCTATATTTTTTAGAAAACTCCAGTCTAATCCACCAATTATACCATGTGAATCAGGACCAAAAGCTAAAGTGTAACCAATAAAAATCCATTGTATTGATATAACAATAAGTGCTGCATAACTATGTACTGTGATACTTAATACATTTTTACTCTTTACCATTCCCCCATAAAATAATGCCAGCCCTGGTACCATTAACATTACTAACGCTGCAGAGATAATCACAAACCCCATATCTGCTCCGTTTAACAATTCCATTTTCTATTCCCCCTTGAATAATTATTAAATTTTTAATTATTAGTTGTACTTAAAATTTATGTATACAAAAAAAGACGCCATCACTCCATAAAGGTATACCTGCCATAGATATATCTTTCCCTCTGAAATGAAAACGCCATTGTTCTCTAAATATTTAATTTATTACCACTTATATTAGTTTACTATCACAAGTTTTACATGTCAATATAAAAATGAAAAAAATTTTACATTTTTATAATTATCATTGTTTCTTTGTGAATAAAAGCTAAAAAGCCTTCTATTTCTTTAAATAAAATAAAAGGCTTTCTAGTCAACTATTAAATTAGCGGCATATGCTATAAGTATTCTATCTTCGACTTCCGCCTGAATATTCCTTTCCTGGATTTATATCTAAAACTACGCGTTCAGGCTTGGCAATTGAGACTTCATGTCTGCACTTCCATATATCATTCTCATTAATTCCTTCTACAGTTTCCAAAGTATCTGCTGCATCCTGATTATCAAAAATATAATATCCATAAGAATATAAAAGATCTGATATTTGGTTAGGATCTAAATCTTTAAAATGACATTGCAAATCGCATAATCCTACTGCTGAAAGCCCTAGCGTGTCCATAATGTATTCATTTTTTACACCTTCAACTTTAAATAATCTTACATTTAATATTCCAAATATCATATCATAATCATCATTTAATGGATTATTCTCTAAATAATCTTCTCTGCTTATTACTTGTTCTGTAAGAGGAAAATGAATCCCTTCACACTGCATTACTTCAACTATGCCATAAAGAGCTTTTTGAAAAAGTTCTACCCTTTTAGTATAATCTAATCCAATAGCCATTATATCTGTTACTAAAACTCTATATTTACACTGTTCTATTAATTCTTTGTTAGCAAAATCCCCCGATTGTCCCAAAGAATTTTTTAATTTCTCCACATCTGGTCTGTCATAAATGACACTGACAATTATAGAAACAGGAACGCTAACATTTTTGTACTCTAAAATGTGATCCATAAATGCAAAGGTTGTATTATTGTCTTTATTACCTGCTAATTCAACATTTCCACAATATTTTTTAATGTTTGCTAATAATGCACTTTCTAATATTACTGGTTTTTCTTTCATATAAAGCTCAACACTATATGTTTCTGCAAAAACATCAGGTCCATTAACTAACTTATCTTTATTAATTTCTTTATATTTCTTCATAATGCATAACCTTCTTTCTATGTAATATATTTTTTATTTCTATTATTAGGAAATAATTTTATTTCACTGCTATAATAAAAAAAGCCACCTCAAAATTTTATAAATTTTGAGACAGCTTCGTCTGTTTAAATATTATTATAATTATAACATAATAAATTAAATTTTAATAGATAATTTATTAAATTAGACACATAAAAAATATACAGCATACTGATCTATTTTTTGATTGTTACTTATAACTTAGTATTTACTTTTCATTCCTTCAAGTCTCTTAGTTGTAGGGCCTTTAATCCAATTTCCCTTATAATCATACTTCGATCAATGACAAGGATAATCCCAATTTAGTTTATTTGAAATAGGCTGTAAAAATATTAGTGATAGTATGTTACCTGTTATCTATAAACTCTATTCTCCAATTAAAATATCCAGTACTATCATTCTTTTCATATTTAAAATAAGCCGAAAATGTATTTCCCTTTTTGCTCTTAAGATTTCTAAATCCTACTTTCCCATTTTTAAGAAGAAGTTCAACCATTTCCTTAGATATTTTTTTGCCAAAAGAGGCTATATATTTATCATCCTTCCAAATAGTAAATTTGCATCCATTTTTCCAATTGCTGCACCCAAAACCTTTTTCTCCTTCAATTATTGGGTTTCCACATACGGGACATGGCCCTAAACTCTCACTGCCTTTAGGTATTTCTACTTTAAACCTTGATAAGGCTCCATCATCCTTTTTTATTAAATCAACTGAATTAATTGTAAAATCTATTATCAATTTAATAAAATCATTTTTAGCAAATTTGCCCCTTTCAATATCTGAAAGAGTTTTTTCAAGCCTACCTGTATATTCTAAGTCAAACAGTTCTTTTACAGGAAAAGTTTCAACTAAATTTCGTCCGAGTTCTGTACACATGAGATTTTTTCCTTTGGTCTTTAAATAACCTATATCTTTTAGCTTTTTGATAGTTTCTGCACGGGTTGCCGGAGTACCAATACTAAACCCACTTAAAATAGCCTGCATCATTTCTTCTGAGTCTTCTTCTGTGCCTTCAATACCCTTTCCACAAGTCTCCATTACTCTAAGTAAGGTTTTTTCAGTATGATACTTAGGTGGCTTTTTGGTAACAGAATTAACTTTTGAATCTATGACATCTACATTTTCATTTATTTCAACCTTTGGTAGGATTACATCTTTACTTTCTATTTTCTCTACTACCTTCCATCCTTCCACAAGCTTTACTTTTCCCTTTGATATAAATACTCCATTCATATCTGAAACATTAGCTTTTAAAGTAACTCTAGTCTCTTCAAATTCAGCAATAGGCATAAATTGCATTATAAATCTATTTTTTATTGCTTCATACACTATTTTCTCATCAGCAGATAATCCAGAAGGCTTAATGTATGTAGGAGTTATAGCACTATGGCTTTCAACCTTTGAACTATCAAAAATTCTTTTAGATGCATTAAATTTAATATCTTTTTCATACGGTAATCCAACTTTTAATGTATCTAAAACCTTTTTTGCCCTGTCCTTTAAACTTTCTTCTAAGACAACACTTGCTGTTCTTGGGTAAGTAGTAAGCTTTTTTTCATAAAGAGATTGTGCAACCTTAAGCACTTTGTCTGATGTCCATCCTTTATATTTACTCGTTATGTGTCCTTGTAAATTAGATAAATTAAATAAATATGGTGGATACTCTTTTTTTAATTCTGTCTGCTTATCAATAATTTTAGCAGTAGCTCCCTCAAGAAGTGGAATAAATTTATCCAATTCTTCCTTTTTTTCAAATTTTTCCGAATCATTTTCATAGTAAAGACCCTCAAATTCTTCATTGGTAGAAGTTTTGAAGTTTGATACTAATTTATAATAAGTAGTTGCTGTAAAATTTTCTATCTCTTTATCTCTATCATAAATAATCTTCAACGTTGGAAGAAGAACCCTTCCAATATTAATAGTCTTATTTTCTTCAAACTTATATTTTAATGTACTTACTGAAGTTAAATTAATTCCTATAATCCAATCGCTCCACTGTCTTCCTATTCCAGCATCCTGAAGTGGCTGCAATTCTTTATTATCTTTTAAGGATTCCATACCGCTTTTAACTTCATCTGGAGTCCATTCATTTAAAAGTAATCTATATATAGGTTTCTTTACCTTAAAATAATCGAATAATTCGTCAGCTATAACCTGCCCTTCGCGGTCGTAGTCAGTAGCTGAAATTATACCTTCAACATCTTCCTTATCAATCAAAGTTTTTATTATTCCAAGTTGCTTTTTTGCTCCCTTATCTTCCATAGTCCTGTCTACACTATCGCATTTCACCTTATACAAAAAATGCTCTGGAATAAAAGGAAACTTTTCAAATCTCCAGCCCTTCATATTTTCATCATAGTCTTTAGCATCGTATAACTGCAATAGATGCCCAAATGCCCATGTTATGTAATAACCATTTCCTTCAAAGTAACCATCTCTTCTAGTTTTAATGTTATATGCATCTGCTATATTTTTAGCAACAGATGGTTTTTCTGCAATAATAACCTTCGCCATGATATTTTTCTTATCCTCCTTTAGTTATTACTTTTAGCACTTATATATATTAACACTAAACCCAAAATAAAACCAGATTAAGTTTATTGTCGATACCTCACAAGTAAATTAAACTTATTAATATAATCGACCAAAAGAAAGACTAACTATGTTGCTCGGTTGCTAGAGAATAGGATTGAGGATTTCTATCATCAGAAGTTGCACCCATTCCTGCATGCTCCTTAGATAAACTAAGGACAAGCAAGAATGGAACAACTTCTAATGAAGAAATCCTACAATCCTATTCTCAATGCAACACTACGCAAAATAGTTAGTTTTTCTTTCTGGTGTGATGTAATAATAAGTAAAATTCATGTTTAAAATTGAGTTATTTACATAAATAAATGATAAACTTTCTAAACTTACGTGCAATCAATATATAAACTATATTCTCAATTCAATGGCACTTTAAGAATATTGTTAACCGACATGCTCATCTTAAATACTTAAAGTGATAGAAATACAAATAAATATAATGCATATATGTAAAGCAGGCATTAAAAAATAAGTTGCTTGTATATCTTAATAGGAAGTTGTTCCACTTTTGCTTGTCATGCGCTTGTCGCAGGAGCATGCAGAAGTGGTGCAACTTTCTGTTTAGATATACGCAACGAAATTTTTTATAGTCCTGCGGAACATATATGTATTCTATTTATTTTGTTCCTTGCTTCACTTTAAATATCTACTCTATTTCTTTTTTCGCCTCTATTATAGGCATTTATGTTTTCTAGTAAATCTGTAAACAATCTATTTCTAGCTTCTTCGCTAGCCCATGCTATGTGCGGAGTTAATACTAATCTATTTTTATTTTTTATTTTTAATAAAGGATTTTCCTTTGGTATCGGTTCTTCTTTAAACACATCCAACGCTGCCCCTCCTATTATTTCTTCATCTAAAGCCCTAGCTAAATCTTCGTCTACTACTATAGGACCTCTGCCCACATTGATAACAATTGCGTCCTTTTTCATTTTAGTGAACGCTTCATAGTTTATTAATCCTTCAGTTTTTTCATTCAAAGGTGCATGTATAGAAATAATATCGCATTGCTTTAATAACGAATCAAATTCCACTCTTGCATAATCTGAATCTGCATTTTTACCTGAAGTTGAGTAGTACACTACCCTTGCACCAAAGGCTTGAGCTATTCTTGCCACCCTTTTACCGATATTACCAAGACCAATTATTCCCCATATCTTACCGCATAAATCTTTATAAGGCATCTCTAAATTTGTAAACATATCATATCTTGAGTATTCCCCACTCTTAACAAAGTTATCAAAATAACTAATATTATCATATAAATGAAGCAGCATAGCAAATGTATGCTGTGCTACTGTTGTCGTGGAATATCCTTTAACATTGGTTACTGCAATATTTCTTTCTTTAGCATAAGCAATATCTATATTGTTATATCCAGTAGCAGTTTCACAAATTAATTCTAAATTAACTGCATCCTTTAAATTTTCTCTGTTTAACTTTACTTTATTAGTTAATACAATATTTGCCTCTTTAATTCGTTCAGCTACATCCTCTTCTGAAGTTAAATCATAATAAATTACCTGGCCAAATTCATTTAATTTAATATAATCTACATTTCCTAATGTCTTGCCATCTAATACTACTATTTTCTTCATTAATTAAATCCCCTTTCCTAACATCAAAATATTCTGCCTTATTGCGCGTAATTAAAAAGAAATTCATAAGAACTTCTTATTTATAAAAACACCTAGTGCTATAAATTCTTTTATAATAACCCATATTTTCGTTTACATATCTATAAACAAAAAATTATTAATATTTAAAATATTTATCAAATATATTTTCCTCTTAGTTTTTCTATATTAATAATACCGTAAATACACCTAAATGTAAACTTATAGCTATCCTTTTTCCCAATATAATACATATGGTTTTTTATAAAATATAATTACATATGCTTATCTAAAATTCTATAAGTTTAAACAAGGTATAATTAAAAAAATAAAGATTTATAGACATATATTATTAAAACATTATATCTATAAATCTCTAATTATTTCTTATACTGATTTATTTATAAGATTCCTAATAAGAAATCTTATAACCACGTAAATTATTTAATAGGAGCTGGTTTTATATCCCATATTTCATTAGCATATTGTTTTATGGTCCTATCACTTGAAAATTCTCCTGAGCAATAAAGATTAGCAAAGCACTTTTGTGCCCATTTCTTTTTATCTCTATAATCTTCAAAAACTCTTTCTTGGGCTTGCTTGAATAACTCAAAATCTGCTAATACATAGTATTGATCTCTTTCTTCTAATAGAGCATTATATAAATCCTCAAAATATCCTGTTCTGCCATCATCTAATGTACCATTTATTAAAGTATCTACTACTCTTCTAATACTTTGATTTTCTCTGTAATGCCACTTAGGATCATAACTATGTCTCATTCTTTCAATATCTTCTACTCTAAGCCCAAAAATGTAGTTATTTTCTTCTCCACTTTCCTGAACAATTTCTATATTCGCTCCATCATATGTTCCAAATGTAGGAGTAGCATTTAACATGAACTTCATGTTTCCAGTACCTGAAGCTTCTTTTCCTGCTGTTGAAATTTGCTTAGACAAGTCTGAACCCGGGAATAGTTTTTGTGCGTACGATACTTTGTAGTTATGTACAAAAACAACCTTAATCTTTTGAGAAACCTGTGAATCATTATCAATAAGTCTAGCTATTTCATTTATAAATTTAACAATTCCCTTTGCTCTTCTGTATCCTGGGAATGCCTTAGCTCCAAATATAAATGTAGTTTTTGGAATGTCTAAATTCGGATTCTCCTTAATTCTGTAATATAAATCTAAAATATATAATGCATTTAATAATTGTCTCTTATATTCATGTAATCTTTTAATTTGAATATCAAAGAACGAATTTGGATCAACATCAATGCCTTCTTCTTGCTTTATATATTCTGCAAGTTGAACTTTCTTTTCATGCTTAATTTCCATAAGTTTTTCTAATACTGCATCATCATCTTTATATTTTTCTAAACCTTTAAGCAATTCTAAGTTTTTAACCCAATCTTCACTGCCTAATAAGTCTGTAATAAAATTAGATAACTCTATATTGCATAGTCTAAGCCATCTTCTTGGAGTAATTCCATTCGTTTTGTTTTGGAATTTATTTGGATATAAATTATACCAATTATTTAATTCAGATTTCTTTAAAATTTCTGTATGAAGTGCAGCAACTCCATTTACTGCTCTTCCAACGAATATTGCTAAATTTGCCATTCTCATTAAATCATTTGCAATAATTCTAAAATTCCAAATTGCTCCTTCATCATATCCTTTTTGTCTTAATTCATTCATTAGTGCGTCATCTACTTGATATGCAATTTGTAATAATCTTGGGAATAATCTTTCAATTAATCTAATATTCCACTTTTCTAAAGCCTCTGCAAGTATAGTGTGGTTTGTGTATCCAAAAAATTCTTTTGCAATACATAGTGCATTCCAGAAATCAACATTTTCTTCATCAGTTAATATTCTAATAAATTCAAGGATCGAAATTGTTGGATGTGTATCATTTAATTGTGCCACATTATATTTTGCAAATTCAGAAAAATCATTTCCAAATTTAGCTTTATGTTTCTTTATTATATCCTTCATAGAAGCACTTGAGAAGAAATATTGTTGTCTAAGTCTCAATATTTTCCCTGCTTCTGCTGTATCATTTGGATATAATACTCTTGATATATCTTCAGCCTTATTTCTTGCTGATACTGCTTCGATATATTGTTGATTATTAAATAAATTGAAATCAAATTCTCTTAAAGCTTCACATTGCCATAATCTTAATGTGTTAATATTTTTCGTTCCATATCCTATTATTGGAACATCATAAGGAACTGCCTTTACTGTCATATCAGAATAAGTTATTATTTGAGTTTCATCATCTTTTCTAATACTCCATGAGTCTCCATATTTTAACCATGTATCTTCACATTCAGTTTGGAATCCATTTTCAATATTTTGCTTAAATAATCCATTGCTATATCTTATACCATATCCAACAAGAGGCATGTCTAAAGTTGCAGCAGATTCTATAAAGCAGGCTGCAAGTCTTCCTAGTCCCCCATTCCCAAGTCCGGCATCTTCCTCTATTTCTTCGATTTTATTTAAATCTATATTTAAATCCTCTAAAGTATCCTTAACTTCATTATATATACCCAAATTCATTAAGTTATTACCCAAAGCTCTTCCCATTAAATATTCAGCAGATAAATAATATGCCATTCTTCCTTTATTATATGTTTCAGTTGTCTCATTCCAATTGTCAATTATATCTTCCATGATAGCCATAGAAACTGCATTAAAGATTTCATAATCCTTAGCCTCTTCTATTTTAACCCCATGTTTTACTTTTAAGTACCTATTAATACCCTCTATTAGTTTTTGCTTGTCCATATTATACACACCTTCCATAAATTTTAGTTAATCTATATATTTTATTTGCTAACTCATTAGTAAAAACATTATCCTTTGCTCTCCAACACCAATTATACCCAATTGTTGAAGGCAGATTAATCCTTGATTCATTTCCGAGATTCAAGAAGTCTTGCATAAGTGCAATTGAAATATTTGCAACACTTCCCCAAATTCCCCTTATGAATCCCCAATTATACTCTTCTTCTTTTGTTAGTTTCAAATACTCAATGGCATTTTCAATTTCTATCTTATCTCCGGTTTTTTCAAACCAGCCTTTTACTGTATCATTATCATGTGTGCCTGTATAAGCTACACAATTTTTTTCATAATTATGAGGCAAATATAAATTATCACTACCTCCAGAAAACGCAAACATTAATACTTTCATGCCTGGGAAACCGGTCTCTTTTCTGAAGCTTACAGTATCATCAGTTAATATTCCCAAGTCCTCAGCTATAATATTTACATCACCTAGTTCTTTTTTTACAGCATTGAAAAATTTCATTGCTGGCCCTTTTACCCATTCTCCATTTTCTGCTGTTTTTTCTCCATATGGTATTTCCCAATATGCTTCAAAACCTCTAAAATGATCTATCCTTATTACATCATAAAGTTTTAAACTTTGTTTAATCCTACTTATCCACCATAAATAATCTGTCTTCTCAAGATACATCCAATTATAAATAGGATTTCCCCAAAGCTGTCCAGTAGCAGAAAATACATCGGGTGGACATCCAGCAATTTTTATAGGTTTTAAGTTTTTCCCATCTACTAAAAATACTTCCGGGTTACTCCATAAATCAGCACTATCTTCGGCTACATATATTGGTATATCACCTATAATTTTGATACCCAACTTATTCACATAATCTTTTAAATTATTCCACTGTTTAAAAAACTCATATTGTATAAACTTCCAAAAGTCAATTTCTTCTGAAAGATTTTCTCTATAATTCTTCAAACTTTCTTTTTCCCTTAATTTAATATCATTGTCCCAAGTTTGAAAACTTTTCAAGTCAAATTTAGTTTTTATCGCCATAAACGTTGAATAATCTTCAAGCCAAAATTCCTCCAATTTTACAAATTCATTAAAGTTATAAGGCCTTAAGGCTTTAAAATTCTTAAATGCAAGCCGCAATATCCTCATTTTTTCATTAAATAATTTCTCATAATCTATATGTTCAGGATTGTCTCCAAAATCTGTTTCATTATAATCTTCTTTATTTAATAATTTTTCTTCCTCTAAGAGATCAAAATCAATAAAATATGGATTTCCAGCAAATGCTGAAAAAGATTGATATGGTGAATCCCCATAACTTGTCTGCCCCAAAGGGAGTATCTGCCAATACTTTTGACCAGCTTTTTTTAAAAAATCTGCGAATTCATATGCTTCTTTTCCAAAGGTCCCAATACCATATTTCCCTGGCAAAGATGCAATATGCATAATAACTCCGCTACCTCTTTCCATTCTCATTCCTCCACCCATAAGTCAAATAAAAAATCAAGCTGTAAGTTGTTTTTTCTAAATAGATAGGTAAGTATTATCCATAATACTATCTATAGTGAACATATCACCATATTATGCCTCAAAACTTAAAATCACTTCTTACTTTTCTTTTCTTTATTTGCTTTAAATTTTTTAGTTGTTAAAGATGTAATATCAAAACATGAATCTCTTTCTATTAACTCAGTATCCAATAATACATGTTCATTTCCCTTTTCACCATTTATCTGTGACATTAATAAATTAATGCTCATTTTAGCCATCAATTTCTTTGGCTGTTTTACAGTTGTTATGCTCGGATTATAATATTCACTTTCATCCATACCATCAAAGCCGATTACCGAAATATCTTCTGGTATTTTTAAATCACTATTAAGGATTGCTTTGGCTGCCCCAATAGCCATAATATCCGAAAGAGAAAAAACTGCAGTAATATCTTTTCTTTTTTTCAACAATTTTAATGTTTCTTTATACGCTGTTCTGCTTGAATATCCGCCCACTATAATAAGTTCATCATCCACTTCTATCCCATTATCCGCTAATGCCTTCTTATAGCCTTCAAGCCGCCATAAACTTACTCCCATATCATTAGTTTCACCTAAAATTAGAGAGATTTTCTTATGGCCTTTATTGATTAAATAAGTTGTTGCATCATACGCACTTTTAACATTATCAATACCTATTGATGAATAATACGACATTCCTTCTTTAGAAACAGTGTTTACAGAGGTTAGTATTATTGGAACATTTATTTCCTTAAAGCTCTCATTAGTAATCTCAATAAAATTTCCTCCCAAACATATTACTCCCTGTAATCTCTTTTCTTTAATAAAGCCTATTAAAGTGTCAACCTCTTGGTAGTAATTATTATAGTCATTTTGTTGTATTATCATCGTATACCCATTTTCATTAATAATATTTCCAATAACATTAGTCATTTGATAAAAAAACGGGTTAAATACTCCTTGTACTAAAATACCTATATTCTTTGTATTATTTTGCTTAAGAATTCTAGCGCTATTATTTGGTATGTAATTACTTTCTTTGATTATTTCAAGAATTTTTTGTCTTGTGCTTTCTTTGACATCCGGATGATTATTTAGCACTCTTGAAACCGTGCTAACTCCAACTTCAGCCAATTTTGCTATGTCCTTTATATTCATATTCTTCTCCCGTAATAACAGTTAATCTAATAATACTATTATATTCTATTTTATTTGAATAATGTTTACAAAATGAAAAACTTTTACCTATATTTAATTCTATTTTAACAAACTCTGTAAATTTATACAATTGATCACATAATTATTCCTAATTTCTTTTATTTATTTGTCATATAATTTTGATTAATGACAAATAAATAAAGAATTTTTTCCAAAAAATAATTTCTAGAAAAAATTCTTTATTATAAATAAATATTATTTTTGCTTCCAGATAAAGAAAGCTATTTTAAATAACGCTGCATCATTGAACTTTCTAATGTCATAACCTGTGTATTTCTGAATCTTATCCAACCTATAAATCAAAGTATTTCTATGAACGTATAATTCTTTAGATGCCTCACTTAAATTTAAATTTAACTTAAAAAATACTTCTATGGTTTTTATCATATCATCATCTAGTTTTGAAAAACCATCATTGAAGTTATTTAAAATCCTCTCTTTTGTCTCCTCATTCAAATTGTCCATTATTTTTTCAAATAAAAGACCATTTTGCCCGAATATTGTTTGTGATAAATTGTATTTTTTCGCCAAGTTAATTTTGTAAATATTCTCATTATATGAGTTATTTAATAATTCATAATCCTCAATTTGGCAATAACTTATTAAACATTTTTCATAAAGAGATAATACTATTGTTTCACTTATACTAGATACATGCTCATTTATATCTTCGAAGGCTCCAATTAAAATTATGAAATCCTCATAATTTAATACAATTACTTCCGTATCAATATAAATATTTTTCAAAATATCTAATGCTTCAATAAATTTTTCTTTTAAGCTTACAGTTATTAAAAATGTATCTTCTTTGGTTTGAGGCATTATTTCTTTTACTTTCTCTTTTGAAATGCTTATTTTCTGCAATAATTGAGTAATAATTTTTTCTTTATTATTATGATCATCTTTATATTTATCTTTAATAAAAAATTCTAATATCTTAATAGAATCTTTATGTTTTTCTTCAATTTTTATGGTAAACTTCTTAGTTCCAATTAAAAATATAGTTTCAACTAAATTCTCTTTAGACAACTCAGGATTAGCTTCAAACATTATTTCATTGTCTATGTAAACTTCAAATGGTATTTCACAATTTTTATATAATTCTTGTAGATATTTTACTAACCCCTTCATTCTCTCACCTCAATTGTATTTATCGCATGTCTAGTTATAATAACTCCCATCTAAATAGATGGGAGTTAAAACCATATCACTATTATATAATAATTATTGATATAAGTTAATATATTAAATTCTAATTTTATACTAACATATTCTTAATTCTGTTTCTTTATCAAATACGTGAATATTTTCATTTTGAACATATAATTTGATTTTATCCTTAGGCTCACATTTAGTGCTTCCATCAACTCTTGCTGTCATATTATTATTTCCTGATTTGAAATAAATATAACTTTCTGCACCCATACGTTCAACAACTTCTACCTCTCCTGTAAGAGTTGCAGTTGGATTCTTTGAAATAATCTCTTCATTATCATCTAAGTGTTCTGGTCTTATACCAAATACAACGTCTTTACCTACATATCCATTATCTTTTAATACTTTTGCTTTTTCTTCTGGTAATAAAATGTTGTTTTCTTCAAACTTACAATATACCTTTCCGTCCTTTTCTACAGCGGTACCAGTTACTAAGTTCATTTGAGGGCTTCCTATAAAGCTTGCTACAAATAAATTATTTGGCGTGTTGTATATATTAAGTGGAGAATCAACTTGTTGAACTATACCATCTTTCATTACAACGATTCTTGTACCCATTGTTAAAGCTTCAACTTGGTCATGAGTTACATATATAAATGTTGTTCCTAAACTTTGATAAAGTTTTGATATTTCAGTTCTCATTTGAACTCTTAGTTTTGCATCAAGGTTTGATAAAGGCTCGTCCATTAAGAATACCTTTGGTTCTCTAACTATAGCACGTCCTAATGCAACTCTTTGTCTTTGACCTCCAGATAAAGCTTTTGGCTTTCTTTCTAATAAATGTTCTATATCTAATCTCTTAGCCGCTTCTCTAACTTTTTTATCTATTTCATCTTTAGGTGCTTTTCTTAATTTTAATGCAAATGCCATATTATCATAAACTGTCATATGAGGATATAATGCATAGTTTTGGAATACCATTGCTATATCTCTTTCTTTTGGTTCTACATCATTAACTAATTTTCCACCTATATATAATTCACCCTTTGAAATTTCTTCAAGACCTGCAATCATTCTTAGTGTTGTTGACTTACCACATCCTGATGGTCCAACGAAAACTATAAACTCTTTATCTTCAATTTCTAAGTTGAAGTCTTTTACTGCTGTTACATCCCCTTCATAAATTTTATAAATATGTCTTAGTGACAAATCTGCCATATTTATTTCCTCCCTTTATCTTTAAATAATTTTCATATTTTACTTCTTATCTCTGCTACAAATTTATTTTACTATATGTAATCCTTTAAATTCTATACTGAGAATTTACAAAACTATATCAGCTTTTTTGTGAAATAATATAAAAGGAAAAGCTATTATAAATAAAAAGTAAATTTTACTTATAATAGCCTATAGGTGCTTTAGGATATTTACTCCTATCCCAAATATATCCTTTAGTAATCAGGTCATTATCTCCAATTAAAAAATACTTATCTCTATCAATAGAATCATTATTAGTAACATCTAATTGATACCAATTGCCTTGAATCTTAACTAAATTCCATGAATGAGGCGTATTAATATTTATTTTTCCTACAACAATTCTACTCTCTATCCCCGCATAATTAAACATTTTATATGCAGTCATGGAATATCCTTGACACACAGCTAGCGATGTAGTTAATGCTGAATAAACACTTATAGATTTTTGTGTGTAATCATAGTCAAATCTATCTATTATATATTCATTTATTACTTTTACTTTTTCTAAGTCAGACATATTTGGATTAATTAACGATTCTGTAATTCTTTTTAATTGATTGTCTATATATTCCTCTTGTTCCTTTGTTGTTAAATATGTTACATCCAATGTTGTCTCTATCCCATCTTGGGTTATCTTTGCCTTAGGTTTTATTTCTAACCAAGATCTTTCTAAGTAATCATCTTTAGAATATGCATTTGTAATACAATCACGTATATTATCTTCGAATTCTTTCCTTGCTCCAGTATATAGAATAGTAAAATTATTATCTCTATTTTCTAAATGCTTGTAAATATTATCTTCCATATCCTTCATTCTTCCAACACTTTCGTAGGCAAGTGCTGTTACCGTAAAGAGTTGCATTGATATAAATAAAATTATGATAGTTTTAAGAAATCCTTTCATTTTAATGATATATCCCCCTAGAGTTATTTCTTTTATCTTATGCGTTTTTTTACTATTGCTTTTACTTCTATTGTACTTCCTTTATTTATTTTGTAAATATCTTTTTACTTATCTTTGCATATATTCCCAACAGATTTTTATTGATATTCCAACAACCCGTAATTGACATTATTTATTTGTCCCTATATAGTATAATTTATATATATTCTTAATGGAGGAGGCATTAATATGAAAAAACCTATTATTGGTATAAACTCTGGCAGAGTTATTAAGCATGAAACAGCTTATTCTCATTCTGTTATAGAATCTCTTAGTAATGATTATGTTGAATCAGTAATTAAAGCTGGTGGAATTCCTATAGTTTTACCTATAGTTTCCGATGAAGAGTCTGTAAGAAGACAAGTGGAACTCCTCGATGGTGTTCTTCTTTCCGGAGGTATAGATATTAATCCTTTATTATATAATGAAGAACCTTCACCTAAATTAGGTTATATTTATCCTGATAAAGATGATTTTGATGTTTCAATAGCCAAAATAGCTTGTGAACTTAAAAAACCTATTTTGGCTATATGCAGAGGACATCAAATATTAAATGTTGCCTTTGGCGGCACTTTGTATCAAGATTTATCAGATATGGAAGGATGCTACATAAAACACCAACAACAAACAAAAGATGGCGCAGCAACCCATACTGTAGATATTATTGAAGATTCAATTTTACATAGTATTTTAGGAAATTCAGTTATAAGTAACTCTTTTCATCATCAAGCAATTAAAGATATTGCTTCAGGTTTTAAAGTTACTGCTTATTCAAAGGATAAAGTAATTGAAGCTATTGAAAAATGCAACGAAGATTTTGTTGTTGGAGTTCAATTTCATCCTGAAATTATGACTGTTTATAATGATAAAAAAATGCTTAAACTTTTTGAGGCGTTTATTAATGCTTCAAAAAAATAATGCTTTGCCTCAATATATAAAGTAATACACATTATCATCAAGAACATCTCTATAATAAATTAATCTATATAAAAATATATAAACATAGTTAAAAAGGTAAGAAAAGCCCAAGGCTTTTCCACCTATAACTTATAACTTATAACTTTGTATATGCAAAGTTGTCCCTATACCATACTTTGGAACATCTTTAATACATTCAACACTCCATAGCCCCATTGTGGATTTGGGTATATATCCCCACTTCTTTGCACTGAACCTCTTTGAATATATGTTTTTATAGTTTGAGAATATATATTAGGATCGTTCTTTTCCACAATTCCCCACTGAAATAGCATTGCACAAGCTCCAGTTACAACTGCTCCAGCAACACTTGTTCCGTTAATAATTGCAGTTTCATTATTTGGAGCTACAGTTAATGCATTTACACCTCCTGCCGCAATATCTACTCTGCTTGTATAGTCATTTAAAAATCCCATTCCAGAATAATTCAAAATAGTATTATTAGTTTGATTATAGGCTGCTGCAGTAAGTACATAATCAGAGGTACCTGGACTCATAACTGTTCCATATGGATCTGATGAAACAAATCTTGTTCCACCTACACTTACCCCTTCCTGTGGTATCCACGCATTATATGCTCCATCTAGAATAAGCTGTCCAGTCAATACAAGATTCCAAATACCTTCTCTAACGTTGAAAAATCTAATTCGCATTAATTGATCACCTGAATACTCCTCTGGAAGATAATTATTAATTATTGTTGATGTATTTTCAAATACAAATGAGTAAGTATCTAAAGCTCCAATTTGAGTGCTTATTGTTCCAGTGCTTTCCCCTGAAGGTGATACTATACTTAGTGACATTATATTTGGTGAATCAATCCATATATCTATTACAATATTTTTTTGTTCTGGTGAAATATATAATTGAATTGCTCTAGATTCATTAACTTGTAAAACAGTACCAGATGTATGAGTTTGACTAGCGCCTTGATTTCCCGCAGGTGCAACTATAACTATTCCGCTAGTTAAAGATACTGCATCCATAAATTGCTCTAAAATACCATTTCCCCTGTGGCTGCCTAAGTTACTCCCAAGTGGAAAATATATAACCATTGGCCTATTGCTTCGTAATGAGTATCTATACAAAAATTCAATAGCTGCAAAAGCTGCCACAATATCAAATATTGGTATCTGTATATTAAGCAGTGATTTATATGCTAAGCTCTCCACTAGCTTTATAATTACAAAATTACAATCAGGAACCATTCCTTTTAAATTTGGATTTTTACCTAGTGCTCCAATTATTCCAGCCATATTAGTTCCATGTCCATTTTCATCTCTCGATGGAACTATGTCAAAAGGTGATTTTCCAGCTCTAAAGGCATTTATAGCTTCTTGTATATTACTTTTATCATAGGTAGTTCCAAATGGTACATCACTATTTTTATTGGATCCTACAGAAGTAATTGTCTGATCCCAAATATATTCAATTTTAGTTTCCCCATTTTCCCTTATAAATTCATCATTTAAATAATCGATACCGGTGTCTATAATTGCTACATCAACCCCTTGGCCAGTTAATCTCAACGGTAATTCTAGTTGTAAAAAATTAGCCCCGGATGCTTCTATTGGTGAAATTTCTTGAAGCGTATATATATCTGGTAACGCAACATATACGATTGTAGAAAAAAATGGCGGCTTTATATTTAATTCAAGTTCTCTATTTGCAGATATTATTGCATATCTATCATTAATTATAGTTACATAATAGCCTGGTTGCTTTGAGACCTCCTCCTCTATATTCCCCTCATATTGAACTATATAATGAAAATAGTTCTTATCTGAAAAAATCTCCCTTGGAGCCCTATAAATTCTATCCATTTAAATTCCTCCACTTATATCATTTGGAATTCTAATAAATAAATTGTTAATATAATATTCACTATACTTGCTACTTTTATTTCTATATTTTAAATTATCTGTGTATGCATTTTCCAGTTGCATTATCCTTGTAAATGTTCTGCTAAGTACATTAAAGGTTCCTAACAAATCAAAGTCACCATACCCTATTTCCCTACTTGGATATTTAGTAGATTGATTTCTAGTAGCACCATACATTAAATAACTCCTCATTTTTTTTGTATACATAGTTTTATCGTTTCCTTGAACAATACCCCATTGTAGCAAAAGCGCACAGCCTCCTGCGACTACTGCTGCGGCCGCTGAACTGCCGGAAAAAGTAGTAACACCACCTCCAACCTTTGTGGTTAAAATATTTACTCCTATAGTCGCAACATCAGGATTAATTAATCCATTAGCATTAAACCCTTTGCCTGAAGCTGCAATTAATGCATTATTATTTCCATAATAAGCAACTGTAATTACATTAACGGCCATAGAAGGTGATGTCAAAGTAGTAAATGGATCCGATTCAAGAAATATTGTATTCTCCGGCAAAGTACTTTTAGGCGGAAGCCATACATCATACTTCCCATTTATCACATATTCACCTATTAAATTAAAACTCCATATTCCTGGTTTTATATCAGTAAAATCAAGACTTATTACTTGATGCCCAGTAAAATGTTCAGGCGAATAAAATCTAACAACCATACTCGTATTTAAGAAAATAAATTTAACTGGCTGAATTTTATCTATTTTTGATTCAATAACTGAGGAAGCTTCTCCTGTAGGTGAAATTACATTTATAGATGCAACATTTGGCCTTCGTACCCAAATATTTATATGAAAGTGCTTCATTTGTTTAGGTATCCTTAAATCTACCACTTTCGTTTCTCCTACATTTTTAAAATATCCTGATGCATGTCCTTGCGAATCTCCTTCATTTCCACCTCCCGCCACAAAACACAATCCTCTAATACTACCTAAAGATGTTGCATATCTAGAAATTAGACTTTGCCCATCATGACTTCCTTCAGTACTTCCAACACCAACATAAATCACCATTGGCTGCTTAAGCTGCTGTGCTACTCTTTTTAAATACTCTAACCCTCCAACAATTTCAGAAGCATTATACACAGGAGTATAAGGCACTCCATTTTCTTGCAACAATCTCCTAAAATTAGTCGACTCAAATAATTTTACAATTACAAAGTTACTTTGATTTGCAACTCCTTGAAATTGACTACTAACTCCTCTTCCACCTATAATTCCCGCAACCTTAGTTCCATGTCCAATTTCATCTCTTGAAGGCACAATTTTGTATGAATCTCTTTTATTCCTATGCTCGATAATCGCTTTATTTATCTGATCATTTGAATAAGTTTGGCCAATATATACAGACTTATCTGTATGTTCTCGAATTGATTGGTCCCATATGCTAACTACTCTAGATGTATCATCTTCTCTTATAAATTCATCGTTCAAGTAGTCTATTCCAGTATCTACTATCCCTATTAATACGCCTCTTCCACTTAAGTCTAAATATGGATTTATTTTAATATTATTTATATTATCTACAGAAGAAGGTGAAATATCTTGTAATACATATACATTTCTGAAATCATAAAAAACAATTTCCGGAACATCTTTTAAGAGTCTATCAAGATCTTTTTCTTGCACTGATACTACCCCGATAGTGTCTGTAATTATATCACCACAAGCATAAGATATTTTATCTATTCGTTCTTTAAAGTTTCCCTTATATTCTATCAAATAATTTGCAGTATTTGGATCATAATATAAATTACAGTCACGTGAAGCAGCCATATTTTACTCCTAAATATTACTTGCATTAATACTATGTATATTTTTATTCCATTTATTTAATGATTCAAAATCTAGCTGTGTAGAAAATAACAATATAAAAATAATTAGTTTTATGGATTCTATTTATTTTATAAAAATCAGATAATAAAAAAACAAGGCTATACTATAAGCCTTGAATTATATACATTTGGCAAAACAAACTCGTATTAACTTCCATAAATCTCTGCTCTCTTAAAATATCCACTTTTTATTTGAACTTTTTTTATGCTTAAAATTTCTTCATTATAATAAACCGGAACTATAAAATTATTTGGTATAGATATGTACATATTTACCACCTATTAAATAATCTATTCAACTATTAATTTATTCTAGTTATAATAATATAATTCCATGTAAAATTAATCTATCTAGATAACTCTATCTTTCTTTTACCTAAAAACAGAAATAATCTTTTGCATTATTGTAGCATATACCTTGAACAATTCTTTTTAATAATTTATAGTTATTTGGAACTTCACCGTTTTCTACCCATTCTCCAATTAAATTACAAGCAATTCTTCTAAAGTACTCATGCCTAGTGTATGATAAGAAACTTCTTGAATCAGTTAACATTCCGACAAAACGGCCTAATAATCCAAGGTTAGCCAATACTTTCATTTGTTCAATCATTCCATCCCTGTTATCATTGAACCACCAAGCTGCACCAAATTGCATTTTCCCTGGGATGCCATCCCCTTGGAAATTACCTATCATAGTTCCAAGAACATAATTGTCTTTCGGATTTAATGTATATAAAATAGTTTTTGGAAGAGAATTTTCCCTGTCTACAGAATCTAAAAGTCTTGATAGTGGATATGCTATACTTTCATCATTAATTGAATCAAAACCTGTATTAGGTCCTATTTTTTCTAACATTCTAGTATTATTACTTCTAAGAGCTGCAATATGAAGCTGCATTGTCCATCCTAGCTCATAGTAACGCTTAAATAGGTGTCTTAATGTATAAGTTTTATACTTCTTTTCTTCATCACTACTAATAACTTTCCCTTCTAAAGCTTTTGCAAATATAGCCGCTGCTTCTTCCCTTGATGCTTCTGCATAAACCACTACGCCATCTATGCCATGATCTGCTATTCTACATCCAACTGAATTGAAAAATCTAATCCTTGAGTCAAAAGCTTGTAGAAATTCATCATAATTATTTATAGTTATCTTAGTTACTTTTTCTAAATCTTTTACCCAGCAAACAAATCCATCTAAATTTATTTCAATCCCTTTATCTGGTCTAAAAGTAGGCAAAACATTCACATTAAAACTAGTATCTTCTTTTATTTTTATATGATATTCTAATGTATCAATAGGATCATCTGTTGTACATATAGTTTCAACATTTGATTTTATAATTAAATCTCTTACATTAAAACCTTCTGCGTTTATTAATTCATTAGCCTTTTTCCAAATTGCTGGAGCAGTATCTCCATCTAGAGGTTCATAAATTCCAAAGAATCTTTGAAGTTCTAAATGAGTCCAATGATAAAGAGGATTTCCAATAGACATAGGTATAGTTTGTGACCAAGCTAAAAATTTATCATAATCGCTTCCATCTCCAGTGATATATTTTTCATCAATACCATTACTCCTCATGGCTCTCCATTTATAATGATCACGGTAAAGCCATGCTTCAGTTATATTATTGAATTTTTTGTTTTCATATATCTCCTTCGGATCAATATGGCAGTGATAATCAATAATAGGTAAATCCTTAGCATAATTATGATATAAGTCTATAGCTGTCTGATTATATAATAAAAAATTCTCATCCATGAATTCTTTCAATTTAATCGTCCTACTTTCTTTCTGTTATTTTAAATTTATACTACACCCAATATTTTCTTACTCTAATCAAAGTTGTTAAGTAATATAATTTGTGTTATATTATAATTCATACAAAGTTATTCTTTATTAGAACATTCTTATCACTCTTCGGTTATTTACCTTGCCAAAAATAATAAACTTGGAGGGATAAAAATGTTCATTTTTTTATTTAGTATCTTTACATGCAAATACTATTAGCATATCAGATACTTTTCTAAGGTTTCTCTTACAGCACCAGTTCCCGAGATCATTTCAATAAAGTACTCTTCTATTTTTTCTCCTAAACCAACATTGTAAAGATTAACGCCAAAAATTTCTTCATTTATAAGTATTGGTTTTAAGTTATCCTTAACTGATTCTTTAGAACCTAATTTTATTTCTGAAATATATTTTGTTAATGTATCTAATAAAGGATCCGGACTCAATTCTATCTTATTTCCAGAATCATCTATTCCCATTAAATATCTACACCATCCTGCAATAACAAGCGGGATATATTTTAAGTTCTTAGGATCTAAATCTACTCTTTCACAGTAAAGCTTAATTGTTTCCCCAAATCTAATACCAACTTTTTGAGATGTATCCGATGCAATCCTTTGTGGTGTATCTGGTATATATGGATTTGGAAGTCTTACTTCAATTACCTCTCTAATAAAATCTTTTGGCTGAAGAATTTCTGGATTTACAACAACCGGCATCCCCTCTTCGTAACCAATCTTTTCTACTAGTTTCTTTAAACATGTATCTTTCATTTCATCTGCAATCAAGTTAAATCCAAGAAGACATCCGAAAACAGCTAATGAAGTATGTAATGGATTTAAACAAGTACAAACCTTCATTTTTTCGACTCTTTCAACTGTTTCTCTACTTATTAAGAATACTCCAGCTTCTTCTAATGGCATACGACCATTTGGAAAATTATCTTCTATTACAAGATATTGTGGTCCTTCAGCATTTACAAAAGGTGCAATATAAGTATTTTGGTTAGTACATACAATCTCAGTGCTGACAAAACCACTTTCTTCTAAAGTATCTTTAACGCTTTGAGATGGCCTAGGTGTAATTTTATCTATCATGCTCCATGGGAAAGATACCTTTTTTGCATCGTTAATATATTCAAGAAAACCTTTATCGACTAATCCATTTTCTGTCCATTTCTTTATTATTGTTTCCATTGCATCATGAAGCTTTTCACCATTTTTCGAACAATTGTCCATACTTACAAAGGCAATTGGAAGTTGTCCATTTTGATATCTTACATATGCTAAGGATGCGACTTTAGCAATAATACTTATTGGATGTTCCAGCCCATCTGACATATCTTCCTTAGATAATTTTTTTACGCTGTAGCCTTTTTCTGTTATTGTAAAGCTTGCAATTTGTAAGGCTGGATTTGAAAATATTTCTTTCAATCTGTTCCAATCTTCTTCTCTTTTATAATCACCAGCTAAACTTTCACCTATACTTCCAACTACCTTCTTCTCCAAGCTGCCGTCTGGCTTCATAATTACTAGTAAACTCAAATTATCATAAGGAGAATAAATTTTATCTATAATTTCATAGTCATACCCTTCTACTGCTACAATACCAGATTCTGCTTTCCCAGTATTTAAAAGTTGCTGTTGTAATATTGCTATGAAGCCTCTAAATATATTTCCAGCTCCAAAGTGAACCCATGCAGGATCCTTTTTAGTTAAATATGACATTTTATCGTAATCAAACTTTGGAAGTTCTATATTCATTTTTTCCCATAAAGCTTCATCTTTTATGCTCTCTTTACTTAGTATTACTTTGGTGTTATCCATATTATTTTCACCTCTTAATAATTGTTATTAGTAAGTTATTTTTATCTATTTCTTTGAAGACTGTCCCATATTCCCCATATATACATGATTCCAAGTGCTCTATCGTAAAGACCATAGCCTGGTCTGCACTTCTCATTCCAAATATGTCTTCCATGGTCTGGTCTCGCATAACCTGTAAATCCAACTTCATGATAAGCTTTAACAATATCACATATGTCTAATGAACCGTCACATGTTCTGTGTGAAGTTTCAATGAAATCTCCATTTTCGTAAATCTTAACATTTCTAATATGCGCAAAAGCAATTCTGTTTCCAAATTCTCTTATCATGGCCGGTACATCATTATTAGGATCTGATCCTATAGCACCGCTGCAAAGTGTTAAGCAGTTATATGGATTGTCAACAAGCTTTAATAATCTTGATAAGTCATTTCTATTCTTAACTATTCTTGGCAGACCAAAAATTGACCAAGGTGGATCATCTGGGTGTACCGCCATCTTTATATCATTAATCTCAGCCACTGGAATAATTTGTTCTAAGAAATATTTTAAGTTATTCCATAAATCTTCTTCTGTTACATCCTTATATGCTTCAAAAAGCTGTGTTAAATTCTTTAATCTTTCAGGCTCCCAACCAGGCATTGTAAGATTTGGATTAGAGGCTATTTTGTTAACCAATTCCATTGGATCAATATCAGTAATCCTTGCTTTTTCATAGAAGAGAGCCGTAGATCCATCTTCGTTTTTCTTATATAAGTCTGTTCTTAGCCAATCAAATACAGGCATAAAATTATAGCAGATTACTTTTACTCCAACCTTAGCTAGTTTCTCTATTGTTTTTTTATAATTTTCAATATATTCATCTCTAGTTGGCAATCCTAATTTAATATCTTCGTGAACGTTAACACTTTCAACAACATCTATATTAAATCCATATTTATCAGCAGCTTTTTTCACTTCAAGAATTTTTTCCATTGGCCATTCATCACCTGCTGCCATATCATGAAGAGCCCAAACAATTCCTGTAACTCCTGGAATCTGTTTTATTTGTTCTAATGTGACAGTGTCGTTCCATTCACCGTACCATCTAAAACCCATTTGCATTGTTATATCCCTCCTGCTATTTTACTTTGTTTTCAACATATTAACTTCTGCATGTAGTTACATGGATAGCTAATCAATTTAAATTTTGCTTTTTATCCAAACATCACCTCCTTAACAAAAGCTTTAGTATTAATTATTTAAAATAGTTTGGATAAACTTCTTTTATTTGATTTTTATCAAAGATAACCATATTCAAATGTTCTTTCATTAATTCTTCCGCTCTTTCTGGATTCTTATTTTTAATCGCATTGTAAATCTCTTTATGCTGCTCATAAATATTATCCCAGCTATTGTTTGATACTAACCTTAGTACACGAATTCTTTGAAATTCAGTACTACCATCATTGATACTATTCCATACCCTCTTTTTGTTACAGCCTTCAAAAATTATCTTGTGAAATTCTTCATCAGCATCAAACAATTTTTTATAATCCTGATTTTCCATATACATTTTTTGAAATTTTAAATTCATTTCTAAAGCTAATATATTCTCTTGTGAAAATTCTTTACAAGCTTCTTTTATTACAGCTCTTTCTAAGTGTTCACGCAAAAATCTTCCTTCTTCAACTGCAGATAAATCAATTAAAGATACAATCGTTCCTCTTTGAGGATAAATATGTACTAACCCTTCTTGAGCTAAACGAACAAGCGCTTCTCTTACTGGAGTTCTACTTACGCTATATTTTTCTGAAAGTTCTTTTTCAGAGATGCTAGTCCCAGGCTCAAGGTATAAATTAATAATTTCTTCTCTAAGTTTATAATAAATAGTTTTACTTGTTGTATTCTTATTTAACTCCGAAGTCATTTAATATTTCTCCTTTATTTTGCAATTACCATACTTGTATGGTAGTTATGTTTTTATTCTATCACTATCGTTTACAATGTCAAGATGGATTTTGAAAATAATTAATACCTATTACATGAACTAAATAAGGAGATTGCTCTCCTTATTTGCTGGTTCTTGTTATTCTGATTTTGCTATTAATTTTCCAAAGTCTATACATCTTTCTTCATCTTCACCCTCTGGGGATTCTTGTACTGTTAAGCCTTCATTTATTAATATAGCTCCATATGATTCCATTCTCTTTTCCCATTCTGCCATCCATTCACCATCGCCCCATCCATATGAACCAAAAAGCGCTGCTTTTTTCCCTGCTATATTTCCTTCTAAAGATTTTACAAATGGTTCCATTTCGTTTTCATCCAATTCTTCAGATCCATAAGCGGAACACCCTAAAATAAGAATCTCTTCATCTTTAATATCATTAAGGGTTACTGATGACACTTCAAGTAATTCAGCTTTTTTACCTTCTGCTTCTATTCCTTGTAATATTAAGTTTGCCATCTTTTCTGTATTTCCAGTTTGACTAAAGTATATAATCTTCATATAATTTCCTCCTAACTCTTTCTATTTTTGAGGTTTTTTATTTATCCTTTGACATTATTATAGCTTTATCAATTCTAATAAAATGTGATTCAAATCAAATCCAAATAAATATTTTCATTTTTCCCTTAATAGCGTAATAAGCCTAAAATATTACGAACTTTTATCTTTATATAAAATAATAAATATTTGATTTAAATCATATTTTAATTAATTAAATAGCTATAAAATAAAGCCATAGAAAACAACAACTTAGTAAATTAATTAAAAAAATAAATAAAATAAATTAACAGATGGAGGGTTTTATATTATGGAACAAAATATTATGTTATGTAAAAATATATTTTGGGTTGGTAAGGTAGATGATAGAGATGTGCCTTTTCATAGATTGACTTTAACTAAAGGAACTACTTATAACAGTTATTTATTAATGACTGAAAAGGCTACAGTCATTGATACTGTTGATATAAGCTTTGGAAGAGAATTTGTGCAGAACTTAAGTAATTTAATCGAACTTGATAGAATTAAATACATTGTTATTAATCATACAGAGCCTGATCATTCCGGAGCTCTTGGAAGCTTAGCATCTAAAGCGAAAAACGCTGTAATTGTATGCACAGAGCCAGCTGTAAATGAACTTAAAGAAATGTACAGACTCCATAATAGAGAATTTTTAGTTGTAAATGATGGTGATACTTTAGATATAGGCGGCAAAATTCTTAAATTCATACAAACACCATATCTTCATACTGAAGAAACTATGATAACTTATTGTGAAGATAATAAAATTTTATTTCCTTGCGATATTTTCAGTACTCATGTAGCCAATTATGAATACTTTAATGATTTAGCTCAAGACAATATAAAGGAAGACTTTATCACTTATTATAAATTAATAATGCATCCTCATAGAAAATATGTGCAAGAAATGATTAAAAAAATCAAAAATTTAGATATAAAGATGATAGCCCCATCTCACGGATTTATCATTAGAGATGAAGTTCAAAGCTTTATAGATATTTATGATAATATGAGCCAAAATACAGGGTTAAATAAAAAAGCACTTATTCTATACGCTACTATGACAGGTAGTACAAAAAAAATTGCTGGTATTTTTAAAGAGAAGTTTGAAGATCAAAATATAACTTCAGAACTTATAGATGTAAATAAAGTTCCAATGGAAGATATAATAAATGCTATTAATGAAGCTGATACAATCTTCTTTGGCAGTTCAACTAGATATGGTGATATGATTGGAAATATGGAAGAGGTGCTAAAAACTCTTAAAAATCTAAACTTAGAAAACAAGCTAGGTGCAGCATTTGGTTCTTATGGCTGGAGTGGAGAAGCCATAGAGGTTGTACAAGACTATTTAAATGAAACTAGTTTAAAAGTATTAAATACTTCTGATACAATTAAATCTACTGGTATGACTGATATAGAATTACCTCTAAGAATTAGATTTTCATTAAAAGAAGACAACCTAAAAAACATTGATAGAATAGTTACTTATACTTCTGACCTACTACTTGGAGCAATTTAAAATAATCATAAATATCACTCAAAGGACCTTATGAGATTAAGCAAAAGACTGCCTTACTCTCATAAGGTTCTTTGAGTATCAAATATAACACTATTTTATTTAATGTATGTTTTAAATTATTTAAGTTAATTATTAATATTTAAAATTCTTCTAATATCTTCTGTGCAAAATTTTTACCAAAGGTTATACACTCTTCTAATTCGCTATCACTAGGCATGTATTTCAATTTTAATCCCTTATCAATAACTTTAATTCTAGCTTTTGTTAGATAATCTGTAAGAATGTCTGTTGATTCTCCACTCCATCCATAGCTGCCAAAAGCAGCACCTGCTTTATTATTAAATTTTAGTCCAATTAAGTCTTCAATAAGAGGTAATAATGAAGTTAAGAGCCCATTATTAACCGTTGATGATCCAAGTATTATTCCCTTTGCT
The DNA here is from genome assembly GCA_021781745.1 of Bacillota bacterium. GTDB lineage: Bacteria > Bacillota > Clostridia > Clostridiales > Clostridiaceae > Clostridium. Next base: position 10,284 of record JAJXWH010000016.1, on the reverse strand, counting down.
TTAAAAACTTCAGCCAATATATCACTTTTATCTGAAGTAGCAACATTGAATAGTTTATATTCGACTCCTGCTTCTCCTATGCCTTTACCTATAAATTCAGCCATTTTATGGGTAGCTCCCCACATTGAGTTATATGCAACTACTACACTTTTATTTGATTTTCCGGCTGCCCATTCGTAATATTTTTCCACTATCGCCATAGGATCTTTTCTCCAAATTATGCCATGAGCTGGAGCTATCATGTCTACAGGTACTCCAAGTTTTTTAAGTTCATCTATTTTTTTGGTAACTAGTCTACTGAAAGGAGTGAGTATATTAGCGTAATATTTAAGAGCTTCTTGATTAACTTCTGCTTCATCTACTTCGTCATTAAAAATACCTGAAGAGGCATAATGCTGTCCAAAGGCATCATTAGAAAACAATATATTTTCCCCAGTAAGATATGTAAACATGCTATCAGGCCAATGAAGCATAGGTGCCTCTATAAATACAAGTTCATTTTTTCCTATATTTATTTTATCCCCTGTAGAAACAACCTTAAAATTCCATTCCTTATGATAATGCTTTTGTATTGACTCTAAACCTTTTGGGGAAACAAAAACTGGTACATTAGGAATATACTCCATTAATGCAGGTAGCGCTCCTGAATGATCAGGTTCTCCATGATTCATAACCACGTAGTCAATCTTTGATATATCAGTTACCTCTCTTAAATTTTTAAGAAATATATCAGTTAAGGGTTCCCACACAGTGTCTATAAGAACAGTTTTCTCATCTTTAATAAGATATGAATTATATGTACTTCCTCTATGGGTAGATAATTCATTTCCATGAATATTCCTTACTACCCAGTCAGTAGCCCCAACCCAATATACTCCATTTCTAAGTTCCTTCATGCTAATTCCTCCTATTAGTTAAATTCCACTTCACAACTTCTATAAACTGCATAATTCAAACCTTAATATATGCAGTTTTCTGTTAGATTATACTTAGAAGAATTGCCAAACCCCGAAAATAAGCATTCATAATATAAAATTGAAAGAGAAATAAACCTTTAACATTTCAAAGAATATTTTCTTGTAAATAAAAAAAGATGACTCAGATCGATATCTAAGGCATCCTTTTAAAAAATTTATTTCTTTGTAATTGCAACTCTCCATACCTCAGGGCCTTGTTCCAAGTATTCCCATTCAAATATTTCTGGTAGCTCCATTATAAACTGATAATGCAATGGACGCGGATCATGATCATTTACAAGTTCCATTTTTTCGCCAGATGCTAATCCTTCGAAAGTTTTAAAAATAACAGGATGCTTATCCCTTGGTTCATATTTTCTAGCATCCACAGTTGCAGTAAAATTTGACATATTTGATTCCTCCTAAATTTATTATCTAATTGCTAGAATTCTTTTGTTACTTCTGATTTTATTATAACTTTATTACTTTTAATAACATGTGATTTAAATCAAATATATATTAAAATTTCTTTATATTTAAATGCAGTTTTAAGTTAAATCTCTCTCATATATTAATGTAATGTCAAGATTGAGTTTCACAGTAACACAAAAATTTTAATCTTTCTATTTTAAAGTTCTCTTTTGCTAGTATTTCTGGCCAAGCTTTTACCATTTCATATATCTCTTTTTTCTTATGGTCTGATAAGTTATCCCAATTCACAACGGCAGGATTAGTTTTTTGGATATTATCTTTAACCTCCCCATACTTCCAACCCAATTTTTTCTTATACTTATACCAACTCGTATGTTGATTCTTAGCTAAAATTTCTAATTCCTTAGCTGTAAATTCTATAAATGGCTCACTTTCTTTAACAGATATAACATCATAGTTGATTTTAAGTAAATCATTAGGAATATTTTTTGCTTGATGCCTAATGGAATCTTTAAATTCTTCACTAAGTTCATGCCATGGAATTATATTATCTAAATTTTTATCTTTATTATGCTCATATATAGACTTTGCAAGATTTTCAATTTTTTCACTATAGAATGCATCATGCATTAAATGACGCAGAAATTGTTCTTCATCTACATGCAGCTTTAATTGTTCTTTAGATGGCAAATGTGATTGTTCCCACTTTTTTGCATTGGTAAGCATGCTCATTTCCATTATTGCTTCCATAGATCTTGATTCATGTTTATATCTCTTTATTTTAAGTAATGCTCGAAGTACCCCATCATCAATTTGAGCTTCCCCAGCTTCATTAATAAGATGTGATACCTTACGTTCTAATAGTGAACGTAGCAGCATTGCTCTTCTAATTATAAATAAATGATCCCATTTCTCATCAGTTTGATTAGGGCCTAAGATATTTACATAACCTCTTAATCGGCTTATAAAATCAGGTCCTTTAGCTCCTTTAAACTCAATAAAAAACTTTTTTTGGTCATTTTTATCTTCAAAATCTTCTCCACAGAATTCTTTAAATGTGCTACTTGTTCCACCAGCAAATACAAATATAGCCTTCCCTATAGGATGAATAGAATCGCCTTCTCTAAATACTCCATCCTGCATAGGTGCTAAAAAATATTTTAACCATCCAAGTTTTCCTTCAAGGGCAGAATCAAATTCATCAAAAAACACTAACGGGATTTTCCCCTCCAGTACAATATCTCTGACTTTATGAAAGGCGTTAACTAAATCTACTGGTGATCTAAATTGAGACAAATTAAAATCCAGCTTTTTAATTAAATTTGATGCTATGCTGTTAGCCACTTCAACTATACCAAAAGATTTCCCTGAGCCTGGCGTACCAAATACTGCAATTGAAAGAGGTCTAACGGTATTTTTAGTGGATATGTATTCCAGCATAAGATTCTTGATACTCCTATAACTTTCTATTTCGGTTTTATCCACTGTTGTTAAACTTCCAAATTTTGCTATCGGAATAGATTGCAAAGCACTTCTCACCCCGTTTTTGACTATATCATAAGCTATTTCAGCTAAATTTGCAGAACTTTTGTCCTTTAAGATATACCAACAAGAACGACAATTAGAATTATGCGAAATAGGAACTAGCACGTCTTGTACATGCTCCTTCTGTACAAAATCATCTTCATTTTCCATAAATATTAAAGAATTAGGATATGAATATTCCTTGATATTCTCTCCAAAACCTTCAATATAATATTTCTGGGCCGAAACAATTCCTTTGCGTATTCCACTACCTATTGACTCGTATAATTCTTCATTATCTTGACTTCCGGAAACAATTGCACTTGCAAGACCTGCCACAAAACAAGAAGTAAGTCCAATCATTTTGCCTTGTGAATCTTTAACCAAACTCCCTTCAAATCCATAGGGTAGAAAAAATAACCTAGTTTCAGGTGCACTATCATTTCTATAATAGATTGCACCTTCAAGACCAAAAGGTATTATAAGATGATGGCATTTTGAAAGAAATGCCAGATTAGGATTATTGCTAATCTGCCAAGCAAAATCTTGTGCTGTTCTCTCCCACGAAAGACTTTTACTTATGTTAACACCCTTTGAACGCAAATCGTCACCGTTTATAATAACTATTGTTTTTTCATTGTGAAACTTTTGCAAGTGCTTCCAAAGCTCATTAGTATCAATAGGATTATTCATTTTATATACTACAATTGGTGACGTTTGAGTCGACTTTAAAGCTAAAGGCCAAAAGTCTTTACTAAAATTAAAGCCATTGTTTTCATCATCTAATATAATCATATCTGCATTCATATCATCGTTCATAATAGGCAAAAGCCTTATCATTCCTGACATAGCTTCGGTAAATCCCATCAAACGCTTTATTCTATAAACTTTAGTACCATTATTTTTATCACTGAATTTAGGAAAAACATCTAACTCTACAGTGGAACTAAGAAACTCTCTTTGCCAAACCCCTTCTATATCACGTATTTGTGGAGCAAGTACAGATGCCCCTGTCGAGAATTCCACAAGTTTTGATAAAAGCAATGCTTCTCCTGGTTTTAAAGTATTATGAATATTTAAATGTGCCTGCCAGTTTAATCCGTTATTAATCTTAGGATATGTTACCCATTGCAGCGCATTTATACATATGTCACCTGACACCACGATTTTAAAATTTTTATTTTTCATCTTTAGCTCCTTGTTTAATTAAAATGTATTTTATATTATCCTTTTAAGATTCTAGTTGCATTTTCATTTCTTCTAATTGCCTGTCTACAATACTTGCCTCTCCTATATGATTTATTATAGTTTTTGATGTCTCTTTTAATATTTCATCAACATTCATTATTTCTTTGCTCATGTTTTCAATATGTTGTTTTTGATTTGTTAAAATTGCCATTACGTCCCTTACTTCCCGCTCAACTTTTCCTATTGAAGATAAACTTTCTTCAATTTTTTCTGCCGCATTTATTGATGCATTAACTCCTTTCGCAATAACCTCTTTAGATTTATTAGAATTATTTATAACAATCTTTGTTTCATCTTCTATATTGCCTATTAATGTTGAAATATCCTTAGTACTTTGCTTAGTCATTTCTGCTAAATTTCTTATTTCACCAGCAACTATAGCAAAGCCTTTCCCTTGTTCACCTGCCCTTGCTGCTTCAATTGCAGCATTTAAAGCCAATAAATTAGTTTGATTTGCTATATTAGTTATTAACTTTACGACTTCATTAACTTTACTAAATCTTCTTACCAATTCATTTATACTTTGAGTATTATTTTTATTCTCATCTTCTAGAGACTTAACTGCTTCAACAATTTCTTCAATAGCATTTTTGCCTTGATATGATTTCTTTACCGTATCTTTTGTAATTTCTATAAGATTATTCCCCTCCGAATATAATTTATCTGTCAAGCCATTAGTATTTTCTGTTAAAATAGAAATTTCACTCATATGCACCTTTACTTCATCAGCAAGCTTTCCTAAAACATCATGTTGATCATCTACCCTATGATGTTGCTTTACGATGTTAGTTAAGGACTTACTCATTTTCTGAATAAAATCATTAGTATCATCCTGCAATTGTTTTGTTTCTTCAACATCAATTGCTTGCTCATCTTCTAAATCCTTAAATTTCTTATTTCTAAATATGTTCATTATTTTTCCTCCTGAGCATCTTTTCATATATTAAATATTCCTTAATCTATACTTCATTTTATTTCCATATCTAGTTCTTTCTCTTTTCACCAGTACTAAATAGAATACTCTAATAATAATTAGCTTTGTTTCTTAACATAATTTTAAGTTAAAATCCTCAAAAAGAATGTGATTTAAATCATATTTCACTAAATATTCAATGGTTGTAAATCAATGGGTTAATTCATATCGTACATTTACTAGTAAAATGGATGATTTCAGAAAAATATAAAGGATGTCTAAGATTTTTAAGACATCCTTTCACCTATTTTATATAACAAAAAAGCAAGAAAAAACTAAAGGAAATACATATACTATATTTCCTAAATCCTTGCAATTATTTAATGCAAGATAAGCCATAAGCCAAGTTCTATATTTTTAACATATTTTATTTATGTTTTAAATACGTACTTAGATTTTGAATCTTCAGTTTAGCATTTATATTATTCTCATTGCAAAAAGAAATCATCCACTGCTTTTCACTTTGACTGTATGGATTACTCCAAAATCGTCTTATAAACGCCTTTAATTTTGAAGAAAAATTCATATTCAAATCTGATAAGTTACAAATAATCCTAAATTGATTTTCCAAATCCTTTTCTGATATTATACCTTCTAAATAATCTAACAGTAATAATTCATAAAATGCAAAAGGCATAACATCTGAGTCAGGTATTCTCATTAATGTGTAATGAGGTCCATATTCTTTAATATCATCAGTTACTAAAGTTATGCATCCTAGTGTCTTAGCCATTGCAATTGCATAAACCTCTCCCAGGTCTCCACCATCATAAAGAATTCTGATATCATTCACATGTTCTTTAAATACATTATACATTCCAATATTTTTTAAGTACTCGTCAGTGATAAGTTCTATTCTGCCTGATTTCACATCTTCATCAAATGAATCTATAACTTCCTTTGCAGCATGGTTTTCCATCTCATGATAACGAATAAATTCATATACCTTCAATTTTTCAAATCTATTAAACAATATAGGTTGATAGTTCGCATTGTACAGATGGATAATGACATTTGTATCTAATGATGCCTCCATTAATCCATCCTCCCAATCAAATCATCAAAGCTTTCATCCTCCTCAAGGCTTTCTTCTGATAGATCTTCTAAATCATCAGCACTTAGATTTACATAATTTAAGGCTTTTTCCACACTGCTAATTGGAATTAATTTCTCATTGTAATTTGAAATAACCCATTCCAAATAGTCAGCTGGTACTTTTTTAGCTTCAGTTGACTTACACAAATTAGCATTTCCACCAATAACATTCAGTAACCTTGATGTTGTTTTTTCTAATTTTTCTAGTTTTAATTTATCTATTAAAATATCATCTAGTATCCCTAATGCTTTTAATCTAATAAGTACCATATCATAGCTGACATTAAATGCAGTTTGTATTCTTGCAATATCCAATCCACTCAATTTATCAATGCTCTTATCATCTAACTCTACCCTAATAAATGTACTTACCTTTTCTCTTGGCATTAATAAACATGCTGCAAAATAATTAGCCTCATGTTCATACTCATCTCTATCATTAAAATCATTATCTTTTATTATTGTAAATTCCTGTTCTGATAAATGCAATTTGTGATGTCCAATTTCGTGAGCTACAGAAAAAATTTCTCTAGACAATATTAATGATGAGTTAGAAAAGATAATCTTCTCACTATCCTTTATTAAGGCAAATCCTAGTATAGAATCACTTCCAATAGGATATCTAATAACTCTATATCCTATCTTGCCAGCAGCCTCAAATATATTTTGGAAACCATAATCTATTACTTTACATTGATCCCTAACGGAATCAGCTATTTTTTCGATTTCAAGCTGCCTTGTTTTATTCATTTACCTGATCCTCTCTTATACTATTATATAATTTTCGATGAGCATAAAATGTATTAATCATTTCATTTATAAACTCAAATCCATCTCCATCAATACATTCTCCATTTTTTCTAAACATTGGTTCTTTTTGCTCTACATTATTCACAGCAGAAGTTATATCATCAGCATTAACTCTTAAAATATTAGCAATGCTTGTAATACTAGCATATGATATATCTATTAACCCCTTTTCAATTCTGGCATACTTTTGCCTAGTACAATTTAATTTTTCAGCAACTTGTTCCTGAGTTAATCCTTTATATTCACGTAAAGTTCTAATTCTTGCTCCTAAAATTGCATTCATAATAACACTTCCTTTCAATATTACTATATGCTAAGACTAATAATAATGTTATGGTTTTGTAACATTATTATTTATTATAACATATTTACGTTAAACTATACAGACAAATGTTACAAAATCAAAACGTACGCTAGTATTTTTCAACAAATTTCTAATATAAAGACCTTTTCCAAACATAAGCATTACTTCTACTGTTACACCTTTTATTTTTCTCCTTCTGTCTTCCTTTATCCGATAGCTAGTATCCGTAACACTCACACTTGAAAAAGTTGGAGTTAACGGCTACACGCTCCTGGATAAGCAAACTTAATAATCTCCCTCTGCGTTACGCTTACAGGTTCCTTTGTATGGATTTTCATTTAAATATATTGGTCGCTCTTTATAATTAGCTCTAGGCACATTTATAATTAAAACATCCATTCCTTCAATGGTTAATTTTTCTACATCATCATCCTTCAATAAATTTCGGTGAACTGAGCAATACTCCCGCTAGATTATTAAAACAGTTTAGAAACATAGCACAAAATCCAAGGATAAAATGCCTTGTATTTTGTAATTTTATTTATCCCTAAAATGTTTTGTACGCAAAAAAAGCAAGGGAAAGTTAAGGGAAAATACCACTACGGTATTCCTCGAATCCTTGCAATTACTTGTTGCGAGAATAAGCACATAAGCCGAGTTCTGTTTCCAAAATTAGTATATTTCATTATACTTTATAGTATCTTATAATACTCTGTAGTTATTGATATAACTAGCCTTAAAGTACATAGAATAATTTACCATATCAAATTCTATTTTATTATATTTTACTGATGGTAGGAAGAATGTCGGAAGTTTTAATTCTTCCTACCATTCTCTTAAACATATATTTAGAGAAGATATCTCCCGTTTTTTTACTATTATAGTATTAAAATATTTTCTCCAATATATCCCTAACTGCACTGCATGTATCAATAAACTCTATTTCAGATGCATAATTGAATTTATTTTTATATACATTCCATTGTTTTATCATATTTTGATTTTCCTCAATTTCTTCTAATATTTCAGAATAACTTTCAATACTATTTATTGTTTCTCTCTTTTTAGCAGTTTCTTGTAATGCTAATTTTAATGTTCCTATATGAATATTTTCTTTTTGCAGCTTCCACAATATATACACATCATAATAATCTCTTGGTCTTGTATTTAATATACTTCTTGATATTATGGTTTCTAATTTTTCAGCTAGTACAGTTTCTAAATTATATGCTAATATAGTTATTTCTTTATTTTCATCAAATATTAATTTAAATTTATATTCTATTTCCTTCGGTGTAATTTTATCTCCATTAGTAACATCAACTTTTAGAGGAACTGCTAATGGTGGATATAAAGCTTCTAAGCTTACTCTAATTCCTGGATACTCATCTTTTTCTCTTATATCATCTACATTTTTAATATTAAATTTTATTTCATCATCTAAATCCACTTCTATTATCTCTTCAAATATTTCTTTAATATTTTCTTTTGATACATTAAGAGCTTTTATTGTAGTATCTAAGTCCATTGTTGTTCTTGAATCGATTCCAACTATTGCACCTATTAAAAATCCACCTTTTAATATTATATTTGAACTATATTTTGATTTTGATATTCTCTCAAGTAATCTTTCCAACATATAATTTTGTAGAACTAATTGAGCTGATATATTTTTCTCAATTGCCATTTTCTTTATATAAGCTTTAAATTGCATAGCATTTTTCATATAAGTATCTCCATATATTCTCTAACTTTTTTCTCAATTTTTAAGATCTTGGCATATTTCATTAGCAGTTGCAAATCCTTATCTTTTCTGGATACATACATTTTTAATGCATCCGTAAATATTTCAATATTTTCATTTTCTTTGTTTCTTATAATATCGCAGATAGTCTTTTCTTTATCATAGCATCTAATATAATTGCCAAAAGAAGTTTTCATTTGAGTTACTCCAACTTCCAATAAACTATTAACTGCATAATTTAGTTTTACATTTTCGTATTTCAAATTTTTAGGGTTATAATTATTAGGGATTGTGATTCTATAATATATAGGTGTTCTATCAGTTAATTCATGAAGATACAATGCTGTTTCATGGGAGAATATACTTTTTTTATATTTAGCTTGTAATATATACATTTCATCTTCCCATACATCTGGCCTGGCATATATTCCTCTATCTAACTTTACAATTTCACCTTTTTCCTGGAGTAAATTCAAATAATGTCTTGCTATATTTTCTTTATTTAAATCTTCTGACTTTATAATTCCATTATTTTCTTCTAATATATTTTCTATTTTTTCTATATTGGTCATCATTTCACCTTCTTTACTTTTAAACGGTACTTTATATTATACTACCGTTTAAAAGTAAAATATACATAATTTAAATAAATAATTTTCATCTATTTATTTAACAGCAGACATCACTTATTTACAGTTATTTGTATTAAGTATCATAGTTTTATAAATGCCCTACACCTTCCATTATTCCATCAAAATTACAAGATAACCTCATCAGCATTATCTATTCTATTAACTAAATATCTATACTTTTAAGTAAATGCACATATTGGATAATATTTGTACTTATTTTACAATATATAACTAAGTACCCTGACTTACGGACAGTAAAAAGGGTAAGTTAGCCAAGGATTAAATTACCAAAAATAAAGTATAGAAAAAAACATAGCCGTGCCTTATTATATAAGTCTATCACAAAAAACTTATAAAAAGGGGGCAAACGGCTATGCTAAACAATCAAGAATATATTACAACACAATTAGAAAAAGTGCTATATGAGATTCTGCCCATTACATCCAAAAGATTGAAAAATTTAGTTTCTATAATCATAGGAATAATATTATCAAAGTCTGTTGAGATTTCAAATATTTCAGAAAGGTTAAAAGATAATTTTTCAGAGGGTACTGAAAATAGCAAAA
>JAJXWH010000115.1 GCA_021781745.1 Bacillota bacterium | reverse complement strand
TTTATTATTCAGGAGAAAAGAAAACAGAAGAAGGTTCATATTGGGTTGCTGAAGATGAACCTTTCCCGTTTTAAATTCACAGAACTCACAGTCCCCGCTAGGGGATTTTTTTATTTTGTAAAATATATTAGTAGATTAGGATTTGCGAAATTAAATTTCGCGTATTATAGCATTGACGAAATTATAATGTCATATTATTATAGAATTATAATGGATTGAAGAATAGGAGGGTATTTAAAGTGAATGATAACGATTTAAAGAAAAAGTGTGCTAAGGAAGCTATGAAATACATTAAAGATGGCATGATAGTTGGTCTTGGGGGAGGAAAAAGTATAGCTTACTTAATAGAATATATAGCAGGCGATAAAAATCTAAAGGTTAAAGTAGTTACTCCTTCAATAAAAACTAAGATGCTTTGTATAGAAAACGGATTAGAAGTACTTCATACCTCGTTTATAGAGAAAGTGGATGTTGCTTTTGATGGATGCAATCAATTAGATGAAAATTTAAATGCACTAAAGAGTGGAGGAGGAATTCATACTAAAGAAAAGCTGATAGCTAGTATGTCAGAAGAATTTATAATTCTGTTAGATGATGAGAAGTTTGAAAAAAAGTTAACTTTCAAGTCCCCTGTAACTCTTGAAATTTTGGAAGATTCATTAAAGTATGTTGAAAGAAAAGTATTAGAATTAGGTGGAAAACCAATAATTCGAAGCAGTGACATAAAAGATGGTTTTACCATAAGCGACAGTGGCAACTTATTATTAGATGTATCTTTCAATGAAGTAGAAGATGTTTATGGATTAAATAACAATCTAATAAATATATGTGGTGTTATAGAGACATCGTTGTTTGCTAATGTTGTTACAAAAGCAATAATTGCAAATGAGAAAGATATTAAGATAATATCTAGAAAATAAAATATAATTTAAGGAGAGAGCAGCAATGAATAAAATAAATTGGGCTATACTAGGTCCAGGAACAATTGCAGAATCTTTTGCAAAAGCTTTATGTGAGGTTAATGGTAATGTATATGCAGTAGGTTCAAGAAATATTGAAAAGGCAAAGGAATTTGCAAGTAAGCATAATGTGGAGAAATATTATGGAGATTATGATCAAATGTTAAAAGATGAGGATATTGATGTTGTTTATATATCAACTCCTCACAGCAATCATTACGAATATATTATGAAAAGTCTTAAAAATAATAAGCATGTAATTTGTGAAAAAGCTATAACTGTAAATGGCAAGCAATTAAAAGAAATAGTTGAGTTAGCTAGAGAGAAAAACTTAGTGGTTACAGAAGCAATGACAATTTATCATATGCCATTATACAAAAAGCTGCGTAAGCTTGTGAAGGATGGAAAGTTAGGAAAAATCAAAATGATTCAAGTTAATTTTGGAAGCCTTAAAGAATATGATGTTACAAACAGATTCTTTAGTCCGGATTTAGCGGGCGGAGCACTTCTTGATATAGGGACATATGCCTTATCATTTACAAGATCCTTTCTATCTAGTAATCCAGAAGAAATTTTAACAACAGTTAAAAAATTTGAAACTGGAGTTGATGAGCAATCGGGTATAATACTTAAAAATCTTGATGATGAAATGGCAGTGGTTTCTTTGACTATGAGAGCTAAACAACCAAAGAGAGGAATTGTTTGTGGAGAATTAGGATATATAACAGTTGAAGATTTCCCAAGAGCAGATAAAGCTACAATTACTTATCCAGATGGAAGGATTGAAGTTATCCAAGAGGGGGATACATCAAAAGCATTAGTGTATGAAATTGAAGATATGACTAATTATATTTTGAACAAAGATAATAATGAAGCATTAGATTTATCAGTAGATGTAATGAATATAATGGATGAAGTAAGAAAACAATGGAATTTAAAATATTCTTTTGAATAACATTAAGAGGAGTATTGTTAAAGTGAAAGAAGTAGAAAAAAGCGTTTTAGATAAGATATTATGCATTTATAAAAATTTATATGAAGCTGAAAAGAAGATAGCTGATTATGTAATAAATAATAAAGAGAAAGTTATTGAAATGACTGTATCTGAACTAGCAACTCAAAGTAATGTTAGTGAGGCTACTATAGTGAGGTTTTGCAAAAAATGTGATTTAAAAGGTTTTTACGACCTAAAGATAAGTATTGCAAAGGAAATGGTTAAATCGAAAAATAGTACAGTATCTAATGAACTAGATTCCAATAATATAGCTCAGTCTCTTCAAAATATATTAGCAAATAAAATAGAAGAATTAAAACAAACCATATCAATGATGAGTGAAGAAGATATAAAGAAAATACTAGATGCAATTAAAAGTGCAAGAATTGTTCAATTTGCAGCAGTTGGAAATACAATACCTGTAGCAATGGATGGAACATATAAATTCAATCAATTAGGTATATCATCATTTACAAGTACTATATGGGAAACTCAACTGGCCTTTGCATATACCCTAACTAAAGACGATGTAGTTATTGTAATATCTAATTCGGGATCTTCTAAAGAGCTTGTAACATTGCTTGAAATTGCTAATGAGAAAAAAGCAACTACCATTTCAATAACAAATCATGAGAATTCACCAGTAGCTAACAAAAGTAAATATCATATAAATACATCTACAAGAGAAAAATTATTTTTAGACGAGTTTAGTTTTTCAAGAGTGTCAGCTATGGTGGTTATAGAAACGTTATATTTACTTCTAACTAGTGATAAAAAAGATGCATATAATTGGATCAGCCAGCATGAACACTCTATAGCTGATGGGAAGATCTAAAAATAAGTTTAGTTTTTATAATAAAAGAAAGGATGATAAAAATGAAGAATATAAATATTGGAAAAAGTGGAGTTTATGCTTCGGAAATTGCACTTGGATGCATGAGAATGGCAGGAATTGAAAAGAGTGAGGCAGAAAAAGTAATTAAAACTTCATTAGAGGAAGGAATTAATTTTTTTGACCATGCAGATATATATGGTGGAGGAAAATCAGAAGAAATATTTGCAGATGCAATTAATATGAATCCATCAATTAGAGAAAAAATGATTATCCAAACTAAATGTTCTATAGTGCCAGGTATAATGTATGACTTTTCTAAAGAACATATTTTGAATTCTGTAGATGGCAGCTTACAAAGGCTAAAAACAGATTATGTAGACTTTTTATTATTACATCGCCCAGACACTCTAATGGAGCCAGAAGAAGTTGCTGAGGCCTTTTCTAAGTTATATGAAAGCGGGAAGGTAAAGTATTTTGGCGTTAGTAACCATACACCAATGCAGATAGAATTATTAAACAAGTACTTAGATAACAAAGTAATTATAAACCAATTACAATTTAGTATAATGAATACAGGAATGATAGATGCAGGACTAAATATGAATATAAACAACGATGCAGCAATTGATAGAGATGGAGGAGTGCTGGAATACTGCCGCCTTAAAGATATAACTATTCAAGCATGGTCTCCATATCAGTATGGATTTTTTGGCGGAGTATTCTTAGATAATGATAAATTCCCAGAATTAAATAAGAAAATTGATGAAATTGCAGAGAAATATGGGGTGACAAATACTGCAATTGCAACTGCATGGATATTAAGACATCCAGCCAAGATGCAAACTATTGCAGGTTCAATGAATACAAATCGTCTTAAGGAAATATGTGCAGCATCAAATGTTAATCTTACAAGACAAGAGTGGTATGAAATATATTTAGCAGCAGGCAATAAGCTTCCATAGATCTGCTAATTTGAAGTAGACTTGAATAAGTAATGAGAAATCATAAAAATAGATTAATGAATTGAGAATATTTTAATTTTATATGTGAGTCTTTTTATTATAAGTCTTGAAAAACATACCATAATTAGGTATTATTAATATAGTAGTATTATATGTACTACTATATTAATATAGGGGTGAGAAGTATGAATATTGATAAAAATGTAATGAGTTTAATTAATGAATTTTCAAACTTAGACGAAGTTGAAGGGATTTTATTGGCGGGATCTCATGCAACTCAAACAAATGACAAGGAATCGGACTATGATATTTATATCTACACAACCAATGAAATAGCTTTAAGTATAAGAAAAGAAATTACAGATAAGTATTTCAAGTATATAGAATTAAATAATACATTTTGGGAAGCAGAAGATGATGGGGTTTTGGCAGACGGTGATATCCAAGTAGAAATTATATATAGAAATTTCGAATGGATTGATGGTATGCTAAATAGAACTTTATTTGAATGTCAGGCTGATGTAGGTTATACCACATGCTTTTGGAGTAACCTTATAAATTCAATAATACTATATGATAAAAATGATAAATTAGGTAATTTACAAAAAAAATATAAAATAGATTATCCTAAAGAATTAAAACAAAATATAGTAAAAAAGAATTATCCACTATTAAAAAAACAAATGCCAGCTTACTACTATCAAATTGAAAAAGCTCTGAAAAGAAATGATTTTATAAGTGTTAATCATAGAGTAGCAGCATTTTTAGCAAGCTATTTTGATATTATATTTGCTATAAATGAAATGCCTCATCCGGGAGAAAAGAAGCTGCTTAAGATTATTAAAGATAACAATTTAAAAGTTCCCCAAGATATGGATAAAAATATTGAAAAAATATTAAAGTCAGCTACAGACAATAGTGTTAATATATTATTAGAAATTAATGAGTTGGTTAATAATTTAGATACACTGTTAAGCAATGAAGAAATTAATATAAAATAATTAGGAGAAATACTATGGATGAAATAATAAGCTTATTAGAAAAATTAAACTTTTCTAAGACTGAAGCAGCAGTCTACATAGATTTGTTGAAAAATTCAAGTTCAAATGGTTATAAAATTGCTAAAAATTTAAATTTATCAAGATCTTCGGTTTATTCAGCTCTAGATAATTTGTATAAAAAGGGGATAGTGTTTTTAGTACCGGGAGATTCACAAGTTTATAAGGCTGAAAATCCATCTGTATTAATTAAAAAGATAAAACATGAATTTAATGAAACTACAGATTTACTGGATAATAAATTAAAAGATATAGAAACTTCTAGCTTAGAGGAAAGATATATTAATATAGCTGGTTATGATAATATTATTTTAAAGATAAAACAACTAATTTTAGAAGCTAAAAAGGAAGTTTATATTAATACAGATATTAATTTAGATAAATTTAAAGACGAGCTTATTAAAGTTTCGAATAGAGGTGTAAGAATAATTGTTTTTTCTTTTAAAAAGCAAACATTAGAAAATATACCTATTGAAATATATACACATTGTAATTTAACCTGTGAAGGAAAAGAAACAAGAATGATGCTTGTAGTTGATTGTGAAAAAACCTTAGTTGCAGACAGAGGACCTCATAGAGAGGAATTTTTAGGTGTTTTTACAGAAAATATTCTTTTAGCTTCAATTGTTTCTGAGCATATTCATAATGATATATATCTTTTAAAATTAAAGAAGTTACATGGATATGATTTAATTAATAAAAATATTAAATTAAATACAATATTGGAGAACAGATAAAGAACAATTTAATTGTTAGGAAAATGCAAGTTTTTAAAGTAGGAAACCTTTATTTCTTTATAGATAAATATATTGAAATAAAGGTTTTTATGTTGCTACTCATTGTGTAATTCTTAGATTTGCAGTATAACGCTCCCAAGTGTGTCATTAATAGAAAACTAATGTATTAAAGAAAAAAATAAAGAATATTAAAATTAATAGCTGTATATTAAATGTGGAACAACATATAGAGTTTAATAATATGATAAGATAAAACACGTCGCTAAGGCATGTACAAAATCTTGCAAAATCTTTTATAAAAGCTTAAATAATGGTTTAAAAGATTTTGAAAAAAAGTTATTGACAACGTCGAAAACAAGTGATATACTAAGAAAGTCGCTTGAGGGTGACGAAAACTTAAAATAAATTACAACAATAGTTGTAAGAAAGAAATTGGTCTTTGAAAATTGAACAGAATATAATAAATACATTTAAGTAAACCAGCAATTCTTTATTTTGAGTAAGCTAAGATTAAACTTTTTCCAATATGGATAAGTTCAACTAACATTTAGCTGAAGGTAAACTTCATCTAAATGTTAGTTGAACTTTATATTGAGAGTTTGATCCTGGCTCAGGACGAACGCTGGCGGCGTGCTTAACACATGCAAGTCGAGCGATGAAGTTCCTTCGGGAACGGATTAGCGGCGGACGGGTGAGTAACACGTGGGTAA
>JAJXWH010000061.1 GCA_021781745.1 Bacillota bacterium | reverse complement strand
CACGCCGGAGGTCGAGGGTTCGAGCCCCTTCTGAGTCGCCATTTAAAATATGCTGGCATGGCTCAACGGTAGAGCAGCTGACTTGTAATCAGCAGGTTGTAGGTTCGATTCCTATTGCCAGCTCCATTTTAAATAAGACATAAAACTTAATATGGCTCCTTGGTCAAGCGGTTAAGACACCACCCTTTCACGGTGGTAACAGGGGTTCGATTCCCCTAGGAGTCACCATTTATCTATCTTATGGGCGCATAGCTCAGCTGGGAGAGCACCTGCCTTACAAGCAGGGGGTCACAGGTTCGAGCCCTGTTGTGCCCACCATAAGATGGCTCAGTAGCTCAGTTGGTTAGAGTGCCGGCCTGTCACGCCGGAGGTCGAGGGTTCGAGCCCCTTCTGAGTCGCCAAATGTAAACAAGTTCTAGTTTAAATTAGAACTTGTTTTTTTTATTTGAAATACGATCGGTTGGGATAGTACTGATTGAATTATAATAAAAAATAAAGTTTAAAAGCTATAGTAAAACTTATTATATATAAATAATAAGTTACTATAGCTATTTCAATTAAGTAATATTTATCCTATCTATTTTTTTCTAAATTCTTCTTAATACGTATATCTTCTGAATAAAACTTGCAAAGCTTAAATTCTCCAATTAATCTAGATGCAATTCTTTCACTGTATTGTTTTGTTATGCCAGGCAGAGTTAAGTTAGTTGAGATAAGCATTTTCTTATTTGTAAGAATTCTTTTATTAATTACATTAAACAATTCAGTTATAGAAAACTCATTAAGATGTTCTGCTCCTAAGTCATCTATAATTAGTAAATCGCAGTCTAATATTAGAGATTCAAGAGAAGAATCGTTGTTAAATCTTATTTCCCTTAAATTTTTAATTAATTCATCGGATGTTTTGTATATAACTAGATATCCCATATCTAATACTGCTTTAGCTATGCAGTAAGATAAGTAAGTCTTACCACTACCAGGGTTTCCATAAAACAATAGATTTGTTGATATCTCTGAAAAGTTTGGAAGATAATCTTTTAATATATATTCTAAGTTATTCTCCATGTTTTTTCTTGGAGAAAATTTTTCATCTCCAAGCTTATGACTTGAAAATAAGCTTAAATCAAAGTTATCAAAATTATTAGTCACAGTTGCATTTTCTAATTCTGAATTCTTATAATAAAGCTTAATTAATTTATGTTTATAGCAGCTGCACTTAACATTACCTATAAATCCTGTATCTTTACATTTATTACAATGATAGTGTAAATTTAAATATTCAGGATCGTAACCTCGTTCAACTAGCATTTCACATTTTTTAACCCTTAAATCAGTAATGTTTTCTTTATAATCATCTAAAGTTTTTTCTCCATCATTAGACTTAAGAATTGATACTGCCATTTGTAAAGATAACTTTTGAATTTGATTATCCAATTCAATGATTTCAGGATATTTTTCAGATATCTCGGTTCTTCTAGATTTTAGTGCTTTAGCTTCATCTTCCCTAAGTTTATCATATATTTTTAAAATTTCAGTTTGATAGCCTTTAATCATCATTATCCCATCCTAAAAGTTTTTTTTCTAAGGAATCATAATCGTACTCCCGTGCCTCAAAATTATTAAATTTGAGAGGAGATTTATCATTAATACTATTATTATAGCTTTTTTGGTATTTACCATTTTTGTTAGTATTCTTAGAGTCTTTAAGGGCTATATCTTCTAGGGTCCTAATGTTATTCTTATTCCAGTTAGTGAGTATACCATCAATATATTTAAAATCTGCTCTATTTAATCTTTCAAAACATATATCACAAGCTTTCAAGATAATTTCGTTTGGAAATTTGTAGATAAGAAGCCATTTTTCAATTAAATCTTGTTGGGGTTTCATTATATCCGTATTATTTATACCCAAGTAAGTCAATATTTTTCTTATGTTAAGCCACTTATCTTCAGTTTTTTTAATTAAATTTTGTGCTTGCTCAATAGTAGTTATTTTCTGGTCGTGCCAAGCTAATGCTACCTTTTCTATATATCGTGGATCACTTTTACCTTTTGATATACAGTATTCCATTAAAATTAAAATTAATTCAGAAGAGAAGCCAAATTCCTTTTGCCAATTTAAGTAAATAGACATTTCATTTGGTGATAGAGGTCTAGCTAGAAGCATCTCAATATCTTTTAACATATCTTTCGTATTAGTACTATCTAAAGCCTCTAATAAATCAACTTGCTTCTTTGGTCTAATTGGTTCATCAACTAAATCTATAAATTCAACATTAAAATTACCCATTTTATCTATTTGGGTGAGTTTTATGACTCCCTGATCATTCCAATAGTTAAGAGCGTTCATAATGTCTGATTCTAACAAATTAAGTGAGGAAGCTAGTATTGATGAGCTAACACCTAATTCACCAGAAATATTATGCTTTAGCATCAATAAATAAATTTTAACAAATTCACCTCTAGCTTGTGGCATGTATTTTTCTATAAATACATTATTAACAGGAGTAAATCCTTGAGATTTATTCTTTAACATGAATGTGCTCATTCTGTTTACTACCTACCTTTCTAAGTATTTTGCTGTTTAATAAAACTAAGTAAACTAATAAAAAAAATGCTATATGTAAATAATTATAGCATACTATAAGAGTAATAAAGCGAAATAATTAACTAACATATTATTGAAAAACTGATATCTATAACGAATTACTAAAATTACGCAATATATAGCTAAAATAAAGAGCATGCATTAAATTTACTACTAAAATCTTTGATGCAATAAATTCAAGCATGAACTTTATTTTCTTTTTAATATTATTATCTTTTAAGAGTATAATTTTCATTGATAGTTTTTTGATATAATTAGCTGGTTACATAGTGTTAGGTGATAATTTTGAGGATATCTACTAATCCCTCACCTTGAATTGCTTTAGATATATCTTCAACAGGGTCACATGCAACTTTTAATAATGAAATTATATCTTTAAAGGTTATAGATGTATTCTTTTCACATAGTAAAGCACATAATCCGCTAATATAAGCAGTAGCGATAGATGAACCAGTAAATGTTTTATATGGTACTTCAAGTTTATTTGGGTAAAGCTTAATACCGTTTTTTTCAGAAATATAATTATTATCAGAATTTAGAGAAACAACGTTAACACATGCTGCACATAAATCAGGTTTTGATAATTTACCATAGGGACCTTCTGATGAATATATATATGGTTTTATAACAGGGGTCGCAGTATTTAAGCCTGCAACAGTAATGCAGTTAGAAAGAGTTGCAATTCCCATAATAGATGATTTACCACTTAAGTTGCTTCCACTAGGAACAATAGGAATCAGGCCTTTAGATATAGCATAATCAAATACCAATTCAAAGCAGGAAACAATAAATGTATTATGAGTTAACAATTCAAAGGGCAAGCACAATATTTTTATATTATTTTCCTTAGCTATATTAGATAAACTCTCTATAGAATATAATACATCAGAGGCAAACCCCTTTCCAAGCATATCAAAGGCTTTATAGCAGAAAAGTTTACTTTTGCTGCATATTCCTTTATACATATTATTAGAGGATAGACCACTACTGCATAAAATTCCAGCTATAGATGTACCGTGACCATTATCATCATATGGGTAGTGGAAATCATTAATTAAGTCTTCAAATAATTCTATTTTAGTGCTGGGAGATGTTAAATCCTGATGAGGAAATACTCCACTATCTACAAGTCCTATACCAATTCCTGCACCAGATAAGCTAAATTTCTCAGAAAAATGAACTTTATTAGCAGTAGTAACACTCATACCGCATAGAAATAAATATTCATCTAAATAAATTTTTTTTACTTCAGGATATTCTGAAATTCTATCTATACCTCTAGAGTTGAGATTAGCACTTATTAGGTTAGCAGATTCTATAATATGATGAACATTACCTTTATATGAACTTATTTTTTTCACAATTGAAGATTGAAAATCTTTGTATTGTATAAGTACTCTATAATTTTTATAAGCATTTTTAGATATATAGTGTTTTAAATTATAATCTAACTTCCTATTATATGAAAACATATATTTCTCCCAAATATTATTTCTTCAATATATTATATGAAAAAACAATTTATTGTTAATAAAAATATATATAATCAAAATATAAGTTTTAAAATACTTTAGCTAAATAAGATAAAGGTCATGAATTTAATTTAGAGAATTTAAAATATTTTAAACATAATTAAGAAAGCATGACCACTTTAGTAATATATTTAGAGTTTATGTTTTTTGAGTTAAAGAGTATAAGTTTCGCCTATATTTATGAGTTTTATAGAATTATCATTCAAATCCAGTAATGATTTTTCGGTTTCTTCAAAATTTTCTAATGAAATTCTAAAAGTTTTATAGTGAATAGGGATCATGATTGGACAGGTCATCATTTTAAACATTTTGTAGCTTTGCTCTGGTGTGCAATGCATATATGAAAATCTCTCGGGCTTATAACAACCTACAGGCATTAATGCCACATCGCAATTTATATCTTTAAAATTATCTGTAAGAGCAGTATCTCCAGCAAAGAATACACTCTTGTCTTTTCGTTCAATTAAATAAGAAATGCTTTCATTATCTTGACCAAGATAGAAACGCCTCCCATCATGATTAGCTTCATAAGCAGTAATTTTTATAAAATCATCTCGATATATATCTCCAGGATGTAATAAAATTACATTTTTGAAACCTAATAATTTGGCAAGGCGAACGTATCCTTTTGGAACAATTATTATTGCATCTTTATTTAATTTTCTTAGGGACGAAAAATTTAAATGGTCCATGTGACCATGTGATAATAATATATAATCTACTTTTAAGTCATTTATATAAGCTGGTTTTTTTACTAATCTTTTAAAGTACCCTAATGAATTAGAGAATACGGGATCCGTGATAATAATTTTATCGTATAGATTAATAACAGTAGTAGCATGACCGAACCAATTAATGGAGTTAGTAGTTATTTCATCAGATCTTATTTCTTCACTTTTTTTTAAATATTCCTTTATATTATTAACTGTTAAATGGAATAAAAAATTAATATTGGAAAAAAGATTCAAGAGTCATCCATCCTTTCTCAACGATTCCATTTAAATATTACAATACCAATAATCATAATAGCAATACCTAAAAAGTGATTTAATGAAAACTTAATCTTTTGACTTTCGAATAGTCCTAAGTAATCAATAAGTGCTGCAGATATTAATTGAGATATTAATATAATGCCAATTCCTAGCGTGGGCCCCATTGAGCTAACACTTTTTATTACTGTAAAAGTTATTACAACGCCTAAGATTCCTCCTAATAAATAAGCTCTATTAACACCCTTTAAATTTTCATAACTACCATCAGCGAAAAAGAAAAAGACTATAAGACTTACTATAAGAGCAATTATTTGAACTAATAATGTAGTCTCCCATACCCCTATTTTTTCACCTAGTCGTGTATTGAATACTCCTTGAATGCTCATAGCAATTCCTGAAATTATTGCACATAGTATTCCGAACATGATATCACCTCAGGAGTATTATTCCCTTAAGTGCATTAAATATTATATAAAATAAAATTATTATTATGTATTGATGTATTATATTTAAACAAAATTTAGTAATACTAAATTTTACAATTTAAAGTATTACTAAATTATCTAGATCTTTGATAAATTGATTTTGAATTTGAGATTCTGAAAAGCCTAGTGTTAATCCTAAACTTAATAAATCTTCAAATAAAGTTAGGTAGTGATCTATAGAAGGTGAGATGATTAGATCGTTAATATCGATATATAAATTTAGGAATTGATCACTTAAACAATAGTCATTAGGGCTCATAGATACTGCGATTAAATCTGTATACTTATGATCAATTCCTAGTGTTAAAGCATGAGAAATACAAGTTATATACTTATTAAATATTGCAGTTAAATTAACAGGTTTAGATTTCTTGTCTAAATAGTTAAAGCAAGTAGTTTCATTAGCTAAATCACCAAGGGATATTGCAAATTCTAAATTTTTACGCACTTGTAACTTATGTAAATCTAATTCCTTATTTATAGATAAACTATCATTGTATTTTTTTTGTACTTTAAATAGTGGCTGAATATTCATAGTGAATCCTCCTACATTTCTAGTAATAATATTATTTTACAAAATCTTTAAAATAAATGAAAGTTTAGAAAACGACTACAAAAAAATATTTTTTATTTTTACAGAAAATTCATAATTAAAGAATTTTTCAAAAATTAAGTTTATTGTATTAAAAATTATTCATAAATTTATAAAATAAAAAAAGGCTGTTAATAATAATATGAATTATAAACAGTCTTGTAATAAATAATGAATTAAAAAAGTTCCAGAATATTGGAACTTTTTATATAAGTAATTAAAAGTAAACCTTGGTGGATTATTTAAATATTTTTAAAATTCTTTTAGGACATAAGATTTCATAGGAGTATTTTTTTTGACAGTAGGTAATTTCCATATCTCAATACTTTTAATTCTTAATTTAACAAAGTTATTAGTATCATATATTTCAGGAAAATTTAATTTTACATCTTGTTTTTTATAATCTTTAGGAATGTAACCTAAATTAGCTAAAGAGATAAAACTATCCCCAAATGATTTAACAGTAAAGCCATTAAGTTCTAACATATCAACAAGACTACGAGAAAGTCTTTTTATGTATCCTTTATCATCAATTTTTAAGTTTACACTTTTAGTAGGTTCAAATAGATATACTAAATCACTAGCATCAATTCTAAAAGTTTTATATGGAGCTATAATTTTATCAATAACAGGATAAAGCTTATCTAAATTTGGGTTTTCAATAGCTGCTAATAAAACAAAAGGTGCAGGTGAATTTCTATTTGCTCTAAATTTTTTAGACATATTTCTTTGTATTGGAGATATTACTTGATAAGTCTCTTCATCAAATAATGCAACAATATAGTACTTCATAATAACCCTCACAATCTCGATTATTGTATTACTCAAATTTTTAATAAATTATATCACAATAAGTAAGAGAAAAGAATAGAATAGAAGAATAATTAAATAATGAATGCAAATAATAATTATGCAATATTATATATATTTTAGAAGTATTGACTTTTTTTTCATGAACTATAATACCTTTAATCAAATTATTGACATTTAAACCATCAAAAAAATTTTGATAAACATAATAAATGCCCAAAAAAGTAGTAGTGGTCTAAAAAAATATATTTAAATAAATTTAGTTTATGATATAATAATTAAAGTAGATTTCAATAATAAAATAGGTTAATAATGTAAGTAACTATAAAATATAGATAATATAGATTTTAATAGATAGGGTGAATTCAATGGAGAGATTAGTTATAAACGGCGGAAACTTGCTTAAGGGAAGCGTTGATATAAATGGCGCTAAGAATGCAGCAGTAGCGATATTACCAGCAGCAATAATGGCAAGTGATGGAAAATGCACAATTGATAACATACCAGATATTGAAGATGTACACTGCTTAGAAAGAATACTTAAGAGCTTAGGATGTAATATAGTTAAGATAGATAGCAATACTTTAGAAATAGACAGTAGTAATGTAGATAACTTTGATGCATGCATAGATGATGTAAGAAGAATGAGGGCTTCATATTATTTTATTGGAGCTTTATTATCACGATTTAAAAAAGCAAGAGTGGTTCTTCCAGGTGGGTGTTCAATAGGGGTAAGACCTATAGACCAGCATATAAAAGGATTCGAGGCTTTAGGTGCTGATGTGTTTATAGAACATGGGGCAGTTAATGTTAAAGCCGATAAATTAGTAGGAGCTAATATATTTTTTGATGTAGTTTCTGTAGGCGCAACTATAAACGTAATGATAGCAGCAACATTAGCAGAAGGGGTAACTGTATTAGAGAACGTGGCAAAGGAACCTCACGTTGTTGATGTAGCAAACTTTTTAAATTCAATGGGTGCTGACATAAAGGGTGCTGGAACTGATATAATAAGAATTAAAGGTGTAGATAGCTTAAAAGGATGTTCCTATAGTGTAATACCAGACCAAATTGAGGCAGGTACATTTATGATAGCGGCAGCAGCCACAGGCGGGGACGTTTATATAAGAAATGTTATACCAAAACATTTAGAGTCAATTACGGCTAAACTTACAGAAATGGGAGCTGTAATTGAAGAAGGTGATGATTGTATTAGAGTAACTGTAAATTCTCCGCTTAAAGGAGTTAATATTAAGACAACTCCCTACCCGGGATTCCCAACAGATATTCAACAACCAATGTCAACATTACTAAGTATTGTTCCTGGAAGAAGTTTAATTACTGAATCTATATGGGAAAATAGACATAAGCATATAGACGAGTTGAAAAAGATGGGTGCAAACATAAAGGTTGAGGGTAGAGTTGCGATTATAGATGGATCGCAAAAACTAACAGGTGCAGTGGTAAAGGCAACCGATTTAAGAGCTGGAGCTGCTATGGTTATAGCAGGACTAGTTGCAGAGGGGACTACCGAGATAACTAGTATAGAACATATTGATAGGGGATATCCTCATATAGAAAATAAGTTTAGAGCTTTAGGTGCAGATATTAAGAGAATAGTAGTTGATGAGTAATATAAATTCCATAGGGGAGGGGATTAAAGTGATATTTTGTTCTTTATATAGTGGCAGTAGTGGCAATAGTATGTTTATTGCTTCAGATAAGGCTAAGATATTAATTGATGCAGGACTCCCAGGTAAGAAAATTGATATGGCTTTACAGGAAATTAATCAAAACCCAAAGGATCTAAATGGGATTTTTATCACTCATGAACATAGTGATCATATAAAAGGTGTAGGTGTATTATCAAGAAAGTATGATATTCCTATATATGCAAATGCAGATACATGGTCTGCAATGGAAAGTTCAATAGGAAAAATAAGAGATTGTAATATAAAGGTAATTGACAAAAGATCAATTACTGAAATACAGGATATGAGTATTAAAGCATTTAATATACCTCATGATGCGGCTGCGCCAATGGGATATACTGTGAATGCAGGTGAAAAAAGTATAAGTGTAGCAACTGATTTTGGTACTTTCACTAGGGAAATTTTCGATAATATAAAGGGTTCGGAAGTTATACTTCTTGAAAGTAACCATGATATTAATATGCTTAAATTTGGACCATACCCATACCCATTAAAAAGAAGAATATTAAGTGAAATAGGACATTTATCCAATGATGATTGTGGAAGTGCTATTGTTGAATTACATAAATGTTGTGCAAATAAAAAAATTATTTTGGGGCATTTAAGCAATACAAATAACCAGCCTGATTTAGCATATCAAACTGTTTTAAATGTATTAAGTGAGAATGGAATTAATCCCAAAGAAGACATAATGTTAACTATGGCAAATAGGCACAATCCAAGTAGTTACATAGAAATTTGATTACTTTATGATTATAATTAATAAATATTATATACAAAATGAAGATTTAAGGGAGGACTTAAAAAATGAGTTTATATACAGAATGGACTGACATGGTTGTTGACTATGTAAAAACTAAAGGGGAGAATGCTTTCTGGGAAGAATATAGTAAATTAGAAAAATCAATATATAAGGATTTATTAGCTAATCATAAGGAAGTTAAAAAGGTTACAATAAATGAATTAGCTAAAGATTATAACTCTACAGTTGAATTTGCTATGGGCTTTATGGATGGAATTAATGATAGCTTAAAAAATCAATATGATCTTGAAACTATCGATGCTGATACTGAATTAGTTCTAGATTTGAATTTAGAGACATTATATTTTAATATGTTAGATGCTAAAGCTGAGTATCTATATACCTTACCACAGTGGGAGGGAATATTTTCAGTGGAAAAGAGAAATGAAATACAAAAACAATATAAAGAATCTAAAATCGTAAGAAATTTAGATAAGGTTGGAAGAAATGATATGTGTCCATGCGGAAGTGGAAAGAAATATAAGAAGTGTTGTGGAAAAGATAAATAATATACTTGCATAGATACTAGATATTTTGTGATAAAAACCCATTCGAGATGGGTTTTTTTTCTTTTTAGCAATTTTATGAAAAATAACAATTCACAAACGTGAACAGAACTGGTATAATTGTGATATAAAACTAATAAATATAGGTAAAGTTGAATATATCGCTATGGTAGCACTAATATGGATTTTATAAAAAGTCTTTATTTAGTGCTTTTATTTTTATACATTTAATTAATTAATTAGTCAGTAATATTGTTTTGGGGGGATTAACATGAATCTAAGACTTAAATATTTACTAAACAGAAATTTGAAGGAGCACTCAGAAAAAGTATTTGAAGGAATATCTAACGGAAGAAAAAAAGCTTTAGACAATTGGTTTAATGATAAGTGGGTACAATTAGAAAACATCAAAAATTCACTTGTTGCTTTAGAAGATGACGATGATATAGTTTATAATTATTTAGTTGAAAATGTAAAGAAACATGAAGATTTTTGTGAAATATTTGTTTTAGATGAAAATGGAATAGTTTCAGTTTCTTCATGTAAGGAGCATGTCGGTTTAGATATGAGTGACTTACCTAATTTAAAGGCAGGATTAGAAGGCAGACCATTGATGTATGGACCATACATAGATAAAAGAACTCTAGATACTGATATACATAATAAAAAATTTGCTGATGATGTAACATTAATGTTCTCTAGCAGATGCAAAAATCATACTGATCAAGTCAGAATATTATGTTGCAGAACATTAAATGATGATATGAGCAATGTTATTCAAGATGAAGATACTCATATTTATAAAGATTCAGGGGATAACTATTTATTCATGGTAAAATCCAATAGAGGCATTAAACAAGGAACAGCAATATCTAGAAGTAGATTTGAAGATAATACTTTCACCTTAGGAGATAATCTTAAGGATGGAGTTAAAACAAAAAAGTGGGGAGTAGTTCAAATTAAAGAGCATACTGAGTTTGAAATTGTATTTACTGATCCTGCAACTAATGAACTACATCAAGGGGTAGTAAACACTATTAGAAATGGAGAAAACTTAGATTGCTGGCCAGGATACCCAGATTATAGGCATATTATGGTTGGTGGAAAAGGAACATTAATTACACCTCCTAACTGTGATGAAGTTTGGGGAATGATGTGTGAAGGTGATATAGATGAAATATATAATTTTCAAAGCATCAATCTAAAAATGCCAATGGCTGTATCAATGATGTCAGCAGTTTTAATAGTAATAAATACGATAACAACAAAATTTGCACCAGAGATGAGCATATTAACATCTTTAGCAATGTGGGTAATATTATCATTATTTACATTAGTAATTTCTAAAAAAATGATTTCTTCACCTTTAAGCAGGACGATAAATATATTACAAGATATTGCAGAGGGAGAAGGAAATTTAACAAAAAGAGTTAAGAAGATCTCATCTGATGAAATAGGAGAACTATCAAGGTGGTTTAATAAATTCATAAATAATCAAATGAGTATGTTAGATAGAGTAAAACGATCAGCAAAAACTACAAAAAAATCAGTAAACATAGTTTCTAACATAACAAATGAAGTTAAAACTGGTATGGGAGTTATTGAAAATACAGTTGTAAGTTTATTAGAAAATTCTAAGGAACAAAATACTGTATTCCAAAACACCAAAAACAAGTTTTCAGAAATTACAGCATCAATCCAAGAAATGGACAGTCTTATTTTAGAAGTTTCAGGAATAATCGAAGGTACCAATGAGAATGCATCAACGGCACAAAGTGTATCTAAGGAAGTATTAAGTAATATGGAAGATTTGGAGACTACAATTAACAAGACTGTAGAATCTATTAGTACATTGCAAGGATATTCAAAGGAAATAAGCGAGGTTGTGAATGTAATAAGTAATATCAGTAAGCAAACTCAGCTTTTAGCGCTTAATGCATCAATTGAAGCTGCAAGGGCTGGTGAAAGCGGAAGAGGATTTTCGGTAGTTGCAGAAGAAATATCAAAATTAGCACTGGAAACAGAAGATGCAACTAAATCCATAAGTACTGTTATCAAACAAGTTCAAGAGCAAACACAAGCTACCTTTGAATATGCTGGAGATATAAATAATAAAGTAAGTGTTTCAACAGGAAGTGTAAAGAATTCTATTGAATCATTTGACCAAATTAATCAAGATATAAGTGTAATTACTAATGCGATGCAATCAATTTCACAAATAACATCGACCCAAACTCAAAATGTTGGTGATGTTATGAACAATGTAAGTAATATGGCCGATAAAGTAGAGCAATCTACCGAAAATAGTTCAAGTAAGAGTGAAGAATCCTTAACAACGGTTAAAAAAATATTATCAGAAATAAGGCAGTTAAAACATGCTACAGAAGTTTTAGAATATTCATCAGATAAATTAAATGAAATGGTTGGATCATTTAAATTAAAATAGAGTAATGATTAAATAAGTGGTACTTTGTTTTGCTAGTTATCATATAGAAATTGACTGTAAGAAAGAACATCTACAGAAAAGTTTTATAAAGTAGCAGCTAGCAGCAGAGTATCATTTTT
Organism: Bacillota bacterium; assembly: GCA_021781745.1. Lineage (GTDB taxonomy): Bacteria > Bacillota > Clostridia > Clostridiales > Clostridiaceae > Clostridium. Next base: position 16,920 of record JAJXWH010000061.1, on the reverse strand, counting down.
TTTTGATGAGTATATATTATTTTATTATCTTATATACAGATAATATTAAAATAATACTTTATCAAGAGTATGGGAAAAAAATGTGGATAAATTTAAAGATATTAAGTGAATTTGTGGATAATATTTTCATATTTAATGCATCATCATAATATTTGTGTAAATAATAAAAATGTATTATAATTCTATATAGTTGCGAATGCAACTATATAGAATTCATTGTTTTTTAATTAATGATGTCTTTTATAGTAATGCATTTTTCAATGTAGATTGTTTTATACATACGAAGAGAGGAAAAAGAACTATGGAGAATATGGATAAAAAAATACATGATAAGAGATGGGTAATTTTATTTACCACTGTTCTACTAACATTTATGGCTACTCTTGATGGGAGTATAGTAAATGTAGCATTACCTGTTATGTCAGATAAGCTTTCAGTAAGTATGGCATCAATTCAATGGGTTGTTACTAGTTATCTAATAGTTATTGTTGGAACTATTCTTGTGTTTGGAAGATTGGCTGATATTAAAGGAAAGACTACGGTTTTTAAATTAGGTATTATAATTTTTACAATTGGATCATTTTTATGTGGATTAACAAATTCATTAGTTATATTAGTTTTTTCAAGATGCTTGCAGGCAATAGGTGCAGCTGGAACTATGTCCACAAGTCAGGGAATTATAACTCATGTATTTCCAAGTAATGAAAGAGGAAGAGCCTTAGGGATAAATGGAACTTTTGTTGCTTTAGGTTCTATGGTAGGTCCACCAATTGGAGGAATAATAGTTTCAATTTTAAGCTGGCAATATGTTTTTTTAATAAATGTACCAATAGGAATTCTAGCATTTATTCTTGCAGTAAGAACACTTCCTACAAACAATGTAACTTCGAATGAAAAATTAGATATAAAGGGAGCCTTTTTATTTGGTTTATCAATGATATTGTTATTTGGAGCATTAACTTTGGGGAATGATATAGGTTATGAAAATATAGGAATAATAGCTTCATTTATTGTTTCAATTATATTATTTGTTCTATTTATAAAAGTTGAAAGAAGAATATCTACGCCATTATTGAGACTAGATATATTTAATAATTCGTTATTTTCACTTAGTATATTTTGTGCATTTATCTCGTTTGTAGCAATAAGTTGTTCAAACATTATATTACCTTTCTATCTGCAGTATGTTATGAAATTGACACCGTCAGTAACGGGATTTTTAATGATGGTATCACCAATAATATTAGCAGTTGTAGCACCTATGAGTGGATATTTATCTGATAGGATAGGATCAGAAGTATTAACATTTTTAGGGCTTGTAGGAACTAGTTTAGGATTATTTTTAATGGCATTTTTAAATCAATATTCGCATATTGGTGTTTTAATTGTATTTATAGCTATAATGACTCTTGGAAATGGTATGTTTCAATCACCTAATAATTCCCTAGTAATGTCTACAGTTGATAGGAAGAATCTTGGTATTGCAGGGGGAGTAAATGCATTAGTAAGAAATTTAGGAATGGTTTTTGGAATATCACTATCTACAACACTTTTATATTACCGTATGAGCAGTAAAATAGGGTATCATGTTACAGGATATATAGAAGGAAGAGAAGATATCTTTGTATATGGGATGCAGTTTGTATATATCTCTGCAGGAATAATATGTGCAATAGGAGCTGTATTAACAGCATATAGACTATATGGAGCTAAAAATAAGGCTAAAGCTAAAAAAAATATTGAAGCAGCATAAGGAACGTTATTAAAAATTAATAAATATTAAAAATAAGAATTGCAGCTAAATAGAAAATCTTAGCTGCAATTTTTAGTTATAATATAATTATTAAAACTAAAGGAGAATATAATGAATATTACTATAATTACTGTTGGTAAAATCAAAGAAAAATACTTAAAAGATGCTATAGAAGAATACTCTAAAAGATTAGGGCGATACTGTAAGTTAGAGATAATAGAATTGGCAGATGAAAAGACTCCAGATAATGCTTCGGAGAAAGAAGAAGAAGCGATTAAAGAAAAGGAAGGCCAGGGGATATTAAATAAAATAAAAGATAACATGTTTGTAATAGCCATGGATCTTGGTGGAAAGCAGTTAACTTCAGAAGAGTTTGCAAATTACATAGAGAGCTTGGGGATAACAGGTAATTCTAATATAGCTTTTGTAATAGGTGGTAGCTTAGGAATATCAAAAAGCGTTTTAGCTAGAGCAGATTACAAATTATGTTTTTCAAAAATGACATTTCCTCATCAACTTTTTAGAGTAATGTTGCTAGAACAGATTTATAGAGGGTTTAGGATAATTAAGGGTGAACCATATCATAAGTAAATGCGAACTTTACTAAAATTGGATATAGAATTATTGAAAAAATTTACCATGTGAAAAGTAATATGGTAAGTTTTTCTTATTATGTATATAATATAGTTATATAGAAAAATTGGTTTAAGAGTAAATATGATAAGTAAAGAAGGATATTAAATGGGAATTATAGTAGGGGTACTAGGAGTAATCATAATAATTGTAATCGGAATGCTTTTTGGAAGAATAGATAGGATTTTAGGTTTGGTAATTGAGGGGATAGTTAAATTTTTTCAGAAATTGTTTTGAGAAATTTTATAAAATTGAGAGGAGGGTTAAGGATGTGGAAGAAATGTAGTATGTTAAGTCTATCAATATATTACATAGGTACAGTTTTAATAGCAACATTTACAGTATTAACTTATCTTAAAAGAAGAGATGAAGCACTATTATTCTCTCAGTCATTATTAATTTTAATAACGTTAATAAATAGTATTTTAGCAACGATTAAATATAAAAAAAAGAAGAATTAAAGTTTAATGGCGTTGAGTCAAAAATATCTACGGTATTATGGAGGAGAATAAAATATTATGAAAATAAAACTTAAATACATATTAATAGCTGTATTAGTATTGATAATACTTCTATATTTTGTAAATATGTTTGCAGTCCATGAATTTATGAAGAGTTCAACCGCTGTTGGATAAAATTTTAGATATAGCAATATGTAAAAACATATAGCAAAATTAAAATAGAAATATTATTGTACGATTTGACTTTGCAACATAATAGTATTTTATGACGTAGTAAATATAAATTTATACTTTTAAGTTATGAAGTATGATATTCAATTTTATAATGAGGTGGGTGAGCAATGAAGGTTTTGGCAATAGTTGGTACAGGAAGAAGAAACGGAAGTGTAAGCAATATATGCAAAAAAATAATTGCTGGTGCAAAAGATAACGGAAATGAAGGTGAATTAATAAATCTTTTTGACTATACAGTTAACTACTGTGTTGGATGTAGATTTTGTTCAAAAGACGGTAGAGGACAGTGTGTTCAAAAGGATGATTTTGAAAGCATATTAGATAAAATAATAAAGGCTGATGTTATTATACTTGGTAGCCCTGTTTATTGGGGAAATGTCTCTGCAATTATGAAAAACTTTTTTGATAGACATATGTCTGTTGAATATATGTTTCCAAAGGGGGACAAGTATCAGCAACTACATTTCTGGGACAAGTTAAAAAGTTTTATAACTGAAATGAATAAAGTTAAATTAAGAAATGGAATTGAGAATAAAAGATATATTATTGTTACTGCTTTAACTGGGTTTAAAATAACAGACATTTTTATGGGACATGTTTCATTATTAACTAAAGCAATGAAACAATATATTTATGGAATGAAAGGAACAGTAATAAAGAAATTTGTTTATACTGATACGCTTTTCAAATTTATTAAAAACAAAGAAGAAAAAATAATGCAAAATGCTTTCAACTTTGGAAAACATTTAAAGTAATACTAAATAATAGATATAAATATTACATTATGCTATGTGGTATTGTTCTTCATAATTTTCTTAAATTGTGTATAACTTGAAAAGTATCAAAATAACTACATAAGCATATATTATAATAATGAATAAAATCAAAAGGAATATTTAGAGCAATAAGAGCTTTGAGTATTCCTTTTTCTATTTTGAGGAGGTAATAAGGATGGTAAAACTGTACAAAAAAGAACAACTAGAAGAACTAAAAACAAAATACTCAAAGGAAATGCTAAAGGAAGCAGAGGAAATAATAACACTACTGGACAATAACTATGGTGCTAATAGAGATGTAGACAAAGACTTGGGTGGATACGTAGCACTATTGGAATCAAAAGAAGATGTCGAAGAAATAAAAGCTAATAGTATAAAAGGACTACTTCCAGAGTATACAGATATTATAAAGAGTGATGATGGTATTGATTACTATTCATCACTTTTTCTATTATCCGATGATTATTCCATTGTATTATTTTCAACTAAGGAGCTTCACGAAATTCTAATAGAAAAGGAGTTGTAATTGAAATGGCAAAGCAAACTGAAACTAAAATAATCAAAGAAACAAGCTATTGCAAAATCTATAATAAAGTAAGCATAGAAGATGATGATTACTATAGTTGCATAGAGAGAATTGAGGTGAAGGAAAAACAAAGGGAAGAAATAAGATTTGCATTGTACAAGGATACTGTAAGAGGAGATAGCAGATATATACCAAGGTCATTGGATGTAACAGAAATACAACTACTAGAGCTAATAAAAAAGGCTATACAAAGCAAAGTATTTTCTGATGAATTCATTGATATGCTAAAACAAGAATTGAATAATAACAAAAAATCCTAATTGCTAAATTAATAGTGATTAGGATTTTTCTATGTAAATTTTTATAGATTTGGGTGAAATCTATAAGAGTATTTTACTATAAAACTAGGCTTATATGTAAGAAAAAATTTATAGATAGGATGATGAAGAATGTTTAATAAAGAAAATAGGTATGTAAGCAGAGTGGCAAATTCAGCAATAGGTATTAGATTACAACTTATAATGTGGAATTTAATAGATGAGCTAAAGATGAAAGTAAAAGTAGACTATTTGCAAATCTTTAGAATATCAAAAGATGATAATAAGAAAATGATAATAGAGCATGAGCAGGAAGTACCAAAATATAAAGAAAAGTATTCTATAGAGCTTTTAGATATTGAAATTACTAGTGTTATAAAGGTATATGTAATTGATAGTATTGATTATTCAACTATGATTTTGGCAGAAGAATACTAATAAGATGGAGGAGTAATATGGATAAGGACTTAGTAAATGGAATAGGATTTGAGATTGGCGAAAAACAGAGAGTTGGAACAATGAGAGTAGATTGGAATGGTTCAAATGGCAGTATATGCAATCAATGGAATCCAACAAAGCTTCTATTGGAGCTTAAAACAGCCTCGAAAATAGACCTTGGGAAATTACAGAAGGAGTTAAACTTCATTGAATTTGACCTTCTTTCGAGCTTTCAGAAGGTAGAAAAATACTGTAGTGGTACAGGCTATGACAAAGAGCAACTTTTTAGTATTTCATTAGCTTCTTATAATTACGGAATTAAACTAATACCAGTTAAGGACGCTTATAGTTATATATATGTCTATAAAAAATAAATTTTACTTTTCATCTTTCCAGCTTATGAGTTGTTCTACTAAATTAAGAATTTTCTTTTTATCTTCAATACTTCGATTGTGTAAAAGATTATATATTTTATTGAATATCAAATTATCACTTTCGTTAGTGGAAACTTGTAAGTATTTAAATAAATCCTCTAGTGTAATATTTAATGCTACTGTTACTTTCTCAATGCTTTCAATAGTGGCATTTTTCTCACCACGCTCAAGTTGTCCAATATATGTTGGATGAAGTGACGCTCTGTATGCTAATTCTTCTTGGCTTAAACCATGTTCTTTTCGTAAATTTCTTATTCTTTCACCTATAACCTTGCTCAAATCATTCATTTAATCCACCTCTAAAATTAAATTAACCGCATAGCAAGTTATTTACAATATACTATTGATATGAAAATGTAAAAAATATATACTATAAATATTATTGTGTAATTTTTAGCAAATTAATATATGATAAAGGTACTTAATTCTATAAATATTGTAAATTAATTGGTCGGAGTAAAACAGAATAAAAATAGTAAAAGAGTATGGAAGAAGTTTTCTAAAAGGACAATAGGTGTCCATGTTATTAAAGCATAATAAAGTTATCAAATAGCTTTCAAAAGAAAAGCATTGAAATAATAAATTCAAGGGGGAAGATATAATGAAAAAGGTATCAAAATTAATTGCAAGTTTAATGTTAGGTGTATCTGTAGTAGCTTTTAGTCCAGTAGTTGAAGCACATGCAGAATGGAGACAAGATAATCATGGTTGGTGGTTTAATGAACCCAAAAATATGGGGGATGGTGTATATTGGGCTATTGGATGGAGAGAAATAAATCAAAAGTGGTACTATTTCGGACAAGACGGTTATATGTGGCATGATGCAACTACACCCGATGGCTATCTAGTAGGCTCAGATGGTGCTTGGATTACTAATAGACCTACATATTCAAACAATTCTAATAAATTTGGAACAGGTATTGTTGCAACAAATACTGTAGTATTAAATACTACTAGTATGCAGTTAAATGTAGGAGAAGAAAAAAGCTTGTCAGCATCAGTAATTACTAATGATTCATTACCAAATACATTAGTATGGACTAGCAGTGACCCAAATATTGTGAAAACTAATGGTGGAAAAATAACAGCGGTAGGAGTAGGAACAGCTACAATAACATGTGCAACACAAGATGGTGGTGAAAAGTCTGCTACATGCTTAGTTACAGTTAGTCCAGCTACTAATAATCAAAATAGTTCTGTACCAGCAGTAATATTAAATAAGCCTAGTATGACTTTAAATGTAGGAGAAACAAAGGCATTGCCAGTACCAACTGTTATTAATAATCCAGCAGATACTAGCGTAAACCATTTAGTGTGGTCTAGCAATAATAATAGTGTTGCGACGGTGCAAGCAGGTAGAGTAACTGCGGTAGGAGTAGGAACAGCTACGATAACATGTGCAACACAAGACGGAAACGAAAAATCAGATACGTGTGTAGTAACAGTTAGGTAGTAATAAAAAAGCTTTGTGCATTGTGCTATAACAATGCATGTAATAATAGGAGTAAATTATAATGCCAATAAAATCTAAGCGAGAAGTAGTTTGTAAACAATGTAAAAAAGTTTTTGTAATTGAATGTAATGATGGAATAACAGTTGAAGAGCTAAAGAAGCTAAATAATAAACTATGTATGAAATGTAGAATTATTAGAATGATAAGAGGCAGATTAAATTAGGAGGACGTATGAGATTTATATTCGGTTTACTACTAATAATAGGGATTGTTTGGTTGCTAATATTTTTAGGAACTTTAGTCGGATTATTAGGTCTTATGGCTATAAGAATAGCTATTATGTTTGGTATACCTATACTTATAATAGGTGGAATATACAAGATGATAAAAAAATAATATATAAATGCAATATGTTAAATGAAGTATTGATGTCTGAAAGGATATTGATACTTCATTTTTATTTTGAGCAATTGAGTAATGAAAGGAGATTAGATGATGCAGGAAATTATGATTTTAGTGTTAGAAGTTATACTTTTAATATTGAAGATGCGTTGCTCAGCAGAAGATGCTACACGAGAAACTAGTGAAAAATATGGTGTGCCATTTTCAAAACTATGGGAGGCAGTTCCAAAGCATTGGAAATAGACATCTTGAAAATAAGTAGTTATATGCAATTGTAATTACTTATTTTTTTTGTTAGTATCTACACTATAAGTTTATTATTAGAGTTAAAAAAGAAATCATATTGAAAAATATAATATAGTTCAATTGTAGGAGGTATTATAATGTCCAAAGGTGATATGGGATTTAAGGAATTCATAGAATTATTAGGGTGGAGTAAAAATAAGTTTTTTGAAAATATAAAAAGAATTTGTAGCAAAGAAGTATATGACATTGATATTGGTAAATTTAGAAAATCAGGAGAAACCAAACTTGATTATGAAAAGGATGATAAAAATTTTTGTTTCAAAGATGGGTGGAAAGACTTAACATATGTGCTATTTACTATGTTTACAGATAATCCATTTTATAGGAAAAGTACTAAAGCTAATAATGTTACTTTAGAAAGCATTATAAAATATAATACAGATAGTTTAAAAATGATTGAGCAAGAATTGCCTAATTATCAAAGAAGACAAATTCAATTACACCCTGTTTATGAGGCTACATTAATTGAAACTAAAGCAATGAAAAATGTGTCTGAAAAAATACAGTTATTACTTGCAACAATAAGTAAATTTCCGATAGAAACAAGAACTGAACTTTGGGTGAATTTTGATAAACTAATAAACTATCAACTAATTCAAAGCTATTTATCAACAATTGAAGCTAAAGAACAGTTTGGAAAAGAGAAGGGAGAATTATTTAAAAATCAATTATTTGGTGAATATGAACATATAAGTCTTGATAAATATTTAGCAGAAGTATTGAAAAGGGAAATGGATGACGAGTTTATAAAAGAAAGAGATTCTATAGGGAAAATGTATTCAGAAGCACAACAAGACTTAGATAATATTTATATGAGTGTATGTGAAGATACTCCAGAACAAATTGAAGTAATAAATAACATGTATGATGATTTAGGATTGGATAAGCTATTAGATAATTTTGAAGGATGGAAAACTGACCAATTTATAAAAGAAAGATTAACAGAAGCCGCTAATATGATTGAAAATAATACATCGGTAGATAATACTATTGATGAAATTATTAATGAGTTAAAAAAATCAAATGAAGAGCATAGCAAAGAACAAATTAAGAAACTTCAAGAGATTAAGGGGATTATTAGCGATAATTCAAAAGATATCGAAAATTTTAGTAATATTGCTGATAAAATACTTTGCGAGATAAATTACAATATAATAAATAGAACTAAAAGTGATGAATAAAGAGGGACTACGTAGAAGCGTAGTTCTTTTTTTTGTCAATAGATATCCCGTAAAAAAAATAGATATGGGACACCAGATGCGGAGAATAAATATACACAATATAATATACTTACAGCAAAGGTACTTGGCTGAATAAAAGGAAATGATGACTGCAGAAATCATTAAAATTAATATATAATGGAGGAATTAAAAATGGAATTTAATATAAAGTTAGAATTTGAGGATATGAATTTTGAAGAAGCTGGTATTAGTGGATATAAAGCTATAATCAGTAAATATGATTTACAGATTTCCGACCTAAGAGCTTTAGTTAAGGCTTTAGATGATACGGAGAACTATTCAGAAACGAATATAAAATTTTTAGATGGTGACAGAATTGAAATTAAAGCTGACATTGAGGAGATTGCTGGAGGTTATATGATTCATAGAATAATTGAGGAGGTAGAATTCAATGAAAATGAACTGAGTTCAATACTAGATAAATATGGGTTCCGTATTGATGATATAACTTTTGTTGTTTCAAAATGGTTTTAGGAAAATGAAAACTAGAATTGTTAGTGGTAATAAAAAATATTAGACAATACTTGGAGGAAATGAAATGAACAAAAATGTTATTTTAAAATTCGATGAAGAAAATTTTAGAAGTAGCTGCATAGATGGTTATAAAGCTGTAATAAAAAAGAAAGATATCAAATTAGAAGAAATTAAATTTATAAGAGATACATTAGAAGAGGTAGGCTATGATGTAGAATATTTAAAACTTATTTACGATGATGTTTTAGAAATTCAAGGTGTAATCGAGGATATCCCTCCTGTAGAATCCATATATGAATTAGTCAAAGAAGTTAAATCAGAAGAAAAAAATTTGATGAATATATTTTACAATAAATTAAAAGTTTTCGATATTGAAATAAGTTTGTATATATCAGGATTATATTAATTAAAACAAGTGCTAGGGTACTATTTTGTGCCCTAACATAAAAAAATTTAGAGGTGATTAAATGCAAAATAACAATATTATTACAAGAAATATTTTTGATACAAAGAATGCAATAGAACAAGTAGTGTTTTGTGATGTTATTAGTGGGCAAATACAAGAACCAAATTTTATAGAAGGTGAAACAGTTCTAACTATTGTAAAGTACAAAGCAGAAGAAATGCATGGAAAAAATTTAGGAAATATAAAAGTTGAATTTATATGCGAAGACGATGAAGGTAATCGTTTAACTCAAATGTTTGTACTAAAAGGTGGTAAAAATAATAATTTTGCAAGATTTATATTCCAAATCTTAGAGTGCAATTTAGAAGATGAAATTAATTTAAAGGATTTAGAAGGAAAAAGGATTATTGCTACTGTGGCACATAACTATAATGAACAAGGGATTGGATATGCAAACATTGTTTATTGTAGACCTATAGAAGCAGAATAAGTAAGCATATTTTTTTAGGAGCGTGATAACATGGCAGCAATGAAGAAAGCAAGAGACATAATATATGATGAAAAAAATATTGCTGGTAATAGTAATTCTTTAAATGATATTAAAGAAATTGAAAAGCAAGCAATGTTTGTTGATGATGAAGGGGATTTTCCAGTAAAAGTAGGGATAATAAAAAGAAATATTGATACAAATAAATATACCTCGCAATTGGATTTTTCATTTAGAGGGACTAATCATAAACTAGATGTCGAAAGAGGAAGCTATTTAAATAGAAGAAAGATAATGGAACTTCAAAATTATGGACTAGATGTAACAGAATCAAACGCTTTAAAATTAATAAGCCATCTAAGAGATTCAGAAAGCAATGCTTTAGTAACATTAGTACATTCCAATTTAGGTTTTGGTAAATTAGATGGCAAAAATGTATTTAAGCATTATTTATGTGTAAATACTCCGTCATCATATAATGGGAAATTAGACATAGCTCCTAAAGGAGAATACGGAAAATGGTTCACTACTATAAACCAGCATGTAATAAATAATATTCCGTTAGAAACAATGCTCGTAGTTGGTTTTTCATCTGCAATAGTTGGATTATTGAGTTCAATAGCAAATTCAGATTCACTATTAGTTCATACTACAGGTGATAGTACCACAGGGAAAACGACTGCATCAATGCTTGCAATATCTATCTGGGGTAATCCTAGTACAAAAATTAGTAATGGTTTAGCTACAACTTGGAATACTACTGAGAATGCTATGTTTAGCAATATTGTAGGCAATAGGGGATTAGCAGTATTATTTGATGAAGTTTCAATGAATGATTCACTTGATTTTACAAAGCATGTTTACAAATTTACAGGCAATAAAGATAAAAATAGGCTTGATAAAGAATCCAAACTAGAGGAGGCAGGTGAATGGGGTACGACTATTATATCTAATGGTGAATTTTCATTACTTGGAAAGTCTAAAAAAAATACTGGAGCAAAATTAAGGATTGTTGAACTTAATAATGTTGAGTGGACAAAGGATGCCGAAAGTGCAGATGTGATTCAAGAGACAATATTAGAGAATTATGGACATGCAGGGATTGATTTTGTAAGAAAATTGCTTAAAGATGATATTGAAAAAATATATGAAGAAATGCTAGCTTACAAAAAAGATACAATAGAAACAATGAAAAAAGAGGGTATAACAGACAAGTTTGTTGATAGAAGAGCTTGGAAGTATGCAATACTTATATACACAGCTATAAAAGTAAAAGAATTGTTATCTATTCCTTTACATGAAGAAGATATTTGGAAATTTTTAATGGAAAATGAAAAGGAATCAATGTCAACAAGGGATTTAAACAAGAATGCTTTTGAATATTTTAAGGAACAATTAAACATAAATTATAAAAAATTCTTACGCTCTGAGTCTAAAGAAGCTATGTCTGATGATGAGGCAAAAGATTCAACGTATGAGACTTTTGGGAAAATAAATGTATTACCCAATAAGAATTATAATGAAATTTGTATATATCCAACTACCTTTAAAAAAATTATGAGTGATGGAGGATTTGAAGATACAAAAACAATACTCAAAACTTGGAAAGAAGAAGGAGTATTAGATTGTGAAGCAGATAGATATACCAGAAAAAGAATAATCATTCAAAGCGGTGGTACTGTTGCGGTTCACGTTATAAAAATTAATAAAGATGATGTTGTTGAAAATTTAGAGGATAACTAATGTGCATTTTCACGGGAAAAATCCCATACACTTTTCATAAACGTGAAGACGAAAGTTATTGATAATAGAGGGATTCAGACCAAATTTCCCGTTTTCCCGTTAGATTTTTATTAATAATAATAAAGAAGATTTTTAATTAAATATAGTAGTATTCCTATGTATATTTTAATATAAAGTATTAATAAATTTTTTCGGGAAAACGGGAAAATAGGTTTTAAATTGAGTAATAGCCTAGTGTTCAATAAATTATATAACGGGAAGATTACGGGAATATGCACGTTATGTATACGGGAAATCATTAAAAATTTAGTGAGAATTAGTTAGAAATAAACTCATAACTAAAAATAAATAAATTAATTAATGGGGGAAGTAAAATGGTTGAATTAAGATTAGTTGAATATAGAAGTAATGAGAAAAACATAGAACTAGGAACGCTTAATAGAAATGAACTTATAAAAGTATTAATTGAAGTGAATCCAGTTTATAACTGGCTACAAGATAATATAGAACATGTTAATTACAAGTTACTAAAGGGATTTATAACTAATATTGTTCCATTGGGTAAGGCAGGAAAAACGTATTTCAAAGTAATTGCACATAGTAGAGCTGGATTTACTAAAGAGCTATGGAAAATATATAATCAAACCGAAAAATTGTACCAAGAAGGAAAATTAAAGATAAATTCATATATTGAGCTAGAGTCCTTTGGTTATACTGGAATGTTTTTAGCTGAAAGGTATCCAATAGATGATGTACTTAGATACCTAAATCAATAATAATAACATTAGTGGATTAACAGAATATGTAAATATATATTATAAATCAGATACTGGAAAGGATGATTAAAGATGGAAATTAAAAGAGAAGAAGCAACTGTAGAGGAAATAATTGGGGTGATATCGGAAATCATTCTTAAAGCTAGTATCAAGAAATTTAATGATAAGGATGTGGAGGAAAGATGTCCAAAATAGTAGCAATATATTGTAGAGTTTCAACTACGGAACAAGCAGAAGAAGGTTATAGCATTGAAGAGCAAGAACGTCTATTGAGGAAGTTTTGTGAAGATAATGATTATACTATATTCAAAGTATACTCGGATAAAGGTATAAGCGGTAAATCAATAAAGTCAAGACCTGAAATGAAAGAAATGCTAAAAGATGCAGATGATAAAAAGTTTGATATGGTTATTACTTGGAAGATTAACAGAATAGCAAGAAATATGCTAAATTTGCTTCAAATAGTAGACCTATTAGAAAAGAATAACATATCTTTTAAATCATATTCCGAGAATTTTGAAACAGAAACACCTGTGGGAAAATTCTCACTTCAAATGATGGGTGCAGTTGGAGAGCTAGAGCGTGGAACTATAGCCCAAAATGTAAAAATGGGAATGATGGCTAGAGCTAGAGAAGGCAGATGGAATGGAGGAATTGTATTTGGATATGATGTAAAGGAAAGAGAAAATTCAACCAACAAAAAAAGAAGAGATACAGAGCTTGTAATCAACGAGAAAGAAGCAGAAGTTATAAGAATTATTTTTACTATGTATTCGAAAGGTAATGGATATAAAGCTATAACTACCTATATCAATAAGTTTGGGCATACAACTAAAAAAGGTAAACCATTTTCCGTGGGTTCAATAAAAGACATATTAATGAATCCTATATATATAGGAAAGATAAGATATAATGTACTGCAAAATTGGAGTGAAAAAAGAAGAAGGCATAAGAATCCCAATCCATTAATAGTAGATGGTATTCATGAACCAATAATAGAGCAAGAGCTTTGGGAGAAGGTTCAGAAACAAATGAAAACTACCAAAGGTAAGCCATCTAGGATATATGATGGAGAATTTCCACTAACAGGTATATTAAGGTGTCCAGTATGCGGAGCAGGAATGGTGATTTCTAGAAGTTCCAAGGCAAGAAAAGATGGGACAAAGCATAGAATCGAATACTATTGTTGCGGTGCTTGGAAGAATAAAGGAACTACGGTTTGCCATAGTAATTCAATTAATGTTGATAAAGCTAATGAGTATGTGTTTGGTAAGCTATCAGAATTACTGAATAATGATAAGTTAATCAAAGATATAGTAGCTAATATAAATACAACTAGAAAAGCAATGATAGACCCTTCAAAAGATGAACTAGAAAAGATTTTGAAGGAGCTGGAAAAGGAACAGGCTAAGAAGGATAAACTTTTTGAAGGCTTTGAAGAGGGAATGATAAGTAAAAAAGACTTTTCAGAGAGAATAAAGAAGATAACGGCTAGGGAAGAAATGCTCCAACAGGAGGTAAACAACCTAAAAAGCAACATACTAGACGATGGTGTGCAAGAGGTTTCATATGAGCTTGTAAGAGAGATATTGTCAAGTTTCAGTAAGATGCTGTCAGAGTTGCCATCAAGGGAACAACAAAAGAGGCTACTGCATATGCTAATTTCTAAAATAACTATAAACAAAACTAGAGATATAGAGTCAATAGAGCTTAATATCAATGATAACTTAATAATGTACCTAAGTAATGGAGGAGAACCAAGTCCAGATGGAGGCGGTTCTCCTTCTTATTTTACGTCTAGAAGAAGGTTGATGATAAATCCTGTGAATATAAAGATTTGTATATAACAATTATGATTATGTATAAAGTGATTAAAATTGAAACAATAATCCAAAGACATTGCTTTAAGTGATAGTTACTTCTCCATTACCAACTATTACAATTCTGTAATTAGGCATGAGAGGAATCAAATTATATTTTATTGATTTGGGTGATAAATGTATAGATTGTAATTCATGTTGGTTTTCATCAAAAATAATCATAAAAACATTGTTATTAGTGGAGATGTTCTGAATAACATAATTAGTACTCTGTGAAATATTAAAATTAGATAATTGATAGATACCTTCTTTAAAGTTGGTAACTGCAAATGCAGAAGTTATTGTAATTACATTAAATAATAAAGAGATTAAAATTAGTAGTACAGTAAGTTTTTTCATAAAATATCTCCTTTCAATTTTATAATATAATATACGTTTGACTATAATTTGGATGATGTTAAATAAATTATAAAGATATGTAGATAAAAGGCACTTTTAAAATTATGTTACATCAATATATACTTGACCTTTGCCAACTACTACAACTCTGTAGTCTGATGCAAGAGGAACTAAATTGTATTTAGCTGATTTAGGTATTAGTCGTATGGATTGCATTTGAAGCTGATTACCATCAAAAATAATAACATAAATACTATCTGTTGAAGAAATATTTTGAACACTATAAAGATTTTTTGATGAAAGATTGAAATCAGATGCTTTGAAAATTCCTTCATTAAAAGTGTTGGCAGCAAATGTAGGTATTATCATGATTGTATTAAATAGCAAATATACTGAAATTAGAAAGAGAATAGTAAACCGTCTCATTTATATAACCACCTTTCATATATATTTTAAGTAATATCTATGATAATATTCAAATTGTAACGATTAGAAATTGAGTTTATAGTGTTATAAAGCAATTAAAGTTTTGATTCATAATACCAGCGTAATTAACAAAAAGTGTTATCACTTACTACTGATACGGTGAACCATATCATAAGTAAATGCGAAATTTACTAAAAGTGGATAATTAAAAGAGAGATTTTTCATAAAAGACTTAGGAAATCACAGGTGATTTCCAAGTCTTTTTATTGTATTTTGAATACCACCTGCTACGCGGGTGGTTCTAAAGAGCTTTCAGTGGTGAGTAGAAAATAAAAAACCTCCATTGTACAATTATAGGAGGTTTGCCGACCAATACTATAAAACAAGGAGGTGCGTCCGTTATGGACAATAGTAGTTTAGCACATACTAAATGGAGTTGTAAATATCACATAGTATTTGCGCCAAAGTATAGAAGACAAATAATATATGGAAAAATAAAAGCAGACATTGGAAGAATTTTAAGAGAATTATGTGAGTATAAGAAAGTAGAGATTATCGAAGCAAATGCACATAAAGATCATATACTGCTTGTAAGTATACCACCAAAGTTAAGTGTAGCGCAATTTATGGGATATTTGAAAGGTAAGAGTTCATTGATGATCTTTGATAGACATGCAAATTTGAAGTATAAGTATGGCAATAGGCAATTTTTGTGCAAAGGATATTATGTTGATACCGTTGGAAGAAATAAAAAGATCATAGAAGAGTATATAAAAAATCAGATACAAGAAGACATAGCATATGAACAATTAAGTTTGAAGGAATATATCGACCAGTTTACGGGTGCCCCCTGACTTACGGACAGTAAAAAGGGTAAGTTGACCAAGGATTAAATTACCAGAAAAAAAGTATAGAAAAAAACATAGCCATGCCCTATTATATAAGTCTAATATCACTCAAACTTTATAAAAAGGGGGAAACGGCTATGCTAAATAATCAAGAATATATTACAACACAACTAGAAAAAGTGCTATATGATATTCTACCCATTACATCCAAAAGATTGAAAACTTAGTTTTTATAATCATAGGAATAATATTATCAAAGTCTGTTGAAATCTCAGATATTTCAGAAAGGTTAAAAGATAATTTTTCAGAGGGTACTGAAGATAGCAAGATGAAGAGAATATATAGATTTTTTCACTCTATAGGAATTTATAATAAAGTCAAATCTGTGGATAACTTTTGAGAGTAGCAGAAACACACAATCTACGAAGCAGATTTAAATCTGGACAAATAATGAACAAATCATTAATATAAGTATTATGATTAAGAATAAGATTACAGTTAAGCAGATATTAGAAGATAAATATATCTATTTTAAAAATAAATATTGGTATAAGATTCCAAAGCGTA
>JAJXWH010000015.1 GCA_021781745.1 Bacillota bacterium | reverse complement strand
TGGAGATCACATCGACATGAATGTTGAATTAATCACTCCAATCGCAATGGATGAAGGATTAAGATTCGCTATCAGAGAAGGTGGAAGAACTGTAGGTTCTGGAGTTGTTACTAGCATAGTAGAATAATTCAAATTATTATTTGAATTTTAATAAATAAAAGCAAGGGATTTATTCCTTGCTTTTATTTTATGAAAAATAATGGATTTAGTTCATATTTAAATATATAATAATCTATAAATAAATAATTCTCAAAGGTATAGCTGACATATAAAAATAATTAATAATAAAAACAATCCTTGAAGTAAATGGAAGAAATAATGAATAAAATATTGTATAAAAAAAGTTAAGAAAATGTAAAAAAAAGCTTGAAAAGACAATATAACAATAGTATAATGAAGAAGTTGCATAGCATACAGCGAAGATTCAAGAGGTTGCCGGACTTCCGGGTAATTCTTGATGAGTAAGTTTGGATCTAGAATCCGACGGCAGGGATTAGGTAAGTTGTTGGAGTGTTGCGAAACACCTGGAACAGTTTACAGAACAATCGCTGTTGTGCGTTAGAAGTAAAACGTACATAAAAAGGAGGGAAATGAAATGTCAAAGCAAAAAATAAGAATTAGATTAAAAGCTTTTGATCACACAATATTAGATCAATCAGCTGAAAAAATTGTTGAAACTGCAAAAACAACAGGAGCTAAGGTTGTAGGTCCAGTACCTCTACCAACTGAAAAAGATGTTGTTACAATATTAAGAGCAGTTCATAAGTACAAAGATTCAAGAGAACAATTTGAGATAAGAACTCATAAGAGATTAATCGATATTGTTAATCCATCACCTAAAACTGTTGATGCATTAATGAGATTAAATCTTCCAGCAGGTGTTGATATAGAAATCAAACTATAATACTGGAAATAATATAAAAAAACGGCTAGTTATGATTGTTAACAGTCCGCTAATTAGTTTGGGAGGTGTAAATACATGAAAAAAGCTATAATTGGTAAGAAAATTGGGATGACACAAATCTTTGATGAAAAAGGTAAGGTGATTCCTGTAACTGTAGTAGAAGCTGGCCCATGTGTTGTTGTTCAGAAGAAAACATTAGAAAATGATGGTTATGAAGCAATACAAGTTGGTTTTGATGAAATAAGAGAAAAATTAGCTAATAAACCAAGAAAAGGTCACTTTGCTAAAGCTGGAGCTACTTTAAGAAGAACTCTTAAAGAATTTAGACTTGACGATATTAATCAATATGAGGTTGGTAGCGAAATAAAAGCTGATGTATTTGAAGCAGGTGAAAAAGTTGATGTATCTGCAGTATCTAAGGGAAAGGGTTTCCAAGGAGCTATCAAGAGATGGAATCAACAAAGAGGGCCTATGACTCATGGTTCTAAGTTCCATAGAGCACCAGGTTCAATGGGAGCTTCATCAGATCCATCAAGAACATTCAAGAATAAGAGAATGCCAGGACATATGGGATCTGTTAATACAACAGTGCTTAATTTAGAAGTTGTTAAAGTAATAGCTGAGAAGAATTTAATACTAATTAAGGGTGGAATCCCAGGACCTAATAAAGGTACAGTAGTAATTAAAAATACAGTTAGAGCTTAATTTCTTTGAAGAAAGGAGGAAGTAGAATGCCTACAGTAGGAGTATTTAATAAAGAAGGAAATAAAGTTGCAGATATGGAGTTAAATGAAAGTGTATTTGCAGCGGAAATTAATGAATATGCATTACATCAAGTAGTAGTAGCATTATTAGCTAACAAGAGACAAGGAACTCAATCAACTAAAACTAGATCTGAAGTTAGAGGAGGCGGAATTAAGCCTTGGAGACAAAAGGGTACTGGAAGAGCAAGACAAGGTTCTATCAGATCACCACAATGGATCAAAGGTGGTATTGTATTCGCACCAAAGCCAAGAGACTATAGAGTTTCTGTTCCAAAGAGTATGAGAAAGGTTGCTATGAAATCTGCTTTAACAAGCAAAGTTCAAGATAATCAAATGATAGTTCTTGATTCATTAAATTTCGAAGCACCAAAAACTAAGAACATAGTAGAGATGTTAAAAGCTTTAGAAGCTAATAAAGCATTAATTATAACAGCAGAATCAAATGAAGTTGTTTATAAATCAGCAAGAAACATTCAAGGAATAAGTGTTATTCCTGCAAATAACATCAATGTATATGATTTATTAAAGTATGAAAAATTAATCATAACAAAAGATGCTGTATCAAAAATTGAGGAGGTGTACGCATAATGAAATTAACAAGCCATGATATAATAAGAAAGCCTATCATAACTGAAAAAAGTATGGCGTCTATGGCCGAAAAAAGGTACACTTTCATAGTTCATGTTGATGCTAACAAATCTCAAATAAAGAGAGCTGTGGAAGAAGTATTCAACGTTAAGGTTGAATCTGTTAACACAATAAACGGTTTAGGTAAAACTAAAAGAATGGGCGTACATGTAGGTAAGAGACCAGATTATAAAAAAGCTATTGTTACATTAACTGAAGAAAGCAATGGAATTGAATTCTTCGAAGGAATGCAATAATAGAACAATAAAGCCATTATTGGTGATAAGCGCCAGAGAAGCTTGAAGAAGGAGGGAATTTTAAATGGCAGTTAAAAAGTTTAACCCTATTACTCCAGCGAGAAGACAAATGACTATGCCAACTTTTGAAGAAATAACTTCACAAGAACCAGAAAAGTCACTTCTTGTTGCATTAAAGAGTAAAGCAGGTAGAAATGCTCAAGGTAAAATTACTGTTAGACATCGTGGCGGCGGTGTTAAAAGAAAATACAGAATAATAGATTTCAAAAGAAATAAAGATGAAGTTTCAGCAAAGGTTGCAACTATAGAATATGATCCAAACAGATCAGCATATATTGCACTTGTTGTATATACTGATGGAGAAAAGAGATATATCCTTGCACCAGCAGGATTAAATGTTGGTGATATAGTTGAATCAGGAGTTAATGCTGATATTAAACCAGGTAATGCTCTTCCATTAAAGAATATACCAGTAGGTACATTCATTCATAATGTAGAACTACAAAGAGGTAAAGGTGGTCAATTAGTTAGAGCAGCAGGTGGATCAGCTCAATTAATGGCTAAAGAAGGAGATTATGCAACTCTAAGATTACCATCAGGTGAAATGAGATATGTAAGAATCGAATGTAGAGCTACAATTGGAACACTTTCAAATGCAACAAACGATATCGTTAATATCGGTAAAGCAGGTAGAAAGAGACATATGGGATGGAGACCAACAGTTAGAGGATCTGTAATGAACCCTAATGATCACCCTCACGGTGGTGGTGAAGGTAAATCTCCAGTTGGTAGACCAAGTCCAGTAACACCATGGGGTAAACCAGCACTTGGATACAAAACTAGAAAGACTAAGAAATATTCAGATAAATTCATTGTTAAAGATAGAAGAGCTAAGTAGTTTGAGGAGAATAGTAAGTTCTCTTCAAAGCTCAGGGCTTAGTGTTTAGGAAGGGAGGCATATTAGTGAGTAGATCAACAAAGAAAGCGCCTTTTGTTCATGAAGGACTTTTTAAGAAGATAGAAGAAATGAATAGCAACGGAGATAAAAAGGTTATAAAAACTTGGTCAAGAAGTTCAACAATCTTTCCACAATTCATAGGTCACACAATTGCTGTTCATGATGGAAGAAAGCACGTACCAGTATATATATCAGAAGATATGGTTGGCCATAAGTTAGGTGAATTTGTATTAACTAGAACTTATAAAGGTCATGACGATAAAACATCAAAAAGATAGCCTGGAAAGGAGGATCATAAATGGAAGCTA
Source organism: Bacillota bacterium (assembly GCA_021781745.1). GTDB lineage: Bacteria > Bacillota > Clostridia > Clostridiales > Clostridiaceae > Clostridium. The sequence continues at coordinate 100,648 of JAJXWH010000015.1, read as the reverse complement.
GAGCTATAGCAAAATATGTTAGAATGTCTCCAACAAAAGTAGGAGTGATTCTTGATTTAATAAGAGGAAAACAAGTTAATGAAGCTTTTGCTATTTTACAATATACTCCAAGAGAAGCAGCAGTAGTGATAAATAAAGTTTTAAAATCAGCAGTTGCTAACGCAGAAAATAATTTGGAATTAAACGCTGATAACTTATACGTTTCAGAGTGCTTTGTTGGTCAAGGATCAACATTAAAGAGATTCCAACCTCATGCTCAAGGTAGAGCGTTCAAAATCTTGAAGAAAACAAGTAACATAACAGTAGTTGTTAAAGAAAGAGCTTAATAGATAAAAGGAGGGAAAAGCAAGTGGGTCAAAAAGTAAATCCTCATGGCCTTAGGGTAGGAGTTATCAAAGGATGGGATGCAAAATGGTATGCTAATAAGAAAAATTTTGCTGACAATCTTGTAGAAGATAACAAGATTAGAAAATTTGTTAAAAAAGAACTTTTTGCAGCAGGTATTTCTAAAGTAGAAATTGAAAGAGCTGCTAAGAGAGTTAAATTAAACATACACACTGCTAAACCAGGTGTTATCATAGGAAAAGGTGGAGCAGGAATTGAAACATTAAAGAATAGCTTAACTCAATTTGTTGAAGGTAAGAATATCTTAATAAATATAGTTGAAGTTAAAAGTGCAGAAGCAGATGCTCAATTAATGGCTGAAAATATTGCTGCACAATTAGAAAAAAGAATTTCATTCAGAAGAGCTATGAAGCAAACAATGCAAAGAGCTATGAAGCATGGAATAAAAGGTGTAAAAACTGCATGTTCTGGTAGATTGGGTGGAGCTGAAATAGCAAGAACTGAACACTATCATGAAGGAACAATTCCACTACAAACATTAAGAGCTGACATTGACTATGGATTTGCTGAAGCAGATACAACATATGGAAAAATCGGAGTTAAGGTTTGGGTTTATAATGGAGAAGTTCTTCCAACTAAGAAAGTAGAAAAGGAAGAGGCTAACGCATAGGAAAGGAGGAATAGATCATGTTAATGCCTAAAAGGGTAAAACATCGTAAGGTGCAACGTGGTAGAATGAAAGGTAAGGCAACAAGAGGTAATTTCTTAGCTTATGGAGATTACGGAATCCAAGCGCTAACTTGTGGATGGATTACAAGTAATCAAATTGAATCTGCCAGAATTGCTATCAATAGATACATTAAAAGAGGTGGAAAGCTTTGGATAAAGATTTTCCCAGATAAGCCAGTTACAGAAAAACCAGCTGAAACAAGAATGGGTTCAGGTAAAGGATCACCAGAATATTGGGTTGCAGTAGTTAAGCCGGGCAGAGTACTATTTGAATTATCAGGAGTACCAGAAGAAACTGCAAGAGAAGCAATGAGACTTGCTTCACATAAACTTCCTGTAAAAACAAAATTTGTTTCAAAAAGAGATTTTGAGGAAATGGGTGGTGAAGAATAATGAAGGCTAGAGAATTAAAAGAATTGAAATCAAGCAATCCTCAAGATTTAGCAGTAAAATTGGGTGATCTTAAAGCGGAATTATTTAATTTAAGATTTCAATTAGCTACAGGACAATTAGAAAATCCAATGAGAATAAGAGAAGTTAAGAAGTCTATAGCCCAAATAAAAACCATCTTAAGAGAAGAAGAATTAAAAGCATTGGAACAATAAAAGTTGGAAGGAGGTAAGCCCTAATGGAAAGAGCATTAAGAAAGAAAAGAATTGGTAGGGTTGTTTCTGATAAAATGGAAAAGACTATTGTAGTAGCTGTTGAAACTAAAGTTAGACATCCATTATATGGAAAGACAGTTAATAGAACTACAAAGTTTAAAGTACATGATGAAAATAATGAAGCTAAAATTAATGATAGAGTTTCAATAATGGAAACTAGACCTTTATCTAAAGATAAGAGATGGAGACTTGTTGAAATAGTTGAAAAAGCAAAATAAGCTTTAAAACTGAAAGGAGGGTAATTTAATGATACAACAACAAACCTTATTAAAGGTTGCAGATAATTCAGGTGCAAAGGAAATTATGTGTATCAGAGTCTTAGGCGGATCTAAAAGAAAGTTTGGTAATATCGGTGATGTTATAGTAGCTAGCGTTAAAAGTGCAACACCAGGTGGAGTTGTTAAAAAAGGTGATGTTGTAAAGGCAGTTGTAGTTAGATCAGTAAGAGGCGTAAGAAGAACAGATGGTTCATACATTAAATTTGACGAAAACGCAGCAGTTATAATTAAAGACGATAAACAACCAAGAGGAACTCGTATCTTTGGACCTGTTGCTAGGGAGCTAAGAGATAAAGAATTTACTAAAATTTTATCATTAGCACCAGAAGTTCTATAAGAGGAGGTGGCCAACTTGAAGATACATGTAAGAAAGAATGATACAGTTATTGTTATATCAGGAAAAGATAAAGGCAAGACTGGAGAAGTGTTAAGAGCATATCCAAAGACAGGAAAAGTTCTTGTTCAAGGAGTTAATATAGTAAAGAAACATCAAAAGGCTAATAAGGGTCAAGTTGAAAGCGCTATAATTGAAAAAGAAGCGGCAATCAGCAGCTCAAAAGTTATGTTATATTGTAACAAATGTAAGAATGCAACTAGAATCCAAAATGAGATTTTAGCTGACGGCACTAAAGTTAGAAAATGTAAGAAGTGTGGAGAAACATTCTAAACTTTGAAAGGAGGTAACTAATATGACAAGACTTCAAGAAAAATATCAAAAAGAAGTAATTCCAGCTATGATTGAAAAGTTCGGATACAAAAATGTAATGGAAGTTCCTAAGCTAGAGAAAATTGTTATAAACATGGGAGTTGGAGAAGCTAAAGAGAACCAAAAAGTTCTAGAATCAGCAGTTAATGATCTAACTTTAATTGCAGGTCAAAAGCCTGTATTAACAAGAGCAAAAAAATCTGTAGCTAACTTTAAAATTAGAGAAAATATGCCTTTAGGATGCAAAGTTACTCTAAGAAAAGCTAATATGTTTGAATTTGCAGATAAGCTAATGAGTATTGCATTACCAAGAGTTAGAGATTTCAGAGGAGTTTCTAGTAAGGCTTTTGATGGTAGAGGAAACTATTCATTAGGAATCAAAGAACAATTAATATTCCCAGAAATAGAATATGATAAGATAGATAAAGTTAGAGGAATGGATATAATCTTCGTTACTACAGCTAATACTGACGAAGAAGCTAGGGAATTACTAAGATTCCTTGGAATGCCATTCGCTCAATAATAAGGAGGGAAACACATTGGCACGTAAGGCTATTATTGAAAAGTGGAGCAAAACTCCTAAATACAAAACACAAGCTTATACAAGATGCAGAATATGCGGAAGACCACATGCTGTATTAAAAAAATATGGAGTATGCCGTATTTGTTTTAGAGAACTTGCTTATAAGGGCGAAATTCCAGGTTGTAGAAAAGCAAGTTGGTAGTATATATGATGTAACGAAAGGAGGCACATTAAATGGTTATGACAGATCCTATAGCAGATTTATTAACTCGTGTAAGAAATGCTAATGCTGTAAGACATGAAGTGGTAGAGGTACCTTCTTCTAACGTAAAGAAGGAAATTGCAAATATATTATTACAAGAGGGTTATATAAAAGAAATTAATGAATATAACGACGGAGTTGTTCCAATGTTAAGATTATCTCTTAAGTATGGAGCAAACAAAGAAAGAGTTATAACTGGTATTAAGAGAATTTCTAAACCAGGATTAAGAGTATATTGTAAAAAAGATGAAGTACCAAAGGTTCTTAATGGATTAGGTATTGCTGTTGTTTCAACTTCAAATGGAATAATGGTAGATAGAGAAGCTAGAAAGAACGGTTTAGGTGGAGAAGTAATCTGCTACGTTTGGTAAGATTTCAGATAAATTAGACTAGATAAAATTGTGGGAAAATGCAATTTTAAAATAATATAGGAGGTGCAATTATGTCAAGAGTAGGTAGATTACCAATAGCTATCCCTTCTGATGTAACTGTAACTGTAACACCAGACAACGTTGTTACAGTTAAGGGACCAAAAGGTGAACTAGTTAAAGCTATGCACAAAGATATTAGTATAGCAGTTGAAAACAATGAAGTAATTGTTACTAGACATAGTGAACAAAAAGATCACAGAGCTCTTCACGGTTTAACAAGAGCATTAATTAATAACATGGTAATTGGAGTAAAACAAGGCTACCAAAAAACATTAGATTTAGTTGGTGTTGGTTATAGAGCTCAATTACAAGGAAAGAAACTTGTAATGAACCTTGGATATTCACATCCAGTTGAAATTGAACCTATTGACGGAATCACATTTGAAACTCCAGCTGCAACTAGAGTAGTAGTAAGCGGAATCGACAAAGAAAAGGTTGGATTTGCAGCAGCAGATATCAGAAAGTGGAGAGTACCAGAACCATATAAGGGTAAAGGTATTAAATATGATAACGAAGTGATCAGACGTAAAGAAGGTAAGACTGGTAAGAAATAATAGAAAGGAGTGAGTTTTATGTTCAAAAAGGTAGACAAAAAAGCAGGTAGAGAAAAACGTCACCTTAGAGTTCGTAAAAAAGTTTTTGGTACTGCGGAAAGACCAAGACTTTCAGTTTTTAAGAGTGAAAAGAATATTTATGCACAAGTTATTGATGATATAAACGGTGTTACACTAGTAGCTGCTTCAAGTTTAGATAAGGACTTTGCTGCTAAAGGTGGAAATAAAGAAGGCGCTAAACTAGTTGGAGAAGTTATTGCTAAAAGAGCTATAGAAAAAGGAATTGATGCAGTGGTATTTGATAGAGGCGGATACATATATCACGGAAGAATTCAAGAATTAGCACAAGCAGCTAGAGAAGCAGGCTTGAAATTCTAATATACAAGGAGGGAAATAAATGAGAATCGATCCTAGTACACTAGACCTTAAAGAAAAGGTAGTTTTTATAAACAGAGTTACTAAGGTTGTTAAGGGTGGTAGAAACTTCAGATTCAGCGCTCTAGTTGTTGTCGGAGACGAAAACGGACACGTTGGTGTTGGAATGGGTAAGTCAATCGAAATCCCAGAAGCAATTAAAAAAGGAATAGAAGATGCTAAGAAAAACTTAGTAAGTGTTGCAATGGTAGGAACTACAATTCCTCACCAAGTTAATGGTAAATTTGGAACAGCAAATGTTCTAATTATGCCAGCTAAAGAAGGTACAGGAGTTATCGCTGGAGGTCCAGCAAGAGCTGTACTTGAATTAGCAGGATTAAAGGATGTTAGAGCTAAATCATTAGGTTCAAACAATCCTAATAACATGGTTAATGCTACAATAAACGGATTAGCTAGTTTAAGAACAGCAGAAGATATCGCTAAATTAAGAGGCAAATCTGTAGAAGAAATATTAGGTTAGGAGGTATTGCAATGGCAAAATTAAGAGTTACATTAGTAAAGAGCTTAATAGGTAGAAAAAAGGACCATATCGCTACTGCAAATGCTCTTGGACTTAAGAAAATAGGGAAAACAGTAGAACCTGAGGCAACACCTCAAGTACAAGGTATGATAAAAAAGATTGAATATCTATTAAAAGTGGAAGAAGTATAAAGATAAGGAGGTGCACTGAATATGAAACTTCACGAATTAAAACCAGCAGAAGGTAGCAAAAAAGCACCTAAAAGAATTGGTAGAGGTACTGGTTCTGGTTTAGGAAGAAATGCTGGTAAAGGTGAAAAAGGTCAAAATGCAAGATCAGGCGGTGGTGTAAGACCTGGTTTTGAAGGAGGTCAAATGCCTTTATATAGAAGACTTCCTAAGAGAGGGTTTACAAACATTTTTGCAAAGAAGTATGTTAGCATAAATCTTGACAGATTAAATATCTTTGAAAATGGTACAGAAATTACTCCAGAAGTATTACTTGAAAGAAGAGTAGTAAGTAAAGTATTAGATGGAGTAAAAATTCTTGGAAACGGAACATTAGATAAAAGCTTAACGGTTAAAGGATGTAAGTTCTCTAAGTCTGCTATAGAAAAGATTGAGGCAGCTGGGGGAAAAGTTGAGGTGATGTAAAGTGCTTCAAACTCTACGTAATGCATTCAAAGTTCCTGAGATTAGAAAAAGGATTTTGTGGACGATATTACTAGTTGCAGTTTTCAGGATGGGAAGTCATGTTCCTCTTCCTGGAATTAACTCTGATTATTTGAGCAAATTATCTCAATCAGGAGGACTATTAGGATTTTACGACATGCTTTCTGGAGGTGCGTTTAGCAGATCTAGTATTTTAGCATTAGGAGTAATGCCATATATTAATGCATCAATTATAATTCAATTATTAACTGTTGCAATACCTCAACTAGAACAACTTTCGAAAGAAGGAGACACTGGTAGAAAAAAAATACAAAATGCAACTCGTTATGTATCCCTTGGGATTGCATTCATATTAGCTTACGGAATTTATGCAACAATTTCAAGCAGTGGTGCAACAGTTGGATTAAATTCAATTCAAAAGGTTATTGTAGTTTTTGCATTAGTGGTTGGAACAACATTCTGTATGTGGTTGGGAGATCAACTTACAGTTAAAGGTATAGGAAATGGAACATCAGTATTGATATTTGTTAATATAATTTCAAGAGTTCCAACAACAATGGCTTCAATGATGACACTTCAACAAGCAGGAAGTGCAAGCATTATAGAAATTGTATTGTTCGGAGTGTTTATTGTATTGTTACTTGCTACTATATTATATTTCTCTTTATCAGAAAGAAGAATACCTGTGCAATATGCTGGTAAATTTGCTTCTGGGAATAGTAATATGGTTAAGGCGCAATCAGCAACGCATATTCCATTGAGTATAATTGGATCAGCTGTTCTTGCTATTATATTTTCTATGTCAGTAATGGAGTTTCCGAAGACAATTGCTACGTTATTTGGTGGAATTGGTGAAAGTCAAAAAGAGTGGGCAAAATGGATATTAAGTAATCCTACATCTGTATTTAATCAAAAAAGTTGGATGTATGTAGTACTATATGCAATACTCACAATATTCTTTAATTGGTTTTATATGCAGATTACTTTTAAGCCAGATGAGATGTCCGAGAATTTGCATAAATCAGCAGGTTTTGTGCCAGGTGTGAGACCAGGAGAAGAAACTACTGTATATTTTGAAAGAGTTCTTAGCAGATTAGCTTTCATTGGAGGAATATTAGCAGCTATTTTAGCCGTTACTCCAGTATTGATACAAAATTATACACAATTCCAGAATATAGCTTTTTCAGGAACAGGATTATTAATTGTTATAAATGTTGCATTGGATTTTACAAGAAAAGTAGAATCACAAATGGTAGTAAGGCACTATAAAGGATTCCTTAAATAGATTAGAATAGATGGAGATGAAGCTAGTGAAGATAGTATTGCTAGGTCCTCCTGGAGCTGGAAAGGGAACACAGGCTAAATCAATCAGTAATAAATATTCAATACCACATATTTCTACAGGAGATATTTTTAGAAAGAACATTTCTGAAAACACTCCTTTAGGAATAGAAGCAAAAGGTTATATAGATAACGGACAGCTAGTTCCTGATGAGGTAACTATAAATATGGTTAAGGATAGGTTACAACAGGATGATTGTAACACTGGATATTTATTAGATGGATTTCCTAGAACTGTGGCTCAAGCTGAGGCTCTTAACAGTTTTCTTACGGAGAGAGGCGAACAATTAGATACTGCGTTATTAATAAAAGTACCTAACGAATTTATCTTAGAGAGAATGACTGGTAGAAGAGTGTGTCCATCATGTGGAGCTAGTTATCATATAAAATTTAATCCTCCAACTAATGAAGGAAAGTGTGATTTGTGCGGAAGTGAAGTTATACAAAGGAAAGATGATACAGTTGAGACTGTTAAGGAAAGACTTGATGTATACCAACGAGAAACACAACCACTAATTGAGTTTTATAGTGAAAAACAGTTGCTTTCAGAAGTAGATGGCACAAAAGCTATTAATGAAGTTTTCAGAGGGATATGTGAAATGTTGGGGAACAATGAATAATGATTATCATAAAGAATCATGATGAAATAGCCATAATGAGAAAAGCAGGTAGAATATTAGGAGAAACATTGCTATTGCTTGAAAAAGAGGTAAAACCCGGGATAACAACTGCAAATTTGGATAGAATAGCAGAAGAATTTATAACTAAGCATGGAGCAAAACCTTCATTTAAAGGCTTATATGGTTTTCCTTCGTCACTATGTATTTCAGTAAATGAGCAAGTAATACATGGATTTCCAGGAGAATACGTTCTTAAAGAAGGGGATATAGTTAGTATCGATTGTGGAGCATCTTATGATGGGTTTCACGGTGATGCTGCAAGGACCTTTCCGGTTGGAAATGTTTCAGTAGAAGCTCAAAAATTAATTGATATAACAAGAGAAAGTTTTTTTCATGGTATAAAGTTTGCCAGAGAAGGACATAAATTAACTGATATATCACATGGGATACAAAGCTACGTAGAAGCAGCAGGTTTCTCAGTTGTAAGAGATTTTGTAGGGCATGGGATTGGTCGAAAGGTTCACGAAGATCCTAATGTACCTAATTTCGGAAAGTCTGGTAGAGGTCCAAAACTAGTTGAAGGTATGGTATTAGCAATTGAACCTATGGTTAATGCAGGTACTTACAAGGTAAAAACACTAAAAGATGGATGGACAGTTGTAACAGAAGATGCTTCTTTGTCAGCGCATTATGAAAATACAGTTGCAATTTTATCAGATGGTCCTGAAATATTAACACTGATTAAGTAGAAAAAAGAGTGTTGCTTAGTTATAAATTTGCATAATACCGTTGTGGTAGTGTTAATTTATACTAAGGTAATCATAGAGGTGAAAAATTTGCAAAACAATGACTTGATTGGAAAAGTAGTACTTTCGAAAGCAGGAAGAGATAAAGATCACTTATATGTTGTTGTTAGGCAGATAGATAATAATTATGTATTACTAGCTAATGGAAATACAAAATTAATTAATATGCCTAAGAAGAAGAAGATTAAACACTTAAGTATTTTAGAAGATATAGATGAAGAATTATTATCATCAATACAATCATGCGATAAGAGTACTGATTTAAAGATTAAGAGATTCCTAAAGCTTAGAGGCATTGTTAAGGAGGGTTGATTACCTTATGTCAAAAGATGATGTTATAGAAATGCAAGGTACGGTCCTAGAATCTTTACCAAATGCTATGTTTCAAGTTGAGCTTGAAAGTGGTCATAAGATTTTAGCACACATATCAGGTAAGTTAAGAATGAACTTCATAAGAATTTTACCAGGGGATAAAGTTACAGTAGAACTTTCACCTTATGATTTAACTAGAGGTAGAATTACATGGAGAGCAAAATAAAGTAGATCTAACTAACATTTAATCTACTACAAAAGTAATATGAGGAGGGTTAGCTATGAAAGTAAGACCATCAGTTAAGCCTATTTGTGAAAAGTGCAAAGTAATCAGAAGAAAAGGAAAAGTAATGGTAATCTGTGAAAATCCTAAGCACAAGCAAAAGCAAGGCTAATGTCAAGTTACAATATTATTTACATTAAAATAAATGTAAATAATATTGACATTTCAGCAAAAGTCAAATATGATTATATAGTCGTTTAATTAATCAAAAATAAATTTTAGGGCGGCTGGCAATAGAAATTTTTTATTGACCTAAAATTTTATTATAAATATAAAATCAACTTTTATACATTTCAATTATCAGGAGGTGTAAATTTTAATGGCAAGAATATCAGGTATTGATCTACCAAGAGAAAAAAGAGTTGAAATAGGTTTAACTTATATATATGGAATAGGATTATCTACTTCACAAAAAATCTTAGCTGTAACAGGAATTAATCCAGATACAAGAGTTAAGGATTTATCAGAAGATGAAGTTAATGAAATCAGAACTTATATCAACAAGAATTTAATGGTTGAAGGTGACTTAAGAAGAGATGTCGCTTTAAATATTAAGAGATTAGTAGAAATAGGATCATACAGAGGAATTAGACATAGAAGAGGTCTTCCAGTAAGAGGACAAAAAACTAAGACTAATGCTAGAACTAGAAAAGGTCCTAAGAAGACAATAGCAAATAAGAAGAAATAGTAAGGAGGGAAGATAATGGCAGCTAAAGCAGTTAAAAAGACTAGAAGAAAAAAAGAAAGAAAAAATGTTGAGCATGGTGCTGCACACATTAAGTCAACTTTTAATAATTCAATAGTTACTTTAACAGATGCAGTGGGAAATGCTTTATCATGGTCAAGTGCAGGAGCATTAGGCTTTAGAGGATCAAGAAAGAGCACACCATTTGCAGCTCAAATGGCAGCAGAAACTGCAGCTAAAGTAGCAATGGAACATGGCTTAAAGAGTATAGAAGTTTATGTTAAAGGACCTGGTTCAGGAAGAGAAGCAGCTATAAGATCCTTACAAGCAGCAGGACTAGAAGTAACTTTAATAAAAGATGTTACTCCAATACCACATAATGGTTGTAGACCACCAAAGAGAAGAAGAGTCTAATATAACCGTAGTAATAGGAGGTGTAATTTAATGGCAAGATATACTGGCGCTACATGTAGATTATGTAGAAGAGAAGGTATGAAACTTTTCCTTAAAGGTGATAGATGTTTTACAGATAAATGTGCTTTTGTTAGAAGAAGCTATGCACCAGGACAACATGGAGCTAATAAAAAGAAGCAATCAAACTATGGTGTTCAATTAAGAGAAAAGCAAAAAGCAAGAAGAATTTATGGCATATTAGAAGGCCAATTTAGAACATATTATGAAAGAGCTGAGCATCTTAAAGGCATAACAGGTGAAAACTTACTTAAATTACTAGAAATGAGACTTGATAACATAGTTTATAGATTAGGTTATGGTTCATCAAGAAATGAAGCAAGACAATTAGTAACTCATGGACATTTCTTAGTAAATGGTAAGAAAGTTGACATTTGTTCATATCATGTTTCACTTAATGATGTAATCACTGTATCTGAGAAAAGCAGAGCAAGTGAAAAATTCAAGACTTTTGTTGAAAATCCAAAAACTTTACCAAAGTGGTTAGAAGCAAACGTTGATAACTATGAAGGAAAAGTAGTTGCAGAGCCATCAAGAGAAGATATAGATGTGCCTGTTAACGAAACACTTATTGTTGAGTTATATAGTAAATAATATATTTATATTTGTTAGAGAAATTTATCACATTATATGCAAATATAGAATCAGTTGCCCTCATAATAAGGTTGCCATTTTTAAAATAAGGAGGGTTTGTCAATGTTAGAAATCGAAAAGCCAATAATAGAATGTATAGAAGCTAATGAAGATGGTACTTATGGTAAGTACGTTGTTGAGCCACTTGAAAGAGGATATGGTATAACATTAGGAAATGCTCTAAGAAGAATACTATTATCATCTCTTCCAGGAGTTGCAACAACTTCTGTCAAGATTGATGGAGTGCTTCATGAGTTTTCTACTGTTCAAGGGGTTAAAGAAGATGTTACTGAATTAATTCTTAATATTAAATCATTAGCTCTAAGAATGAATGGTGAAGGTCCAAAAGTTATTTATATTGATGCTAAAGGACCAGGTGAAGTTACTGGAGCAGATATAAAGACTGATGGTGATGTTGAAGTTGTTAATAAGAATTTACATATTGCAACTTTAGATAGCGATGGAAGACTTTATATGGAATTGACAGTTAATAAAGGAAGAGGATATGTTACTCAAAATAAAAATAAGAGTGATGAATTACCTATTTCAGCTATAGCAGTTGATTCTATTTATACACCAGTAAAAAGAGTTAATTTTACTGTTGATAACACAAGAGTTGGTCAAATTACTGATTATGATAAATTAACTTTAGAAATTTGGACTAATGGTACTATAAAAATAGATGAAGCTATTAGTTTATCAGCAAAGATACTTATCGAGCATTTTAAATTATTTATGTCATTAACTGATAATACTAATGACGTTGAAATAATGATTGAAAAAGAAGACGATAAAAAAGAAAAAGTCCTAGAAATGACTGTAGAAGAACTTGATTTATCAGTTAGATCATATAACTGCTTAAAGAGAGCCGGAATTAATACAGTACAAGAACTTGCCACAAAGTCTATGGATGATATGATGAAGGTAAGGAATCTAGGAAAGAAATCTTTAGAAGAAGTTGAAAGAAAGCTTAAAGAATTAGGTTTAGCCCTAAAACTAACCGAGGAGTAAGGAGGTAAATCCATGGCAGGTCATCGTAAACTAGGTCTTCCTACAGACCAAAGAAAAGCTATGCTAAGAAATCTTGTTACTAGTCTATTAAAACATGGTAAAATTGAGACAACTGAAACAAGAGCTAAAGAAACTAGATCTATAGCTGAAAAAATGATTACTCTTGGAAAAAGAGGAGATCTTCATGCTAGAAGACAAGTATTATCTTATGTTCAAGAAGAATTAGTTGTTAAGAATTTATTTGATAATGTGGCTCCAAAGTATACTGAAAGAAATGGCGGATATACAAGAATGATTAAAAAAGGTCCTAGAAGAGGGGACGGAGCTGAGATAGTAATACTTGAATTAGTATAATACTAATTGGGGATTAAGTTTAAACTTAATCCCCATTTTAACATAAAAAATTAGAATATGATTAATTAATATATTATAGAGAAGTTTTAGGTTTTTGAATGGAAATAATGGATTTATTCAAATGGATATAATATTTTAGGTATAATCTACTTTATGGTATATAATTTAATAAGTAAATTCATTAGTTGTGTAGAAAAACATTTGTATAATATATTAACAATAAAACGTCATGGAGGTTATACTATGAGTGATGAAATGATAAAATGCACGGATGTATCTTTTAAATATATAAGGGAATCAGAAGGAATTAAGGAAGAAAAATATGCAGTTAAAGGTGTTAATTTAGGAGTAAAAAAAGGAGAATTTTTAGTTATATTAGGGCATAATGGGTCAGGGAAATCAACAATAGCTAAGCATATGAATGCTTTATTGGTTCCTTCTGAAGGTACAGTGATAGTTGATAAACTTGATACTAGCAATCCAGAAAATGTATGGAATATTAGATCGAGGGCCGGTATGGTATTTCAAAATCCTGATAATCAACTGGTTGCGACAATAGTTGAAGAAGATGTGGCTTTTGGACCGGAAAACTTAGGAATTGAGCCTTCAGAAATACGAAAAAGAGTAGATGATAGCTTAGAAAAAGTAGGAATGGCTAAGTATAAAAGACATGCACCACATCTTTTATCAGGAGGACAGAAGCAGAGAATTGCTATAGCTGGAATACTAGCAATACAACCTCAATGTATAATATTTGATGAGCCAACGGCTATGCTGGATCCTTCCGGAAGAAAAGAAGTATTAAAAACAATAAAAGACCTTAATAAAAAACATGGTATTACTATAGTATTGATAACACATTATATGGATGAAGCAGCTCAGGCTGATAGAATTATAGTAATGGATGGGGGAAGTGTTAAGATGGAAGGTGCACCAAGAGAAATCTTTCCTCAAGTAGAACATATGAAAAAGATAGGACTAGATGTTCCCCAAGTTACCGAATTAGCTTATGAATTAAAAAGGGCTGGAATAAATATAAATGGAAAAATATTAAATGTAGATGAGATGGTGAATGAGTTATGTCAATTAAAATAGAAAATTTAACACATGTGTATATGCCGAAAAGTCCATTTGAAAAAATCGCATTAGATAACGTATCTTTAAGTATAGAAGACGGGGAATTTATAGCTTTAATAGGACATACTGGATCAGGCAAATCAACATTAATTCAGCATTTTAATGGACTATTGGAAGCAACAAGTGGAAAAATAATTGTTGACGGAGTAGACATTACTGATAAAAAGACTAAGTTAACAGATATAAGAAAAAAAGTTGGATTAGTATTTCAATATCCAGAATATCAACTATTTGAAGAAACTATAGCTAAGGATATTGAATTTGGTCCTAGGAATTTAGGCCTTTCCGATGAAGAAATTCAAAGTAGAGTAGTTAAGTCTATGGAAATGGTTGGATTGGATTATGAAACTTATAAAGATAAATCACCATTTGACTTAAGTGGCGGACAAAAGAGAAGAGTTGCAATTGCAGGGGTTGTAGCTATGCAACCTACAACACTAATATTGGATGAACCTACGGCTGGATTAGATCCTAAAGGTAGAGACGATATATTAGATCAAATTAGAAAATTACATAAGGATTATAATATGACAGTTGTTATAGTTAGTCATAGTATGGAGGATGTTGCAAAAATTGCAGAAAGAATAATTGTAATGAATGATGGAAAAGTGGCCTTGCAAGGAGCTCCAGCAGAGGTATTTAAAGAAGTTGATTTATTAGAAAAGATAGGTCTTGGTGTTCCACAGGTAACATATTTAGTTAGGGAATTAAGGAAAAAAGGCTTTAATATTCCAGATAATGTATTTACAATTGAAGAAGCCAAGAAGGAACTTTTGTCTATTTTAAAGGCAAATAAGGTAAAGGGGGAATAGACGAAGCTATGTTAAAGAATATTACAATAGGGCAATATTTACCGGGCGAATCCTATATTCATAAATTAGATCCTAGAACGAAAATTCTTATATCAATATTTTTTATTGCTTGCCTGTTTATTATAAATAAATTTATTGGATATACAGTTATTGTTGCATTTTTACTAGCTATAATTTTAATAGCAAAAATTCCATTCAGATTTATTTTTAACGGGTTGAAGCCAGTCTTTTTTCTTGTAGCTTTTACAGCCATATTAAATATATTTATGGTTACAGGTACAGAAGGAACAGAGGTTTTTAGAATAGGCTTTTTAAAAGCGTATCCAGAGGGGTTAAGTATTGCAGCTTTTATGGCTATCAGATTAATATTATTAATAATAGGGACTTCTTTGCTGACGCTAACTACATCTCCTATTGAATTGACTGATGGCATTGAGAAATTACTAAAGCCAATAGGGAAAGAGGTAGCTCATGAGCTTGCTATGATGATGACAATAGCGTTGAGATTCATTCCTACATTAATAGATGAGACAGACAAAATAATGAAAGCTCAAAAGGCTAGAGGAGCTGACTTTGAGTCTGGAGGAATTATAAAGAAAGCTAAAAGCTTAGTACCACTATTAGTACCTCTATTTATTAGTTCATTTAGAAGAGCTGACGAATTGGCTATGGCAATGGAAGCTAGAGGATATAGAGGTGGATCTGGACGAACAAGAATGAAAATACTCAGATTTTCACATAGAGACATAGTAGCCTTTATTGTATTTGTTCTTTTATTTTTATGGTGCATAGCTGTTAGATTTATATTAGCTTAGAATCAAGAGGATATAAATGAGAAATATAAAGTTAATAATTGAATTTGATGGAAGTAATTTTTGTGGATGGCAGAGGCAGCCTAAAGGAAGAACTGTTCAGAAAACAATAGAAGATGCAATATCGAAGATCACTGGAGAAGAAATTTTAATCAATGGAAGTTCTAGAACTGATGCAGGTGTTCATGCAAGAGAAATGGTTGCAAATTTTTTTACTAGTAGTACAATACCAGGAGATCGGTTTAGGGAAGCCATTAATACAAGATTACCTAAAGATGTATCTATAATTAAATCAGAAGAAGTTAGCGAGGACTTTCATGCTAGATATTCTTCAAAAGGTAAAACATACTCATATACTATTGTCAATAGATATGAAAGATTGTCTCTAGGACATCAATATTTATATCATTATAAATATAATTTAAATATTCATGAGATGAGAAAAGCGTGTCAATATTTTATTGGTATTCATGATTTTAGAGCATTTATGTCTCCAGGAAGCTCGATAAAAACAACAGTACGAAATGTTACTGAGCTTTATATAGAGCAAAAGGGTGATGTAATGAAAATATTTATAACTGCAGATGGTTTTTTATATAATATGGTAAGAATAATAGTAGGAACCTTAATAAAGGTTGGAAGTGGTAAATTATCGCCTGAAGATATAGAAAATATAATAATAGAAGGCAATAGAAAACGTGCAGGTATGTGTGTTCCTCCAAATGGATTAATACTAGAAAAAGTTTTTTATTAAATGGCAAAAAAATGTTGACACGCCCGTATGCGTGTATTATAATAGGGTTTGTTTGTTAAATAATTTATGTATATAAGATCCACTAGCCCCGGGTCTTGACATAAAAAGTTTTACTTTAAATTAAGTAAATAATTATTGTAAGTTCAGGGAGGGAAACAGATGAAATCATACATTGCTAAAGCAAGTGAAATTGAAAAAAAATGGTATGTTGTTGATGCTGCTGGTAAGCCACTAGGTAGAGTTGCTAGCCAAGTTGCTTCAATTTTAAGAGGTAAAAATAAACCAACATTTACACCTAATGTTGACTGCGGAGACTTCGTAATAGTAATTAATGCAGAAAAAGTAGTTTTAACTGGTAAGAAGTTAGATCAAAAATTAATGAGAAAACATAGTCTTTACCCAGGCGGATTAAAAGAAACTCCATATAGAGTAGTATTAGATAAGAAACCTGAATTCGCTTTTGAAGAAGCTGTAAGAAGAATGCTTCCAAATGGTGTATTAGGAAGACAAATGTTAAAGAAATTAAACGTATATAGAGGTGCTGAACATAATCATGCAGCTCAAAAACCAGAAGTACTAGAATTAAGATACTAATACGATCTCGGGAGGAGGAATAAGAAATGGCAAAAGTTCAATACATGGGAACTGGAAGAAGAAAAAAATCAGTTGCAAGAGTAAGACTTGTACCAGGAAGTGGTAAGGTTCTTGTAAATAAAAGAGAAATAGAAAACTTTTTTGGTTTAGAAACATTAAGAGTTATCGTAAACCAACCATTAGTTTTAACTGGAACTAAGGATAGATTTGATGTTCTAGTAAATGTTCACGGTGGTGGATTTACAGGGCAAGCAGGAGCTATCAGACACGGTATAGCTAGAGCACTAGTTAAATCTGATGAAGCTTTAAAGCCAGAATTAAAGAAGGCTGGATTCTTAACAAGAGATCCAAGAATGAAGGAAAGAAAGAAATACGGTCTTAAAGCAGCAAGAAGAGCTCCACAATTCTCAAAGAGATAATATTTATTGGAGTATACAAATTCCACAAACTTTATGTTTGTGGAATTTTTTTTATAAAAATTAGCCACAAATAAGAAGACCTTCAAAAGCAGATAAAAATTATTACTAATGAATTTGAATAATTAAGATAGTATAGCAAACAATATCTGTAGAATTCAAAAAGATTGGAGGAACAATTAATGAAGAAAATCAAAGGAGTTATAATATTATTATGTATCTCTTGTTTAATTTTTGGATTACCAATAAAAGCAAGCTGTGATGAAAATAAAACTCAAAAGATTATATTAATAGATCCAGGTCATGGTGGTATTGATGGGGGGGCAAAATCAAAAAATGGGACAATAGAAAAAGATATTAATCTAACAATATCTACAAAATTAAAAAAACAGCTTGAAAATTCAGGTTATACTGTTTATATGACAAGAGAAGAAGATTCTGAGTTAGACTCTAGGAAAGGAAAGGATCTAAGTGCTAGATGTAAAATGAAAAAGGACACCAAGTGTGATATATTTATTTCCATACATCAAAATATGTTTCCGCAAGCAAGTTGTTTTGGGGCTCAAGTTTGGTATGCTTCTAATGATGATAGCAAAGTTTTAGCAGAGAATATTCAAGCTTCATTAAAAGAAACAGTAAATGACAATAACAAAAGAATTCCTAAAGCTGCTAAAGATCAATATAAAATACTAAGAGATGGGTATGAAGGAGCATCCGTTCTTGTAGAGTGTGGTTTTCTATCTAACTATGAAGAAGAACAAAGATTAAAAAGCGATGAGCATCAAAGTAAAATAGTAGAAGGAATAACTAGTGGAGTCAATAAATATTTTGAAGATAAATCGACTAGTTCTTTGATTTTACAGAAATAGGCCAACGTTTATACTGTTTCTAGGTGATTTATTTGAAGAATGGGCTTTATTCATAAGTAAAAATAAGTTATATAGAATTAAACATATTAGAATTATCACTAAAGAATAAATTATTATGGTTAAAAATTTATTTAAATTTTTGCTATTATTATTCATAGTTGAACCCCTTTACAAAATAATTCATCTAATTTAAATATAGTAATAGAGAGTTATAAATATGAAAATCTGCAGTTAAAATATTTAATTATATCTGCATTCTAAATTATTTATTAAATAAAGATAAATAAGTAAGTGAAAATATAAGTTTATTTGGGGTTGTAAAGAAAGAGAAATACTTTTAAACTAATATGTAGTGATAAGCATAAATAAGAATAGAATTAGTTTTTTGATAATTCTATTCTTAATGTAAGTAATACATAGAGGAGCTGTTTATATGAGAGAAGTTAATGTTGAATTAATTAGAGACGCTGTAAGAAATTTATCTATTGAAGCTAATTATTTTTTAGGATCAGATATAAGAGATGCCTTACAGAAATCAAAGGAAGAGGAACCTTGGAAGTTAGCTAAAGAAGTTTTAGATAAGATAATTATTAATTCAGAAATCGCTAGTAATGAGGAAATGCCTATGTGTCAGGATACTGGAATGGCGTGTGTTTTTGTTGAAGTAGGACAAGATGTCCATTTAGTTGGGGGAAGACTTGAAGATGCAATTAATGAAGGTGTACGTAGAGGATATGAAGAAGGCTTTTTAAGAAAATCAGTAGTTGGAGATCCAATTAAAAGAATAAATACAAAAGACAATACGCCCGCTATAATTTATTATGATATAGTTGATGGTGATAAGGTTAAAATTACATTAGCACCAAAGGGATTTGGATCAGAGAATATGAGTAAAATAGGCATGCTTAAGCCTTCTGATGGCCTAGATGGTGTTAAGAAATTTATAATAGATACAGTTAAGGCAGCCGGTCCTAATCCATGCCCGCCAATGGTTATCGGTGTTGGAATAGGAGGAACTTTTGATAAAGCTGCTTATTTAGCAAAGAAAGCATTATTAAGGCCTGTTAATATTAGAAATAACGATGAATTTTATGGAGATTTGGAAATAGAATTATTAGAAAAGGTAAATGAATTAGGAATTGGACCACAAGGATTTGGGGGAAAGACTACAGCTTTAGGGTTGAACATTGAAACATATCCAACACATATTGCAGGCTTACCTGTTGCTGTAAATATAAATTGTCATGCTACTAGACATAAAGAAATTATAATATAGAAATTAAGGATAAGATTGAAAGTTTGTATAAGAAATTTACTATTAGCAAAAAATTTACTTAAATAAATATTCTCATACGAATTTATTTGGAAATAAGTAAGACTAAGAGGAATTATAATAGTACTGGAGGAAATGAAAATGGAAATAAGATTACAAACACCTCTTACACAAGAAAAGATATCTACTTTAAAGGCTGGAGATAGTATTTTATTAAGCGGAGTAATTTATTCTGCTAGAGATGCAGCACACAAGAGATTAATAGATTTACTAAATGAGGGAAAGGAATTGCCTTTAAATATAAAAGATGAAACTATATATTATGTTGGTCCATCGCCAGCAAAGCCAGGAAAGGTAATAGGTTCAGCAGGACCAACTACCAGCTACAGAATGGATGCATATGCGCCAACGCTCATGGATCTTGGCTTGAAAGGAATGATAGGTAAAGGTGCAAGAAATGAAGAAGTAATTGAGGCAATTAAGAGAAATAAAGCAGTTTATTTTGGAGCTATCGGTGGAGCAGCTGCGCTAATAGGAAAAAGTATTATTAAATCTGAAATCATCGCATATGAGGATTTAGGTGCTGAAGCTATAAGAAGAATGGAAGTTGAGGATATGCCATTAG
Source organism: Bacillota bacterium (assembly GCA_021781745.1). Taxonomy (GTDB): domain Bacteria; phylum Bacillota; class Clostridia; order Clostridiales; family Clostridiaceae; genus Clostridium. The sequence continues at coordinate 80,781 of JAJXWH010000015.1, read as the reverse complement.
TCGTTATTATAGACGCAGAGGGAAATAATCTTTACGAAATTGGTCAACAGGATTATATAAATTCAACTAAATAGAGTACCTATAACTAAAAAGTTGTATTAAGAAAAGGGAGAAATATATGGGCAGAATTAAGTTACCAGGAAAAGAAAAAAATAAAATAATAATATTACTAATTTTAATTATAATAGCAATAGGTATAATATTTTATAATTTTTTGGTGAATAATGGGTATATAAATAATAACAATAAAAAAAATAATCAAGAAGAGATAACAAGTCCCATAAGTAAGGAAGAGTCAGGTATAAATAATACAATAAGTGAAGATATAGAAAAAACCAATGACGATAACTCCCCAATAAACAATGATGATAACAACGCTAAATTAAGCATGGAACAAAAATATTCTGCAAAAGAAAATGAATTATACAATGAAGCATATTCATTGTTTTTTTCCCACAAATATACTAATGCAATTAATAAAGCCAATGAACTCATAAATCAATTTCCAAACAATAATATGGGCTATAATATAAGAGGAATTGCAAAGTCTTATAATGGAGACTATGATAATGGAATGAAGGATATAGATAAATCCTTAAGTATTGATAGTAACTATGGGTATGCAAGATTCAATAAAGCGCTTACATATGAATTATATGGAAATATGGATAAGGCATTAGAGTGGTATAATAAAGCTCTAGAAGTTGAAGATTATGTGTGGAGCTACTACGGTATAGCATCCATTTATGGTAGAAGAGGAGATGTTACCAACACTATGAAGTACCTAAATAAAGCAATAAAATTGGATCAAGGAGTTAAAGATGTAGCTAAGACAGAACATGATTTTGACCCAGTTAAAAATTCGAAGGAATTCCAAAGTGCAGTATATAATTAATTTTAAAGTTATAAGTTCACGGAAATGTAGAAAATAAAATAAAAGGTGGACTTTAGGAGGAATTGGTATGTTCAATGTATTAGTAGTTGATGATGAAAAAGAAATACGCGATGCAATTGAAATATATTTAAGAGGTGAAAGCTTAAAAGTATTTAAGGCTGAGGATGGACTGCAGGCTCTAGATATTCTTGAAGAGGAAAAAATACATTTAATAATACTAGATGTAATGATGCCTAGACTCGATGGAATAAGAACTTGTTTAAAAATTAGGGAAAAACAAAACTTGCCAATAATAATGTTATCTGCAAAGGGTGAAGATTCGGATAAAATATTAGGATTAAACGTAGGTGCTGATGATTATATAACAAAGCCGTTTAATCATTTAGAGTTAGTAGCAAGAGTGAAATCACAATTAAGACGTTATGAAAAGCCTTTAAGTGTTGAAGAAGGTCAGGATATAATTAAAGTTAAAGATTTAGTTATTGATACTATTGCTAAAAAAATTACGTTAAGGGGAGAAGATGTGAAGGTAACAGCTACAGAATATAAAATTCTTCATTTACTAGCTTCAAACTTGGGAAAAGTATTTTCTATAAAAGAAATATATGAAAATGTATGGGAAGAAATATTTTATAAGAGCGAGAATACTGTTACTGTGCATATTAGGAGAATAAGGGAAAAGATAGAAATAAACACAAAAGAGCCTGAATATATTAAGGTGGTGTGGGGAATTGGATACAAGATTGAGAAGGAAGATTAAAAAATATTTTAGCAGCATTTACTTAATAGATATATTAGTGATAGCGTTAATAACATTGATTTTGTTTTCGATTTTAGGGGATTATATACAAATAAACAAGGCCCAGCATGATTTAGCAGCTAATAAAATTCAAGATAATGCAATAAAGCTGGGCCTATTATTTCTTATATATATAGGATTTATTATGAAGATTATATTTATAATAAAAAGGAATCCAAAAGCACCACAAATTGAATCCAATTTTGTTAAGAATATGGTTTTTGTTATTAGAAAGGGCCTGCAATATAAGGAAACAAGAAATACAATAATAATATCTATATCATTAGTACTAATATTATTAATTGTGTATCTATATTTTCTAGCAACTGGAGGATATGAAAATAATATTTTCGTAAGATTTTTTCAGACATATCCATTTAAAGGAAGTGTATTTGTAATTATAATTATATTTCTGACTATGATGTATGCATTAAAAAAGACATTAGATATAATTATTGTAAATGATGCTCTTAGAAAAGTTGGAGAGGGAAATCTACAAGAAGATATTAAGCTTGATGGTTCACCTGCAATAAAAGAATTAGCTGAAAATATTAATTTAATAAAAGCCGGATATAAAGAGATTTTAGAAAATGGCGTGCATAATGAAAAATTAAAGACTGAATTAATATCTAATGTATCTCATGATTTAAAAACACCATTAACTTCAATAATAAATTATGTAAATATACTAAAGAATAATGATATAACAGAAGAGGAAAGATCAGAATACTTATCAATATTAGAGAAAAAATCTTTGAAATTAAAATTATTAATTGAAGATTTGTTTGAAATGTCAAAGATTAATAGTGGAAAGATAAAACTAAATAGAGAGTTAATAGATATATTATCATTAATACATCAGGGGATAGGCGAATACAGTACGTTATATGAAGAAAAGAATATATCTTTCAAAGTAACAAGTGAAGAAGATGCAGTATATATGGAACTTGATGGGAAGATGATGTCTAGAGCCATAGAAAACATAATAATTAATGCATTAAAATATTCATTAAATAATACTCGAGTATATATTAACATTAAGTTAGAAAATGACCATATTAAAATTGGAATGAAAAACATAGCAAATTATGAAATGAATTTTAATGAAGATGAGATGTTTGAACGATTTGCAAGAGGAGATAAGTCCAGAAATTCAAAAGTCGAAGGTTCAGGTTTAGGGCTAGCTATAACTAAGAGTATAATTGAATTACATGGAGGAGAAGTAAAGATAAAAAAAGAAGGAGATATGTTTAAAATTTATTTAATTCTACCGATAAATAAAGAATAACAAATGTTAATAAATAAAATATATCAATTAAGTAGTTAATCTATGTAAAATTAAAGATTAGCTACTTTTTTCATATATATCTATTAATTTTAGCGTTTTACAAATATTATGCTAGCAATTATAATGTACAATATGTTGTATAGAGAATATAAAATGTATTGAAAAAACACAATATATGGTGGAGGAGATTCGAGGAATGTCAGCTTTAAATCAATTATGCAGGGATGCAGTTTATAAAATTAAAGACAGGGAAGGAATTTATACTGAAGAGAAATTATTAGATGCTTTAGAACACATAATAAGAGGTGGGATGAATGATAAGGATATAAGAAAGTCATTAATTCAAGTCGCATTAGAATTAACTACAGATATGGAACCGAACTGGCAATATGCAGCTGCTACTATGTATACCTATGAACTTTATGATAAAGTAAGAGATACTAGGAATTTAGATAAGAATGAGGATTTATATAAAAATTACTATGAATTCATTAAACTTTTAACAGAAAGAGGTCTATACGGGAAATATATTTTAGAGAATTATTCAGAAACTGATATTTTAGAATTAGAAAATGAGATAAAGCCAGAAAGAGATTTTCTGTTTAATTATAGTGGAATAGATCTTTTATCAAAGAGATATTTAGTTCAAGACTATAGTAGAAATCCAATAGAACTCCCTCAGCAGATGTTTATGGGAATAGCTATGCATCTTGCAATCCCCGAAAAACAAGAAGATAGGGTATATTGGGCAAAGAGATTTTATGATGTACTAAGTTCGTTAAAAGCTACAATGGCAACACCTACAATGTCTAATGCACGAAAACCGTTTTATCAGTTAAGCTCATGCTTTGTTGATTCTGTAGAAGATAGTTTAGAAGGTATATATAAATCTCTTGATAACTTTGCTAAAGTTTCTAAATTTGGCGGAGGTATGGGGATATATATGGGGAAAATTAGAGCATTAGGAGCTCCAATTAGAGGGTTTAAAGGTGCTTCTGGTGGTATAATTCCTTGGGTTAAGTTATTTAATGATACGGCCATAGCTGTTGATCAATTAGGGGTTAGAAATGGATCTGTTGCTATATGGCTTGATGCGTGGCATAAAGATATTCCGGAGTTTCTTCAAATAAGAACTAATAATGGGGATGATAGAAAGAAGGCTCATGATGTCTTCCCGGGTATTTGCTACCCAGATTTGTTTTGGAGACTTGCTGAAAAAGATATAGATGCTGATTGGTATATGATGTGTCCACATGAGATAAAGTCAGTGAAAGGTTATGCGTTAGAGAATTTTTACGGTGCAGAATGGGAAGAGAAATATTATGAATGTGTGAGTGATGAAAGAATAGAAAAAAGAATAATGTCAGTAAAAGACTTAGTTAGATTAATTATAAAAAGTGCAGCTGAAACAGGGGCACCATTTGCTTTTTATAGAGATACTGCTAATAAAATGAATCCCAATAAACATAAAGGGATGATATATTCTTCAAACTTATGCAGTGAAATAATGCAGAACATGAGTCCAATGGAAATACAAAAGAGTGAGATCTTAAAAGATAAAGATAGTTATACTGTGGTTGAAAAAATAATACCGGGAGATTTTGTTGTATGTAACCTTTCCTCCATTGTTTTAGGAAATGTAGATGTACTTAAGGACAAAGAATTAGAATATGTAGTAGAGACTCAAATAAGGGCTATGGATAATGTCATTGATTTAAATTATTATTCTGTTCCTTTTGCTGAAATAACTAATAAAAAGTATAGAGCTATAGGTCTTGGCACAAGTGGATATCATCATATGCTGGCTAATAATAAAATACATTGGACAGAAGATGAGCATATGGATTTTGCAGATAAAATATATGAAAAAATAAATTACTATGCGATAAAAGCTAGCATGAGAATATCTAAAGAAAAGGGAGCTTATGAAGTATTTAAAGGTTCTGACTGGGATAACGGGAATTACTTTGAGTTAAGAGATTACACTGATGATAAATGGAACATACTAAGAAGTGAAGTTAATAAGTATGGTATTAGGAATGGCTACTTAATAGCTGTTGCACCAAATGGATCAACAGCAACAATTGCAGGAACTTCCGAAGGAATTGACCCAATTATGGCTAGATTCTATTTAGAAGAAAAGAAAGGAAGTATAATTCCTAAAACAGCACCGAATCTCTCAGAAGAAAATTATTGGTACTATAACTCAGCTTACAATATAGAACAAACTTGGTCTGTTAAAATGAATGGAATACGTCAAAGACATATAGATCAAGGTCAGTCTTTTAATTTATATATCACAAACAGTTATACTATGAGACAAATAATGAATTTATATATAGAAGCGTGTAAATGTGGAGTCAAATCTATTTATTATGTCAGATCAAAATCACTTGAAGTAACTGAATGCGAAACTTGCTCAGCATAAGTGATGCTCCAAATCTTGTATTTGGTCAGCAGAACTTATGCAAGGCGAAAGCAGATAAGTGAGAGTCCAAATTTTACATTTGGGTTCTCGAACTTAGTTAACTCGTGTATACGAGTTAACTTTCTTAAAAAATGATTTGGTAACTCGAACTTACTCAGAGACCTGAGGAAATCGAGAATCCTTCCTTATTAAAAGAAGATTTTTAAGTATTGTGAAGAATAGGAGAAGTAATATGAGCATAAATAAAAAACCTCTTTTTAATGAATTTGGAGATAGAGAGATCGGCAAAAAGAGGCTTATAAATGGTAATACCACTAATTTAAATGATTTTAATAATATGAAATATACATGGGTATCGGATTGGTATAGGCAGGGAATGAATAATTTTTGGATACCAGAAGAAATTAACCTTTCTCAGGACTTAAAGGATTATCAAAATTTATTAGATGAAGAAAGAAATGCATATGATAAAATTTTATCATTCCTAATATTTTTAGACTCAATCCAAACGGCGAACTTAAGTAATATAAATAATTATATAACAGCTAGTGAAATAAACCTTTGCTTAACAATTCAAAGCTTCCAAGAAGCAGTACATTCACAAAGTTACAGCTATATGCTTGATAGCATATGTTCACCTGAAAAGCGAAATGAAATACTTTATCAATGGAAAGATGATGAAGTACTTTTAAATAGAAATAAATTTATAGGTGATTTATATAATGAATTTATTAATAATCCTACTGAACATAATTTGTTAAAGACTCTAATGGCAAATTATATTTTGGAAGGTATATATTTTTATTCGGGTTTTATGTTTTTCTACAATCTGGAGAGAAATGGCAAAATGGCAGGTTCCGCACAAGAAATAAGATATATAAACAGAGACGAAAATACTCATCTCTGGCTATTTAGAAATATTATAAAAGAATTACAAAATGAAAATCCTGAATTATTTACAAAAGAAATAAATAACGAGCTAAGAGAAATGATGAAAACCGGTGTGGAGCAAGAAATTTTATGGGGACATTACGTTATAGGAGATAAAATTCAAGGAATAAATAAGAAGTTAATAGAAGAGTATATAAAATATCTAGGTAATAAAAGATTAAGAGAAATTGGTTTGGATCCACTATTTGGTAATTGTAATGAAAATCCAGCTTCCTGGGTGGATATTCTATCAAATGCTAATTCAGTTAAAACAGATTTCTTTGAAGCAAGATCTACAGCATATGCAAAAGCTACAACTTTAGTTGATGATTTGTAAATTTAATTTATTAAAACACTAAAATAATAGGAAAAGTTGGATAAAGTAAATTAGTGATATGCGTATTTAGTAAAAAATCATAAAAAAACAGTTAAATTAACTTAATTTTTTTGTAAATTATGATATAATAGAAAGGGTTTATACTTAAAATAAGATTTGTAATATACAAAATGTAAAGGGTAATATTTTATAACAAAATTTACAATCGAGGAGGAGTTCCATATTATGAAAAAAGGTATTGCTGCTTCTAAGGGATATGCAATAGGAAAGGTATTTTTACAAGAACACGAAGAAATCGTTATAAGCGATGCTAAAATAACTGATATAGGTGCTGAAAAAGAAAAGATGCAAAAAGCTCTAGATGATTCTAAGGCACAATTAGAGGTTATTAAAATTAAAGCAGAAAAAGAAATGGGTGCTGAAAAAGCAGCTGTTTTCGAGGCACACATCACATTATTAGATGACCCAGAATTTACTGGTGCAATGATGATGGAAATTGAGAATAATAGCATTAATGGATTAAAAGCAGTTGAAAGTGTAACTAATACTTTTGTTGCTATATTTGAATCTATGGATGATGAATATATGAGAGAAAGAGCTGCAGATATTAAAGATGTATCTAAGAGAATATTATCAAATTTTGCAGGCAGGGGTGGAGACTCTTTTGCAATAACAGAAGGTAATACAATAGTAGTAGCTCATGACTTAACTCCATCTGATACAGCAGGATTGGATAGAAGTAAAGTTGTAGGATTTATTACAAATATCGGTGGAAGAACTTCACACGCAGCTATAATGGCTAGAACTTTAGAAATTCCAGCTGTACTTGGATTAGGTGATATAACTGACTGTGTTAAAACTGGGGATGCAGTTATTGTTGATGGATTAACTGGGGATGTAATAATAAATCCTTCAGAAGAAGTTATAGCAGAATATAAAGCTAAAAAAGAAAAATTCCAAGCAGAACAAGAAGAATTAAAGAAATTAATAGATGTTAAAACAACTACTAAATCAGGTAGAAGAATCGAAGTTTGCGGAAATATCGGTAAACCAGAAGATGTTCTTGGTGTTTTAGCAAATGGTGGAGATGGTGTAGGATTATTCAGAACAGAATTCTTATACATGGATAGAGACAGTGCTCCAACAGAAGAAGAACAATATGAATCTTATAAATTTGTTCTTGAAAAAATGGAAGGTAAGCAAGTTGTAATAAGAACATTAGATATCGGTGGAGATAAGACTCTTCCATACTTACCATTACCAGAAGAAATGAACCCTTTCTTAGGATACAGAGCAATAAGACTTTGTTTAGATAGAAAGGACATATTTAAAGTTCAGTTAAGAGCATTACTTAGAGCTTCTATATACGGAAACCTTGCAGTTATGTTCCCAATGATTTCAGGATTGGAAGAATTTAAGCAAGCAAGAGAAGTTGTTGAAGAATGTAAAGCAGAATTAAAAGCTGAAGGAAAAGAATACTCAGAAAAAATTCAATGGGGTATCATGGTTGAAATTCCAGCAGCAGCAGTTTATGCTGATGAATTAGCTAAACATGTTGATTTCTTCTCAATTGGAACAAATGATTTAATTCAATATACATTAGCAGCTGACAGAATGAGCGAAAAAGTTTCATATCTTTATAATCCAATGCATCCAGCAGTACTAAGATTAATAAAGATGACTATTGATGGAGCTCACAAGCACGGTAAATGGGTTGGAATGTGTGGAGAAATGGCTGGGGATGAAGCAGCTATTCCAACATTAGTAGAATATGGATTAGATGAGTTCTCAATGAGTGCGACATCAATATTAAATGCTAAGAAGATAATGTTAGAGCAAGAATAATATTATAATAATATATCGTTTATATAATTAAGGCTATCTCAAAATTAATTGAGGTAGCTTTAATTTTTGATTTAATTGGGATGTTATAAAAATTGTACTTTTTAAGTTCATGATTATAAAATATTGTTATATTAATAATTATATTAGGTTAACATAAATATATACGTGATTAGCTTTTTAATATAGAAAATAATAATCAGTATTTATTTAAGATGAAGGATAGGTGAGAATATGATTTCAATAATTAAAGGGTGTAAGATATACGAACCAAGGTATCTTGGGATAAAAGATGTTTTAATAACTGGAGGTAAAATTGCTGGTATATATGATGAGCTAAATATTGAAAATAAATTACTTGATATTGAAATTATTGAAGGAAAAGATAAACTGCTTTTTCCAGGATTTATAGACTGTCATGTTCATATTATAGGAGCAGGAGGCGAAGCGGGATACAATACAAGAACACCTGAAATTGAATTATCAAGTTTAATTGAAGCTGGAATAACAACAGTAGTTGGTTGTATTGGAACAGATGGAATATGCAGGAGTAGGAAAGCATTGATAGCTAAAGTTAAAGCTTTAAGACAAGAAGGAATATCAGCATATTGTTTGATCGGCTCTTATGATGTACCAGTTAAAACAGTAACAGGTTCAATAAAAGAAGATATAATGCTGATTGAAGAAATAATTGGAGTTGGAGAAATTGCTCTTTCGGATAATCGAAGTTCACAGCCAAACTTTGATAGTTTTGCTAATCTAGTTGCACAAAGTAGAGTTGGTGGATTATTATCTAATAAGGCAGGAATTGTTAATGTGCATTTAGGAGAAGGAGATAGGGGTTTAAATTATATATTTGATTTAATTGATAAAACAGAGATTCCTGCAACACAATTGCTGCCAACTCATATTAATAGAAATGGGAAACTTTTTGATCAAGGGTTGGAGTATGTAAAAAAGGGTGGCTTTATAGACCTAACAACAAGTTGTGATTTAAAAAATCTAAGTGAGGGAGAGCTTAGAGCTGGGGAAGGTTTGAAGAAATATATAGATGAAAATCTGCCTATAGAACATATAACATTTTCTTCGGATGGAAATGGAAGTATGCCTGAGTTTGATGATAAAGGAAAATTAATAGGCTATAAAGTTTGTTGTGTATCAACTTTATATAGAGAAGTTAGATTTGCAATTGAACAAGAAAAAATTCCAATAGAAGATGCAATCAAGGTAATCACTTCTAATATAGCAAATGTATTGAAACTTGAGAATAAAGGAACTATAACTTGTGGAAAAGATGCAGATTTAGTAATGGTTGATGAAAAATCATTTGACATAGATGCAGTTTTTGCAAAGGGAAAAAAAATGATGGAGAATGGAGAAGTACTTGTTAAAGGTATTTTTGAAAAATAAGAAAAGGGGTAAGCTAAATTAAAAAAATAGCTTCCCCCTGTTTTTTACATAAGTAATAAGATCTAAGTTTTAGTTTTAAAAAATGTATGATGTCCTATTGTTGTTTGATTAACTTTTTGTGTTTCCTTCATCCAGTTACATGTTGCCGTGGCTGGATTGTAGAAAAATAAGGCATCATTTGTTGGATCCACACCTTTAATTGCATCGTAAACTGCATTATAGCAATCTTGATTTGGACTGGCGTTTATTTTACCATTTTTTACACAAGAAAAGGCATTCTTTTGAAATATAACCTCTCTTATTGTGTTTGGAAAATGTGGATCTGTTGTACGATTTAATACTACAGAAGCAACAGCTACTTTTCCGTTATATGGTTCACCAGCACTTTCAGCATAAACAAGTTTTGCCATTAAATCTATATCTTCACCCGTTATATATAATTGTTGAGTATTGTGATTAATAACTTCTAAAACATCATCATGTTTTTCGTTATTTTGCGAATTATTATTTATATTATCGTTTGAATAATTTTTCTCACTTTTTTGATTTATAGAAATACTTTGAGTTTCACTACAAGCTTCGCCTGAGACTGTGGCGAAAGTTGGATTTACATTAATAACGGAAAGATATAGTATTAAAGCAGTTACAAAAATACTACATTTCTTTTTCATAAAAAACCTCCTTAGGTATAGTGCAACAAGTAATATTATTACCAAAGAAAGTAATTATATACACTATTTATTTCTATAATCATTTATAGGTTTTTCTAACGATTTCAACTAGAATAATAAAGGTTAGGCACATTCAAAAAAATAACAAGTCCATTTGCCAGACTATTTTCCATCATCAAAGGAGGTTAAATTGCATGCGCAATTTAACTAAGTTCGAGAAATCAAATACAAGATGCTCACAGAGAAAGTTCTGCTAGCCAAATACAAGATTTGGAGCATCACTTTTGGACTCTCACTTATAATAGGCCCGCAATGAGGGCAAGTTGCCTCATTGCTTTATGAAAATTGGACTCGTTTTTTATTTTCATGTGCCTTAATAAAAAATTAGTATAAAAATAATTAAAAAGTAAGAAATTTATAATTCTCTTTATATCTATGAGTATAATAATTGTTGTATAATTTTAATGTAAGAGATAAGAAAAGAGGTGAGAAATTTGCAAGAACTTTTATCTATGTTAGAAAAAAGCTTTTCTAATATGTCATTATGGTCTGTATTAGATATATTAGTGGTATCTTATATATTCTATAAAGGATACATGTTAATAAAGGAAACAAGAGCGGAACAGTTATTAAAAGGGATAGTATTAATTATAGCTCTAATTCCAATTAGTTATTTATTAAAATTAGATATGTTATATTTTATATTAAATAAAACATTAACTATCGGGGTATTATCTGTTATTATAATTTTTCAACCAGAAATTAGAAGAGCTTTAGAACACTTGGGAAGAAGTGCGTTTGATGATAAGCATTATTTTTACAATAAGGAAGACTTAAATACAATGATTAACGAAGTTGCAGTAGCAGTACAAAATCTATCTGAAAGTAAAACGGGTGCATTAATTGTTATAGAACAAAGAACAGGTCTTAATGAATTAATTGGTGCAGGAACGTTATTAGATTCAAATGTAACCTCAAACCTTTTAGAAAATATATTTGTAGTGAATACTCCGCTTCATGATGGTGCAACCATAATAAGAAATAATAGAATTTTAGCATCAGGGTGTGTTTTACCGTTAACTGGAAACAATACCATTAATAAAAAATTAGGAACTAGGCATAGGGCTGCGCTTGGGTTATCAGAAGTATCTGATGCAGTAATAATAATTGTTTCAGAAGAAACAGGTGTAGTGTCATTAGCGATAAATGGACGAATAACAAGAGGGTATGATAAAGAAAGATTAAAAATTGTAATATCTAAAATAATAGAAAATAGATATGAGAAAAAAGTAAAAACTGCTGGGGAGAAGGTGAGGTCATGGATAAAAGTGAAAACGGAACGTTAATTGTAAAAATTGTTTGTTTATTGTTATCATTTGGTTTGTGGCTGTATATCTCAAATGTTGAAAACCCTTCAAGAAGTTATGATCTCAGAAATATCCCTGTAGAATTAATTAATGAAAATTCTGTAGCTGATGCAAAATTTGCAATAGTAAATAAGCAGCAGTATACTGTTGATTTAATATTAGAGGGACCATCAAGTGAAGTACTTAAAGTTAAAAAAGAAGATTTTAAAATTGTAGCTGATATGTCGGTCTATGCGCTGAAAAGTGGAGAAAATACTATACCAGTTCAAATTGTAAGTTATCCAGAAAATATTAATATTAAAAATAATGGCTTTCTAGGAATAAAGGTTAATCTAGAAGAACTAACTCAGAAACAATTTACTATAAAATCTAAGGTAAAAGTAAATTATAAAGAAAATATCTATGAGAAGCAGCAAACAATAAATCCACAAACGGTAACGGTAACAGGTGGTAAAAGTTCTATAGAAAGAATTAGTGATGCAATAATAACTGGAGAAGAAAAAGATGTAGATAAAAATAGGGAAAATGATTATAGCATAAAACTTGTGGATTCACTTGGAAATGAAATTACTAATGTTGAACCTGATAATAAAACAGCTAAATTATCGATTGAAGTCACAAATGGGAAAGTAGTACCTATTAATTTAAAGACTACAGGGACAGTTCCACAGGGATTTATTTTAGATGGCTATGATTTAAGTAAAAATAATGTAAATATATTAGGTGATAGTCAGAATTTAGATAAGATACAATCAATAGATACTGAACCGATGGATATATCATCATTGAAATCTGATAGCGAAATGAATGTTAAGCTTATTTTGCCTGAAGGAATCGCAGTTCAAGATGGTGAGGGTATTATTGATGTTAAATTTAGAATAAAAAAGGAAGAAAGCGCAACTAAAAATTTAGTTTGTAATATTCAATATAGCAACTTAAATGAGGCCTTTTCTTTAGATAATCCGAATTTGACAGCGAACGTAACATTAACTGGAACTCAGGCGGACTTAGATAAGATAACTCCTCAAAATGTAAGTATTGTACTAGATTTATCCACTGTAAAAGCAGAAGGGACTTTTGAGTATACACCTAAAGCGACTCTTACCGGTGGAGGTAATGTATCAATATCGGATGTCGGAAGTGTAAGTATAGTAGTTAAAAAGAAAACCTAGTAAAAGGCCACAGTATTATTCAAATTATTAATACTGTGGTTTTTATGATATAATTTCATTAAATTAGTTTGAATTAATACTAGATAGGATATAATACCTTTGATATGATTTTAAGATTAAGGTTTAAAGCAGTAAATATGATTTTATTTGAAAGGATATGGTGAAAAAACTGTGGCTATAAGAATAAATAACATAAATTTAGGTTTGGATGATGACATAAGCAGTTTGGAAAGTAAAATATGTAAAAAGTTAAATATATCCAAGGAATACATAAACAAAGTAAATATAGTAAAGAGAAGTATAGATGCAAGAAGAAAGAATGATATAAAGATAAGTTATGCCGTTGATGTAATTTGTGATAAGGAAAAAAAGATATTATCTAGAATACATGATAAAGATATAAGGCTTGAAGAAATAAAAGAAATTGAATCTGTGAAGCGAGGTACAGAAGAACTAAAATCTCGACCAGTAGTAATCGGATTTGGTCCAGCAGGAATTTTTGCTGCATTAACTTTAGCGAGGTATGGTTATAAACCAATAGTATATGAGCGTGGAGAAGATGTGGATCAAAGAACAGTAACTGTAAAAAAGTTTTGGGAAACTGGAGAGCTTAATCTTGAATCAAATGTTCAATTTGGAGAAGGAGGAGCTGGTACATTTTCTGATGGCAAATTAACTACAAGAATTAAAGATCATAGATGTGCGTTTGTGCTGGATGAATTAATAAAGGCAGGGGCACCGGCAGAAATAAAATATGAAAGTAAAACTCATGTAGGAACAGATCTTTTAAAGGATGTAGTTAAGAATATAAGAGAAGAAATCAAGAGTCTTGGTGGAGAAGTTTTCTTTAACTCTAAGTTAGAGAAAATATCATATGATGATGGCAAATTAAAAAGTATTATTGTAAATGGTCAGGAAATATTATGTACGGCGTTAGTGCTTGCCATAGGTCATAGTTCGAGAGATACCTATGAAATGCTTCATAATGAACAGGTTTCTATGGATGCAAAAGCTTTTGCTATAGGAGTAAGAATTGAGCATCCACAAGAATTGATAAATATCAGTCAATACGGTGAAAGTCATAAACATCCGAAATTACAAGCCGCAGATTATAGATTAACTTATCAAAGTGAAAAATTAAAAAGAGGAATATATTCATTTTGTATGTGTCCTGGAGGCTTAGTAGTTGCTGCAGCATCAGAAGAGGGTAGGCTTGTATCCAACGGTATGAGCTATCATGCAAGAGATTTAGAAAATGCTAATTCAGCTTTAGTAGTAACTGTTTCACCAGAAGATTTTGAAGGGAATTCTCCTCTTAGCGGTATGGAGTTTCAAAGACATTATGAAAGTCTTGCATTTAAGTTAGGTGGAGGTAATTATAAAGCACCAATTCAACTTGTTGGAGATTTTATGAAAGATAGAGCATCTATTAAATTGGGGAAAGTTATACCAAGTTATACCGCAGGATATGAATTCAAGGAATTAAAGGAATGCTTGCCTAGTTATGTTGTAGAAGCACTTAAAGAAGGAATTTTGAATTTTGATAAAAAAATAAAGGGATACGCTAGAGAGGATGCAGTTTTAACGGGAATTGAAACACGAACTTCAGCTCCAGTTAGAATTAATAGAAATTCTACTCTTGAAAGCATAAATGTTTGTGGACTCTACCCAACAGGAGAAGGTGCTGGGTTTGCAGGGGGTATAATATCAGCAGCAGTTGACGGGATAAGGGTTGCTGAGCATATAATTGAAAAATTTGATTTGCCATAGAATAGGTGAGGATAACAGTATAATGAGTTAAGAAAAATATTAATTATGTATTAATAATGGTACTATAGGAATTGAAAAAGATTAAAAAATAGTTAAATAATAAAAATAATATTCTGAAAATTTAACATTTCCAGTAATTTTTTGTTACAATAGAATATAGAAGGAATATTTATAAACTAGATTGACACAAATTTAACAAATAATTAAACTAATTATAATATAAGGCACAATCAAAAAAATAATAGACCAGTATGCTTGCCTATTTTGCGTCATACTGCGTCAGCAAATTCAGTTAATAGGTCCACTATGAGCAGAATTTACTTCCTTGTCTGACACGAAATATGCGTCGCATCTTTGGTCTATTATTTTTTTCATGTGCCTAAGTTAAAAATTATTAAGGTAAGAGGTGCAAAAAGATGAGTAAAAACTTCGATGATTTATTATCAAGACTAAAGGAAGTTCCAACAAAGAAAGTGGCAGTAGCAGTAGCGCAAGATGAGCCTGTGTTAGAAGCTATAAAGGAAGCTACAGAAAAAAATATTGCTCAAGCAATATTAGTTGGAGATAAACAACAAATACATGAAATAGCAAAAAAGATAGACTTAGATTTATCAGACTATGAAATAATGGATATCAAAGATCCAAAGAAGGCTACCTTAGAAGCTGTAAAATTAGTTTCAAGTGGTCATGCTGATATGCTAATGAAAGGATTAGTAGATACTGCTACATTCTTAAGAAGTGTATTAAATAAAGAAATTGGATTAAGAACAGGAAAATTAATGTCACATGTTGCAGTTTTTGATATAGAAGGCTGGGATAAGTTATTATTTTTAACTGATGCAGCATTTAATACATATCCTGAATTTAAGGATAAAGTTGGGATGATAAATAACGCAGTAGTAGTAGCACATGCATGTGGAATAGAAGTTCCTAAGGTAGCACCTATATGTCCAGTTGAAGTTGTGAATGCTAGTATGCAATCAACAGTTGATGCTGCATTATTAGCTAAAATGAGTGATAGAGGACAAATTAAAGGTTGTATCGTAGATGGACCTTTCGCATTAGATAATGCAATATCAGAAGAAGCTGCTCATCATAAAGGCGTTACAGGTCCTGTTGCGGGTAAAGCAGATATATTATTATTACCAAATATTGAAGCAGCTAATGTAATGTATAAAACATTAACATATTTCTCAAAGTCAAGAAATGGTGGACTTTTAGTAGGTACATCAGCACCAGTAATTTTAACTTCAAGAGCTGATTCATTTGAAACAAAAGTTAATTCAATAGCTCTAGCAGCATTAGTTGCAGCAAAAAATAAGTAATAAGTAAACATATAATTATCAATGCATAAGTTTAAGGGGGATTCGGAATGTCATATAAGCTATTAATAATAAATCCAGGTTCAACATCAACTAAAATTGGTGTTTATGAAGATGAAAAAGAACTATTTGAAGAAACATTAAGACACACAAATGAAGAAATAAAGAGATATGATACAATATATGACCAATTTGGATTTAGAAAAGAGGTAATATTAAATGTTCTAAAAGAAAAGAACTTTGATATAACTACTTTAAGTGCCGTTGTTGGAAGAGGTGGAATGCTTAAACCTGTTGAAGGTGGAACATACGCAGTAAATGATGCAATGGTTGAAGATTTAAAAGTTGGAGTTCAAGGGCCACATGCTTCTAACCTTGGTGGAATAATTGCGAAATCAATTGGGGATGAATTAAATATTCCTTCATTTATAGTAGATCCAGTTGTTACAGATGAATTAGCAGATGTAGCTAGATTATCAGGAGTACCAGAACTTCCAAGAAAGAGTAAATTCCATGCTTTAAATCAAAAAGCAGTAGCTAAAAGATATGGTAAAGAAAGTGGAGAGGGATACGAAAACCTAAACCTTGTAGTTGTACATATGGGTGGTGGTGTTTCTGTTGGAGCTCATAACCATGGAAAAGTTGTAGATGTAAACAACGCTTTAGATGGAGATGGACCATTTTCGCCAGAAAGAGCTGGATCAGTTCCAATTGGTGATTTAATTAAAATGTGCTTTAGTGGAAAATATAGCGAAGCAGAAGTATATGGTAAGGTTGTAGGAAAAGGCGGATTTGTTGGATACCTAAACACAAATGATGTAAAAGGTGTTATTGACAATATGGAAGCAGGAGATAAAGAATGCGGAGCAATATATAAAGCATTTGTTTATCAAATTGCAAAATCAATTGGGGAAATGTCAGTAGTGCTAGAAGGTAAAGTAGATCAAATTATCTTTACTGGAGGAATTGCATATTCACCAACTCTTGTTCCAGACCTAAAAGCAAAAGTAGAATGGATAGCTCCAGTTACAGTTTATCCAGGAGAAGATGAATTACTTGCTTTAGCTCAAGGTGCTATTAGAGTGCTTGATGGGGAAGAACAAGCTAAAGTTTATTAATAAGTAAGGGGTAACACTTAGAAATTATTTTTAATTATTTCTAAGTGTTATTTTTTATTTAAAAATAAATGATATAATAATAAAATAATCATGATGATACTTAGTAAATAGTAAATATAGTTGGGGTATGTTATGGATAGATTTAATTGCATTTTAAATGACGAAAGATATATGTATTATTTAAAAAGGAACAAGAAGTTTGAAAAGGGTAGAAAGTATTGTAAACATAATTTGAAACATTTTTTAGATGTAGCAAGAATTGCCCAATCAATAAATTTAGAAGAAAATTTAGGCTTTGAGAAAGAAATTATATATGCGACTGCAATTTTACATGATATAGGAAAGTCTTATCAATATGAAAATGGTATGCCTCATGAAATAGCTTCATGGGAAATTGCAAAAGATATTTTAATAGATTATGAATTTAATGAGGAAGAAGTAGAATCTATAAAACAAGGCATATTGGGACACAGGGATAAAAAAAGTGAGGGATTCTCATTACTCATATATAGAGCAGATAAGCTTTCTAGATTGTGTATTGCTTGTAAATCTAAAGATGACTGTAATTGGAGCGATGAAAAGAAGAATTTGAAAATATATTATTAGGAGGCTTTAAATAAGATGAAAATAGGAAATGCTGAATTTAGAATTGGAGAAAAAACATATATTATGGGGATATTAAATTTCACCCCTGATTCTTTTTCAGATGGAGGAAAATTTAATGATATAGATATTGCAATGCAGCATGTAAGAAAAATGATAAATGATGGAGCTGATATAATAGATGTAGGCGGGGAGTCTACAAGACCAGGCTACACAATAGTGAGTGATGAAGAGGAGATTAGCCGAGTTGTACCAATAATAAAGGCTATAAAGGAAAATTTTAATATTCCAGTATCTATAGATACTTATAAGGCAAGAGTAGCTGAAAAAGCAATAGAAGCTGGAGCAGACCTTATTAATGATATATGGGGATTTAAAAAGGAAAAAGATATAGCAAAGGTCGCCGCAAAATATAGCGTACCTTGCTGTTTAATGCATAATAGAGATAATACAGATTATAAAAATTTAATTGAGGAGATATTAGAAGACTTAAAAGAAAGCATAAAAATTGCTAAGTATGCTGGAGTTAAGGATGAGAATATAATATTAGATCCAGGTATAGGGTTTGGAAAGACTTATGAGCAGAATTTGGAAACTATGAATAATCTAGAAAAGCTTAAAGAGTTAGGCTACCCAATACTACTAGGAACCTCTAGAAAATCTATGATAGGATTAACTTTAAATTTACCTGTAGAAGAAAGAGTAGAGGGAACAGTAGCTACTACAGTTATAGGTATAATGAAAGATTCCTGTGATTTTGTAAGAGTTCATGATGTGCTCGAAAATTCACGAGCTGCAAAAATGACTGATGCAATTGTAAGAAGATAGGATGGATGAATTTTGGATAAAATGTATATAAAAGATTTAGAGTTATTTGGTTTTCATGGAGTTTTTGAAGAAGAGAAAAAGTTAGGTCAAAAGTTTATATTATCCTTTGAATTAGAATTAGATTTAAAGCTGGCTGGTAAGACTGGAGATTTAACAAAATCAGTGCACTACGGTGAATTGTGCGAAAAAGTAGAAGAAGAATTTAATAGGCAAAACTATGATCTTATAGAAACAGTAACTTTAAACTTAGCAGATTTTATTCTTAATGAGTATAAGATTATAAGTGGTGTTAAGGTATTCTTGAAAAAGCCTTGGGCGCCAATTAAAAAGCATTTGGATACTGTAGAAATAATGATTGAGAGAAGAAGGCATAAAGCATATATAGGATTAGGTTCCAACATGGGAGACAAAGAAAGATATTTAGAAGCTGCAATAAATAAAATATCAAAAGAAAAGAATATAGATTTGAAAAAACAATCATCGTTTATAATAACAAAACCATGGGGATACTTAGAACAAGAAGACTTTGTAAATGCAGTTATTGAAATAGAGACAACATTAGAGGCAGAAGAGCTTATGGAGTTACTTCTTAAAATTGAAGAAGAATTAAATAGGGAAAGAACAATAAAATGGGGACCTAGAACAATTGATTTAGATATTATTATGTATGATTCAGTAGTCTCTTCTGATGAAAAAGTAGTTCTTCCACATCCAAGGATGCATGAAAGGGAGTTCGTATTAAAACCTTTAAATGAAATTGCACCATATCTTATGCATCCAGTACTTAATAAGAGGATATTTACATTACTAGAAGAATTAAATCTAAATAAGTAATTTAAGATATATAACAATTATTATAAGACAGGAGTAATTTATGAGAAGTTCATTAAAATTTAGTAACAAATTAAGTATGTTATCGGAAATGGCATGTGAATCTAGATTTCAAATATTAGAATATGAGAATTTGGATGGAGCAACTGATGTTCAAACTGCTTTGGGACTTAACATAATGAAAGAAAGTGGTATAAAACTAAAGCAAGTTAGAATAATATTAGAGGATAGTTCAGTAAAACTAGAACCTGGCTCTTTAAGCTATATGAAGGGTAATATAGAAATAAAGAGTAAGCAAGGTGGCTTAATAGGATTTGGTAAAAAAATAATATCAAGTAAGTTGACAGGGGAAACTGCGTTTAAACCTACGTACAGTGGAACTGGAGAAATATTTTTAGAACCATCTTTTGGCCATTTTGCACTAGTAGAGCTAGAGGATGATGAGATAATAGTAAGTGATAATATGTTTTGCGCATGTGAGGAAGGCATCGAAATTAATGCAGCCATGCAAAAGAATGTATCTTCAGCGTTTTTAGGCAATGAAGGTTTATATCAAACTAGGATAGAAGGAAACGGGATAGTTGTTCTAAAGGTTCCAGTTCCAGAGACTGAAATTTTCAAATGTATATTAATTAATGATACATTGAAGGTAGATGGAAACTTAGCTATTTTAAGAACAGGAAATATTGAGTTTTCAGTTGAGAAATCTTCTAAATCCATTATTGGTACAGCAGTTAGCGGAGAAGGTATGGTTAATGTATATAGAGGAACAGGCGAAGTGTGGCTTATGCCGACAAAAAGCGTATATAAAGATTTGAGAATAAGAGGAATAAGCCAAATAATAAAACCTCAATACGAAATGGATGCTGAAGATGTTTAATTTAAGGCACATGAAAATAAATAACAAGTCCAAAGTTGCCATGGATATTTTTCATCAGGCAAGGAAGCAAGTTGCCCTCATAGCGGGCCTATTAGGGCAATTTGCTGACGCAGTATGATGGAAAATAGGCTTGCAAATG
Source organism: Bacillota bacterium (assembly GCA_021781745.1). Classification (GTDB taxonomy): domain Bacteria; phylum Bacillota; class Clostridia; order Clostridiales; family Clostridiaceae; genus Clostridium. The sequence goes on along the minus strand of JAJXWH010000015.1, from coordinate 60,151 downwards.
GACTTGTTATTTTTTTGATTGTGCCTAATATAATCACATTAGGGCAGTAGATAATTTTTTATAACAAAACTATCTACTGTACATTTGAATTATATAGCCTGTTAATTTAAAATTGATGCTTTCATATATTAAAGTTGTAAAGTGAGCTGCAGATGGGTATAATTAAAGGTAAATAATTATACAGTGAGGTGGTAAAATGAGTTCTTTAGAGTCAAAAATCAAAAGTAAGGAATTAGATTTATTTTTTAAAGCAATTTTAGAACTTAAAGATATAGATGAATGTTATAAATTTTTTGAAGATGTGGCAACTATAAACGAAGTAAAAGCCTTAGCTCAAAGAATACATGTGGCTAAGCTGCTTAAATATAAAAAGACTTATTCAGAAATAGCTGAAATAACAGGTGCAAGTACAGCTACTATAAGCAGAGTTAATAGATGTCTAAATTATGGAAGCGATGGATATAATTTGGTGCTGGATAGGTTAAAGGATGAGGAAATAAAGTAATTTAGGATAAAAATTTTAATATACTTAACTGATGTATAAAAATAGCTGATTTTAATAAAAAGAGGAGATTGTAAATAGCATTCAAAAGCATTATACTATTTAAGGTGGTAAATACGGAAAGGTCATAAATAATAGTGACTTTTACTAGTAGCTAAAAATATTATAGTATAAGGAAATAGCTATATATATTGAATAAAAAAGTGAGGTAAAATTATGAGTAGAATGTTTGGAACTGATGGCGTTAGAGGAGTTGCAAATACAGAATTGACAGCAATAACAGCATATAATCTTGGAAGAGCAGGAGCATATGTATTAACAGAAGGAGCTCATAAACCCAAGATATTGGTTGCAAAAGACACAAGAATATCAGGAGATATGTTGGAATCGGCATTAATATCAGGAATATTATCAGTTGGAGCTGAAGCTGTAGTATTAGGAGTTGTACCTACACCAGCCGTTGCATATTTAACAAGAAAGTACGGTGCTGATGCAGGTGTTATGATTTCAGCATCACATAATCCAGTAGAATATAATGGTATAAAGTTCTTTAACGACAAAGGGTACAAGCTTTCGGATGAATTAGAAGATGAGATTCAAAGCGTTATTGAAAGTAATTTTGAAGGAGTGCCAAGCCCAATTGGTACAGATTTAGGAAGAGAAACAATTGAAGTTTCAGCTTTAGATGATTATATAGAATTTGCTAAGAATACAATACCTTATAATTTAAAGGGATTAAAAATAGCTTTAGATTGTGCAAATGGAGCAGCATATAAGTCATCAGTAAAGGCATTTAGAGAATTAGGTGCGGATGTATTTGTAATTAATGATAATCCAGATGGAACAAATATAAATGAAAATTGTGGTTCAACACATCCAGAAGAGCTAATGGAATATGTAGTTAAAAAAGGATGTGATTTAGGATTTGCCTTTGATGGGGATGCAGATAGATGCTTAGCAGTTAATGAAAAGGGTAATTTAATAAATGGTGATTTTATTTTAATGCTATGTGCAAAGCACTTAAAGGAACTTGGGAAGCTAAAGGATGATACATTAGTCGTAACAGTAATGAGTAACCTTGGTTTGGATATATGCAGCAAAAAAGAAGGAATTAATCTTGTAAAAACCAGTGTTGGTGATAGATATGTTTTAGAAGAAATGATCAAAGATAAATATGTTTTAGGTGGAGAACAATCAGGACATGTTATATTTTTAGATTATAACTCAACTGGTGACGGTTTAGTTACAGCACTTCAAATTGCCAATATCGTTAAGAAAAAGGAAACTCCTCTATCAGAGTTATGTACAATAATGAAGGAGTTACCACAAGTATTGGCTAATGCAACAGTGCCAAATGATAAAAAAGATTTATACCTAACTGATGCTGAAATACAAGATGAAATAAAGAAGATAGAAGATGCGTTAAATGGTGTTGGAAGAGTTCTAATAAGACCATCTGGAACAGAACCACTAGTTAGAGTAATGCTTGAAGGTGAAGACCAGGCAGAAATTGATAAAATGGCGCATAATTTAGCTGAATTGATAGAAAAGAAATATAACTAAGTTAATAATTAATGCTTTCATTCATGAAAATAAAAAGGAATTCTATAAAAATAGGGTTCCTTTTTGCTTATTAATTTTTATGATAAAAAATATGAAATTCTATAATATAATAATTATAAAAAATAAAATAATTGTTATATTATAAGTGATTTCAAAGTGATTCAATTAACCTTTTATGCATAACAAGTACTTAATAAGGGGATAAATAAAGTAATGATATGTACAAAGGAGGCAATTGTATGGAAAAGGAACCTTATAATGAGTATTTTGTAGTAATGCCAACAGGTAATTGTAAAGGCTTTAATGATATTGAAGGAGCAAAAGCATATATAAATATTTATTATGAATGGAGGATGGATGACGTTTTACATAAAGATGGATATAATGATGCCACAGAAATAGGAGGAGATCAGCCTAGGTTCGTTGTTTTTTCACAATTAGGAGTTGAAGAAAGAATATGTAAGGTATATAAGACGGAGGAGTTTATTGAAGTAATTAGAAAAAACTTGACATTTGAAGAAGATAAAGAAGAAATAATTTCAAAAATAAGTGAAGCAAATATAGACTTTAATATATATGATTATGGTCTTGATGAAGTTTTAGCTGATGTTCAGGAAGTGAATTGTATGGAAAACTTTGGGGACCCAGTACATAAGCATTCAGTTTAGAAACAAGTATATTTAAATTGTCAATCAATATCAAATAAATGACTTATATATTCAAAAAAGGCGCAAAATGATTAACGAATTAATAAAAAAATCCACATTTAGATAACAAATGATTAATTTGCATGTGAGTTTTACGGGTAAAAAAACAAGAATGAAAAATATATTACTTAAATATTGACAATAGTAAAAACAAAGAGTAAAATGCTATCTAACAGGAAAATTTAATAGGTCCTTAAGTATTAAATGCTGAGATGGAGACAATTGTTTAGCAGACAAGTTGCAGAGAGTCGATGGTTGGTGAGAATCGATACTTTAGCTTAATGGTTATCGCTCCTGAGCAGAATCCAGAAAGAGAAAGAAATTTCTTGAGTAAAAGATATCCGGTGTGCATCCGTTATATGCAAGGGTTTGTTAGAACCTAGTGATATTATATAAGGCGGAATATTATCCCACTTCTTATGATTCATATCATTAAGGGTGGATTTTTTTAACCATTTTTAAGGCATATGATAGAAAATAATGAGTCCCTGATGCGATGTATATTTAACCTTAGACAAGGAAGTATAATCGCCTCATAGTGGACCTATTAGGTGATTATGCTGAAGAAGTATAAGGTTAAATAGACTAGCATTAGGACTTATTATTTTTTTGAATATGCCTAAGGGGGGAAAGCTATGGAGAAGCATGTACTATCTGCTTTAGTTAAGAATTCATCTGGTGTTTTAAGCAGAGTAAGCGGATTGTTTTCAAGAAGAGGGTATAACATAGACAGTTTAACTGTTGGCAGAACTGAAGATCCTTCGATTTCAAGAATGACAATTACACTTATGGGCGATGATAATGTATTAGAGCAAGTTAAAAAGCAATTAAATAAATTAGAAGATGTAATAAGGGTTATAGATTTTAAACCTAATGAATCTGTCTATAGAGAATTAGTGCTGATAAAAGTAAGAGCAAATGCTGAAAATAGATCAGCAATAAATGAAACAGTAAAGATTTTTAGAAGTAAGATAATTGATTTATCTACTGATACATTAACAATAGAATTAACTGGGGATGAAAATAAAATATCTGCATTAATAAACTTAATGGAGGAATACGGAATAGAAGAATTAGTTAGAACTGGTGTTACAGCTCTACAAAGAGGGGAAAAAACAATTAAAAATTCTATTGAAAGTTATTAATGTATAAGAAATATGGATAATGGCAATAAAGCAGTAAAAATGAAAAGGGGGGTAATGATATATGGCTCAGAATCAGGTAAAAATATTTGATTCTACTCTAAGAGATGGAGCACAAGGTCAAGGAATTTCATTTTCATTAGAAGATAAGATTAAAATAGTAAAGGCCTTGGATGAGATGCAGATCGATTATATTGAAGCTGGTAATCCTGGATCAAATCCAAAGGATATGGAATTCTTTAAAAGGCTTAAAGATATGCACCTTAGAAATTCTAGAGTTGCAGCATTTGGATCGACAAGAAGACCTAATATTAATGTTGAAGATGATAAAAATTTGAAAGATTTATTATCATCAGAAGCAAATACGATTGTTATATTCGGAAAGTCATGGGATTTTCAAGTGACAGATATCATAAAGACTTCTTTAGATGAAAATATTAATATGATAAAAGACACAATAAAATACTTGAGTAAAAAAGAAAAGGAAGTAATCTTTGACGCAGAGCATTTTTATGATGGATACAAAGCAAATAAAGATTATGCAATGGCAACTTTAAGAGCAGCCGAGGAAGCTGGAGCACAAGTAGTTGTGTTATGTGATACTAATGGAGGAACATTACCTCAAGATATATATGAAATAACTAAAGCTGTAAGAGCAGAAGTGTCTATAGACGTAGGAGTTCACAGTCATAATGATATGGGAATGGCAGTTGCAAATTCAGTTATGGCAGTACAGGCAGGGGCAGTGCAAGTTCAGGGAACTTTTATTGGTATAGGTGAAAGATGTGGAAATGCTAATTTAAGTGTAATAATACCTACATTAAAATTAAAACTTGGATATGAGGTTCTAAACAATATCGAATTAACAAATCTGACAAAGACATCAAGATATATTGCAGAAATCTGTAATATTACATTAGCAGATGAAAATCCTTTTGTAGGAAGTTCTGCATTTGCTCATAAAGGTGGAATGCATATAGATGCAGTAACTAAATCACCAAAGTCTTATGAGCATATAGAACCTGAATTAGTCGGAAATAAAAGAAGATTTTTAGTTTCTGAAGTTAGTGGAAAGAGCACAATATTGCAGGAAATAAAAAAAGTATTCCCCAATATATCTAAGGATGATAATTCAGTTCAAAAAATTACTGATAGATTAAAAGAATTAGAATATGAAGGGTATCAATTTGAAGGTGCAGAAGGAACTGTTGAGTTAGTTATAAGAAAGATTATTGGAAAATATAAACCTTTCTTTAAATTAAATCATTTTAAGATAATTGGAGAACAGCCTTATGGAACCGAAGAATTCTCATCAACAGCAGTAATAAATATTACCGTTGATGGAAAGAGTGAAATGACAGCAGCAGAAGGAGAAGGACCTGTAAATGCGTTAGATAAGGCAATTAGAAAAGCTCTAGAGGTATTTTATCCTGAAATAAAACAAGCAAGACTTGTAGATTATAAGGTTAGGGTTTTAGATTCAGAAAGTGCAACTGAAGCAAAGGTAAGAGTTTTAATTGAATCAACAGATGGAATTGAGAATTGGAGTACTGTTGGAGTATCCCGAGACGTAATTCAAGCTAGCTGGATAGCTCTAGTGGATTCAATAGAATATAAATTAATCAAAGATATTGAAAGAAAAGTAAAAGCATATTTTTAAGGAGATGATTAAAAATGGGAATGACAATGACACAAAAAATCTTAGCAGCACATGCAGGTCTAGAAACTGTAAAAGCTGGACAATTAATCGAAGCAAATCTTGATTTAGTTTTAGGAAATGATATTACAACTCCAGTAGCTGTAAATGAATTTAAGAAGTTTGGGACAGATAAAGTATTTAGTAAAAGCCAAATAGCTATAGTTCCAGATCACTTTACTCCTAATAAGGATATAAATTCAGCAGAACAAGTTAAGTATATTAGAGAATTTGCTGATAAAATGGAAATAGAAAACTTCTTTGAAGTTGGAGAAATGGGAATTGAACATTGCTTACTTCCTGAAAAAGGATTAGTAGTTGCTGGGGATGTTGTTATAGGTGCTGACTCACATACTTGTACATATGGAGCTCTTGGTGCTTTCTCAACAGGTATAGGATCAACTGATATGGCAGCTGGTATGGCTATAGGAAAGTGTTGGTTTAAAGTACCATCAGCTTTAAAGTTTGTTCTTAAGAATAAACCTGCAAAATGGATAAGTGGAAAAGATATTATATTACACATAATCGGAATGATTGGTGTTGACGGAGCATTATACAAATCAATGGAATTTGTTGGTGATGGATTACAATACCTTTCAATGGATGATAGATTTACAATGGCTAATATGGCAATAGAAGCTGGTGGAAAGAATGGAATTTTCCCAGTTGATGATAAAACTGTTGAATATTTAAAAGATCATGCATCTAGAGAATGGAAAGTTTATGAAGCTGATGAAGATGCAGAATATGATGAAGTGTTTGAAATTGATTTAAGTACTTTAAGACCAACAGTTTCATTCCCTCATTTACCAGATAATACAAGAACAATTGATAATACTGGAGATGTAGCTGTTGACCAAGTTGTAATTGGATCATGTACTAATGGTAGAATTTCAGATTTAAGAATAGCTAGAGATATCTTAAAAGGAAAGAAAGTTAAGAAGGGTATCAGATGTATAGTTATTCCTGGAACTCAAAAGATTTATTTACAAGCAATAAAAGAAGGAATAGTTACAGATTTAGTTGAAGCTGGAGCAGCGTTCTCAACACCAACTTGTGGACCATGTTTAGGTGGGCATATGGGAATTTTAGCAAAAGGTGAAAGATGTGTATCAACAACAAACAGAAATTTTGTAGGAAGAATGGGGCATGTTGAATCAGAAGTATATCTTGCAAGTCCAGCTGTAGCAGCAGCATCTGCTTTAACTGGAAAAATCACTGACCCAGAATTAGTCTAGGAGGTATTTAGTAATGAGCGTAAAAGGTAAAGTTTTCAAATATGGAGATAATGTAGATACAGACGTAATAATCCCAGCGAGATATTTAAACACATCAGATGCTAAAGAACTTGCTGCACACTGTATGGAAGATATAGATGTTGATTTTGTTAAAAATGTAAAAGATGGGGACATAATCGTTGCAAATAAAAACTTTGGTTGTGGTTCTTCAAGAGAGCATGCACCACTTGCAATTAAGACAGCTGGAGTTAGTTGTGTTATCGCATCAACTTTTGCTAGAATATTCTATAGAAATGCAATTAATATTGGTTTACCAATTTTAGAATGTGATGAAGCAGTAAAAAGTATTGATGCAGGGGATGAATTAGAAGTTGATTTCTCAACAGGTCTTATTAAGAATCTAACTAAGAATCAAGAATATCAAGGAGAAGCATTCCCTGAATTCATGCAAAAGATTATCGATAATGATGGATTAATTGGATATATAAGAAATAAATAAGCGAAAATTCAATTAATATGAAAATTATAACAGAGTTGACTTGATATAATTTAGCAATAAAGAGATAATAATAAGTAAAGATTATTTAATATGAAATAAGCAATAAGAATTAGGTAATTAAGGGGGATTTTATAATGAAATATAATATAGCGGTAATACCAGGAGATGGTATAGGTCCAGAAGTAATTAATGAAACTATAAAAGTTTTAAAAGTTATAGGGGATAAGTTTGGACATAGATTCGAATATGAATATGTATTAGCAGGTGGTTGTGCTATAGATAAAGAAGGAACACCACTTTCAGACGAATCATTAGAGATCTGTAAGAAAAGTGATGCAGTTTTACTAGGGGCTGTTGGTGGACCAAAATGGGATAATGGTAAAGTAAGACCAGAACAAGGATTATTTAAATTAAGAAGTGGAATGAATCTTTATTGTAATTTAAGACCAGCGGTTTTATATGCGCCATTAAAAAATGAATCACCACTTAAAGACAGTATCGTTAAAGATGGTATAGATATCTGCATAGTAAGAGAATTAACTGGTGGTATTTATTTTGGTCAAAGAGGAACAGAAGAAATTGATGGTGTAAAAAGTGCTTATGATACTGAAAGATATAATGTAAATGAGATAACTAGAATTGCTAAAAGTGGATTTGAAATAGCAATGAAGAGAAACAAAAAGCTTACAAGTGTTGATAAAGCTAATGTTTTAGATAGTTCAAGACTTTGGAGAAGTGTAGTTAATGAAATAGCTAAGGATTATCCAGAAGTAGAAGTAAATCATTTATATGTTGATAATGCAGCAATGCAAATAGTAAGAGACCCGAACCAATTTGATGTAATGGTAACTTCAAATTTATTTGGAGACATCTTATCAGATGAAGCAAGTATGGTTACAGGATCAATAGGATTATTGCCTTCAGCATCTCTTGGGGACGGCACACTTGGTATGTATGAACCAATTCACGGAAGTGCTCCTGATATAGCAGGGCAAGGAATTGCAAATCCTTTAGCAACTATTCTTTCAGCAGCTATGATGCTTAGATATAGTTTTTCATTAGAAGAAGAAGCTAAATCAATTGAAAATGCAGTTCTTGCAGTTCTTGAAGATGGATACAGAACAGGTGATATAATGACAGAAGGTAAGAAGAAAGTTGGAACTGTTGAAATGGGAGAACTAGTTTGCGAAAAACTAAGGGCTGCAAAATAGTGTATAATTAACATATAAGAAGTTACTATATAATTCCTATAGAACATTAAGTTTTATAGGAACTATATAGGTCTTTATTATTAATAGATAATAATGTATAATTCACAATATATAATAAAGGAATAAAAAGCGTGATTTAAAAGATATTAATAGAAATTTCAGAGAGATTTCATCCTTAATTGTGAATTGAAAATCATTTTATAAGCAAAGGAGTGAGTAAAATGTTATTAACAGGGGCTGAAATCTTAATAAAGTCATTACTTGATGAAGGAGTAGAGACTATATTTGGATATCCAGGCGGAGCAGTATTAAATATATATGATGAATTATATAAATATAAAGATAAAATTCATCATGTTTTAACTTGTCACGAACAAGGTGCATCTCATGCAGCTGACGGATATGCAAGAGCTACTGGTAAAGTTGGAGTTTGTCTTGCAACATCAGGGCCAGGAGCTACTAATTTAGTAACAGGTATTGCTACTGCATACATGGATTCAATTCCTATGGTTGCTATAACAGGAAATGTAGCAAAGCCATTGCTTGGAAAAGATAGTTTTCAGGAAGTTGACATAACTGGTATTACAATGCCTATAACAAAACATAATTATATAGTAAGAGATGTTAATGATCTCCAAAATATAATCAGAGAAGCTTTTTATATAGCTCAAGAAGGTCGACCAGGGCCGGTTTTAATTGATATTCCTAAGGATGTTACTGCAGATAAAATTCAGTATGTTAAATTAATTCCTAAAGAGGTTATTAGAAATTCAGAGTATATTACAGAAAAATCATTACAAGAAGCTGTAGAGTTAATAAATCAAAGTAAGAAACCGCTTATATACGCAGGTGGTGGTGTGGGAATATCTGGAGCAACATCAGAATTGATAAGTTTTGCAGAAAAGATAAATTCGCCTGTATCAACATCGCTTATGTGTATGGCAGAATTTCCGAATGATCATGAACTATACACTGGAATGATAGGTATGCATGGAACAAAAGCATCTAATATTGCTGCAACTAAATGTGACTTATTAATAACTCTTGGAGCTAGATTTAGTGATAGAGTAATAAGTAATCAAAACCATATCAAGAATGCAAAAGTATTACAAATAGATGTTGATCCAGCAGAAATAAATAAAAATATAAAAGTCGATACATGCATTGTAGGAGATTTGAAAGTAGCATTAAGTCAATTAATGCCGTTAATTAAAGAAAAGAGAAATGATGAATGGATTGATACAATAAACAATTTGAAAGAAAATAAAAAAGCAACATCAAATTGTGGTTTAACTCCAGAGTTATTTTTTGATAAATTAAATAAATTAAATGATGGGAATTTTATAATTTCTACTGAAGTTGGTCAACATCAAATGTGGGCAGCACAATATTTTAATTTCAGAACCGAAAGAACTTTTGTAACCTCAGGTGGTCTTGGAACAATGGGATATGGACTTGGAGCTGCAATAGGAGCCCAAATCGGTAAGCCTGATAAAAGAGTATTTAATATTGCTGGCGATGGTAGCTTTGGAATGAACTGTAATGAATTAGTTACTGCAGTAAAAAATAAGCTTCCATTAATACAAGTAGTTATGAACAATAATTGCTTGGGAATGGTTAGACAATGGCAAGATTTCTTCTATGAAGGAAGATATTCTGAAACAACTTTAGATAGACCAACAGATTATGTTAAACTTGCTGAAGCTTTTGGAGCTAAGGCGTTTAGAATAACAGAAGTAGATGAAATAGATGATGTTTTAAGAAAAGCTCTGGATTCAGAAGGTCCAGTTCTTATAGATTATTTAATAAATAGTGATAAAAAAGTTTTTCCTATGGTTGCACCTGGTGCGCCAATTAATCAAATAATAAGCGAAGAAGATATTAATAACAATTAGGAGGTCATTGAACATGGCAAAAATGTATTATGAAAAGGACACAGATTTAAATTTATTAAAAGGTAAGACAGTTGCTATAATAGGTTATGGTAGCCAAGGTCATGCACATGCATTAAATCTTCATGAAAGTGGAATAGATGTTGTTGTTGGTTTATACAATGGAAGTAAATCTTGGGCTAAAGCGGAAGCAGCTGGATTAAAAGTTGCAACAGTTGCAGAAGCAGCAAAAGCAGCAGACTTAATCATGATCTTATTACCAGATGAAAAACAAGCTAAAATCTATAATGAAGAAATAGCTCCAAACTTAGAAGAAGGAAATGCATTAGTATTTGCTCATGGATTTAACATTCACTTTGGTCAAATAGTACCACCTTCTTATGTTGACGTATTTATGGTTGCTCCTAAGGGGCCAGGACATCTAGTAAGAAGAACATATACTGAAGGTGCTGGAGTGCCTTGCTTAATAGCTATACATCAAGATGCAACAGGAAAAGCAAAACAATATGCTTTAGCATATGCTAATGGAATTGGTGGAGCAAGAGCTGGTATTCTTGAAACTACTTTTAAAGATGAAACAGAAACTGACTTATTTGGAGAACAAGCAGTACTTTGCGGTGGATGTGCAGAACTTATCAAAGCTGGTTTTGAAACTTTAGTAGAAGCTGGATATGCTCCAGAAAATGCATATTTTGAATGCTTACACGAAATGAAATTAATCGTTGATTTATTATATCAAGGTGGATTAAGCATGATGAGATACTCAATTTCAGATACTGCTGAATATGGAGATTACCAAATTGGTAAGAGAATCATCACTGATGAAACTAAGAAAGAAATGAAGAAAGTTCTTACTGAAATCCAAGATGGTACATTTGCTAGAAACTGGCTATTAGAAAATGCTATGAATAGACCAGGATTCAATGCAAGAAGAAGAATGGAAGCAGAACATCCAATCGAAAAAGTTGGTAAAGAATTAAGAGGAATGATGAGCTGGATTGATACAGCAAAAGTAGATTAATATTACTTAATATTATTTTTAATAAGGCGAGATGTTTATTGGATATCTCGTCTTATTTTTTCTGGTATAATATAATTGAGAAGGATTTATTTATAATAATTATAAATTTGATATAGCCGTTCCAATTAGGATTTAACAGTATGAGATTGTATTTCTAAATCACAAATTAATTATCGTTTTGGGACAATGTAGAATAGAATAGTAGTGAAGAAGTTGAGGTAACAAATGAATTATGTATATATTGTAGAATGTTCAGATGGAACATTTTATACAGGTTGGACAAACAATCTAAAAAATAGAATAGAAGCGCATTCAAAAGGAACTGGAGCAAAGTATACAAAAGGGAGAGGTCCTGTTAAACTAATATATCATGAAACATTTGCAGATAAAAAAGACGCAATGCGAAGAGAATTCGAAATAAAAAAGCTAACAAGAAAAGAAAAGTTATCATTGGTCTATAGATTTTGCAAGGAAGATAAATAGTAAGAATATCATGTTATACAACCGATTTTATTAAAAACGTACTATACTAGAGCAAATCGTAATAAATTCAAGAAAAACAATTGAATTTAGCCTAAAATGAAGAAAAATATTGTTTGTAAAAGTTTTCTTTGACTGTTATACTTAAAACATCAAATAAATACTACAAGAAAATGTTACCAGAGAGTCTGAATAGCAATAAAGCTATAAAGACTAAATTTTTTCAGAATTCCGCAAACGCTTGCGAGAAGAAAATGTTTTTATAAAGTTAACATTATATATCTAAAATAAATATTTTAGATATATGTTATAATTAAATATATAATTTCTAATTTTTGACAAATAGCCAAAAATTAGATAAATTTCAATGGAGGGGTATTCATATGAAAACAAAAAAAGTATTATCAACAATTTTAGCTTCAACATTAATAGTTGGAACTATGGTTGGATGTGGAACATCATCAGGCAATGGTTCTCAAAGTTCAAGCAATTCTGGAAGTGGTAAAACAATTAAAGTCTTTCAATTAAAAGTTGAAATTAATGACCAACTTCAAGCACTTGCTAAAAAGTATGAAGAAGAAAAAGGAGTTAAAGTAGAAATAAATTCAGTTGGCGGTGGTGCTGATTATGGTGCAGCCTTAAAAGCTGAATTTGCAAAAGGTGCTGATGCTGAACCAGATATTTTCATGATTCAAGGAACTTCAGACTATGAGCTCTGGAAACATAAGATTGATGATTTGAGTGACCAAGAATGGATTAAAAATGCTGTTAAAGGTACACTTGATGCAGTAACAGTTGATGGAAAAGTATACGGTATGCCTGCAGCAACAGAAGGATATGGACTAGCATACAATAAAGAAATCTTAGATAAAGCCGGTATCGATCCCAAATCTATAACTTCATTTGATAAATTAAAAGCTGCTTTTGAAACATTAGATAGCAAAAAAGCAGAACTTGGAATAGAGAATGTTGTATCTTATACAACAAAAGAAAATTGGGTAACTGGTAATCATACATTCAATATACCATTTGCAGCACAAGAAAAGCCAAAAGATTTTCTTGCGGATTATATGAACAACAAAGCAGATTTAGTTAATAACAAAGAATTTAATGATTGGACTAATTTAGTTGCGCTATTATGCAAATATGGTGGTGGAAAAACATTAGATACTATAGACTATAGTACTCAAGTAGGTAATTTCGCACTTGGTAAAACAGCATTTATTCAACAAGGTAACTGGTGTGCTGGAGATTTAACAAACTTAAAAGCAAACTTCGATATGGGATTTGTTCCACTATGTATTAACAATGATGCTAATGACAAAGCAAATACATCTATTCCAGTAGGAGTACCAATGTATTGGGTAGTTAATAAGGATTCTAAAGTAAATAAAGAAGCTAAAGAATTCTTAGATTGGATGGTTTCTAGCAAAACTGGACAAGAAGCTTTAGTTAAAGATATGAATATGATTCCTGCATTCACAAACTTTACAGTTGAAAGTGATAATAAATTAAATAAATCAATTTCTGAGTATAATAAAGCTGGAAAGACTCTTCCATGGACATTTACTGGTTTCCCAGATGGATTTACTATGAACAACATAGGACCTATCTTCTCTGAATTCTTACAAACAGATATGGGGGATGCAGCTAAGAAAGACTTTTTACAAAAACTTCAGGATGTAAAAAGAGAAACTCAAAGACCTGCTTCTAATTAATAATTAAATTTAATTCATGGGGAAAGTAAATTTCCTCATGAATATTTTATACATAAGATTAAATAATAAAAACATGTGAAATTTAAAATGCAGTAATAAGTCTTACTAGGAAAGGAGTAACTATATGAGTAAAATATCAAAAGCTAATAGGGATTTTTGGATATTTGTTGGACCTGCTTTGTTTGCTATAACAATGGTTGTAATAATACCATTTATAATAGGTATATATTATACATTTACAAATTGGAATGGGGCTAGTCCACAATATAATTTTGTAGGAATAAGCAATTATTCAAGTCTTTTTAGTGATGATCAATTTATATATTCTTTAAAAATAACTATTTTATATACGATCGCCAGCGTAATAACCATTAACTTGGTAGGATTTGGGTTAGCGTATGCTGTTACAAGAAAGTTAAAAACTAGTAACTTTTTAAGAACAGGTTTCTTTATGCCAAATTTAATTGGAGGATTAATATTAGGATTTATATGGCAATTTATGTTCAATTCAGTATTTACGGGAATAGGACAAAATTTAGGCAGTAAAGTGCTTGCGACCTCAATGTTACAAGAGCCAACTACAGCAATGTTTGCAATGTTAATTGTTTCAACATGGCAATATGCAGGATATATAATGGTTATATATATAGCTGCACTTGAAAATGTACCAGCCGATTTAATAGAGGCAGCTCATATTGATGGAGCTAATGGATGGCATACATTTAAGAATATAACAATACCTATGGTTAGACAAGGAATAACAATTTGTATGTTTTTAACTTTGGCAAACTCATTTAAGTTATTTGATTTAAATTTCTCCCTAACACCTGCAAAAACTACTGAAATGTTAGCTTTAAATATATATAAGGAAGCATTTGTATTGAATAATATGGGGATAGGACAAGCAAAGGCTATTATATTCTTTATACTTGTAACTGCTATTTCTTTGACACAAGTTTACTTTAATAAGAAGAAGGAGGTAGAGGCATAATGGAAGCAAATAAAGCTGTTGATACTGCACAAAAAACTAAATCAAACAAAAAGTTAAAAACTCTAGATACTTATACAGGTAAATTAGGACTATTGGAAGTATTTGCATGGTTGTTACTAATATTATATATGGTGCCATTTTATTTAATGATTATTAACTCATTTAAACAAAGAAGAGAAATTTTTGCGAATACCACAGGATTACCAGAAATGTGGAATTATCATAATTATATAGATGCTGCTAATAAAATGAACTTGGTAAGTTCCTTTGTTAATTCTATGATAATAACTGTTGGTAGTGTAGTATTATTACTTCTGTTTTCTTCAATGGCTGCTTGGTTATTAGTACGTGATCAAACTAAAAAGAGTAAAATAATATTTTATGTATTTACAGCCGGAATGATTGTTCCATTCCAAGCAGTAATGTTACCACTTGTAAAGTGGATGGGTAAAATTCAATTAGGGCCATTTAAGATGATAGGATCGTATTATGGATTAATATTTATGTATATAGGATTTGGTGTGAGTATGAGCATATTCTTATACCATGGATTCATTAAAGGGATACCTCAAGAAGTTGAAGAAGCTGCAACCATTGACGGATGTACTAAGTGGCAAACCTATACAAAAGTAGTTTTACCATTGTTAAAACCTATTACTGTTACAGTAGCTGTGTTAAATAGCATATGGATATGGAATGACTTCTTATTACCTTTCTTAACATTAGGCAAAGATTTAAGAACTATACCATTGGCTATGAATAATTTCTTTGGAGCATTTTCAAAGCAATGGGAACTTGCAATGGCAGCTTTAGTTATGGCAATAATACCAATAATTATATTCTATTTCTTTGTTCAAAAACATATAATTGCGGGTATTGTTCAAGGTTCAATAAAGTAGTTATTGGGAAAAATAGAGAGACTATTATAAAAGTTTAAATATGAAATGATTAGATAAGGATTTTTAATCAAAATTTAAACTATATCAATAAGTCTTATAATTATATATTTGGCCAATGCAGGTATAATTTAAGTTTTAGTTAAGAAACCTGTAAATTAAGAGAGTTTAAGAAAAACTTTTGAGATAGTCTCTCAATTTTTACTATAGCAATTTATACTAATATTTTGTTATAAGCCACAAATAGCTAATTTATAGGTTTTAATGCAAGCGGTTGCCTAAGGGATATCTGATATTAGGACCTTTCGTGCAAAATAGATTCAGAACAAAAGTCGAATTAGGAGGAAAATATGAATAGAGGTAGTGGTATTATTATGCACATTGCTTCTCTACCAGGAAAGTATGGGATTGGAACATTTGGTAATGAAGCATATGAATTTGGAGATTTCTTAAAAAAAGCAGGACAAAGGTATTGGCAAATATTGCCTTTGGGGCCGACAAGCTTTGGGGATTCACCATATCAGTCTTTTTCAGCATTTGCTGGAAATCCATATTTTATTGATTTTGATATATTAAGGAAGGATGGATTGCTAAATAAGGAAGACTATGACTCAATTAATTTTGGTGATAATTCTGAAGAGATAGATTATGGAGTAATATTTACAGAAAAATTTAAAGTATTAAAAAAAGCCTTTGAAAATTATAAGTTAACAGGTTTGAAGGAATTAGAAGAGTTTGAAGAAAAAGAAGCTTATTGGCTAGAAGATTATGCATTTTATATGGCAGTTAAAAATCATTTTGATTTAAAAAGCTGGCGAACATGGGATGAAGATATTAGGCTACGAAAGCCAGATGCTATATCTAAGTATAAAAAGTTGTTAAGTGATGAAATAGAGTATTGGAAGTTTTTGCAGTATGAATTTTATAAACAGTGGAAAGCATTAAAATCATATGTGAATGAACTAGGCATCGAAATAATAGGTGATATGCCTATATATGTCGCAGAAGATAGTGCTGATGTATGGGCAAATCCTGAAGCATTTTTACTTCATAAAAAAACATTGAAACCGCTAAAAGTTGCCGGCTGTCCGCCAGATATATTTTCATCAACTGGACAACTATGGGGAAATCCAATTTATGATTGGAACTATATGGAGAAAACAGATTACAAATGGTGGGTTGACCGTATAAGACAAAGTTTAAACTTATATGATGTTCTTAGAATAGATCACTTTAAAGGATTTGAATCATATTGGTCAATTCCTTATGGTGAAACGACAGCAGAAAATGGTGAATGGGTTAAGGGACCAGGAATAAAAGTATTTAATGCAATTAAGGACGAGCTTGGAGATGTAAATATAATTGCAGAAGATTTAGGAACTTTAACTGAAGAAACAATTAAGCTGAGAAATGACACTGGTTTCCCAGGAATGAAAATACTAACATTTGGATTTGACTCAGGTAGCGAAAATCCTTTTTTACCTCATAACTATGAAAAGAATTTTATTGTTTACACAGGTACTCATGACAATGACACTGTTAGAGGATGGATGGAGACAACAGCTCCGAAAGAACAAGTAAAAAATGCAATAGAGTACTTGGGGTTAAATAAAGAAGAAGGCTATAACTGGGGCTTTATAAGAGGAGCTTGGAGCAGTATTGCTGATACTGCGATAGCTCAAATGCAGGATTTTCTAGATTTAGGAAATGAAGCTAGAATTAATTTGCCATCAACCCTTGGAATAAATTGGAGATGGAGAGTTAAAAAAACATCAATTACTGACGAATTAGCTGAAAAAATTAATAAGATTACTAAGCTTTATGGAAGAAGTAGGCAAGAGAGCAAAATGGAATTGGCTGAGAATTTATTAAATTAATATGGTTTTTACTAAATAATCTTTACGATATTAATATTGTAGAGATTATTTGTATATTGTATGAAAATTATTTAAAATCTAATTTTTATTTATTTCTTATAAGTTTCTCAATATTTGTCTAAAGGTTTTAGTTAAGAATGATATATAAGATGTTTATGTATTGTCCAATAAAACTAAATAATATACTGTTTGTAACATTATTCTAAATATGATAATATTAAAAATATTAGTACTATTTAATTTAAAATGTTGGAATAAATAAGATTATGTTTAAAATAAATGTTAAAATAGTTTATTAATATAGAAAGGAGCAGAGGATATGAAAGTCACAATAAAAGAAGTAGCAAAAGAAGCAAACGTATCACCATCTACGGTATCTAGAGTTATATCTGATAGTTCACAAATAAGTGAAGAGACTAAAGAAAAGGTTAGAGAAGCAATAAAAAGATTGAAATATAAGCCAAATGCAATTGCAAGAAGTCTTGCTAATAAGAAAAGCAGGATTTTAGGAGTAGTTGTTCCAAATGAAGCGCAGGATTTGATTACGAATACATTTTTCATTCAAGCAATGAAGGGAATGAGCAGATATGCTCAAAATAAAAAATATTATATAACTTATGCATTTAGTGAAGATGAAAAAACAGAACTAGAGTATATGAATAATTTTATAACAAGTAATTTAGTTGATGGGATTTGTTTACTACGTGCTAGATCGGATGATAAAAGTATTAAGTTCCTAAAAGAAATGAAATTTCCTTTTGTAGTAATAGGACGACCTGAGGAAACAGAAGATTTATTATGGGTAGATAATGATAATTTTCAAGCTACTTATAATTTAGTAAATGAACTCGTGAAAAAGGGACATAAATCCATTGCTTTTTTAGGAGCAAAGAAGGAATGGAATGTAACAAAAGATAGATTTAAGGGATTTAAAGTAGCCTGTGAGATCAATGGAATTTCAATACAAGAAAATAGTGTTGTAATGGTGAAAGATTTTAATGAGAAAGAAGGAAGAATTGGGATTATTAAATTATTAGAAGGTTCTAATCCGACTGCAATAATAATAGAGGATGATGTACTAGCCTTCGGTGCACTTAAAGTTCTAAATGAGAGAAATATTAAAGATATTGATGTAATAGGCTTTAATAACAATCCATTAGATGAATTTCAGAGTCCACCTTTATCATCAGTAGATATCAATTCAGCAGAGCTTGGATACTATGCCACAAAAATTTTAATAGATTTTTTAGAAAGTAATGAAAGAATTACAGATCACTATATTATTGATACAAAGTTAGTAAAAAGAGAATCATTTAAGTAGATAATAAATAAATTTATATTTTTTTGATATATTCGCAAGCGATTGCAAATTGAGGGGGGATTTTTAAGACACACTTGCCCTGAAGATGGTAAGTTATTTTGCATATTATTTTTTAATTTACCCAATAGATGAAAGGAATTCTTTATAATTAAAATATTTTTAGTTTTAAAGAATTCTTTTAATTATACTTTTCCATAATTAGTCATGGTAATTATGAAAAAAATAGTCTATAATATTGTTAACGTTTAACAAGACAATAGTCATTAATTATATTAGGAAAAATTAAATTAAGGTTTAACATGTATCATTGTAAAAAACTTTCATGCAACAATTATAAGTAAATTATTTTGTCTAAAACGTATATTGCGAATATATAAAAATCTACTGTGGAAGAGGGGAGTACAATGAAAACAAAGAAGAAACAAGACAAAACCAATGAAAGGAAAAGCATCAAGATTGGAAAGAGTCTTAAAACTAAAATAATAATAAGTTATATAGTAGTGTTAAGTTTTATGACATTTATAGCAAGCGTTTGCGTTGTGCAAATGAGAGATGTTCTTGTAGAGCTTGGATCAACCCAAGAAGTAATTAATAATGCGGCAGTTCAAGCTATTACAAAGCAAAATATGAGAGCATCAATTACAACACTTCAAGGTTCGGTAAGTAAATTTAGCAATATAGCTATTATAGTCTCAATTATTGGATTTATAGTTACATTGCTTCTTGCAATTATAATAATTAGAGGAATTCTTAACCCATTAAAAGATTTGAGCAAGCTTTCTCATTCATTAAGAGAAGGTGATTTAACAGCTAGACTTGCGGGGAATTATGACAAAGAATTTGGGGATGTTATAGAAAGTTTAAATGATGCAATAAATGCAAATAGAGCAATGGTTGGAAATATATATTCATATGCAAAATTATTAATAAAATCTAGTGTAGATCTCAATGAAATAATGAAAAGTATAGATAATAGAATATTGGAAGTAAACTCTTCTACACAAATTATTTCTGGAGAAGTTGAGCAATTAAGTGCAGTATCGCAAGAGGTTAATGCATCTACATTTGAAATAAAAAGTGTCGTATCAGGATTAAATGAACTTGCTGTAACAGATAATAAATCAGCAGAAACTATTAGAAGTAAAGCGGTTAAGGTTAAGGAAAAAGGTCAAACAGCAGCAGAAAATGCTAGAAAAATATATGCTGAGAAAATAGAGAATATTACCCATGCAATTGAACAAGGTAAAGTGGTGCAAGATATTAAAATGATGGCAGATGTAATAGCTGGAGTATCAGAACAAACTAACTTATTAGCACTTAATGCAGCCATAGAAGCAGCAAGAGCTGGAGAACAAGGAAAAGGATTTGCAGTAGTCGCTGATGAAGTTAGAAAATTAGCTGAACAAAGTACTGATGCAGTTGATAAAATAAAAAAGGTTATTACAGAAGTACATGGTGCATTTGAAAATTTAAGTGAACATAGTAAAGATTTATTAAATTTCTTAGAAGAAGATGTTGATGAAGATTATGAATTATTAATAGAAACTGCGACAAGTTACGAAAATGATTCAAGACTAATTACTAATATGGCTGGAGAAATTCAAAATACAAGTATGACTATTGAAGAAATTATTACACAAATTACACAAGGAATCAATAGAGTTAGCTTAAATGCCGAAGAGACAGCAGGTAAATCTCAAGATATACAAAGAAATGTGGATGAGGTTACCAGTGAAGTTGGTAATATAGTTAAAGCTATTAATGAACAAACTACTATTGCGGAAGAACTTAAGGACGTAATAAACGTATATAAAATATAGTTTAAATAAAATTATATTTGTAGAAACCTAACGCATAATATGTTAATATTTGTATAAGAATAACTCCAAGTCTAAAAATTAGGGGATTATATATGAATAAAAGAGGTATTAAGCGAAGGTATGAGAAAAAGCATAATGGACGTATTAAAAATATAATATTAGTTATTACTACTATATTTATTATTAGTGCATTCGGAATATATTTAAAGAGCGGAAATATTTTGATTATGCATAAAAATAAAACGAGTGAAAATGATAAGCAAGTTAGTACCGAGAGAAATAATATATCTAAGATTAATAATCAAGAAGAAAGTATTGTAGAAAAACCAGTTAAAAAACAGATTTTATTATCTTTTGCAGGAGATTTTACTTTAGGGACAGATACTAAATTTGCATATGAGGGCAGTTTACCAGCAGCATTTATAAAAAGTGGAAAAAATTATTCGTATTTCATGCAAAATGTTTCAGAAATTTTTAAAAAGGATGATTATACATTAGTAAACCTAGAGACTACGCTTACAGATTCAAATGTGAAGACTAATAAAGATGGAGGGGTATTTTATAATTTTAAAGGCCCTAAGGAATATGTTAACATTCTAACTGAAGCATCTATAGATGGTGTTACAATAGCTAATAATCATATTTACGATTATGGAAGTCAAGGTGCAAAGGAGACTATTGATACCTTAAAGGAAAGTAATGTTGATGTTTGTGGGGAAGGATATAAAATTTTAAAGGATATTAAAGGCGTTAAATTTGGATTCTTAGGATATACGGGTTGGGAATTTTCGAAAGATCTAAAAGCAAAGATAGTAAGTGATATTAGTGAATTAAGAAAGCAAGGAGCAGAAGTTGTTATTCCATATTTTCACTGGGGAATAGAGAAAACATACGAACCATATAATGTTCAGCAGAGTTTAGCTAGGTTTTCTATTGACAATGGTGCAGATGCAGTTGTAGGATCACATCCCCATGTTATTCAAAGCATGGAAAATTACAAAGGCAAGCTTATAACTTATTCTATGGGAAATTTTTGTTTTGGGGGAAACTCAAATCCTCTAGATAAAAGGACATTTATACTTCAAGCTAGGATAAATATTGATAATGATAAATTGATAGATATTGAATATAATGTACTCCCTGCAATGATATCGTCGAGAAATGATAGAAATGATTACATTCCAACTTTAGCTACTGGTGAAAATAAGGATAATATATTAAAAACTCTCAATGAATTATCACCAACCTTAAATGGCAGTATTAATGAAGAATTTTTTAAATTAAATTCTCAATAATAGTTTTAGCAATTATATATAATCTAAATTAAAAGAAGTAAAAATAAAGCAGACACTTAATAGTATTAGGAATATATACTTGAGATTTTATTCCGGATATTACCAAGTGTCTTTTGTTTTTGCTTTTTATCTTAAAAAATTGTTTATATGGGATTAAGAAAATTTTAATGTTTTGTTAAGATATAATTTAACCTCTCAGTGTTATACTTAAAAAATATTATAGGAAAAATATGATTATTAAATAAAAATATGGTTAATGTGTATCTTAAATTAAATAAGTACATAATACACGAAAATAAAGGAGGAACTACTTTTAACACAACAGTATTAGAAATTTTAATTATTGGATAAATGAAAGAGGGTTATTAACAGTGGGGGTAAAAATAAATATGCCAAAATTAGATATTAAAAAATTAAAACCTAAAGGTATTAGCGTTAAAGGTTTTAAATTGAAAAAGAGACCAAGCAAAAAGGTAATATTCATAGGTATTGCATTAATGCTGATATTATCATTTATAGGTGTAAGATTTATAATACCAAAACCGGAACCTGAAATTAAACACACAGTACTTTCAAAAGGGAAAATTGTAAACAGTGTTAATGTCTTAGGGGAAATAAAATGTGAAAATACTGCGAACATATATAGTACATTAAGTAATGTAGTTAAAGAGGTCAAGGTAAAGGCTGGAGATAAGGTAAAAGCGGGAGATGTTTTAGCAATATTAGATTCAGCAGATTTAGAAAAAGATGTTGAGCAGACAGAAGCTACAGTTAAAGCAGCAGAAGCTGATGATAAATTAAAGTTAGATGATGCAAAAAAGGCTTATGATGATGAGTTAAGCTTATATAGTAGTAATTCTAATACAGATGTTAAAAATGCAGAAGAAACTTTAAGGTTAGCAAAAATCAGCTTTGATGATAAGAAGAAAATATACGAAAATAATAAAGCGTTATATGATGCAGAAGCAATTACTCAAAGTGATTTAAATAAGTTTGAGATAGATTATGAAACTGCAAAGGCAGATTATGAAAAAGCCTCAGTAGCGTTGGAAAATGCAAAAGTTAAAGCTAGTCAAGCTTTGAATACAGCTAAAGTTAATTATGAAACAGCACTAAATAAAGTTAATAATAATAGTCAAGAGATAGGGCTTGAAAAGCAAAAGCAACAATTAGACAATTGTACAATAAAGGCAACTACTGATGGGACTGTTACTGCTGTTAATGCTGTTGTAGGAAATTCAAGCAGCGGAGTTTTATTCCAAATAGAAAAATTGGATGATCTAGAAATAACTGCTTCAATTAAGGAAGTTGATATAGCAAATATTAAAGCAGGTCAAAGAGTAGAGATAAAAACAGATGCAACAGGGGATGATATTATATCTGGAGAAGTAATAAGCGTCACGCCAGCAGCTAAAAAAGGAGGAGCTTCTATAAGTCAAGGTCAAAGCACATCTGAAACTCAATCTGGAGGGGCAAGTTCTGATGCAACTTTTGAAGCTAAAATTAAAATTAATGATTTAAATGAAAATATGAGATCTGGTATGAGTGCAAGAGTAAATATTATTACCAGTGAAAAGTCTGATATCTATGCAGTTTCATCTGAAAGTATAGTTCAAAATAATGATAGTAAAAGCATATATGTAGCAGAAAAGAGCGGTAAAAGGCCAAATGAATATGTAATTAAGGAAGTTCCAGTAAATATAGGTCTTGAATCAGATTTTAATATAGAGATTTCAGGTGACGGAATTACTGACGGAATTATAGTGATTGACGACCCTTCAACTTGTAAAGTTGGAGATAAAGTTCAAATAAAATAGGGGGTGAGTTTATTGAATGATAATATAATAGAAATGAAGAATATTGTCAAAAGTTTTTATGTTGGAACTCCCAATCAATTGGACATTCTTAAGAATATAGATATAACAATAAAAAAGGGTGAATTTGTATCCATAGTCGGTGCATCTGGATCTGGAAAAAGTACCTTAATGAATATTATAGGTGCTTTAGACAGGCCTACAGCTGGAACATACTTTTTAGATGGTACTAATGTGAATGAAAAAACAGATAATGGATTATCGGATGTCAGAAACAAACAAATAGGTTTTGTATTTCAAACATATAATTTAATACCAAGAAGCTCAGCCCTGAAAAATGTTGAATTGCCAATGCTTTACTATGGGATGAATAGACATGAAAGAAAGGAAAGAGCAGAAAAACTTTTAGAGCTTGTTGAAATGAGTGACAGGATGATGCATCTTCCTAATGAATTATCGGGTGGGCAAAAACAAAGAGTAGCAATTGCACGTGCCCTTGCTAATGATCCAAGTATAATACTTGCAGATGAACCCACTGGAGCTCTTGATTCTGCAACCGGAAGATTGGTTATGGATTTATTTCATAAGGTACATGAATTAGAAGGAAAGACTATTGTTTTCATAACTCATAACTATGAATTGGCAGAAGAAACAGAGAGAATTATAACATTAAAGGATGGAAAAATTGTATCTGATACTTACAATGACAATTATGTAAGAAAGTTTCCAAGTGGTGAAGAGATATGTTTATAAAAGAAAATATATTGCTTGCAATAGCAGGTATAAAATCAAGTAAAATGCGTTCGTTATTAACTATGCTTGGGATTATTATAGGAATATCAGCGGTTATAGGAATTGTTTCTATTGGAAGTGCAATTACTGCTAAAGTGTCAGGGGAGTTGGATAAACTAGGAGCTAATAATATGTATGTTCAAGTAAGAGAGAGAAGTGATGGTAATTCTGGAGGTGAAGGGTATTCAGGCAAAGCACCAGAAGATAGTGATCTTATTTCTTTGGATCAAATTAATTCTATTAAAGAGGCGTTTAACGATAGAATTAGTAATGTGAGCATAGAAGCAAATACTGGGCAAGGGAAGGTAAAAGACGGATATTTATATGCTAATGTGTCTATTATAGGAGTAAATGATGAGTATAAAGATGTTAGTAATGTTAAAATGATTAGTGGGAGATTTATTGCTGATAAAGATATTAAAGGAATGAAAAAGACTGCTGTTGTTTCAGATAAGCTTGTTAATAATATGTTTAAAGGGAAGACTAATCCTTTGGGAAAAGAAATTAAAGCATATGTTCAAGATAGTATTGAAACATATGTTATTGTAGGTATATATAAGTATGAACCGCCTTCATTTCTTGAAGGAGGAGGAACAGCAGCTAAAGAAAAAGATATACAATCTAATTTATATATTCCTGTAACTACAGCAAAATCAGAACAAAAGACTAAAAATTATAGTTATTTTATGATTAAACCTAAGGCTAATGTAGACTCAGATAAACTTGTTAAGGATATAAAAAAATATGCCGATAAGCTATATAAGAACAATAAATATTGGGAATTACAAGTTTTTAATCTCCAAAATCAAGCAGAATCTATTACATCAGTGCTTGGTATGATATCTTTAGGGATATCTGTAATTGCAGCTATAGCATTGCTCGTAGGAGGAATAGGAGTAATGAATATAATGCTTGTATCAGTTACGGAAAGAACTAGGGAAATTGGAACACGAAAAGCTCTTGGTGCTAAAAGTAGTCATATAAAAATGCAGTTTATAACTGAATCGGTTATAATATGTTCGATTGGGGGAACAATAGGAATAATATTGGGAATAGGAATGGGTATAATAGCATGTTTGATATTAAAATCACCAATATCAATATCTATACCAACAATACTAATAAGCTTTACTTTTTCAATGGCTATAGGTGTTTTCTTTGGATATTACCCAGCAAAAAAAGCTGCAAACCTTGATCCAATTGAAGCTTTAAGATATGAATAAAAATTATTGTTCTAATTACATAGAAAGTCGATAATTTTACTATTATTTATTGACAAGTGAATTTAACTATGTATAATTAGTATTAACAAATAAATATTTGGATAAGTTAATCTTATTAAGAGTGGTGGAGGGACTGGCCCTTTGAAGCCCGGCAACCTGAAAAAAATTTCATATAAATTTTTTCGTTGGTGCTAAATCCTGCAAGAGAATATCTTGAAAAATGAGAGGAATTAAGTCTTATTAGAACTTATAGTATGGCTACAAAGTCACTTCTTATTTTGAAGTGGCTTTTTTTAATTACTATTATCTGCAAAGCATTAAGCAAACATAAACTAAAGGAGGCAAAACAATGACTTTAAAAAAATCTTTTGAAACAATTGCAGTCAGCGGAGTATCAGGTGGAGATAAAGCTACAGGAGCAATAAGTTATCCAATATATCAAGCCGCAACATTTAAGCATCATGGACTTAATAATAGCACAGGATATGATTATGCAAGAGCCCAAAATCCTACACGAGAAGAAGCTGAAAAAACATTAGCTGTTTTAGAAGGTGGAAAATCAGCAATAGGATTTTCGTCAGGAGTTGCAGCAATTACTGCCTGTATACACTTGTTTAAATCTGGGGATCATGTGATTTTATCTGATGATTTATATGGAGGAACATACAGATTATTTGATGATATCTTTAAAGATTTTAGTCTTGAAGTTACTTTTATTGATACGACAAAGATTGAAAATATAGAAAATTGCATAAAAGAAAATACGAAAGCCGTTCTTATAGAGACTCCTTCTAATCCGATGATGAAGGTTATGGATATAAGGGCAGTTGCAGAAATAACAAAAGCAAATAATTTATTACTAATTGTAGATAATACGTTTTTAACTCCTTATTACCAAAAACCACTAGAACTAGGTGCAGACTTAGTAGTACATAGTGGAACAAAGTTTTTAGGTGGGCACCATGATCTACTGGCTGGTTTTATAGTTGGAAATGATGAAGAAATTTTACAAAAGCTTAGGAGAATTCACATGTCAACTGGTGCGACCTTATCTCCGTTTGATTCATGGCTAGTTTTAAGAGGTCTAAAAACCTTGCATATAAGGCTAGATAGGTCACAAGAAAACACAATAAAAATAGCAAACTTTTTAAAGAATAATCCTAATATAGAAAAGGTTTATTATGTAGGGCTAGATAATTTTGAAGGATATGAATTAAATAAAAAACAAGCAACAGGCTTTGGAGCAACCTTATCTTTTAGAGTTAAAGATAAGCAACTAGTAGCTAAGATTCTAGAAAGCGTTAAAGTAATAAGGTTTGCTGAAAGTTTAGGCGGAGTTGAAACCTTAATTACATATCCAATAACTCAAACTCATTCAGAAATTCCAGAAGATATTAAGAAAAGATTAGGTGTAGATGAATATTTACTTAGATTATCAGTTGGCATAGAAAATGTTGATGATTTAATAAATGATCTAGAAAACGCTATTGGTAAATAAATGAATAATTAATGATAAATGATTAAGGAAAAAAGTCAAAGGCTTTTTGAAAAGAATAAATCGTTAACTGTGAACTGAAAGAAAGAAGGGGAAATTATGAATTTCGGAACTAAATTAATACATGCAAGCGGAGATATTGATCCTACAACAGGTTCTGTAAGTACTCCAATATATCAAACATCAACATTTCATCAATTTGATATAGAGAATTTTGGTAAATATGATTACGCAAGGTCGGGAAATCCAACTAGAGACGTAGTGGAAAAATTAATAGCAGAACTTGAAGGTGGTGAGTGTGGATTTGCATTTGCTTCAGGGATGGCAGCTATTTGCTCTGTATTATCAATATTTTCAGCAGGAGATCACATTATAATTTGTGGGGACGTTTATGGAGGTACATATAGAGCTGCTACAAAATTATTTTCAAGGTTTAACATTGAATTTACCTTTGTAGATGCTTCAAATATTGAACAAATAAAACAATCATTTAGGGAAAATACAAAGGGGTTGTATTTAGAAACACCATCAAATCCATTGTTAAAGGTAACAGATTTAAGAGCCGCTAGTAGATTAGCAAAAGAAAATAATGCAATTACAATAGTAGATAATACATTTATGTCACCATATCTCCAAAGACCATTAGAGCTTGGCGTTGATATAGTTGTACATAGTGCAACTAAGTTCCTTGGAGGGCATAGTGATGTTATAGCAGGTCTTGTTGTAGCTAAAACAAAAGAGCTTGGGGATAGAATTTATCAAATACAAAATACTTTCGGAGCAGTTCTTGGACCACAAGACTCATGGCTTTTAGTTAGAGGCATTAAAACCTTAAAAGTTAGATTAGATGCACTTAAAAAAAGTGCTCAAAAGTTAGCAGAATGGCTTGAATCAAGAGAAGAAGTAGAAAAGGTATATTATCTTGGATTACCTTCTATGGAAGGAAGAGAGTTGCACTTAGAGCAAGCGGATGGTGCTGGTGCAGTGCTATCATTTAAATTTAAAACTTTTGAGAGAACTAAAACTTTTCTAAATAATGTTAAAAATGTAGCTGTGGCAGTAAGTTTAGGTAGTGTAGAAACCATAGTTTCATATCCAGCTAAAATGAGTCATGCCTCAATTCCAAAAGAAGAAAGAGAAGAACTTGGGATAACGGATACACTAATAAGAGTTTCTGTAGGTCTAGAAGATATTGATGATTTAATAGAATCATTTAAAGAGGCAATGGAAAAGTAAATTGTGCAGCATTGGTAAGAATATAATATAAATGATTAAAGGGATGATTGAATTAATCATCCCTTTAATCATACTTTTGGTTGATAAAATACTTCTATTTAATTTAGTAAAATAGAAGTAAAGAAATAGAAAATATAAAGATATTATCTGACTATATATTTGTTTAATAGTTAGTCGTGATGAAAAAATTTCACTTCAATTTTTTCAATATAGTTATAAGGTTTGATACGGAATCATCCAACATAATTATCTCTTCATCAGAAAGGAGAGAGATTTTTTCAACAAATGATTTACTAATTGCAATACGGAAAGCATCTAGTAATTCACAAGCTTTTGAAGTAAGTTCAACTCTTAAAATTCGTCTATCAGTAGGATCGGGATATCTATTAACTAATCCATAACCAATTAAGTTATCAATGATTGGAGTCATATTAGGTTTTGATATATTTAAGTTATCTGCAATCTGTGAGATAGGAGATGATTTAACCTCTGCAAGATAAAAAATAACCTTTATATGCGATGGAGGAATAGAAAAACTAGGGATATAATTTTCTAATTCCTTTGATGGAGAATGAAAATTTTTAGCTATATCATTTTCCTTAAGTATATACTTTTTAACAATCCATAAAAAGTTAACTAAGGAATCGGCAACTTTAAATAAATTATCTTTATCCATATTTAAACAAATCCTTCCTAAGTTAATTTATGAGTAAATTATAAACTATTAACAATTTGAAAACAATAGAGAAGATTATTGACTTATAATAGTTATAAAAATATAATCAATATATGATTAGAATATATTAGGATAATAATTAAAAAATAAACAAAAAAATCACAAAAAATATAAGTTGGAATTAAGTATTAATTAATGAAAAAATAATATATTTCATTTATCATTAATATTAAAGGGACGGAGTTTGCATTACTTGTATATTAGACAAAGTATTATTAAAGTAGCCTGAAAATTTCTATTATATAGATGAAAGTTAATACATAATATATGCAAAGAAATCAGCATTTATTTATAGAAATAGTAAAATATATGAAATTAATTATAATTAGGAGGATAGAAAATGAAGAACGCAAAAAAGATAGTCATATATGCACTAATTACCATAGCCGTAATAGGTTGTGTTGTAGTAGCTAAAAATAAGCTATCAACTAGTAAAAAAAATATCACTACAACAGCTGTTGCAAGTAAAACATCAGTTGAGGTACAAACAGCTACAACAACAGAAAAAAATTCGGGTGATACATATAAAGCTACTTTAGAGGCTTATCAACAAGGAATTGTAAGTAGCAAAATATCAGCAAAGGTTATGTCTGAATCACTTGAAAATGGACAATATGTAAATGCTGGAGATACATTAGTTACATTAGATGATCAAGATATAAAAAATAATATAAAAACTGCACAGGCTCAGTTACAAGTATATGAAAACCAATTAAATTCATCACAGGTGGCTCTAGAAAAATTAAAAATTAATTTGGATGATGCACAGCGCAATTATGATAGACAAAAAACTCTTTTTGATGGAAATGCCATTTCAAAAGCAGATCTTGAAGCTGCCGAAAAAACTTTAAACAATGCTAAAGCTGATTATGATTCTGGCAATGCAACTATTCAAACAGCTCAATCAAATATAGATGCTGAAAAAGTGAGTATATCAAATTTGCAGGATAACTTGAATAATACAATAATTAAGGCCCCTATAAGCGGAGTGATTAGTAATAAATCTGCCAATATAGGGCAAATGGCATCTTCGGGAGCAGCACTTGCGACAGTTAATGATATATCATCTATATACGCAACAATACAAGTTCCACAAGAAAAAATAAGTAGTGTAAAAATAGGACAACCAGCGACGATTGTAGTAGATGGAAGTGATAAGACATTTAATGGTACTGTGCAAAATATGGATTTATCAGCAGATACAACTTCAAGAGTTTTTAATTGTAAAATAAAAATAGATAATAGTGATAAATCTCTACTTCCTGGCATCTATGGAAAAGTAACGCTTGTTAATGATCAAAAGATTGAAGTGATTACTATACCAATAAATGCTTTGGTTGGAAACGAAGGAGATTATTCAGTCTTTATAAATGATAATGGAACAGCTAAAAAAACAAAAGTTACCATTGGAGAAACTAATGATAATAACGTAGAAATAACATCTGGCGTTAAAAATGGAGATCAAATAATCGTTACAAATACAAGTACACTGCAAGATGGCGATGCAATAGATGCAGTTTCTAAACAAGATGGCGGTGCAGAAGACACAGCTTCTAAATAGGAGGGATGATAAATGAATATAGCCAATATTAGTATTAAAAGACCGGTATTTATTTCAGTTGTAATGATTGTCCTTACTATTTTAGGTTACGTATGCTATGGAAAATTAGCACTTAATGATATGCCAAATGCTGATTTACCTTATGTTTCAGTTTCAGTTACAGAAACTGGAGCATCACCTGAATCAATTGAAACTAATATTACTAAACAGGTAGAAGATGCAGTGCAACAAATATCCGGTGTTCAAAATATAACTTCTACTGTAACTCAAGGATCTTCAAGAACTACTATAGAATTTGATTTAAGCGTAGATGGTGAGGTTGCAGCACAACAAGTTAGAGATAAGGTTTCTCAGATTGCTGCAAAGTTACCGAGTGATGCCAATACACCAGTTATTTCAAAATTTGATATGTCAGCAACATCAATTTTATCCATAGCTGTTTACGGCTCTGATGATAATAAAGAAATGTCAGATTATGTAGATAATACACTCGAGAAGAAGTTATATACAGTGTCGGGAGTTGGAGCAATAAATGTATCTGGAGAGGATACAAGAGAAATCCATATAAATCTAGATAATAGCAAGTTACAAGAATATGGTCTTTCATCAAGTAGTGTGGTAAGTAGTATCCAAAAGGATAATGTAGATCAGTCTGGAGGAAAAGTTACAGATGGAAATGATCAAATTTCTATCACAACAACTAGTAAAATACAAAAAGTAGAAGATTTTAAGAATATTTTAGTAGCTACTAAAAATGGAAAAGAAATCAGAGTAAAAGACATTGCAACAGTTGAGGATGGAGTTGCGGAAAGAACAAGTGCAGCTTATTATCAAGGAAATCCAGCAATTGGTGTTGACATAGTAAAGCAATCTGGCTCTAATACTGTTGAGGTAGCAAAAGAGGTTAAAACAGTATTAAACCAGCTTAAGGCATCATTGCCTAAGAATATGCATGTTGAAATTGTTAGTGATAATTCAACATCTATACAAGATACAGTAAATGATGTTATGAAAACTATTATACAGGGATGCATATTAGCAGTTATCATTGTATTCTTATTCTTAAATGAATGGGAAAGCACTCTCATAAGTGCATCATCACTTCCGATTTCAATCATAACTACGTTTATTTGTATGAAAGAAATGAATTTTTCATTAAATACAATGTCTTTAATGGCAATGTCGTTAGCGGTTGGTCTTCTAATTGATGACGCTATAGTTGTTATAGAAAATATTGTACGTCATCTACATATGGGAAAAGGTCCAATGGAGGCAGCCAAAGATGCTACAGCAGAAATTGGATTTGCGGTAATAGCAACGACTTCAGCAGTTATTGCAGTATTTTTTCCTTTAGCAGTGATAGAGGGGATACTTGGAAAGTACTTTATTGAATTTTCGCTTACAATTGTTTTTAGTATGGCAGTTTCATTATTTGTATCCTTTACCCTTGTACCGATGATGTCATCTAAAATGCTTAAGGCAGGAAAAAAAGAAAGCAAGACCTTTATTGGAAGATTCTTTAGACTGTTCAATGATAAGTTTGATGTATTAGCGGAAAAGTATTCACATCTTTTAGCTATTTTGCTGCACCGAAGATTAATAGTTTTAGTTGTCTGTGCTGCTATGTTTGTGGGAAGTATTGGCCTTATTAAATCTTTGGGATTTGCTATGATGCCTTCAACTGACCAAGGGCAGGTAACTGTTAGTGCAACTTTTGATTCAGGAATAACTTTAGATAATGCATCACAAGAAACTAAACAGCTTGAGGCAATTATTAAGAAGAATCCAGAAGTACAATATATGTATTCAACAGTAAGTAATAGAAGTGCATCGATTAAAATTACGTTGGTGGATAAGTCCAAGCGTAAGGATAGCTCGAGAGATATGGCTGAAAAACTTAGAAGTGATTTTAAAGGAATTCCAGGAATGGCACTTACAGTATCAGCTGCATCTATGGGAGGCGGTGGTGGAAGATCTTCCAAAGATGTGAGTTTTGAATTGGTAGGAAATGATAGAGCGAAAGTTCAAGCTTTTGCAGAAAAAATGAGAGCAGAGATGGCTAAAGATCCACAAGCGAGCGATGTAGGTACGAATTCTGATTCAGGTACACCAGAAGTAAAGGTTACTGTAGACCGTGATAAGGCAGCAGATTTAGGTGTCAATCCTTCAGATGTTGCTAATGTCTTAAGCACATTATTTAATGGGACAACTGTAACTAAATACGATAATGGAACAGATAGATATGACGTTAAGGTATTATTACAGGATGATCAACGTAAAAATCTTAATGATCTCGATAATATTTATGTTTCAAGTTTAAATAACAAAATGATTCCTATAAGTCAGGTGACTAAAAGGATAATTGGAACAACTTCTTCGATATTGCAAAGATATAATAAACAGGCACAAGTTGAACTTTCTGCTAATGTTAAAGGTACGGCTACAGGTACTTTCCAAAATACTTATGAAAGTAAGATTAAAAGCGAATTACCATCAGGGGTTTCATTATCAATTGGTGGATCAAATGGAACTATGCAGAAAAGCATGAATAGTATGGAGCAAAATTCAATATTATCAATTCTTCTTCTATATTTAGTTATGGCGGCACAATTTGAAAGCTTTGTTGATCCGATAGCTATAATGTTTGCTTTGCCACTTGCAATTATTGGAGCAATAATAGGATTGTTCGTTGGTGGAAGTCAATTAAGTATGGTAGCTTTGATTGGTATTATAATGCTTATGGGACTTGTTGCTAAGAATGGTATCTTACTTGTTGATGCGGCTAAGGAGAGAATGAAAAAGGGCATGCCGCGAAATGAAGCTTTGGTGCAAGCTGGACTTGTAAGATTGCGACCAATAGTAATGACTACTTTAGCCATGATATTTGGTATGATTCCTACAGCATTAGCTACAGGAGCAGGTACTGAGATGCGTAAACCTATGGCACAAGCAATAATCGGAGGATTAATTACATCCACAATATTGACATTGTTTGTAGTACCAATAATATACACGTTACTTGATGGTTTAAAGAGAAGATTTAGAAGAATATTTCGAAAAAAGTCACTAAAAGATAGTGAGGAAACAAATTTAAGTTTATAAACATGTAGAAGTTTAAAAGAGACCATGCTAAAATTTAATTTTAGATATGGTCCCTAGATGTATTAAGAAAAATGTATTATATAGTAAGATAAAAATTTAATGAAGAGGAGATTGCACATGAGAAAGAATATAAATAAATTAATTGCTTTTGCAATTGGAATGAGTGTTATAAGCGGAAGTGTTATACCAGCATTTGCAGCAGATACTACACAACAAAACGCAAGTACTGCTACAAGCACACAAATAGTAAACGGAAAACAACTTCTTACTTTACAAGATGCGATAAATGCAGCTATTAGTAATAGTGATACATTAAAAATTGATGAAGAAAAAATAAGTTATCAAGATAAGATTAATGATGTTAATCAAAAAATTGATGATGCAAATGGAGTTAGTGGTGACAAAGAAGACCTTAATAGTGATACTCGTGATAATGCACTAAATCAACTTAAACAACAAAGAGATTTTGATGAAGATTCGTTAATACAAAAAACTACAACTGCTTATAATAGTATTGTTACAAGCCAAATGAAAATAGACAAGGCTACAAAGGATATAGCAGTTAAAACTAAACAGTTAAGTGATGCACAATTAAAGCAAAGCTTGGGAATTACAACAACACTTGATTTACAAGCTACAGCACTTCAAGTTGAAAATTTACAAAATGCGCTAAAATCTAGTCAAAATGCATTAAAGGATACAGAATATAGCTTTAAAGTATTAACTGGTAAAGATGTAACACTATATAGCTTAGAGCAAGATATTAAATATGAGGAATTTAAAGTAAATGGTTCTATAGATGAATATCTAGATAATGTTATAGATTCTGAATTAAAATATAAAGAACAATTAAGTAAGCTTAATAAAGATTATTATAGTGATTCTAATAATCAAGTGACTGAAAATGATGTGAATACTGCAAAAAGCACATCTGATGGTGCTACAATGCCAACAATGATTGATGGCGAAACTTTTGATCAATATATGAATGATTACAACACGTATGAAAAAAAGAAAAGTGCGTATACTAGTGCTTTGTCAGGACGTTTAGCATATTTAAATACCAAGTTAGGTATTTATACGACTGAAACAACTCTAGATGATACTAAAAAACAATTAAAAGATACGTTGAGAACACTATATACAAATCTTCTTGCAACAGAAGATAATATCAGTTATATAAAGCAGAATATAGAATTAACAAATAAACAACTTAGTAATGCGAAGCTTAAATATGATTTAGGATTAATGACTAAATCTGATTATGATGCTTTAGTTGTTAATAGTTTGGACTTAGACATTCAATTAAGAAGTGCTATTGATGGATACAATACTTTAAAAGAGGAAATTCAAAAGCCTTGGCTGCTTTCTTCTGGTGCAAGTGCAAGTGGACAAAGTAGTGCTAAGTAGTTTATTTAATTAGTAGAGATTAATTCATCAATATATATAACTAATTTATATATGTATAAAATTAATGAAAGTGGTGAAAGTGTACTTATGCTGCG
Source organism: Bacillota bacterium (assembly GCA_021781745.1). GTDB lineage: Bacteria > Bacillota > Clostridia > Clostridiales > Clostridiaceae > Clostridium. The sequence goes on along the minus strand of JAJXWH010000015.1, from coordinate 24,818 downwards.
TTAGTATAGGTGCACTTTTTTTGTATTTTAAATTTGTCATTGAAAACGTAACTCAATTTTGAAGTTGTTTAAATTGAAAAGGTTTTAGCCATGCTATAAGATAATAACTGAAAGAACTAATACTAAAGTATATAAATAAAATAAATGGAGGTTTTATTATGGAAACTAACAAATCGTCTCTAAAAGGAAGCGTACAAAGATTAGGTAGTTTTTTAAGTGGTATGGTATTACCTAACATCGGTGCATTTATTGCTTGGGGTTTAATTACGGCTTTATTTATTCCTACTGGATGGATTCCAAATGAATACTTTGGCAAGTTAGTAGGTCCAATGATAACTTACTTATTACCATTACTTATTGGGTATACAGGTGGTAAACTTGTATATGGACAAAGAGGAGCAGTAGTTGGTGCAATAGCAACTGCAGGTGTTGTAGTCGGAGCTTCTATTCCAATGTTCTTAGGAGCAATGATTATGGGACCATTTGGTGGATATGTTATCAAAAAAGTGGATCAATTGTTAGAAGGAAAAGTTCCAACAGGTTTTGAAATGTTAATTAATAACTTTTCAGCTGGAATTTTTGGAGGAATCGTATCACTTATAGGTTATACTTGTATTGAACCAGTTGTTACTGCTTTTTCAAACACATTAGGGAGTTTGGCTACTGTAGTTACTAATATGGGACTTTTACCTTTAATCGACATATTTATTGAGCCAGCGAAGGTATTATTTTTAAACAATGCAATTAACCATGGTATATTATCTCCACTTGGAATTCAACAAGCACAAGAATTAGGTAAATCAATATTCTTCTTACTTGAAGCAAATCCAGGTCCAGGTCTTGGTATACTTTTAGCTTATACATTCTATGGTAAAGGCAATGCAAAACAATCAGCTCCAGGAGCTATAATCATTCACTTCCTTGGAGGAATACATGAAATATACTTCCCATATATCTTGATGAAACCAGTATTAATATTAGCAGCAATAGCTGGAGGAATTTGTGCAGATTTAACTTTCGTATTAACTGGGGCAGGACTTCAAGCACCAGCTTCACCAGGAAGTATCTTTGCAGTAATGGCTATGACACCTAAAGGTGGATATGCATCTGTTTTAGCAGGAGTTGTTGTAGGTGCAATCGTATCTTTCTTAGTTGGATCAATAATTCTTAAAGCTTCAAAAGACAATGGAGGAGAACAAGACATTAATGAAGCTCAAGCTAAAATGAAAGACATGAAAGCTGAAAGCAAAGGTGTAAAGGCTGCTGAAACTGCAGTTAACGTATCAAAAACTGATGTTAAGTTAATAGTATTTGCTTGTGATGCAGGTATGGGATCTTCTGCAATGGGAGAGTCAATCCTTAAAAAAGCTTTAAAAGATGCCGGAATTAATGATGTTGCTGTTAAGCATTCATCAGTTGATAGTATTCCACAAGATGCTGATGTAGTATTTACTCAAGAAAATCTAGTTGAAAGAGCAAGAAAATCAGCAAATACAGCTAATATAATTACAATTAAGAACTTCTTAGATCGTTCAAAATATGATGAGTTTATAAGTACATTAAAATAGTAAAAAGTTAATCTAATAAAAGGTTATAAAATCTTAACAATAAAGGACAATTGATGTGATTGTCCTTTGTTGTAAGATTTATAAATATAAGTAATAATACTGGGTATTTTTTTTGCACTTATAAGTTAAAAAATTATCAAAGTTTAATATTTTAGAACAATTACTTTATTAAAATGGTAATGTAACAAAGAAAAGATAATATAGTTTAAAAGAAAAATTATAATTTATTCAATAAATAATCAATGGTATTTGAATTTTATTTCCAAATTAAGAATATTTAATGGGAGAAAACAAAAGTTTTTTCTTAAAAGATCAAAAATATTGATTGATAATTAACAAACAATGTTTGAGTGCATACAGTCTTATTAAAAAAGTATAAATCAAGTTCACTAATTGAGTATAAATCAGATATGTTAAATAAACTAAAAGGGGCGAATATTAATGAAAGTGACAAATGTCGAGCAATTAAAGAAAAAAATGGAGCAAATTAGAGCTGCTCAAAAGAAATACGCTACTTATACACAAGAACAAGTAGACAAAATTTTTAGAGAAGCAGCAATGGCAGCACTTGATGCAAGAATACCACTTGCTAAGATGGCTGTTGAAGAATCTCGCATGGGTATATTTGAAGATAAAGTTATTAAAAATCATTTAGCTTCTGAATATGTTTATAATAAATATAAGAATGAGAAAACTTGTGGTGTTTTGGAAACAGATGATGCTTTTGGTATCACAAAAGTTGCAGAACCAATTGGTGTTGTTGCAGCTATTGTTCCAACAACTAATCCAACATCTACTGCTATATTTAAAGCACTAATATCTTTAAAAACAAGAAATGGTGTAATTTTCTCACCACATCCAAGAGCAAAAAAATCAACAATAGAAGCAGCTAGAATAGTTCTTGAAGCAGCAGTTAAAGCAGGTGCTCCAGAAGGAATAATAGGCTGGATAGATGAACCATCAATTGAACTTTCAGGAATAGTTATGAAGGAAGCTGATATCATCCTTGCGACAGGGGGCCCAGCAATGGTTAAGGCTGCTTACTCATCAGGTAAACCAGCACTAGGTGTTGGTGCAGGTAATACACCAGTTATCATTGATGAAACTGCTCATATTAAAATGGCTGTTAATTCAATTCTTCTTTCAAAGACTTTTGACAATGGTGTTATCTGTGCATCAGAACAAGCTATTATTGCAATAGATAAAGTTTATGATGAAGTTAAAAATGAGTTTATCGAAAGAGGCTCTTATTTCTTAAATGGTGATGAAGTAGATAAAGTAAGAAAAACAATAATGATTAATGGTACTGTAAATGGAGAAATAGTTGGTCAATCAGCTTTTAGGATAGCACAATTAGCTGGAATTGAAGTTCCAGAAGATACAAAAGTATTAATTGGAGAAGTAGAATTAATCGGACCTGAAGAGCCATTATCTCATGAAAAATTATCTCCAGTCTTAGCTATGTATAAGGCAAAAACTTTTGATGATGCTTTAGATAAAGCTTGTAAGGTTTTAGCATACGGAGGTATGGGTCATACTTCAGTTTTATATACTAATGAATTAATGTGCAAAGATAGAATTGAAGCCTTTGGAGCAGCAATGAAAACTTCAAGAACATTTGTTAATATGCCAGCTTCACATGGCGCAGCAGGTGACACATATAACTTTAGAATAGCACCATCATTTACTTTAGGCTGCGGTTCTTGGGGTGGAAACTCAATATCAGAAAATGTTGGAGTTAAGCATTTATTAAATATTAAGAGTGTAGCAAGAAGGAGAGAAAATATGCTTTGGTTTAAGGTTCCTGAAAAGATTTACTTTAAGTATGGTTGTTTAGGAATGGCTCTTGAAGAACTAAAGGATATGCACCGAAAAAAAGCCTATATTGTAACGGATAAGATTTTGTACGATTTAGGAGTTCTTGATAATGTTACTAAGGTATTAGAACAAATAGGTGTAGACTATAGAATATTCTATGATGTACAGCCAGATCCAACTCTTGAAAGCGCAAGAAAAGGTGCTAAGGAGATGCTTAACTTTGAACCTGATACAATAATAGCAGTTGGTGGTGGTTCACCAATGGATGCTGCTAAAATCATGTGGGTTCTTTATGAACAACCAGATGTAGCATTTGAAGATTTAGCAATGATCTTTATGGATATCAGAAAGAGAATCTACAATATGCCTAAGATTGGTAAAAAAGCTTCTTTCGTTGCTGTACCAACATCAGCAGGTACTGGTTCAGAAGTTACACCATTTGCAGTTATCACAGATGAAAAGACAGGGGTAAAATATCCTTTAGCGGATTATCAATTAACGCCTAACATGGCTATAATTGATGCAGAATTAATGATGAATATGCCAAGAGGATTAACCGCATCATCAGGTATAGATGCTCTAGTTCATGCAATAGAAGCTTATGTATCGGTGCTTGCGTCAGATTATTCTAATGGTTTAGCATTAGAGGCAGCAAGATTAATCTTTAAGTATTTACCGCTAGCATACACTGAAGGAACAACTAATATAAAAGCCAGAGAAAAGATGGCTCATGCATCAACAATAGCTGGTATGGCATTTGCAAATGCATTCCTCGGAGTATGTCATTCAATGGCACATAAATTAGGTGCAGAACATCACGTACCACACGGAACTGCAAATGCATTATTAATTAACGAAGTAATAAAATATAATTCAGTAGAAGATCCAAGAAAACAAGCTGCTTTCCCGCAATATAAATATCCAAATGCTAAATATAGATATGCTAAAATTGCTGATTATTTGAAATTAGGCGGAAAAACAGAAGATGAAAAGATAGAAGCATTAATCAATGCTATAGATGAATTAAAAATGAAATTAAATCTTCCAATGACAATTAAGGAAGCAGGAGTATCAGAAAAGAAATTCTATGCTACCTTAGATAAGATGTCTGAATTATCTTTTGATGATCTATGTACGGGAGCTAATCCAAGATATCCATTAGTTAGTGAAATAAAACAAATGTTTATTAATGTTTATGATCAGCAAGAAGAAATTAAAAAAGAAGTTGCAATAACAGAAAAATAATTCTTAAACCAATGTTTAGGCACATGAAAATTTTGATTGTGCCTTATATAAAAGGGGCGATAAATGTGAATGTTGAAGAAAACAAAGCAATAGCAAGCATGAAAGAAGAAATATCAGAGCTAAAAGAAGAAATGCTTAAGTTGAATAATTTAGTCTTTAATATGATAAAAGAACTTAAAATTAATGCAGGTATGAAAATGGACCGTGAAAACTCTAAAGAAATTGATGATATTTTGAAAAAATGCATGGATAATTTTTAACATAATAATCTCCCAGCTTAAGTGCTGGGAGCCCTTTACACTAAAAACATATACATAATTAAAAGTTCAGTCAAATCAACATTTTCAAAGTTTAAATTTGTCATTGAAAACGTACCACAAATTTGAACTTGTTTAAATTGAAAACGTATTTGGTATGATTTAATATAGAAAGTGAAAGAAGCAATATTAATTAACATTGATGCATTTGATTGAAAATTAATTAAGATTCTAGTTACATTCGCAGTATGATTTCTAAATGAATGTAGACTAAACTGATACAAATAATTAAAATAAATTTATGTCAAGTTAATGACTTTGTTTCTAGTGGATGCATTGAATTTTCTGCAAAGGGAAAATCTATTTTCAAAGAAATTAAAAAAATGTAGTTAATAATAATTTAAGCATTCATGAAAATAGACTCTTAGGTTATTACAAAAAAATATAAAAAATAAAAAGTAAGTCAGGTGATATATAATGAATAGTTTAACGCCGAGACAGCAATTTATATTGAGCACAGTATTAAACGAAGAAACTTTTAATATTAAGCGTCTTCATAAAGACCTTGATATAAGTGAAAGAACTATTTTAAGAGAAATTTCTGCTATTAACAAGAGATTGAAAAAAAATAGTATAACAATATTTAATGACGAAAATATGAACTTAAGCATTTCAGGTAAAAAAGAAAATATAGAAGATATAAAGAAATCTTTAGAGATGGTTCCAATTCCATGGTTATTCAGCAAAGAGCAAAGGCAAATAGTAATTATATGTGAGCTATTAGTTAGCAAGGAACCATTAAAAGCTTCTTATTTTTCTCACAAGTTTAATGTTGTAATGGGAAGCATAAGTCTAGATATAGATAATATTGAAGAAAGACTTATTTCTAAGAATCTATGCATTATCAGAAAAAGAAGTTATGGCATAAGTATTCAAGGCTCAGAATGGAATAAAAGGAATGCACTAGTGGAATTACTTTTTGAATTTAAACCATTTGAGGATCTATTAGCATTTCTTTATGATGAGAAAGTTGATCCCATAATTAAGAATTTTTTTAATATTGTTTTTGGAAGTGAAGATATTAAATTAATAAAAGATATATTGAAAAATATTGATTTAGGTTACCTTAAGGGGAATGATGTAAAGTATTTTAGTCTATTTATCCAATTGCTTTTATCCATAAAAAAGACTAAAAATGAAGAAATTATACATTTACCTAGCGATATTAAAGAAAATACATCATCTCTGGAGGAATATAAAAGAATACAACACTTAGGTGAAGTATTACAAGAAAACAATATAAATATACCTGAAGATGAACTTGTTTATTTGTGCTTGTACTTGAGTGACTATAAATATTACATTAATAATAAAAAATTCATAGAATCAGATATTAATTATGAGAATATATCTAAGGAAGTTACAGAAGAAGTATCAAAAAAAATACATGTAAATATTGTGGAAGATGATCAATTAATAAGGGATTTGGCTCAGCATTTCAGGCAAACATTTTATATGTTAAATTTAGGATTAAAAGTAATAAATCCATTAATTAGCGAAATAAAAGAGCATTATTCAGATTTATACGCGGTTATAAAAAATACTTGCAGACTAATATTTTCTAGGTATAATTTAAAAATTCCACCAGAAGAAGTTGGATATATAACTATGCATATTGCAGTTGCAATACAAAAGCAGCAAGCAATGTTGGGGAATATTAAGGTGCTTGTAGTATGTCCAAGCGGCATAGGAACTTCAAGAATCTTATGTAATAAAATCAAAGCACTGTTTAATGAAATAGGAGTTATTGATGTAGTGTCATTGCATGATATTAATAGTGAAATGGATAAAAATAATTATGATTTGATTTTATCAACAGTACCAGTGAACTTAAAAACAAAAGACAATGTAATTGTAATTTCACATTTTATGACAGAAACTGATATAGATAAAGTTAGCAATTTCATATCTAATTTCAAAGATAATAATACTGTAAAAGAACTAGAGTTATTTGCTGAAACAAAAGCTAATGAGGTTACAAGTGATGAGTATGAATTAGCTAATGCCATGGTTAAAAACTTTCAATTAAAAAAATCAAATAGTGAATCATTTGTGGATTTGATAAATTTTATTGTAGAGGATATTCATGAAATAAATATTGGAAAAGATAAGGAAGTAATAAGAAACCTTATTTTTAAAAGAGAAGAAAATGGTAATGTAGTTATTCCAGGAACTAATATAGCACTTATACACACTAGAAGTGATGAAATAGTAAGTCCTTTTGTAGGAGTTTATAGAATTAATACCCCTTTGGTAATGAAAAGTGTAGGATTTTCAGAAGAAAAGGTAGATACATTTATAGTTATGTTTGCAAGAAATAATGAGAGTAATTATATACTTAAAATTCTTGGGAAGATAAGTGCATCATTAATAGAAAAGGAAGAGTTTGTAGATATTTTAAAATTAGGTAATGCTATAGAGATTAGAGATTATTTGATTAATATTATTAATAACGAGGAGGAAGATTAAATGGAAAAAGGAATTTTAGCAAAAGAAGGAATAGTATTAAATGTTGTGTCAGAATCTAAGGACAAGGCGATAGAAAGAGTAGGTAATCTCTTAATTAAAGGTGGCTATGTTAAAGATAATTATATAGAGGGAATGAAAGCTAGAGATGCAGAAGTTACAACTTACATGGGAAATGGTGTGGCAATACCTCATGGTATGAATGAATATAAAAAGGAAATACTTGAATCGGGAATAGTTATAGCGCAATATCCTGAAGGAGTAGATTTTGGGGATGGAAATACAGCATATATAGTGATTGGAATAGCTGGAAAAGGCGATGAGCATATGGAGATATTATCAAAAATAGCTTTAACTGTTCAATACGAAGAAAATGTTGAAAGACTTAGAAATGCAAAATCCCCAGAAGAAATAATTCAAATTATAGAAGAGGGAGAGATGTAATATGAAAGCAATTCAATTTGGAGCAGGAAACATAGGAAGAGGATTCATAGGTGCATTACTTTCAAAAGCAGGATATCATGTAGTTTTTGCAGACGTAAATAAAGAAGTAATTGATAAAATTAACGAAGATAAGAAGTATACAATACATGTTATGGATGTAGAGTGTGAGGAAATAGTAGTTGAAAACATAAGTGGAGTTATTTCAATAAATAATGAGATTTTAGATGAGATAAAGGAAGCTGAAATTATAACAACAGCAGTGGGGCTTGTAGTATTGCCAAGAATAGCCCCAACAATTGCTAGAGGAATAAAGCTTAGAAAAGAAGCTGGAATTAAAACTCCACTAAATATTATTGCATGTGAAAATGCTATAAAGGCAAGCTCTCAGTTAAAAGCTGAAGTTGAGAAGTACCTTGATGAATATGAAATTGTTTACTTGGAAGAATTTGTTGGATTCCCAGATTGTTCAGTAGACAGAATAGTTCCACCAGTTAAAAGTGAAAATATTCTAGATGTGGTAGTTGAGAAATTCCATGAATGGAATGTTGAAGAAAAAGCTTTTAAAGGAACAATTCCAGCAATAGAAGGTATGAACTTAGCAGATAATTTAATGGCATATATAGAAAGAAAACTATTCACATTAAATACTGGTCATGCTATTACAGCATATATCGGAAATTTAAAAGGATATAGCACTATAGATGAAAGCATAGCTGATGAAAAAATATATAACATTGTTAAAAAAGCTATGACAGAAAGTGGAATGGGGTTAGTAGAAAAACATAAATTTGATCAGGAAGTTCATCTTAAATATATTGATAAAATAATTGGTAGATTTAAAAATCCTTATTTAAAAGATGATGTATCAAGAGTTGGAAGAGAACCTCTTAGAAAATTAAGTGAAAGTGATAGATTAATAAAGCCATTAATGACTGCTAGAGGATTTGATTTAAATGTGGACAACCTATTATTGGGAATAGGTGCAGCGCTTCACTATAAAAATGAACAAGATCCACAAAGTGTAAAATTACAAGAATTGATAAGTAAAAAAGGAATAAAAGATGCTGTAGCAGAGATAGCAAATATAAATGACAATGATCTGCTAGAAAAGATAGAAAAAGCTTATACAGATATTTTAGCAGTATAAGAATTTAAGGTGGATTTTTATCCACCTTAAATACATTGTCGCATTATGATATTACTTGTACATTTTCCATAAGAATCCATGTAATACTTGCAAGGGATCTTGTAACAAAAAAGTAATATTTAAATATATATAATATATAGACAATTGAAAATAATATGATAAAATAGTCAGTAGGCATAAAAGAAAGTGTGGAGGTGATGATTAGAGGGAAGAGTAATTTATATGTTGAAAAAAAGCGCCAGGACTAAGTGATAAAGGAGGTTAATTAGCTGAAGCTAATTAACTAAGTTCGACTAGCTAAATCAGAGATTTAGAGTCTCACTTGCCCGGTAAGTTCGACTAGCTAAATCAAAGATTTAGAGTCTCACTTATCACTTACGTTGACGAGGTTGGGGAGTATCGAAACTTCGGCGGGTGCCCCACGGTATCGCACTACCGTAAACGACTGGTAAAACTGTAAAGCGATTTGCAGCACAAATTCAGTCTGGTGTTAAAACCTTTGTTTTAGTTTTAATTCCTAGGATTATTATGCCTTTTTATATGATTTTTTTTGCTAGGATGGAATTAAAAGAGGACTAAAATTTAATATGTGAAAAAAGAGAGGAAGAATAAAAATGTGCGGAATAGTTGGATATTTTGGAAATAAGACAGCAAAAACTTTCTTAGTAGATGGATTATCAAAGTTGGAGTATAGAGGTTACGATTCAGCCGGTATTGCAGTAGTTAATGAAGGTAAGGTAAATGTAGTCAAGCATAAAGGTCGTCTTACTAATTTAACAGAAAATTTAGATGGCAATAAAGCTGAAGGTACAGTTGGTATCGGTCATACTAGATGGGCAACTCATGGAGAGCCATCAGATATTAATTCACATCCACACCAAAGTTCTAAAGGAGATATTACTGTAGTTCACAATGGAATTATAGAAAACTATCTAGAATTAAGACAATGGCTTAAAGAACAAGGATATGAATTCATGTCTCAAACAGATACTGAAGTAATACCAAACTTAGTTCACTACTATTATAAAGGGGATCTTTTGGACGCAGTAGTAAAGGCAACTGAAAGATTAGAAGGAAGTTATGCTTTAGGAGTAATAAGTGGACAAGAACCAGATAAATTAGTAGCAGTAAGAAAAGATAGTCCATTAATTGTAGGTTTAGGACAAGGCGAAATGTTTATTGCTTCAGATATTCCAGCGATAATAAGTTATACAAGAGATATTTATCTTTTAGAAGATAGAGAATTTGTTGTATTAAATAAAGATGGTGCTAAAATCTTTAGCGCTGACGGAACAGAAATAAAGAAAGATGTTTTCAAAGTAACTTGGAATGAAGATGCTGCTGAAAAAGGTGGATATGATTCATTCATGTTAAAAGAAATCAACGAACAACCAAAAGCTATTAAAGACACAATGGCTTCAAGATTATCAATGAATAATCCTATTAATTTTGAAGACTTTAAATTATCAAAAGAAGATCTTGATAAAATAGATAGAATATTTATAGTAGCTTGTGGAACTGCATATAATGCAGGGTTAATGGGAAGGGTAGCCATCGAAAGATTAGCAAAAATTCCAGTTGAAGTTGATATAGCATCAGAATTTAGATATAAAGATCCATTAGTAACTAATAAATCTCTTGTAATCACATTAAGCCAATCAGGGGAAACTGCTGATACATTAGCAGTTCTTAGAGATTGTAAGAAAGTTGGAGCTAGAACTTTAGCTATAACTAATGTTGTAGGAAGTAGCATTTCTAGAGAAGCTGACAATGTAATCTACACAATGGCAGGTCCAGAAATAGCTGTAGCTTCTACTAAAGCATATACAACACAAGTAGTTGTAATGTATTTAATGGCAATGTATTTCAGTGAATTAAAGGGATTAATGACTAAGGAATTAGATAAAGAATTAAGAGAAGCTTTATTATTAGTACCTGAAAAAGTTCAAGTAATCTTAGATAAAGCAAATGAAATAGAAGAAATTGCAAATCTTTTAACTAACGAAAAAGATGTATTCTATTTAGGAAGAGGTGCTGATTATGCATTATGTATAGAAGCATCATTAAAGCTTAAAGAAATTTCATATATCCATTCAGAAGCTTATGCTGGTGGAGAATTAAAACACGGAACAATTGCACTAATAGAAAAAGGAACTAAAGTAATAGCTTTATTAACTCAAAAATCATTAAGAGAAAAAATGGTAAGTAATATAGTTGAAGTTAAGGCTAGAGGAGCAGAAGTAATTGGTATTGCTTATGAAAATGATGTATTAGATGAATCAATTTTTGATAAAGTAATCAGAATTCCAGAACTTCTTAACTTAGTTTCACCAATAGTAGCTGTAATTGCATTACAACTTTTAGCTTATTACACAGCTAAGAATAAAGGTTGCGATATAGACAAGCCAAGAAACTTAGCTAAATCAGTAACTGTTGAATAGAAAAATATAATTATATAAGTTTGGTGCAGAATAAAAAATATAGTTAAAGAATAATTAAGAATCATGAGTGGAATGAAGGAGAAATCTGGAAGCCATTCATGATTTTTATTTTAGAATCATTAATACAATTAGTAATAATATTAGTATTGCAATAAATTAAATTTATATTCAATTAAGAATGTTAATAGGTATTTAAATAATATTATTTTTTAATAAATGAATCGCGAAAGTATAGTTTATTAATACACTAAGAAAATCGAGGGAAACCTAATAAGTTTTACCTAAAAGTGACGTTATCATTTTGTAGTCTTGAATAAAAAGGAATTGGTAGAACATACTATACACGGAGGTGTAAAGAATGACAAATGTATGGAATCAAGTGCCAATCGATTCATTCGATAAAATGTCTGGCGATAACTGGGTTGCTGCAATGGTGTATTTTAAAGACAGTTTGTATGTGGCGACTGCAAGGTATAGTAATGGTCTTATAGGTGAAAAAAACGGGGGGAATATTTATCGCTGGGATCCATTCTCCTGCAAACCGTTGATAAATGTTAGTCCTGATCCAGGAATCCCTTTGACTAAGGGTAATAAAGATATTAGAATGGCAGTATATGACGATTTTCTTTATGTAGCTGCAGATAATGGTTTAATGCGAACTCAAGATGGGCAAGTTTGGGAGAGTCTTTCTATTGATGGCATGAATTTTTGCATAAGTTCAATTATTGAATTTAAGGGATATCTCTATTTCTTAGGTTACGGAACCGTTGAGCGCACAGACGGAGTTCAATGGGAATCTATAAAGCTTAGAACAGAAGGCTACGGTGAATCTATGCAAGTGTTTAATGGTTATCTGTATGTTGGCGTGGGACTTGATGATTTTGAAGGATTTGAAGTATGGAGATCGAGCGATGGACGGGACTGGAACATATTTCACCAACAACGTCATATGGCTGGTCATGTACATTCTATGGTTGATTTTAATGGCCAACTCTATGTAGGTTTGTATGAGGGAGGATGCTTTGGTCGAACTGATGGTACTCTTTCGCCTTCGCCTACTCATTGGGAATGGATTAATAAAACGTTTCCGCTTGATGTTTTACGTTTGGAAGTACATAAGAATATACTTTATATGGGGCTGTATTGTTCTAGACCGGATGAAGACCCTATTTCACCAGTGCTTTATCAAACTCAAAATGGTACAGATTGGAATCCTGTATCGAAGTCCCCACAAAGTGATCTTTACATGGTAACAAGTTTACTGAGTCACGATGAAAACTTATATGTCGGAACCTATCAGAGAGGAGACACAGGGTCGTTGAGTTTGTGGAGCTATAGTTCAGAAATCATATCAGACGGAAAGAACAATCATTCTTTGATAGATGCTATACCAGTGAAATTAACAGAAATTACTGAAGCCCCGAATGAATTTGAACTAAACAATTATTTTACTTTAATGAAATTAAAGAATTTCACACTGCTAAAAAATGAAGTTGATTATTTTGATATAGATTATCAGTTTGAAAATGAATCTCCAGAATGGTGCAAAGAAGTTAATTTTGATAATAAAATTTTTCATGTACATATAGATCCTGATTATTTATTAATTCAAGTTTGCACAGAATTTTGTTATCCGATGAAACTACAGATTCAGGATGCCAATGAAAATGTACTTAAAAGCACAATCGGAACAGGGATTCAAATCAATTGCCCTTCTAAAACTTTGAAAAATCAGAGAGTGTACTTGCTTATTAGCGAACCAGAAGGCCAATCTGTGCGTTACAACTTGACTTTTGCATATGTAATAGGTAATGGGTTAATAACAGGTGAAGGGATGGCGTTGAAGGAATGGCGCAAGAAATTGCCTCCGGAAGTTGAGTGTCAACTTTCGCCTATTCTTGATAAAATGATGTATCCAAGGATTGATTATCATAAACCAAGTGAATTGTTAAAGGATTTAGAATTGTGCACGACTCGCTTACGAGAATATCATTATCAAATTTAATAGAATAAATAGAAAATGAACTTAATATAAATAAAGATTAGATTAGGCGAAATGAATAATTTTAAGGATATTAAATATGTTTATTATGTGAATATAGAAAAAGTGGTTGCAAAGATATTCCTGTAATTTTAGGCTGTAAAACTAAGATATTACTATACACTACGGATAAAAATTAGGATTAAAGAATTTAACAGTGGATATGCAATTAATTTATCAAAGTAGGTAATGCATATATGGAAGGATATTCAAAATGGCTAGAAAAGCAATTAGTATACAGAAGATAAGCCATTCGCAGGGAGTGCCATATTTTAAAGATATTACATGCTATGTGAGAGGCAATGATAAAAGTAAATAGAATGAACTCGATACTTACCGCTAAGCAAGTATCAAGAGTTAAAAAGTGAATTTGGATTGCGGTTTTGTGATATAAAAACTAAATGAAGAAATAATTAAAACCCGTATTTAGCTTAATTGTTATTTACGGGTTATTTGAATTAATTGTACTTAAAATTAAATCTTGTTATAGTTGATATGTTTTTATTTACATCTCATACCCAAAATATGAACTGTTGCTACAATTATTTGAAAAATTATTCCAATCATGCATACTCCAGTCCAGCCCAATAATCCCCAGAAAAATGTTCCTAGTAATGAACCTAATGCACCACCGCAAAAGTAAAACGTCATATATACAGCATTATTTCGACTGCGAGCCGTAGCATCTAGAGCATTAATACGGGCTTGATTGGAAATTTGACCAGATTGAATGCCTAAGTCTAAAAGAATTACTCCACTAATGAGTCCCCACATTTGATATCCAAAAATCCAAAAACAAATATAGGATAGGGCAGAGAATATGATAGCTATAGTTAAGGTGAATCTAGGACTTTTTTTATCAGCAACTCGTCCTACAATAGAAGCTGCTAAAGCGCCTACAACTCCAACCAATCCGAACATTCCTGCTGCCTGGGCTCCTAAATTGTAGATTGGAGATTTAAGTAAAAAAGAGAGCGCGGTCCAAAAAGCACTGAAAGTGGCAAACATCATTGCACCAACTAATGAAGCTTCCCTTAAAATCGGTTGATTTCGAAGTAATCCAACTAGGGAGCTAAGTAATTTTCCATAACTCATCACGGTATCAGGAGGAAGAGATTTTGGGAGCCATAAATTGAATATTACAATTAATAGTGCCATCATCACAGCAGCTATTCTATAAACAGCCTGCCATCCTAAAGTTGATCCTATAATTCCGCTAAACACGCGAGACAATAGGATACCAATTAGTAGCCCACTCATGACGTTTCCGATTATCTGGCCTCTTTCAACTGGCTTTGCTAGATGTGCTGCCAATGGCACAATCAGCATTGGAGTAACTGAAGTTAGTCCCACTAGCAAAGAGCTGGCTAGCAACCACCATATATTTGAAGCAAGTGAGAGAGAAAGCAGTGCTATTGTTGAACAAAATAACATTGTCATAATTAAGCTACGTCGTTCTTTAATGTCTCCCAGCGGAACTATAAAAACTAGTCCCAGTGCATAGCCGATTTGAATTAGCATAGCTGTAATTCCAATCATGGTAGATGATACATTGAAAAATCTAGAAAACTCTTCTAGCAAAGGTTGGGAATAATACAGGTTTGCAGCGCTGGCTCCACTAGCGATTGACATTAGTATAATTAAAAAACGACTCATCTCAAATTCTTTTGGAATAGCGATATCTGTGTTCTGATTCATAAAGATCAAGCCTCCAATTATATATTTTAATTACTTTAACGTAAACGTTAATTAAGTGAGTTGAAAAAAGTGCAGTTTAAATTCCTGTCACTTATTTTTCTTCTTTAGTTTTGGCACTTTTAATAATTGATTCTATCTTAGAAATATTTGCTTCACACTCGATTTTAAACATACTTAATTCGCTTATTTTTTCTTCAGCAGCTGCAATATGGCTTTTCAAAATTTCGATTACTTGACGTTTACCTTCTAGAACTTGACCATCGGTAAAGTATAAATCAATAACCTGACCAATCTCTTCTAAAGTAAGGCCTAAATCTTTCAAAATCTGAATTTTCTTTAAGCGTTCAATATCGTCGTTATCAAACAATCGAAGTTCTCCTATTGACCTATTCTTTCTAGTTCCAAATAAACCAAGTTCTTCATAATACCGAATTGTTCGAGTCGTTAAATTGGTAAGCTTAGCGATTTCACCAATTTTATAGCTCATATAACTCACTCCTTTAGTTAACGTTGACGTTAAATGTATATTAGCACTTAATTTTTTCCTTGTCAACTATTGTAAGTTTATTTTGTGATGAATGGATATTTATATAGTCAATAAAAAATTAAGTATTATGATTTTGAGTTGTTTTATAAATAATAATATGATATTGAGGTATAACTATGAGAGGAAGAACAGGGATACAAACGGGATACTTTGAAAATGTCATACTTAACAATTTCTATATTATTTCTAAAAACTCTAGGCATATACCTAGAAGGAATTTACTGAGTTTGGTATAATTAGTTCATGTAAAGGCGGTGAGACGATGAAAGTTGAATTTTGTTATGCTGATGGGGGTCAAGTTAAAATCGTTCAAGACTCAGAAGAAATAAAAGATATTTTAAACATTGTAACTAAGGAAGGTTCTAAAGTTCATATATTTAATGAACAACAGGAAAATCTATATGGATATGTAAGCGAAGTTTTATACCAAATAGATCAAGATACCGGAGAAGCATTCTTGTCAATATATATTTCAGAAGATTTTAAATACACAACGCAAGGTCGTATTTTAGATAAGCTGTCAGCTATAGAAAAGAAGATAAAAGAATTAGGTTAAGATGAAAGAACTCTAAAAAATAGGGTTCTTTTTAATTAGAAAATCTTGTATCCAATTAATAAGGATTCCTCTCCCAAAAAGGAAGAGGAATTTTATATAAAATCAAAGGTGCTTTAGGTGTGTGCGATAGTGACGCAATTTTGATTCACTTTGAGTTTTGCATATTTTCTTAAGATTTGAAATCAACTCATCCTTATCCTTTGGAAGTTGACCTTGAACGAAGATGGCGTTTGAGGCACCTAGAGTAGCGAAGTATACTGGAATATCTAAATTTTCAATAAGTGTTTTTAATTCATCTAATTTTTCTAATTCTGTTTCTTCGGCCCATTTGCCTGCCTGAATTTCTGCAAACAGTTCAGATTCAGGATAAACAGTAAGCATAGAGGAACCTATAATCTGTGGATTAGTCTGATTAAATACTTTAGCGGTTCCCATTGCACCAATTTTTCCTCGTCCAGCACCAGATATGCCTGCTAGATAAAAATAATTATATTTGATATTGGCTGCATCTAGACGGTGACTTTGAGTTATGATTTCTTTTGGAGGAAGATGGATTTTTACATCGGGAAATTTATAAAGAAATTCCATCGAAAGGTGAATATACTTTAAGCGAACTGGGAGAAAGTTTTGTCCCTGTTTTGAATGCTATGATGGCTTGGAGTGAGATTCATTTGTGTAATACATATAGGAATCCTAAAGCTACTTATGATTTTTTTGTTAAATAGACTAACAATTGTGCTTTAATTTGAATTAATATGATTAAATTGACATTTATGTATTATGAGGGTAAAGTTTAAAATAGATATGAATATATAAATAAATTGAAAGTTTGATTTGAAAGAGTGAGAAAATAAAGAGAAAAACGTTCTATATAATAGAGAGGAGGATGTCCATGGAAGAGCAGGATTTAACATTTAAAACTAATAGCGGGAAATTTAATTATAGAGTTGGGGCAATTATTATTAAAGACAAGAAATTACTTATGGTTAAAAATGATAGTGCCCCTTATTATTATTCAGTAGGTGGAAGAGTAAAGCTAAATGAAACATCTGAAGAAGCTGTTATTCGTGAGACGTTTGAAGAGACAGGTATAGAACTTGAAGTTGAGAGATTAGCCTTTATTCATGAACATTTTTTTAATGAAGAAATAACAAAGGAAAATTACCATGAAATTGCCTTTTTTTATTTAATGAAAATATCTACTAGCATGGAGTTTGTTTGCAAAAGCTTTGGAGACCAAGGGGCAAAAGAACATTTGCATTGGTTACCTATTGAGGATTTAGACAGCTATCACTTGTATCCAGAATTCTTTAAAACTAAATTATCAAAAGGTATAAATCGCATTGAACACATTATTTCAAAAGAATAAAACTATATGTTATGAACATAGTTGTTAGTTCGCTATCTTCAAAGTAAGATACAAATATTATTTATACAGTGGATAGATAGGAGTGTATAAGGATGCTAATAAGGTGGGGGACAGAAAAAGAGCATGACTTATAGTTTATCATATAAAGGGAGATGAATAAGTTTGGAACAAATGCTGTTTGAAACAAGGAATGATTTTAGAAATTGGTTAAATGATAATTGTGCCACAAGTGGTGGCATTTGGTTGGAATTTAGCAAGAGCTCAAGTATTAAAACTCTTAAGGCTAGTGAAGCTCTGGAAGAAGCATTGTGCTTTGGGTGGATTGATGGTCAAATGCAAAGTATAGATGAAACGAAGTACTTAAAATATTTTTCATCAAGAAGAAAAGGAAGCAAGTGGTCAGAAAAAAATAAAAATCTTGTAAAAGAACTTGAAGCTAAAGGCCTAATGACTGATTTTGGACGAACTAAAGTTGAAGAGGCAAAGAAAAACGGAATGTGGAACGCACCTAAACCTGAAGCTATAACGGATAAACAAGTACAAATGTTAGTAGAATTAATAAAAGATATTGAACCAGCGTACACAAATTTTAGTTCTATGTCCTCGTCTGTTAAAAGAAATTATACAGGACTATATTTTGATGCTAAGTCTGATGAAGCAAAAAAGAGAAGACTTGAAAAAATAATAGCTAGACTAAATTTAAATTTAAAACCAATGTAGGAGGAATTACAATGGACTTGAGATAGGTATTGGAACAGATCAAGCCACTTTGCCTATCCTAAAATGGAAAAATAAATGTTTATGACACTATAAGTTTACACCTTGCAAGAAAATTTTAATCTTCATCAAATTTTACTTACCATTTTAATTTTTTCGAAGTAAGCTTATTTATATAAGGTGTAAATTAGTTAGTAGCAATAAAATTTTTATTGAGGAGGGTTGAAATGCGTACAGAACTAGAAATGTTTAATCTAATAGTAAATATTACCTAAAGATGCAAGAGAAATATGCTAAAATCACTGGAAATTTAATGATAAACAATGCAAATGGGAATTTGTAGGAGGAATAAAGTGTTATGAATTTAAAATATATCAAAGCAAAAAAAGAAGATGCAGATATGTTAATAGAAATTTATAATGCATCATTCTATGATGATTATATTAAATACGGAGAATGTCCTGCTTATGGCAGAACAAGAGAAAGCATGGAAGTATCTATTAAGAAATTTCCTAAACATATTATTTATTGTGATGATATTCCCGTTGGAGTTATTTCAGTTGGAAATAGGGGTGGAGGAGAATATTATCTCGGATGCCTTTGTGTGATTCCAAAATATCAAAGCAAAGGTATTGGTACGCGAGCAGTTAAATATATGTTGGATTATTATAAAGACTGGAGTCAGATAACATTGATAACACCTGCAGACAAAGACGAAAATATAAATTTTTATACAAAGAAGTGTGGATTTACAAAAGATGGCACATATATGGATGGAAATGTAAAGGTAGTACATTTCCGAATGGAACGATAAATCAAGAGTGGGAGAGGCAAATTGGAGAAAAGGATTATTTTATTTATATGAAAAGAAGATATAAATAATAACGCATATTTTACATTATTTACAATAAGTATTTTGGAGGTAGTACAATTGACAAGGGATGAATTATGTAAATCTATTTATGAAGTAGCACATTTGAAAGGAACTTTCAAATTAAGATCAGGACAAATTTCAAGTGAATATTTTGACAAATATTTATTTGAGTCTAATCCAGTAATATTAAGGGAAATTGCTAAACATTTAGCGAAGCAAGTACCAGAAGGCACAGAAATATTGGCTGGCTTAGAAATGGGAGGAATTCCAATAGCAACAGCATTATCAATGGAAACAGGAATTCCAGTAGTATTTGTAAGAAAAAAAGCAAAAGAATATGGTACATGTAAATTAGCTGAGGGAACTGATTTTAGAAATAAAAGAGTATGTATTATAGAAGATGTTGTAACAACTGGTGGACAGATTTTATTAAGTGCAGAAGATTTAAGAGGTTTTGAAGCAAAAATAGAAAATGTACTATGTGTTATAGAGAGAAATCCAGAAGGTAGAAAAAAACTTAAAGAATCAGGTTTAGAATTAAAGTCACTTTTTACAATGACAGAATTAAAAAGATATGAATAAAAAATGGAAGTCTTTATTGTCAAATGAAAGGAGGGCTATATATTAAACATGGAAACAAATAGATTAATTATAAGAAGGTTTTCTGATGATGATTGGTATGATTTGTATGAATATCTGTCTAAGGAAGCTGTCGTTAAATATGAACCTTATGGAGTTTTTAATGAAGAGGAGTGTAAGCAGGAAGCAATACGACGCTCGCAAAATGAAGCTTTCTGGGCTGTATGCTTAAAAGAAAATGGAAAATTAATTGGTAATATATATTTCAAGCAGCAGGAGCCTAAGGAATTTATGACGTGGGAAATTGGTTATGTCTTTAACCCTTCACATTATGGAAGAGGTTATGCCACTGAGGCCAGCAGAAGAATTATGCAGTATGGTTTTGAACAAGCTGGTGCTCATAGAATTGTTGCCAAGTGTAACCCAGAAAATATTTCATCATGGAGATTAATGGAGCGGCTTCAAATGAGGAAAGAAGGACATTTTAGAAAACCAGCTTTTTTTAGTAGTTCAGATAAAGGAACACCATTATGGCACGACGCTTATTTATATTCCATATTAGATGAAGAGTTTCTTTTAAATAATGCAAAAAATGTTGTGTTGCTAGAGGACAAGTTAACAGCAGAACAATTTTGCAATATTCAAGAATCAGTATGTTTTGGAAGGCCCAATCTTCAGCAAATCGAAAAAGCTATTAACAATAGTATCTATTGTATTTCTGCAAGTGTAGACGGAGAAGTGGTTGGAATGGGCAGGCTAGTTGGTGATGGTGCAAGAATATTCTACCTTCAGGATGTTTTCATAAATCCGGAATATCAGGGAAAAGGAATTGGAAAGTTAATTGTCCAGAAATTACTAGAGTATATAAAAAAGAATGGTATGAAAAATACGAAAATTACCGTTGGATTAATGGCTGCTAAAGATAAAGAAGAATTTTATAAAAAGTTTGGATTTAGAATTCGTCCAAATAAAAAAGAAGGTAGCGGAATGATGATAAACATTGAAATATGATATAGAGAACCAATAAAGTTTTTAAATAGAAAAATATAAACATATTTTTAGAAGATAATTTGAAAGGAATAGATAAGGATTTGCGGAACATTTTCAGTGCACATGATTTTTAAATTACATTCTGGAAGATGGAGAGTCTCACCTTTTGATTTTAATAAGCCAGCAATATCATTTTGGAGGAATGTTTTTAATAGATATACTGAAGGTTAACTATATCACTCAAAGAAGAAAAGATAACAAGGGACCTGAATTTGTATTTAATTAAAAGATGATATATATTCACATTTTTATTATTGCTTAGTAACATTATATTTTTAGCATATTCTTATAGAACAGCATAGTAAATTATTGCTTGCAAATAAATATAAGAGCGAACTGAAAGGAGCAACCTTTATGAACATTACAATTAGAAATTTGCAATCTTCAGATAAGGAATATTTTTTTTCATGGATAAGAGATAAAGATATTACAAGGTATTCATTGTCAATATTCCAAAATATGAAGAGCAATGATGAAATATCTATATAGTTTAATGCACTCTTATTAGATAAATCCACTTACAATAAAGCAATTGTAGATAGTATAAACGAAAAGTTAATCGGATATGCTGGCATAGCAAATATTAGCAAAACAAATTTCTCAGGAGAATATTTTATATTTATTGGCGACAAATCTTATCATAGTAAAGGTGTAGGCACATTTGTAACGAAGGAAATTGTTAAACTTGTGTTTTTGGTGTTACAACTTATAGGTTGATTTTATGAGATGGGCAGAAAACTGATGTAAGTGGCTTTTACTAAAGTGAATTATTAATTGTAGAAGTATCCTAAGATATACTCACATTATATTTTAAAGTTGGTAATTATTATATAGTATTATTTTAAGATAATGAATTATAGGATATAATAAGAGCAAGTGTATGTATGTTATAAGGGAAGTGATAATGTGAAATTCAAGCCATTACCAATAGGAATAGATAATTTTGAAATGTTAATAACTAGAAAGTATAATTACGTAGATAAGACATTACTTATAAAAGATTTATTGGATAATAAAGCAGCAGTAAATTTATTTACAAGACCAAGAAGGTTTGGAAAGACCTTAAATATGAGTATGCTCCAATATTTCTTTGAAACTAGCGAAAAAAATAATTCTTATTTATTTGAGAATTTAAATATAATGAATGCAGGAGAAGAGTATCTATCACATATGGGTAAGTATCCTGTAATAAATTTAACATTGAAATCTGGAAAACAAGCTACATTTAAAATGGCTTACGAATGTATGATTGATGAAATAAGTAAGGAATATTCAAGACATATTTATATATTAGATGGTGAAAAATTACTTGATAGCGAAAAAGAGACTTTTTTAAATATTGTAAAAAAGAAAGCTAAGGAATCTGATTATGCAAAAGCATTGCAATTTTTATCTAACTGTTTAGAAAAATATCATGATAATAAGGTGATAATTCTTATAGATGAATATGATGTGCCTCTTGAAAATGCATTTTTTGAAGGCTTTTATAAAGAAATAATAACTTTTTTAAGATCACTTTTCGAATCTGCCTTAAAGACCAATTCTTCTTTGGAATTCTCAGTTATAACAGGATGTTTACGTATTTCAAAGGAAAGTATATTTACAGGGTTAAATAATTTAAATATAATTTCAATATTAAATGATAGATATGCAGAGTATTTTGGCTTTTCTGATAATGAAGTAAAAGAATTGACTAAATACTATGAATTAGAAGAAAAATATCCATTAATAAGAGATTGGTATAATGGTTACGTATTTGGACATTCAAATGTTTATAATCCTTGGAGTGTAATAAAATTTTTCTTTGACCTCCTTGCAAATAAAAATGTATTTCCATCATCATACTGGGCAAATACAAGTTCAAACAGTATAGTTAAAAGTCTTATAGAGAAAGCAGATTCTCAAGCTAAACAAGAGATAGAATTATTAATTGAAGGAAAAACAATAGAAAAACCAGTTCATGAAGATATAACTTATGATGAAATCTATGATACCATGGATAATTTATGGAATTTCATGTTCTTCACAGGATACTTTAAAAAAGTTAATGAAAGAATTGATGAAACAAATCAAAAATATGTAGAGCTTAAGATACCTAATGAAGAAGTTAAATATATTTTTAGAACTAAAGTCTTAAAGTGGTTTGAAAATAAGGTGAAAGCTAAAGATTTAAGTGTTTTGTATAGTGCAATAATAAATGGAAATTCTGAAACTTTTGAAGTAGAACTTGGAAGACTGCTTATGGAAACAATCAGTTTTAATGATGCTTATGAAAATTTCTATCATGGTTTTGTAGTTGGAGCTTTAGCCAATATGCATGATTATATTGTAAAATCTAACAGAGAAGGTGGTAAAGGCCGTAGCGACCTGTTTATAAAATCCGTATCTAAAAGAGGTGTAGCAATAGTTATTGAATTTAAAATAGCTAAATATATTGATGATTTAGAAAAAAGAGCAGATGATGCGTTAAAGCAGATTGAAGAAAAAGGTTATGATATGGAATTAAGAAGTGAAGGATATAAGAATATCATAAGGTATGGAATAAGTTTTTATGAGAAAGACTGCTATATAAAAATGAATAAAGAAACAAAAATATTGAATTAATTATTCCCCTTATTTTGGGGGATTTTTTTTTAGGAAGCTGATATCACGTATGATTTTTTTATGATACATAATTTGCTCTAAATAAAAGTTAGATAATACACAGGTTGCAGAATATGCCATAATTAATCTATAATGGTAATTAGAATGAAGGATAAGGAATGTTTCTATTTTAGGGGAGTATATTTTAAATTTGAGATCTACATATTTGATTACAGCATAGTAATTTTAAAGCAAAGTGTACTTTTGAGGGGATGGTGATATAGAATGAACCAAATTAATGTCGGAACGCAAACAATAGAAACTGAAAGGCTGATTTTAAGACGATTTGTCATGGAGGATGCTCATGATATGGTTTATATATGTCTTTGGGGAGGGATACAGTGAAATACTTATTATGGGATTTTGATAATACTTTAGCCTATAGAGACGGAATGTGGAGTAGCACATTATATGAATTGCTAAATGAACATGGATATAATAATTTGAAAATGGATGACATAGGACCTTATTTAGAAAGTGGATTTCCATGGCATTCTCCAGAGATAGCTCATAAAGAATTTTTTAAAGGCAAAGACTGGTGGGAATATATGAATGAATATTTCACGGATATACTAAAAAAGCTTGGAGTCGAAGATGCTGTTGCTAACAAAATATCAAGTTGTATACGAGAAAAATATATAAATCCAAGTAAATGGTGTATATATGACGATACTATACTTTGCCTAAAAAGTGCAATAGAAAAAGGATATTCTAATATAATACTTTCAAATCATGTGCCTGAATTGGAAGAGTTAATGGAGAGTTTAGGTATAAGAGATTATTTTATAAAAGTATATTCCTCAGCACATGTAGGGTATGAGAAACCTAATTTTAAAATATATGAAAAAGTGCTTTTTGACTTAAATGATGCTGAAAGTATAACTATGATTGGAGATAATTATACTGCTGATATACAAGGAGCAAAAAGAGCGGGCATTGAAGCAATATTAGTGAGGAAAGACAATGATTATAATTATGATATATATTTTTCTACATTAAAGGAATTAGCTGATTTTATATAGGGTGTCAGTTTGCAACCTTCTGTAAAAGTATTGCAAGTAGAATTTATTGCTAATTTATATCCATGTTTTTTAAAATTAACTAAATAATATGTATTTAGTCCATATTGGAGGAGTAGAAATGAAAGGATGTATTTTGAAGGAAGTATCCTTAAACCCAGATTATTCACGACACATTAAAAAGCCATGCTTTGCATGGCTAAGATACTGAATTCTATAAATATTGAGCTTTCACTTAAAAAGTGATAAAAAATATAGAAAATGAGACTCAAATTTGTT
>JAJXWH010000114.1 GCA_021781745.1 Bacillota bacterium | reverse complement strand
GAGAATTACCTGTAGTAATTTTTATTTTTTTGGGTAATACTAAATACTGAGAAGGTTTAGCTACTTTATGATATTATTATTTGCATTAATATTTATTTTATTCATTTTTTTTCAAATAAGTACAAGCCTATTTTTTATATATAGCTTTCAAGTCTATCATTAAACAATATAGCAAATTGCGCCAATGTACTTGACCAATTGGAACAGGGTGAAGTCCATTTGATCATAATTTGTTCTGTGGCCAAGTATAGTGCTTTCATTAGAGAATCATCGGTCGGAAATGTAGTTCTAATTTTAGTAAATTTCCTAAGTTGTCTGTTAAACCCTTCTAAAGCATTAGTAGTGTAAATTATCTTCCTAATTTCTGGTGGAAAATCAAAGTATGTGGATAAGTTTTCCCAATTACTTTTCCAAGATTGCACTACTATAGGGTATTTTTTGCCCCAATTTTCATTTAGTTGTTCCAAAGCCTCAATAGCTGTAGTTTCGTTAACTGCTTTATACACATTTTTTAAATCTTTTATAAAGGCTTTCTTGTCTTTTGATGCTACATATTTCAAAGAATTTCTAATTTGATGAATTACACAGCATTGTATATTAACATCCGGAAATACCGCTTTAATCGCATCCGGAAGCCCCTTAAGACCGTCCATGCAGGCAATTATAATGTCCCTAACACCTCTATTTTTAAGATCATTACACACAGATAACCAGAATTTAGCTCCTTCATGTTCACCAACCCATATTCCTAAAATATCTTTGTGTCCTTGCATATCTAAAGCCATACAAATATAGGCTGCTTTAGTAACAATCTTATGTTCTTCTCTAACTTTAAAGTGGACTGCATCCATGTATACTATAGGGTATACCTCATCTAAGGTCCTATTTTGCCAAGCAATAGCAGTATCCATAACTTTATCGGTTATCTTAGATATCATTGCTGGAGATATATCCACCCCATACAATTCGTCAATTTCAGATTTAATATCATCCACAGACATTCCTCTTGCATACAAACCAATAATCTTTTTATCAAGTTCATTGCACACAGTTTCATACTTTTTCACTATCTTTGCCTCGAATTCAGCGTTTCTATCCCTTGGAACATCCACATTAACATCTCCAAAACTAGTTCTAATGTTCTTTGAACTATATCCATTTCTATAATTCTTATTTTTGCTTTCCTGTCTTTTATATTTTTCTCTGCCTAAGTGTTCCTCCATTTCTGCTTCTAAAAATTGCTGAATTATGCTTCCAAACAATCTTTGCATTAGTCCATTTTTACCAACTAAGTCCTCCATATCCTTACATTTACTAAGTTCTTCATTTAAATCTATATTTGGCAACTGTATGTTATTCATATTGAACCTCCAAATAAAAAATATTTTGTAGTTATTTATTCCACAATTGGCAGCTAAACATACACTAAAAGAACATCCACAGATTTGATTTACACAAATCTGTGGATGTTCCCATTGACTTTTGCAAATAGCTTTGTGAAATCAGAAGGCTTATTTTCAATTACAATAGTATCTAACTTTTCATTCCAACAATCAATTATTACAGCGGTATGAGTTTCTTTGTGTAGGTCAAGACCAACGTATACATGGTTTTGCTTATAGTGTATTTGCATTTTATCCACTCCTTATCATTGCAGGAACGCAGGCAACCTCAGTTTGAAGCATTCAGACTATTTCCTATTGGAAACCTCTGTGCATGGGGGCAACAGCCAATCCGTTTCTAATTGACAATTTGGTGGTAGCAATCAGCCTTAGTTAGTCTATTTCTCCAAACAACAATGCCACCCACTCCTGCTATTTTATTAATTATTACAACCTTTGTTATACTAGAGAATAATATATATTTGTATTCTCTTTTGTTTTAGTTGTAGCTCTCTATTGAAAAATTGGGGGGCTTTCAGGGCGTTTTTCCGCCCTCTTTGCCCTCCAGTTCAGAGCTAGAAAGCCCAACTTTCTTTGTAGAAAACATTATACAACCACATCAATATGCTTGTATAATCAACAACTTACCTATTTTCTATTTTTTAACCATTTATTAGAGACTAAGCCTATACGAATTTTTTTCATCCGCCAATACTTAGAGACTAACAGATTATTTTTTGACTGATTTTATATCAATCTTTCAATTACTCTTTAATGCTCACTCATAGTTACCTAAATGCAAATATTTTCTATTCTTATTTTTTCCCGTATTATTTCGGGAATCTACCACCTACTTTCCCGTAGTTCATTTTGAAAATATTCAGTTATAACCTAGCTTTTTTATCTATTCTCCCGTTTTCCCGTAAAAATCGAATGTACTTATTATTACTAATACATTATTTATTACTAATACAGTTATTTAGAATTATTATTTTTTATCTATTAGAAAACTAACGGGAAAACGGGATTTATTATTGAAATACCTTTTATACCAATACTTTTAGCCTTCCCTTTACTCAAAACCCTACGGGAAATTTCACGGGAAAGCTTACTTATATTTTTTAGGCAAAATGCTCCAAAGTTTTTCAAAAGCAACTCCACTTTCCTTAGATACCTTTGATACTGCAACATCTGCCGCAATACCTTCCAGAATCATTAGTATTATTCTTGCAATTAGTATTAATAGTTCCATTAAGTTCTCCTCCTTGTTTTATTTACTTTTATTATTAATCAATTACAAATTGACTAATGTACTTGTCAAATTCTGCTTCAAAAGAATTAGCGGCACTAAACACTACGATAGAACTATCATCATCCTTTGATATTACTATCTTGTAGTATTCAGTACCGCCTATTTCAATTATTGTTACAAACCTCGGAATACCTATTTCATTAGGATTATCAGTATTCTCCATTACAAATATTGAACCATAATGCTTAATGTCATATTTATCGAAAATTTCTTTACCTGTTAAATTGGTTACAATATCCTTGAAATACTGTTCCAATTCATTTATTAATGGCTTAGGTAGCCTATTCTGCTTCTTTATTGCTTCTATATCTTTCATTGTATTTATTACAATCATTATTATCACAACCTTTATTTTTATTATTTTAGTCTATTAAGTAATCAAGTATCCAAGCATCAAATTCTTTACCAAATTTCCCTATGGGATAGTAAACAGAAACCCCATTGCAATCACCAAATACCCAAATTATTTTTAGCATTTCTGTTTCTCCTACAATTATCTTTGTTGCAAACTCTGGTAATATTTTAGGCATCTTATTCCCTTGCATTAGTCCAAACTTATCTAAGATATTAATAGTATCACCATTTTCTATTACTGCAATTGAACCAACTTCACTAATGTTATAATCCTTCCATGCTTTTCCTACAATTCCTTCTGTAATTTCTTGAAAATACTTTAGTAGTTCCTCCTGCAATGGTTTAGAAATCTTAGTTATATTTTTTATTTCCTCATAAGTGTTTATTATTATCATTGAAAATTCCTCCCTTATAGCAAGCTTACCGCCTTCATCTTTTCTTCTTTACTGCTATTGATGTAAAATTTAGCAGTAGTTTCGATACTGCTATGACCAGCTAATTTACTTACCGTTGTTATTGGAATCCCTTTATTTATTAATCTTGTACAGAAGGTATGTCTAAAGGTATGTGGCTTTAATTTCATTTCAAAATTACCCTTTAAAGTATGTCTTTCAAGAAGTGTATTTACTGCATCCCTTCGGATTGCTCCTCTTTGACTTAGTATTAAGTATTCAGAAGCTTTATATGGATTATTATTTCTTTCTGAAATGTATTCTTGAATGGTGTCCATTACTTCAAACTTTACTGGAACTTCTCTCATCTTACCGCCTTTACCCATGATTTTTATTTGACTTAGCAGAAAATCAATATTTTTTAGCTTAATGTCACAAAGTTCACTAACCCTTACTCCAGTAAACATTAATAACTGAATTATCATTTTATCTCTTAGGCTTACTTTCTTTTGGTTCTGAATGTAGAATTGAATTCTTTCTAGCTGATTATCTGAGTAAACTTCTACTTGTTCCTCTGAACCATAAGCTATTTTTATCTTATCTTTTTTTAGGTCAACAACATTTTCTGTCATGTAGCTTTTTTCTATTAGAAAGTTATTAAATGCACCAATACTATTAACTTTCTTATTGATAGTAGCAGGCTCATAACTATTATCTACTAAATAATTCTTATAACTGGTAATGTAGAACCTTTTTAATGTTCCTTCAAATTCTACTCCCATTTTCCTTAGATACTTAATAAATGCTGAAATATCGGATGCTTTACTTTGTACTGTATTAGCACTTTTACCATCCTCAATTAAATTATTTTTGAATTCTTCTACTAACATCATCACTCTAAATCATCCTTTCATTATCATTTTTAAGCATAGTAAAAAGACTAACAAAGAAATTATTATCCAATGTTAGTCTTGATTTTTTATTATTTAGGTTGTAGCTAGGTCGTATTTTGGTCACATTTAGTTCACAGCAAACTGTTGATACATCTAGCTTTGGTCGCAAGGGCGTAGTTTCAAGCAACTTCTTTTTTATTATTAGTATTTTTTCTATAGATTACTTAGACCTATACGACCAAGTCATTGATTTCACTAGATTTCCTACATCCAAAGTACGCCCAAACTGTGACCTTATTGCGTCCAAGTTAGACCTTGAAAAGAAAATTCCAACAGACACCATTTCAGTATCCATTGGAATATTGCTATTAGCTTGAATCAGCCACCAAAAGAAGTTTTTGCTGCACCTACTATGTTTCTTATGGGTGTCAGTATTGAAACCTCTTTTTAGTGGTTGTTTGTTGCTTTTTGAGTGTGTTTTCTACTTGGTAGTAGACAAGCTTACTGCGTAATTTGAATTATGCATTCACTCATATTCCTAATTTTCTTTATTTTAACACTATTTATTAATAGTGTTAATTTATGCATCCAGACATTAACTAATTTTGTAGTAAGAAACTCTATATATACTATAATTTCATTTTCTTGTTATTAGTTATTATTAGAGTAATATTTCTTTAGATTATTCATCCCTTTAATAAAATTTAAAATAGCATTCTTATCTAACATTAGATTACTTAAATGAAGTAAAAAATCAAATTCATCTTCATCATCTCCGAAAGTTAAAACAAATTGACTTATATATGGTTCATATTTAATATCACATACAATCACATCCCTTATTTTTACTCGAAAATTACGTTTGCCATCTTTTAATCTTTCATTAGTGCAAATTATTTCATCTGGATTAGTTTCATACTTATTATCATTATATTGGAAATATAATTTATCATCATCAACATATATTCCTAATAATTCGTCATCTTCACTAAATCCACCTATACCATTCTCTATACTATTTACACTATCTGCATTAATTATTGAATATCCATGTGGCTTTATATTAATATACGTGTTTATTTTAGAATAATTTTCTAACAGTATCACATCTATTCCCTCCTAATGAATTATTCCTAATAATGTATTTATTACATCATCCTTTACCATTGATTTTTGAATTACAATATTCCATATTTGCTCATCATTTATATACGTACCTTCTTTAGTTAATTGCTTTTTATATTTATTAAACAACCATTGTGCATCTGGACCTATTGGATTCTCATATTTCTTTATATTTCTTGCTTCTAACCCTGCTCTCTCTTCAGCAGTCATGCTTGCTCTAGCTGTAACTTTTTGTTGATTACGTGTATCTACAACATGTTTGGCTATATCTTCCTTAGAAACCCCTTCTGAATTCATTCTTTCAATATCAATTTCTAATTGCTTAGATGCGTCAAGATAATCCTTCCTAACATTTTGCATGTCCTTCGCCCAATCGACATCAGTAAAATCATATTTTGGGTTATAGTATGCAGTGCCTTCATTTGGTAAATATCCATATGCCCCATTATCATCAGGATATATCTGTTTAAGCACATCTGGTTTTACTTCTTCTAAAGGTATTCCCTCACCAGTTTTACCTACCCCAGCATTACCTGCCCCCTTAAAGTCATCTTTAATTTTTCCAGCAAGTTCTCCTAGTTCTTCTTTTGCTATATTTATTTCATTTCCAACACCCCCTATTACTTCAGGTGCTTCCTCTACTAGTTCTCCTCCCTCTTCTATTACCGTTACTCCCTCACTAGCTACTGGATTCGCATTTGCAATGTCTTCTATACCTGATTCCTTATATAAACTTTCTATATCTCCTTTTTCTACTTGGTTGAATACTCTATCTTCAATTTCTATTTCTTTTACGTTTTCTTCTTCTAATATTTCTTTCCCTTTATCACCATATTCTATATATCCTATCAATTCATCAAATGGAGATGGTTCTTCTGCTTCTTTTTCTATTTCACTTAAAGTTTTTACTTTTCCTATTTCACTTTTATCATTAATTAAATAAGAGCCTACCTTTAGTTTTTCTTCTCCAGTTATTTCTTTAAAACTAT
>JAJXWH010000060.1 GCA_021781745.1 Bacillota bacterium | reverse complement strand
ATTTGGGTTCTCTACTTAAGGAAACTCGACTCACATTCGTTCGCTGAGTAAGTGATTCACACCAAATCACAGATTTGGGTTCTCTACTTAAGGAAACTCGACTCACATTCGTTCGCTGAGTACTCACAGAGTAAGTGACCATCATCAAATCATAGATTTGAGATGTCTACTTAAGTGATTCACACAAAATCATAGATTGCACTGTGTGAAAGTTCGAAAACCCAAATATAAAATTTGGACTCTCACTTTTGGTTCTCTACTTAACTAAAATTGCTACCACCTAAAAGATGATAGCAATTACAATACACTCAGAAACTAACAAATTAAATTTAGTACCTTTAATTTATCAGTTAGTGTGTTTAACCTTAGAAATTTAGTTTAGCTTTGCGTTAATTATTTCCATTACTTTTTCTTTAAATGATGCAATATCTTTTTCTGCATTTTCTAAACTGTTACTCTTTACTGCTAAATAAATTTTCATCTTTGGCTCTGTTCCTGATGGTCTTACTACGAAATATGAACCATCCTCTAAGATGTACTTTAATACATTAGACTTAGGTAAGTCAATAGTAGTTTTAGTATTATTTACAGTATTTTCTTCAACGCTTAACTTATAATCTAGTCTTGAAACAATCTTAACAGTATCTACCTTGCTTATTGGATCATTTCTTAATCCTTCTATGCAATTAGCTATTTTTTCTTGACCTTCTTTTCCTTTTAACTCTAAAGATACTAAAGTTTCTTTAAAGTATCCATACTTTTCATATAATTCTATTAATGCATCATAAAGGCTCTTTCCTTGTTCCTTATAGTAAAGGCACATTTCACACACTAACATAGAAGCAATTACTGCATCTTTATCACGAACAAAGTTTCCTGCAAGATATCCGTAACTTTCTTCGAATCCAAATAGATAAGTTTTATTTCCTGCATCTTCGAATTCTCTAATTTTTTCACCAATGTATTTAAATCCTGTTAATACATCCATAAGCTCAATATCAAAGTCTTCAGCAATGCTTCTAGCACCTTCTGTTGTAACAATAGTCTTAATTACAACACCATTTTTAGGTAACTTATTAGTTTCCTTTAATGAGCTTAATACATAATGAGTTAAAAGTAAACCAGTTTGGTTACCTGTTAATACTTTAAATTGGCCAGCACTGTCTTTTACAACAAGACCTATTCTATCACAATCTGGGTCTGTTCCAAAGATTATATCAGGATTTTCTGTTTCAGCCATTTTTATTGCCAATTCAAATACATCTGGGTTTTCTGGGTTAGGGTAAGATGCTGTTGGGAAATTTCCATCTGGAGCTTCTTGTTCCTTAACCACTTTAACATTGCTGTATCCTAATTGATCTAATACAGCTCTTACTGGAACATTTCCTGACCCATGTATTGGAGTATATATAACATTTAAATTACTAGCTTTTTCTTTAACTAAATCAGTTCTTATTGTTAATCCCTTAACTTTTTCATAATAAAGTTTATCTACATCTTCTCCAATATAGATTAATAAACCTTTTTCTAAAGCAAGGCTTTCATCCATATCTTTGATTTTTGAAAAATCATCTACAGCATTAACTCTGTCAATGATTATATTTGCTTTCTCATCTGTTACTTGCCCACCAAATTCATCATAAACTTTATAACCATTGTATATTTTAGGGTTGTGAGACGCAGTAACAACTATACCACCACTACATTTTAATTCTCTAACAGTAAATGATAATACTGGTGTTGGTCTTAAGCTTTCATATAAATATACTTTTATGTTATTTGCACATAAATTAAGTGCAGCTGCCTTTGCAAATTCTTTAGACATATTTCTTGAATCATATGCTATTGCAACAGAAGGATCCTTAAAATTTTCATTTAAATAGTTTGCAAATCCTTGTGTAGCTTTTGCAACAGTGTATATGTTCATTCTATTACTTCCAGCGCCTATTACGCCCCTTAAACCACCAGTACCGAAGTCTAAATCTTGATAAAATCTATCTTCAATTTCCTTTTCATCAGATATAGCTCTCAATTCATTTTTTGTTTCCTCATTGATAATGTCAGAATTAATCCAAGTGTTGTACTTTTCTTTGTAATTCATTTTTAGTCCCCTCTCCATGTTTTTCTCTTTTCCATTATACAATATTTACCGCTATTAAAAAATAGTTTTATATTATTATAATAGATTAGTTTTAAATATATATTAAATGAATTAAATTTCCCGCATATTTATTTTATTATAATATTATGTACATATACAAACCAAAAAATAGCTTTTTTTCATTAATTGTCACATAATACAACAATCATGCTTTTTTATATAATAATTTTGGATGAAATTCCTATAAAATTTTATTAATTTCTTTCAATTTTAACTTTACTTCCACCCATACCACATTCTGCCGGCGTAATCATTAGTTTTACTGGAACTCTGTTTTTTATAGTTTCCACATGACTAATAATTCCCACCTTCATTTTTTCATTATGAATTCTTTCCAAGGAATTCATAACAACTTCCAATAATTCATCATCTAGGGTTCCAAAACCTTCATCCAAGAAAAATAATTCTAAAGGTGCTGTTCCTTTCAATTGGATTTGAGCCGATAATGCTAAAGCTAATGATAATGAGGCTAAGAAGGTTTCACCTCCTGATAAAGTTGTAGCATCTCTTTTAGCTCCACCATTTTTATAATCTCTAATTATAAATTTACCATCTTCATCTACTTCTAAACCATAATTTCCATGAGTTATCTCTTTTAATCTCTTAGACGCTTCAATAGAAATATATTTTAATTTATTAACAGCTACAAATTCTACGAATTTTTTTCCTTTAAATAATTTTTCTAAATCACCAAGTAAAGCTAATTTATGTTCCAATTTTGCTTTCTTTTCCAAGAGCTCTTTTTGCTCTTCCAGTTTAGTTTTTAAATTTTTTAGTTCTTCCTCAATTTTAATTTTTGTTTCATTAGCCTCATTAACTTCTTTTTCTTTTTGACCTCTTAGTAATTTAACTTCTGTATACTGCTCTTCTGTTATTTCTTTACCATTAATTTTACTCTGTAAACTTTCAATTGCACCCTTAACCTTTGATACATTATCTTTGTAAGCTTCTATCCTTGATTTGTACTTACTTATTTCATCTCTTTCGATAAGATTATTCTTAACATCTTCTAAGGATTTAAACCCTTCACTATCAATTGCTACTTCCAATTGTGCTTCTTCATCATTTTTTCTTTTACTCAATTCCTTATACTTACTGATTGTACTTATAAGCTTTTCATTACATTCTGTGAATTCTTTTTCAATTCTATTCTTCCCATTTTCAAACTTTTCGAATTCTTCATTTATAATGCGTATATTTTTTTGTACCTGATCAAGAAGTATACTTAAATCTGCTTCAATATTAACTTTATTTCTTATTGATTGTAATTTTTCTTCTTTATTTTTTTCATTGCTTTCTAAGTCCGCTTTATCTTTAGTAAGATTTTCTTTTGCTAAAGTAAGTTCATTACTTAGTTTTTCTTTTTGCTTTTCTAAATTTTCTACTAGCTCTCTATTTTCTTTAACTGCTTTCGCTAATCTTTCTCTTTCTTTTTCAACTTGCTTAATTTCTTCATTTTTTTGGCTAAAGCTATCAACTAAAGTTTCTGCCTTCAACGTATTTATTCTGTTTTTTATATTTTCAAATTCTATTGTATTATCACTAATACTCTTTGTTAATTCTTCTAGCTGTCTTTGATTTGTTCTTACTACAGCTCTTAGCTCATTTATTTCTCCATTTTTAATATTGATTTCATTTCTTAATTTATTAATGTCTTTTTCTAAACTCTCTTTATCTTTTGCATAGTTTTCTAAAACTTTTTCTAAATTTATAAATTCTTCTTGTAATTTATCTAAAGACTTTTCATTATTATCTATTCCTAAAGTACGAATATCTTCTTCATTGGCATTAATTTTCTCTTTATAATTCTTTATCTTAGTTTCATTTTCAATTATTTTACTACTACAAAGCTTAATCAAATTTTCTTTTGCCTTAATTTCATTTTCAACAGGTTTAATATCTATTATGCCTAGACCATCTATATTTTCCTTAGTGTGATGAGTAGATCCGCATACTGGGCATTCTTCTCCCTCTATAAGTTCAACTCTAAGGGTATGAGCTAAATTTTCTTGCATAATTTCCTTATGCTTATTTTTTATATTTTCTAGTTCTTCTTCAAGCTTCTTTTCCTCATCTTTTTTACTAACAAGCTCAAAATTTAATTTCTCTATTTCTTTATTAGATAAATCAATTTCTTTAGTTAGTCTATCAAGTGTCTTAAATTTTTGTTCACTTTCAACAATTACTTGCTTTAAGTTAACTAAATCTTTTTGGTCGCCTGGTGGATTTTTTATTAGATTATCATATTGTGTTTCTTTATTTTCTAATTCCTTACTATCCTTATCCAGTACATCTCTTAATGCTTTTCCCTTTGATATAGTTTCAGCATTTTCTTTTTCTAAAAAAACTTTCTTTTCTTTTTCCCTGGAAATAATCGAGTCTAAATTGAGAAGCTTTTCTTCTAAGATAATTCCTTCTTGAACTTTTTCCTTAAGAACTTCGTCAATTTTTAACTCATTATATACTTTTTCATCTTCTTTAATCTTATTATTTCTAGACTTAATTTCTGCATCTATTTTTAGAAGTTGACTTTGACTTTCATCACATTTCTTTAGAGCAATTTCAATTTGATACTTTAATTTATCTATATTACTTTTAATAATCTTTAATAGCTTTTCCTCTTCAATAGCATCTTTAACTTTTTGTTCTTGAAGCATTAACTGAGGAAGTTTGTTATCCTTATTACTCTTAGCTACAATCCATAATTTTTCTATATTTTCTTTTTCTTCTTTTATTTTTTCAATTGCACCTTTTAATTTTTCTAGTTCTGTTTCACTTTCTTTAAACTCTTTTATAGTATTTTCAAAGGCATTTATATAAGGTACAACTTTAGCTCCTGCTTCTCCTAAGTTTACTCTTTCGATATATTTTTTTATATCCTCTTCTTTTTCTTTTAAATCTTTTTCTTTATTTTTATACTCAATTAAATCAATCTGTAAATTCCATATTTCTTGATTTTCTTTATAACTTTTTTCTATTATCTTTAACTCATTTTTTAATGTCTCTAAATCATTTATTAAGTTTTCTAAAACTTCTTCTTTTTCTTTTAGATTTTCTTCGCTTACATCGTTATAACCACTTAACTGACCAAGTAAAACACTATTATCAGTTTTTTCTTTATTAATCTTAGCATTAAGTCGTCTAGATAGATTATCCCCAAACTGTTGCAGATTAAATAATCTTTCAAGCATATCTCTTCTATCTTTTCCCTCAAGCTTTAAAAATTCACTAAACTTGCCTTGAGGCAGTACAACTGTTCTTGAAAAGTCATCTAAGTTAAGACCTAATATTTCCTCAACCTTTTTATTTATAGTCTTAACTCCATCAGCTAAAACCTCTTCCTTCACATCTGTTATATCAACTATCTTACACTTTCCAGAGCTTATTCCTCCATCTTTTTTTCTTCTAAATTCCCTATCTATAGTGTATCTTCTGATTTCAGTGCCTGAGATTTGGAATTCAAAATTAACATTTAATCTTTCACAATTAGTATTTATATAGTTAGAACTTTTTCTAGCCACATTTCCATACAATGCTAAAGTTATTCCATCTAATATAGTCGATTTTCCACTTCCTGTTGGACCGAAGATACCAAAAAAGCCTCTATCTGTTAATTTATCAAAGTCTATAGTCTGTTCATCTATGAAGCTGTTTAGCCCTTTAATCCTCAACTTGATTGGTCTCATATTCTTCTCCTTCTTCATCTATAATTGATAAAAGTAATTCTACAACTTCGCTCTCTGGAGGTGTCCCTCTTTCCTTAAGATAAAATTCCTTAAAAATTTCTTCAAAGGACTTTTCACTTATATTTAACTCAATATCTTCATCTATGCCTTTTACCTTTGGCATTATTTCTAGGATATCCTTTTTTAAGTCCTTCATTTGCTTTATTTCATCTTCTCTAATATATCTATCAGTACTTATTTCAAGGTAAACCCAGCAATCCTTTTCTTTGTTTTCCTCACACTTTAAAATAGCATCTTCAATGCCTGAACACTTCCAAATTTCAATAGGCTTATATACTTTTAAATCTACTTCTTCTATCTTACAGTCTTCATTGGCTTTAACATCAACTATACAACATTTTTTAGTAAAACTTATTTCTTTCTTATTATAGTGAATTGGTGAACCACAATATCTAGCTTTTCTCTCTGTACCTGGTACTATCTGTGGCTTATGTACATGTCCCAGGGCTACATATTGTGCCTCCTTTGGAAAGCAATTTCCATCAACAATATAAGTTCCCCCTAGTTGAATGCTTCTTTCTGAGCCACTTTCTTCACTTCCCATGGCAAATAAATGAGATATTACCAAATTAATTGTGTCTTCTCTATAATACTTTTTTAGTGAATTAAATAAAGAAAATATTCTATCGCTGTATGATTTAGCTTTTTCTTCTTCCTCATCCATTCCATTATAAATTACCTCATTTAATCTTTTCTCACTTGGATAAGGCACTGTTAATATAACAGCTTTTTCATTATTCATTTGAATTTCTACAAAACCTTCACCTGAATTTAAAACCTTATGCTTTCCATATTCTCCACAAGGAACTATGGTCTTTGGCGTTCCCACCATAATAATTCCATGATCACGAGCCAAAGGTCCTGCTGCCACTAATCTGTCAGGATTATCATGATTTCCTGATATAACTAAAGTAAGCCTCTCCCCATCTTTTGATAATCTCTTTAATGTATCATAAAACATTTTTTCAGCTCTTGCTGGAGGATTTGAATTATCATAAACGTCTCCTGCAATCATAACTAAATCTATATTATTTTCTTCTACAATTTTAACAAAATCATTTAAGAATTCTTCTTGCTCATCCATTCTGCTTACGCCTTCTAAATTCTTACCTAGATGCCAATCACCCGTATGTAATATTCTCAACTCAAGCAACCTCCCTCAGTATAAATAAAAAATACTAATTAAATTCATTTTTAGAAATTTTTCTTATAATTATTTATAACAATATTATACCGCAATTAAAAATACTTTTTCTACCAAATTGTTACCATGTCAACACAAACAAAATAATAGTGAAATGACTTTGGAACACCCCACGTTATAGCTAGTGAAAGATGAACATAAAATGATAAAATAACTTAGTAATTTATTTTAAATCTTATCCTTCTTATTTCATCTTTCTTTGCTATTGTAATGCCAATAAATAATGTTAATGCATTTTTTACTTAATAACTTATTCGGCAGTAATTGTACCAGTTTGGGTAGCACGATCGTATCTTAATGTAACAGTAATCCCACTACTATCGCATTCAGAGAAATCTAACCCGTTAAACTCTAAATAATAACCATAATCATCAACAGCTTTAAAATCCCATCTTAGATTATCTTCATCAACATTAAACACAGCTTTAATTTCTTCTCCAGGTCCAAATGTTACTCCATTACCAAGAATATTTCGTCCCCAGTCATCAACACTTACTCCAGAAGCGTATAATCCAGAAAACTCAACGTCTGTTCCATTCCTAATTATTACTGGTACTTTAATAACTTTGTGTTTACTATCGGCAGATGAAGTACCTTTTTTCTCTCCATTATTGGCTCCTTTTGCTTTATTCTTATTTTCTTTAGATGCATCGCTGTTTTCATTTTCTTTATCATTATTATCTTTTCCGTTATCAATATCTTCTTTTGCTTTATTAGTACTTTCTTTTCCAGTATCAATATTCTCTTTTGCTTTATCTGTGCCTTCTTTTCCGCTATCTGCGGTTTTAGCAGGTGCTGGTGCATCATTCTTTGTAGAACTCTGTCCACACCCTACTAGAATTCCACACACCATAGCCACTGCTATAACTACTGCTGATAATTTTTTTTTCATACTTTTTCCCCTAAATGAATTTTTATAATAAATATAGTATGAAATCTCCTTAAATTATCTACAAATTTATCACTAATGTATTATAATGCTTCTTTCTAATTGATACTTTTAACACAAATAGCCTTTACATAAAATTAATAATAGGCAGCAAAGCCAAAACTTTTTACCTATCTAGTTTCCAACTTCCCACTTATCTTAGGCATTA
The DNA here is from genome assembly GCA_021781745.1 of Bacillota bacterium. Lineage (GTDB taxonomy): Bacteria > Bacillota > Clostridia > Clostridiales > Clostridiaceae > Clostridium. Next base: position 22,367 of record JAJXWH010000060.1, on the reverse strand, counting down.
TTATTGATAAAATTAACGATAGGATAGATATACCTATAAGTATTGCAAATAGGATATGTAAAGAACTGCTTAGTGAAAGTTTAATCTGCTCAGCAGTTACTGTTGTATTATATGTCGAAGCTTTATATAAATTACTTGGGTCTACTCCATTTATCCCTAGATTAGTAAAGTATTTAATTATATATAGGTTAAATATACTTCCAAATACACTTACTCCTATTGTCTGCCCTAACGTCCTAAGCAAGGAATTAGTAGCCATTGCAGCACCTCTTTTGTTATACTCTACAGACTCCTGAACAACTATTGTTAATGTAGTAAAAGCTCCTCCAAATCCAAATCCCATTATAAAAACATATATTAATATTAATAATAATGGAGAATTTATTCCTAGTGTAGGAAGCAGAATTGTACTAATAAGCACAATAACATTGGATATTAAAATTATTATCTTTCCTCCGTGCTTTCCAATATATCTTACTAAAAATACTGAAGCTAAAAGCCACGAAGCTGACATTGGAGCTAGTGCTAATCCTGATATTTTAGCACTATATCCCAATACATTTTGCATGTATATTGGAAGATAAACATCTGCGCCTATTAATACAGCTGAAATTAAAAAACTTATCAGATTAACAATTGTACTTGTCTTTGTAAATATATCAAAAGGAATAATTGGCTCCTTTGCCTTCCTTTCGATTTTATAAAATGCCATCAACAATATAACCGTTGCTGCAACAGATAATGAAATAAATATAGTATAGTTGGAAGTTATGCTTTCTCCAGATAAAAAAATATTTAAAAATATAATCATTGCTAATGATAATGTAATAATTCCAGCAAAATCTATGCTATGTTTCTTCTTCTCGAAATTTTCATCTAAATTTCTTTGAATAAGTATAACTGATAATATTCCAAAAGGAAGATTAATAAAAAATATCCAATGCCAAGACAGCATATCAATTAATATTCCTCCTAAAAATGGACCTGCAAGGCTTGCAATCCCCCATACTGTGCCTATAGTTCCTTGAATCTTCGGCCTTTCCTCAAGGGTAAATACATCTCCAACAATTGTATAGGTAACTGTAAATATTGCACCAGCTCCAATTCCTTGAATTGCACGAGCTCCAATTAACATATACATATTTTGTGATAGTCCACATAAGGTACTTCCAACTAAAAATATTATTATTCCAATTGAAAGCATATTTTTCCTTCCATATAAATCTGATAGCTTACCATATATAGGAGTAGAAATTGCAGAAGTCAATAAATATACTGAAAAAACTGAACTTATAATTTCAAATCCCTGCAAATCCTTTACTATTGTTGGAATAGCTGTAGTTACGACTGTTCCTTCAACTGCTCCTAAAAACATTGCTACCATTAATGCTATTACTATATTTCGCTTTCTTGAATTCATTTTCTAAAATCACTTCCTTATATTCATTAATGAGACTATATAATTATATATATAGTAAACTATTTATACAACTTAAGAATATCTTCAGAATATCTTTATAATAGTTTAACTTGATGTAATTCTAATTTGTGATATAGTATTATAGTGCAATATTCAATGAAAATTTTAACAGTTTAAAAGGAGTTTATATGAAAGAATCATCGATGTCACTATCTACCTTTTTTAAAAACCGTTTTGTTCAAGTAATTATGATATCTTCTGTTTTTTTGCAAATAGGCATATGGGTTCGTAATTTTGCTATATTATTATTTGTAATGGATAAAACAAACAACAATCCAGTTGCTGTTTCTTTAATTTCAGTTGCTGAGTTTGCTCCAATATTTATTTTCTCATTTATAGGAGGAACCTTTGCAGATAGATGGAGACCTAAACGTACTATGGTTTGGTGTGATCTCTTAAGTTCTGTCTCAGTTTTTGCAGTTTTGCTTACAATAATATTTGCAACCTGGGAAGCTGTATTTTTTGTAACTTTTATTTCATCTATTTTATCCCAATTTTCACAGCCTTCCGCAATGAAATTATTTAAGCTTCATGTACCAGAAGAATTTTTACAGACTGGAATGGCTATTTTCCAAACTCTTTTGTCTATTTTTATGATTATAGGACCAGCCTTAGGTACTATTGTTTATCAAAAATTAGGAATTGATATAGCGATATCAATCATGGGAATAGCTTTCTTTTTCTCAGCTTCAGTATTAACTTTTTTACCAGCTGATCAAAAAATTGAGAAAGAAAATTTAGATACAAATTTCTTGGAAGAATTAAAAGAAGGCTTCAGCTATGTTTGGCAAGAAAGAGCACTCACTATACTAGGCACAGTTTTCGCTGCAGCAGGTCTTGCTGTTGGGATCATACAGCCACTTGGAGTATTTATAATAGTTGAAAGATTGGGCCTTCCTAAAGAAAACCTTCAGTTACTGCTTATGATAAATGGAGCAGCTATGTTTATAGGAGGCGGCCTAATAATGACCGTATCAAAAAAAATAGCCCCTCAAAAACTTCTAGGAATAGGGCTTTTAGTAAATGCCATTTCTATGGTTGGAATCGGATTATCTTCAAGCTGGGCTATAATTCTTTTGTTTCAATTTCTTACTGGATTTTTTATGCCTTGTATTCAAATTGGAATTAATACATTAATTCTTCAACTTACAAAGGCGGAATTCGTAGGAAGAGTAAATGGGGTGTTAAATCCTATGTTTATGGGCTTCATGGTCATTACTATGTCAATTACCGGCTGGCTTAAAAGTCAATTTTCATTAACTATTCTTTACATTGCAGCAGGCCTGCTTTTTCTAGTTGGTGCTCTGCTAACCTCATTAATATTTAATGTTTCAGTTCATAAAGAAGTTGATTCGGCTCAGTAGAATATAAGATTTTTATTTTATATATTTATAAATAAAGTGAAAGCTTTGCTATAATATAACTTAATAAAATGAGTAATATACTTTTGTTCAGTCTCCAATGAAACTTTATACAAAAATATATTACTCATTCCTATTTTATTTATTATTACCCACTTTGTTTTCTTAAAGCTCGTCCTGTTTAATTGCTAGGTTTTTCATTTATTGATAAAATATCAATGACGCTACTAGATAAAAGCCCGCCAAAACAACGATGAGCAAATAATAATACTACCATAATTGCCCCGCTAATAGTTTGTAAAATTGCTAATAAAATAGCATTTTTCAAGCCAGCTTTTTTACTCACTAATGTAAGCACACCAATTAATAATAGAAACATTGCTACTGAAGCTGCTGCAAAGCTATAGTATTTTTCTTCAATTGATACATCTAAAACAAACGCTAAAAATATATTTATTATTCCAAATAAAATTGTTAAAAATTTAGGTAATCCTTTTACTCCATTATAGCCAGTTTCGTTGTAAATCTTCTGAGCTAATTTTTTTAGCGGGAACATTGTAATAACGCCCACTACAAAGACCAGAATAATTAAAATCATGTTATCACTCCTAAATAAATTATTAGTTTACAATCTACAAAATACTGTAAACCGCTTATTTAATTAAAATTCTACCATAACCTTACAACAATATCAATCTATGGATGATAAGCAAAATTTCTAGTTTCAATTATATAAATCGATTTTAAATAAATATGTTACTCACATACTCTCTGATAGCCACTGAATGGATTGTATATGCTGACCTAGAATAAATCTCATCTTTTCTTTCTTCTAAAAATCTCTGTACACTTTTCATTGAATTTTCTATTGTGAAAATTTCACTAGTTTCTAAAGACTTATCCTTAGCCGGTAGATCTTTCACATGCTCTTCAAAATTAATATTTTCATTTAATGTAATACCACAAGTTACGCCGATTTCAAAGAATTCTTTTTCCAAGAAAAAGTCATATACTTCTATACTATCACTACTATAATATCCTTCAGTAGGTATTCCGATTTCTTCTTCTAATCCTCGTTTTATTCCTGTTAGCAGACTTACAACATTTTTAGAATAATCATAGTCTGTTTGAGAAATTCCTTCAGTAAAGCTTGTTCCATACCACTCTTCACCATTATTAGTTGTCGCCTTATTGGATCTCTTTGTTAAAATAAAAGATTTACCTTTTTGGGAATTAACTTTAACTATTCCATTAACACCTAATGAAGTATTAAATACATTATATCTTCCTAACTGTCTAACATCATTTACTTTTGAAATATCGTGATTTTTACTTGCTAATTCCTTATAGATTTCTTTAAAAATCTTATGAGTAAAATAATCTGTTGTAAATGTCTTTAAATTAACAATAGGTTCCTCCTCATTTCCCCTTCTATCATTAGCCTCTATACTATAAACCCCATATTTTTCACCATTGAAATGACATCCATTGTTTTTATTAATAAAATCATCAGCAACTTTATTTCGGTATTTATTGATTAATTCTACTAAATTTTCTATACCTGTTTGTTTAACTATATCTTCAAAGTTACTTTCACCATTAAATGAAATATCTGTATGAAAGCTAATCTCCCTATCTAGCAATAGTTTCTTATCTTCAGGAAAATCAATGTATATACTCTTATTAGAATTTTTAATAGTAATGCAGTCCTTTAAATTATATTTGGGCACTCCTGATGAAAGAGTTACTATATTTAATTTTTCATCAATTGATTGAATACCTTTTAATTTTTTCTTTAATCTTTTAAGTCTAATTTTACTAGCAGCAGCTTTTGTACCAACCTCAAGAAATTTATTAATAAAAAAACCTGCTACCGCTCCTAAAATAAATGATATTGTATTATCCATATTGCCCTCCCTCTACTATTCATAATGTAAATATAAATTATTATTTCTTTTGTAATTTGTAATATAAATTACATTTTTATCTAATTGTATCATAATTTAAATTATTATTGTACATGGTCACTTCATCTAAAATTAATGATAATAATGAAAAAATTTATTGTTAAAATGCGAAAAATTCTCGACAGCATTACATTAGTGTTGTCGAGAATTTGCTTTAGATTAATGTTGCAAGGCACAACCTCAAGATCATCTATTTCTTATATTATTTATTTTCTAAAATATTTGTTATTCCTTCGTATATATAGCTAACATACGGATCGTCATCTCTATTACTTAAAATAATAATTAAGTATTTCTTATTAAGATTTCTTCCTACATATGAAGTATATCCAGGTAGATTTCCACCATGTGAAACAATCTTATTTCCCTCAGAACTTTCATCAATAGACCACCCAAAACCATAACTTGTTAAGCCTGGAGTAAACATTTCTTTTAAAGATTCTTTATTAATTATTTTCTCAGAAAATAAAGCTTCTTCCCATCTATATAAATCTTCTGCTGTCGAATATATTTCTCCAGCTGAAGCTATAATTGGTCCTTCTGTATCAATTGCCTTTTCATATTCATTGTTATTCTTATCTATTGTATAATATCCAATTGCTTTGTTCTTTACAGCAGCTTTATCACTTAAAAATCCTGTATTACTTAAATCCAGAGGCTTTAATATATTTTCTTTTATATAAGCTTCATATTTCATTTTTGATACTTTTTCTATTATATATCCAAGCAATATATAATTTGAATTGCTATATCCAAATTCTGTTCCAGTCTCAAAATCAAGAGGTTCGTTTTTAAATAATTCAATAAGTTCTTCTAAATTATATGCATGCTCTCCACTTTCTACAGATTTAGCTGACTCAACGTAATCATGAACTCCTGAGGTATGGTTAAGAAGATTATAAATTTTTATTTTATCACCGTTAGGATAATCCGGTATATATTTATCCAGTGAATCTTCAACGTTTAAGAGTTTCTTTTCTTGAAGCATTAAAATTGCTGTAGCTGTAAACTGTTTTGTTATGGATGCAATTTTAAAAACTGTTTGTGTTGTATTTTCTATATTGTTATTATAATCAGCCATTCCAAATGCTCTATCTAATATTATATTGCTGCCTTGTGCTACGAGAATTGCCCCACTAAATTCATTCTCTTTAGAATAATTATCAATATAATCAATTATTTTCGATTGAATATTTCTATTAATTCCATTGGTGCTTTCTTTTAAAACTTTTATTTCATTATATTGACTACTTGCACATCCATTTAGGAATAGTGTAGGTACAGTTGCCAAAGCTATTACATATAATTTGATTTTTTTTATCATAAACTACATTCCTTAAAAACTAAAATATTGACTGTGTACACCTAAAAATAATAGTCAAGCATATTGATCTATTATTTTTAAATTATTCCCAAATTCACGTTATTATAGTTACACCTTCTCTACTTTTTACTATACGCTTATATTCATACATACGTTCATCAGCAAGCTTTAATAAGCTGTCAAATTTAATTCCATCTTCCGGGAAGTTAACAATTCCGTAACTATAGCTGCAAACAATTGTCTTATTTTCAACTACTATTGGATTATTCCTAAAGTTTTCAGCCAATTCTTCAAATTTATTCACTAGGCTTTTATAATCCACATCAAAGAAAATTGCTACAAATTCGTCTCCTCCAAATCTTCCTATAATGTCAGAATTCCCAGTTAAACTGCTTATCCCTCCGGAAAATGTTTTAATAAGGCTATCCCCACATGAATGGCCATAACTATCGTTTACTAATTTTAAATTATTTAAATCAAAAACTACTGCCAAAAATTCTTTTTTATATGCATCTTCATTATAAATATTTGCATTAACTAATTGTTCAAAATAACTTCTATTATACATATTAGTTAATTTATCGTATCTAGATAAATACAACGTTTCTTCATAAAGCTTATGCTTAGCAATTGCAATGGAAGCCTGATTTCTCATATACTCCATTAATTCTATGTCTCCTTCATTAAATACATCATTATAAATACTATCAATATTTAAAAATCCATATAACTTTCCATCTATAATAATAGGTGAACTAATGGCAGATCTTATTTTTCTTCCTTCTATTGTATTTAACATCTTTATATTCTCAAATTTATCAATATCATTAAAAATAACAGTTTCATTTATTTTTTCTCCGTTATTAAACCACAGCCGATGTTCTTCAAGCTTAATTGAAAATTTTTTAATCTCTTCTAGGTCGTAACCTTTAGCTGCAGCTATTTTCAGATTCTTATCTTCATCTAAAAGAAGTACTGAACCACTATTTCTCTCATCAATACAATTAATAACTTTATTTAATATTAATTTGAGCAAATTATTAATATCAGTTATTTCATTAATAGAATAGCCGATCTTTACTATTGATTCCTTTAGCTTTAATAGCTTATTCACCTTTTCTTTATTTTTCTTTTCTTCTGTAATATCTATTATTACTCCAACTAAACCTTTATTATTTTCACAATCATCTACAACAACTGATTTGCTAAAAACCACATCATGATATGTACCATCCTTATGCATAAGCTTTGATTCATAAACTTGAGTTTCATTATTCATAATTAGATTCCTATCAGATTCATTATAGATTTCTGCAAGATCCTTTCCAAACACTTCATAAGAAGTATTTCCTATAAATTCTTCTTTCTTTAATCCTAAAAATTCGGTAAATGCCGTATTACATTGATTATATACTCCATACTCATCCTTAGAATATATTGGATGAGGAATAGCATTCATAAGTGTTTGAAGGAACTTAAAATTATCACTTAGCTTTTTTCGCTGAAGTTCAATTTCAGTAACATCATTGAAAATCAGTATCTTCCCAATAATGTCACCATTTTTTCTATATATATTATTTACATTTACCTTAAAGTATTTTAATTGTTCGTTAATTTTTATTGTTATTAAACTTTCATCATAAGAATTTTTATTTAAAGCTTTCAGTACTTCTTCGTATTCCTTCAATACTTCATATATTTTCTTGTCACCAGCCTTTATATGCTTCAATTCAGAAATAATATTTTTAGATGAATTATTAAAGTTAACTATATTATTTTCAGAATCTATTATTATAACTCCATCTAACATATTAGAAAAAACTTTTTCTAAGGCTATTGGTGTGAGCTTTAATAAGTTAAAATTTAATATAGCATAACTAGAAATTATTCCTGAAAAAGAAAATGCTATCGGGCATAAATCCAAATTAAAAGGTATTAATTTAAGCATATAAATAATATCTGAAATCCAGGGAATTATCCACGCTATTATTAATAGCATTATCTGTTTTCTTACTATTGGTACCGCTCTAAAATAGGAAAAAATGAAAATTATTAAACCTATAAGCATTAACGCATATGTATAAGCAATATTAACCCAGTAAAAAGGACCTTTTATTATTTCTACTATTGGAAAAATTCCATTATTGTTCATATATAAATTTGTATAAAATAAATGATGAAAATCATTTGTATAATTCATTATTAATGTAATTACCGGAACAATATAAAGTAGCATTATATTACTCTTTTTTAATTTCTCTTCATATCCATTAAAATTAAGAGCAAACATTAACCAGACCACAGGTAAAAATGCTATTCCGATATATTCTACTTTTATCCAAAACTTCACAGTTTCAATGCTTGTACTTAATATTTCAAAGGCATATCCAAATTCATAGATTGATACAGGAAATAAACACATAGATACATATAGTTTATTCCTTTTCCATGAAAAATACCCTATAGCAATCAATACCACTGATGACACTAAAAGAGTCAAACTAAAATAATTATTAACGTTCAAAACACCACCTCACCTGTATATAATTATACTAAACATTTTTTACAAATCTATATAGAATTAATTTTTAGCTTAAAATACTTTCTTTTTAAAATTAAAATACCCCCTTATAAGAACACATCTAAAAAGGGAGCATATTAACTAGATTTTAATTTCATATTATTAATTTATTAAAATATTTGTCTTTCTTTATATTATTTCAAGAATAAGCACTTGATATCCTTGTAGAATTATCTTATCATTTTCATATTTTACATCCTTATAATTGTTGATAAGTACTTGACTATATGACTTAGGCAACTGAATTGTTTGTTCTTCTTTCTGATAATTTGCTATTAACATTATTTTTTTTAATTCTCCTTCTCTATAAAAAGCAAGTAAATTATCGTAATTCTCTAATACAGGTATAAACTCACCATATACAATAGCATCTTTAAATTCTTCTGATTTTCTTAAAGCTATAAGGCTTCTGTAAAAATTAAATAATGAATCTTCATCTCCAATTTGCGATTTTAAATTAATTGTTTTATAGTTATCATTAACTTTGAGCCAAGGTTTTCCGGCTGTAAAACCTGCACTTTCACTATCATTCCAGTGAAATGGTGTTCTTGAATTGTCCCTGCTATATGTATTTATAATCCTTAGTGCTTCTTCTTCACTGCATCCTTGTTCAATTGCCACATTATATTGATCTATTGTAGCAATATCATCGAATTCTTCTATAGATTTAAAATGATTATTTGTCATTCCAATTTCTTGTCCTTGATAAATAAATGGTATACCTCTAAGCATAAGAGATATTGCTCCAAGCATTTTTTTACTTTCATTATTTAAATCTTCCTCTAAAATGAAGCGGCTTACACCTCTTGGTTCATCATGGTTTTCAATTATATTAGCCTTAAAACCTATATCCATAGCTCCTAATTGGCTATTAAAAATAACACTTCTCATTTCATTTGGTGTAAAACTCTTATTATCATACCACCCTAGTTCACTTTTGCCTAAAAGCTCAAGTTCAAAATCAAACATCGAAGAAAAATACCCATCTTTCCCTATAAATTTATCAAGTTCACCTTCTTTACTATTAAATACTTCTCCAACTGTAAAGGCATCATATATTTTGAAGGTTTTTTCCTTTAATTCATTTAGCATATCTCCAACGCCATCTACAGTCTCTAACATTCTACCTATGCTGCAAAGACCATCTTCTCTATCAGCTGGAAAATCTTCAAATCTTAAATCCTTTTTTATATTAATAATTGCATCTATTCTAAATCCTGCAAGTCCTTTTTCAAGCCACCAATTAATCATCTTATAAATTTCATTTTTTAATTTTGGATTCTCCCAATTTAAATCAGGCTGTTCTTTTGCAAAAAAGTGAAGATAATATTTATTAGTGTTAGGTATCTTTTCCCATACACTTCCTCCAAAGTAAGATCGCCAGTTGCAAGGCGGTTTGTCCCCTTTTCCTTCACGAATATAAAAATAATCTGCATATTTTCCATCTGGGTCTTCTAATGCTTTTCTAAACCATTCATGTTTATCTGAACAATGATTAACCACCAAATCCATTAATATATACATGTTTCTTTTTTTAGCTTCTCTAAGTAATTCGTCCATATCTTCCATTGTTCCAAACCTTGGATCAATATTATAATAATCAGAAATATCATAGCCTTGATCTGCCATTGGAGAACAATAAATTGGCGAAATCCAAATTATATCTACACCTAAATTCTTAAGGTAATCAAGTTTACTTATTATACCTCTTAAATCTCCAATGCCATCCCCATTAGAATCACAAAAACTTTTTGGATATATTTGATATGCAACCTTATCATGCCACCATTTTTTCATGATTTAAAACCTCCTCGTTTAATTTAGTAGTTATTTAAACTTAATCAAAAACGCAGATTTCTTCTGCATTATATATCTTCTTTTAGTTTAAAATTATTCACTTGATTAATAAGCTTTTTAGAATTGCCTGCAAGTAATTGTGCAGTATTATCTAAGCTTTCAGTTGATGTAGTGACCTCTTGAATGGAAGCTGCTATTTCCTCAGATGAAGCTGAATTTTCTTCTGCTATGCTAGCTGTTGAATCTATTTTTTGAACAATTTGATCTTTTTCATTATTTATATTTTCAACTGTTGAATTTATCTCCTCAATTTGCGGAAGAATAGCATTAATAGCATTAATTATTTGCCTAAAATCATTGATTGAATTTTCTATAATATCTATTTGCTGTTTTAAATCTTCATTAACTCCATTTGTAGTATTTACAACAGTGTTTGTTTCTTCAGATATATCTTTAATCAACTTATTAATATCATTAGACGAACTCTTTGATTGATCTGCCAATTTTCTAATTTCTTCAGCTACAACTGCAAATCCTCTGCCCGCTTCACCTACTCTAGCTGCCTCGATTGATGCATTTAATGACAGCAGATTTGTTTCTTCTGCAATACTATTTATAACATCTACAATCTTATTAATCTTCAAAATTTTTATGCCTAATCCCCTAATTTTTTCACTAACATTATTAAAGGCGCTACTGATATCATTAGTTGCTTCAATTAAAATTGACATATTATTATTACTGCTTTGAGCCATATTATTAACTGATTTTGTATTTTTATCTACATCTTTGATTAATTTAAATATACTTTCAATTTCATCCCCTAATTTAGAAAATGTATTATTTATCACTATTAATTCATTTGATTGAATTAAAGCACCATCAGTTATATCATGTACTGCGGCAGAAAGCTCCTGCATTGTGGAATCGACTTCTTTTGAAATAGATACTAAGGATTTAGACTTTTCTAAAGTTAATAAGCCACCTTCCTTAATTAATTTCAAAATATTAGAAATTGAGCTTATAGTAGCAGCTAGTTCTTTTTTCATTACTCCTATTTCAGACTTTTCCTCTGTTTCAATATTAATTGCAAAATCTCCTAAAGCTAAAGTATTTAAGATTCCACTAAAGGAATAAATTGATTTCTTTAACATTTTGATAACTACAACTGCAATTAAGAAAATTACTATAAATGAAATAAAAAATAATACAGCAAAAATAATGATATTATTTGAATACGCTTTATTAATTTGATTGAATAATTGCTGAGCATCACTTTTATTCTGTGTAACTCCTGCAAAAATAGCATTTGAAAATTTAAATTCATTTGCTTCAAAATTAGTTTTATATGCGTTTTTTGTATTATCTTCAGGACTTGCATTATTTTTAATATTTGTAATATCATCACAACTTTTTTTAAAAACTACAAAAACATCCTCTATTGAAGTATCTGCTTTAGCATTATTACTTATTAATTCCAATGATTTATATTGAGCTAAATCTGAAGAAATACCATCAAGTTCTTTGCTAATGGCACCTCTATTTGAATTACTGGGATACTCTAATTGGTTCGGTATGTTATTCCTTAAGACATTTAAATGTGTATTAACAGAACTTAATAACATCTGCCTCTGAAGGCAATTTTCATACATAAGCTTAACATTATTATGAGTAGCATTAATAGTGAAAAAAAATACTGTTCCAATAGCTAATGTTGTCAAAATTGAAATAACACAAATGGTAATAAAACTTCTAATAATAGTGACATTTTTAAATAATCGTTTCTTAATATTTTTATTATTTTTTTTGGAAATTCTTTGTTTTCGGGATTTATTATTCATGCAAATACCTCCCCTTTACCTCCATATTAAATAATGTTAATCTGTAATATGCTTTATTATTAGTATAAATACACTCTTGCCTCGTATGGTTTTAATTTTTTATCATCATTCTTATTATAGTTACTTATAATACAATTTTTATTCATTACTTCCTCAAAAGGGAAACTTAAGATTTCTTTCGAAAAATTACATACTACTAGCATTGTTTCTCCATTATAGTGACGTTTATATGCAAAAATCTTATCATCGTCTGGAAGTAATAATTCATAGTTTCCTAAAATAATAATCTCATATTTTTTACGAAGCTCAATTAATTTTTTATAATAATTAAAAATAGAATTTGGATCGTTTATCTGAGATGCAGCATTTATTTCTTTATAATTTGGATTTATCTTAAGCCATGGCTTGCCTGTGGTAAATCCAGCATTTTCACTATTGTCCCACTGCATTGGAGTTCTTGCATTATCTCTACTCTTAATCTGAACATATCGAAGCATTTCACTTGGATCTACGCCTCGTTTTTCAGTATATTCTTTATAAGCATTTACACTTTCAATATCATTGTAGTCTTCAATTTTGTCAAATTTCACATTTGTCATTCCGAGTTCTTCGCCTTGATAGATATATGGTGTTCCCTGTAACATATGCAAACAGGTTCCTAGCATCTTTGCTGATTCTATTCTATATTCTCTATCATTACCAAATCTTGATACTGTTCTTGGCTGGTCATGGTTATTCCAATATAAACTATTCCATCCACATCCGTATAGATCTGTCTGCCATTTTGATAAAATCTTTTTTAATTCAACTAACTTGAATTTCTTATCTGTCCAACGCTCTTTTCCCTCTTTGTCTACATCCATATGCTCAAATTGAAATACCATATTTAATTCGTTTCTATTAAATCCTGTATAAAGTTTTGCATCATCAGCCGTAACAAGGGGCATTTCCCCTACTGTCATAAGTTTATACTTTGATAATACTTCCTTATTCATTTCCTGCAAATATTCGTGAATATTTGGTCCATTTATAACGTATGGAGCTTTATCTCCATAAAGTTCCCCTTCTTTTTTCTCTCCATCTGGTAATCCCTCTACCTTGGAAATCATATTAATAACATCCATACGGAAACCATCTATTCCCTTATCACACCACCATTTCATCATGGTGTAAACTTCATTTCTTACTTTTGGATTCTTCCAGTTTAAATCTGGCTGTTTTTTAGAGAAAATGTGTAAATAATACATATCTGTTGTTTTATCATACTCCCATGCAGAGCCGCTAAAATCTGACCCCCAGTTATTTGGAGGATTATTTCCTTTTCCATTTCTCCAAATATAATAATCTCTGTATTCATTATCTTTTGATTTTCTACTTTCCTCAAACCACAGATGTTCATCAGAAGTATGATTTACAACCAAGTCTAACATAATCTTCAAATCACGTTTATGGGCCTCTTGAAGTAACCTATCAAAATCCTCCATTGTCCCGAATTCAGTCATAATATTTTGATAGTTACTAATATCATAACCATTATCATCATTAGGAGACTCATAAATTGGAGATAACCATATAACATCAATTCCTAATTCTTTAATGTAATCTAGTTTTTCTATAATTCCATTTAAGTCCCCAATACCATCTCCATTACTATCTTTAAAACTTCTTGGATATATTTGATAAACAACCTTATCCATCCACCATGCTTTTTCCATTTCGTTACCTCCTACATCAATCATTTAGTCTAAAACCAAGGGTTCTATTTTATTGCTCCGTCTACTATACCTTTAATAATTTGCTTTTGGGCAAATAGGAATAATATAATAATAGGTATCATTGCTAAAAATGCAGCTGAAAGAATTAAATCCCATTGCTTTACATAAGATCCTACAAAAGCACTTACTGCTACTGGAAGAGTTTTAATCTTACCATTTAATCCAAGCATAAGTGATGGTAAAAGATAATCATTCCAAATCCAAATACCATTTAAAATTAAAATTGTCATTTGTACTGGCTTTAGTAAAGGAAAAATAATTCTAAAAAAAGTACCTTCCGGACTGCAGCCATCAATCCATGCTGCTTCCTCTAATTCACGTGGGATACCTTTTATAAATCCGTGAAGAATAAACACTGACATGCTTCCGCCAAATCCTAGATATGCAAATATAACTCCCTGATAACTTTGGAGCATTTGAATTCCAAAAAAATCAGATATACTTCTGAATGTTGAAAGTAAAGGAAGCATAACTACCTGAAAAGGAATAACCATAGCAGCCACAAGAAGCATAAAAATGAAACCGGACCATTTAGTCTTATTACGACAAAGTACCCAAGCTGTCATTGCAGAGAATGTAGACACTACAGCAAGTGAAACTACAGTAATAAATAATGAGCTAAAAAAGGATTTCCAATAATTAAAACTATCATTATGCATAACATTATTAAAATTTGTAAACATCTGTCCCCATTTACTAGGAATAGAAAGAGGGTTAATTACAATATCAGCACTTGTCTTAGCTGAATTGAGTATTACTAAAATAAAAGGTGAAAGAATTACAAGTGCAAGAATAATACCAATAATTTCTCCGATTAAAGTCTTCGTTTTTATTACTTTCATCATACTTCTATCTCCTTCTTCTTACTTATATATACTTGAGTTAATGATACGATTGCCAAAATAATAAAGAATATAACTGCTTTTGTTTGACCAAGAGCATATTGATTTTTACCAATTGCAGTATTATAAATATTTAAAGCTAAAAATTCTGTAGATTGTACAACATCATTACCACTTAAAATTCTACTAGGAGCACCATTAGTTATTGCTAAATTTAAATCAAACTGTTTAAACGAATTAACAAGGGTTAAGAATATACAAACTGTAAACGTATTAGCAATCATTGGTATTTTAATTTTAAATAAAGTTATTAAACTATTTGCACCATCTACACTGGATGCTTCAAGAATATCTTGAGGTACGTTTTGCAAGCCTGTAACATAAATCATCATAATATATCCTGCATACTGCCAAGTACTAACCATCAAAATTGCCATTAATGCTAAATTAGGATCGGTAAGCATAGATACACTGCCACTTATAACAATTGTGAATACTTTATTAAAAATAAACTGCCATACATATCCTAAGACAATTCCACCAATTAAATTTGGTATAAAAAAAGCTGCACGATAAAAATTTTTTCCTTTAACTTTAGAGGTACAAAATAATGCCAAAGCAAATGCTACTGAATTTACTAAAATCATATTAATAACTGTAAAAATAAAAGTTACTATAAAGGAATATGCATAATCCTCAGATTTAAACATGCTGATGTAATTACCTAGTCCAACAAATTCCGTAAACTTAATTCCGTTCCAATTGGTAAAAGAATAAAATACACCACACACAAACGGTATTAATACAGTTACAAAAAATGCAAATAGTAATGGAAATAAAAATAAAATATTAATTATCATCCGATGTCTCTTAGTCGGAAAACAATATACACCAAAAATCGTTAATAAAGCACCTATAATTAATATAAAACCACGCATGGTATTTTTGCTACCTGTAATATCTAAATATAGTGCAAAAATCATAGCTAAAAATCCAACCAATATTATCCCACCAGAAAGCAACCTCTTCATTTTTAAATTCATACTTTTTCCTCCTAAACTTGAATAGTTCTCATAAGTATTATCATAATTATTCATATTTACGTTCATACTTCTCCCCCTTAAAACCTTTTATATACTTCTATGAGGAATATATAGATATCCAATTTAAGAGTTTTACTAATACTTTGAAATATATACCATACCAGAAAGTAGACACATTTTTGTACCCTCAAGGGGCATAATATGCAGCAAGCATTTGAAAATGAGCTGTTAAAATAGCTTATTTGTAGGTTGTTCAACTAATGCTTGTCACAATGAAATTGGGAGCAAGCATTAGTGGTGCAACCTGCAATTTAGCTATTTCAGCGAAATTTTCACAGTCCTGCGAAACAACAATGTTTCTACTTTCGGTTGATATACGCATAAGTCTAAGTCATAGTTTGGATATCTATATAATTTGAGCTACATTTATTTGGATACGTAATCAGCCACTGCTTTTTTCATTGCTTTTATAAATCCATCTTTATCTAATTGCCCTTTTGCATATAATTCAAATACAGGTGCTGTAGCGTTCATAGCAATACCATCCTTCATATGAGTCCAATCCCATGCATAAGTTTGATTATTTTTAATGTAATTACTTTCACTTTTTGCTAGAGGTAAGTCAGGTTGAAGTGTATTTGATTTAAATGGTGAAACCATACCACATTCCTTAGTTAGAGTTTCTTTTCCTTCTTCTGTAGAAACAAAAGCATTAAGGAATTTTTTGCACGCATCAATTTTTTTACTATCCTTATAGATTCCCCAGTAAGCTGGTGCATCTGCTAAAATACCTGGTGTGTCTTTTGTAGTAAAAGCTGGTGGTGCAATACCACAATCAAATTTCACATTATATGTTGATAAAGAAGGATCAATCCAGTTTCCTTGAGTAATAAACGCTGTTTTTCCTTTTGCCCACAATGCTAATTGATCATCATAAGTTCCAGATATTAAAACGTTTTTATCTGCATAATCAAACAATAGTTTTACATAATCAGCAAATTCTCCAAAACGTTCATCATCTAACTGTCCTTTATTTAATAGATCAATATATTTTTTATCTTTTCTATCTAAACCTTCTGATAAATAAGCACCCATAATATGATTACCAGTTGACCAATACATTTGCCCTGATTCTGCTGCTACAGAAGCAACTGCTTGAATACCAAGCTGATCTTTCATGCTATCAATTTTTTTAAATGCCTCTCGGTATGCATTTATATTAGTTAAAGTTTTTGGATCTATACCTGCCTTCTTTAAAATATCTGCATTATATACTAAGCCAATTCCTTCAATAGCAAATGGAAATCCATAGACCTTGCCATCATCACCCTTAAAAGCATAATCTGTATCCTTAACCCATGGTTGATCACTTAAATCTGTTAAATAATCTTTAAATGAAGCATAAGAATCTGGTCCAAATGCATAAATATCAGGCATATTACCTGCAGCTAAATAATTTTTAAGCTGCCCATTAACATCTACTCCACCACCTAGAGATTCTATGTCAACTTCTTGTCCTGTTTCTTCTTGATATTTTTTTGCAAATTCTTTAAGTGGTTTATCTATTTCAATCTTTGTATTTACAAAACGAATTGCTCCGCTATTTCCTGTAGATGTTTTAGAATCAGTACCAGTTTGATTCGAACTACTTCCACATCCTGTCAAAGAACCGATCACCATAGTGCCTGCTAATACTGCTGCCAACACTTTTTTTCTCATATCTTTCACCTCATATACATATTTATTTATATTTAGTCTTAAATAATAAAGTCATATTTTATTATATCTATTTAGGGGTATTCAGTTTAGCGCTAAACTATATTTAAAGATTAACATTATTTCAGAGGCCTGTCAATCGTTTTCATGAATATTTTTATCTTGAATAATAACATTTTTATATTTCCTAACATATAAGCCCGGTACAACTAATAAAGGAATATCTAAACAATAGCTTTTACTTATTTTCACACAATACTATATATCCTTTAATTATCTTGCAAGCCACTATTATTAGTTAAATTCACATTTTAAAAATATTGATTATATAAAAAAGATTTTATTATGTATTACTTTATAAACATAATAAATTTACAATCATTGCAATAACATATGATATATATTATTATAGGTATATATAATAATTAGTATATCGTTAAACTAGGAGGTAATTATGATTACACTAAAAGATATCGCTGCCGAAGCTGGTGTTAGTATTATGACAGTTTCAAATGTAATAAATGGAAATCACTCAAAAGTATCTCAAAAAAATATAGAAAGAATACAAAAAATAATAGAAAAATATAATTATGTTCCTAACCTTACTGCAAGAAGCTTAACAGCTAAATCTTCAAAAATAATAGGTGCAATAGTTCCTATTAAAGGTTCATTTAAAAATTTATTTAATGATCCTTACATTAGTGAATTATTTGGAATTATACAAAATATAGTTCGTGAAAACGGATACTATTTGATGGTACGTTCTGTTAAAGATGTGTCCGATATATCTGCATTAATTAAAAATTGGAATATGGATGGTGCTATATTTTTAATGCCAGATTATGATAATCTCATTTATTCAATACTAAAAGAAAATAAACTTCCAATGGTATTCTTAGATAGTTATTCAGAAATCGATAATATAATAAGTGTTGGTATAAATGACTTTAAAGGCGGGTATATAGCTACTCGTCATCTTATAAATAATGGTCATAGAAAAATACTATTTGCCGGTCCATGCCATAAAAACAATGCCCCAATTCCTCAAATTCTTCAAAGACTAGAAGGCTATAAAAAAGCGCTATCCGAATTTAATATTCCATTTGACGAAAACCTTGTAGTAGATGTAGAACCTAATTATGAAAGAGGAATTGATTTAGGAAGAGCTATATGCAATAAAGAATTTGACGTTACAGCTGTATTTACTACTGCTGACATCATGGCAATTGGTATTATAGAAGGTGCAAAATTGAATGGTATGATTGTTCCTAATGATTTATCAATTATTGGTTTTGATAATCAATTACCTTCTATTTATGTTACTCCTAAACTAACTACAATTTCTCAAGACATAGAAGCAAAAGCAACAGCTGCTGTTAATCTTCTTGTAGAATATATCGAAAAAGGATCTGTAGCAAATAATAGAATAACTTTAGATGTAGAAATTGTTGAACGTCAATCTGTAAGCCAACTGTCTAATAATAAATAGTTACATATTCAACAAACTCTTATAGTACCAAAGGAGGTTAATCGAGCATATACACGATTAAATAAATATGCTGATAAAACATATTTATTTATATACTTAAGTTAAAATTTAAAATGCCCCGAGAAAATCATTTTCGATTTTCCCGGGGTTCACGGTACTATGCTCATAATCTTTTGGACAAGGCATAAGTTTCTTAATTTAAAATACTATAAATTATTATTGCTTGTTGTATCTCCAATAAATATTTTTTAAAAGAATAACCTACAAAATAATCGCTATTTATAGCTTCCGCTGACACTTCCTCACCACGATAAAATGGCGGACAAGGATTTAATATTGCATTTTCGTTAGCACTCTTCATCAATTCTAATGTAACTTGATATTCTCCGAAATCCTCTAATTTATCATCACTTAACGAGTCTGTGCAAATTATATCTTTTTCTTTAATAGCTTCTTTTAAATTTTTTATGTGGTTGACTCCTTGTATTTCATACCCAACTGGACAGCTTTGCGATAATTTAAACCCCATTAATTCAGATGCTTCTTTCCATGCTAATCCTATATTTCCACTTGCACCTACAAATAAAAAATTATCTTTAGTAAAATCCGCTCTTATCTTAGACAACCCATACATGTCTGCTAACATTTCACATGGATGATTAATATCAGTCATAGCATTAATTATTGGAAACTTTGAATATTTCTTTATTTCATCTATAACAGAAATATCTCCATACCTTACAATTAATCCATCAGCCCAGTTATTTAAATATCCTACTACGTCTTCAATTTTTTCCTTTTTATCTAATGTCTTAGGAGGAAATAATATCGTTTGTCCACCTAATAAGTATATCCCCTTTTCGAATGTAACTCTTGTTCTAATACTAGATTCTGGAAAAAACATAACAATCGTCTTACCCTTTAAAAAATCCTTATATTTCCCTCTTTGCAATTCATCTGCAATGCGAAAAATATTTTCAACATCACTTTTACTATATTCACTTAATCTAACTAAATCTCTCATTTTCTTGTGCTCCTTTGCAAATTGGCACTAGCAGTTAATGTGCCTTGGTGAAAAATCATTTTCCATCTTCCATCAAAACACTTCCATATAGAGCTGCGAAGTGAATATTTCTTATTTTCATTTAACTCATTATGTTTTACCAACTTATAAGTTGCCAATATACAACTATCTGATAACTGTTTTATTTTAAAATCTATAATTTGCCCAAATAACTCGTTACTATCATTTTGTTCTTGAAAAACATCGCCATCTTTATAATGATATTCACTTCCCGAACTGGTATACTCAATAAAATTATCCGCTAATATTTCTTTTATTTTTTGTGGTGATTTTCTTATTTCTGACCTCAATAACTCATTTTCATTCTGTAATATAAGCATTTCAATTGATTCCATCTTTATTATTTCATCCCTTTAATTTATTAAATTAATTACGGTACAATAACTACCAGATTTACCTTATACATTTTTTAAGAAAATGATGAAGAAATTAACTTCATTTCATGTTCATTAGCCACATATTAAATTATTTAATTCCGATATAATTTTTAGATTACTATATTTTTCAAATTCCTTTTCCTGTGTTGTTCCAGTTGTAACACCAATAAAATCAACATTAGCGCGTTCAGCTGTTTCGGCATCAATTAAACTATCTCCTATATATAAAGCCTCTTTATTATCTATCTCCATTTTTTCAATCATATACAAAAGTCCTTCCGGATTAGGTTTCTCAATTTTTACATCCTCTGCACCAATTATCATATCTACATAATCCTCTACATGAAATTTATTCAAAATCTGATTAATTCGATAATGAAATTTTGTAGTAACAATTCCTACTTTTGCATTATTGTCCTTTAGAAACTTGAACACTTCTAATGTTCCCGGTAGCAAAACCGTGTTATCTACCATAACAGCATCTGCCTTTTCTTTGAAATAATCACAAAACCTATCTGCTTTCTCAAAATCATTATCCCCAGATAATTTAAAAAATGTCTCTTTCAAAGAAAGACCTACCGTTTTTTTTATTTCTTGAACATTATGTTCAGAATAACCAAGTTTATTAAGCGCATAATTTACACTAAGCACAATTCCATTAGTACAATCGCCTAACGTATAATCAAAATCAAATATCACTGCTTTATACTCCATTTAGTTAACCTCTCTATTTATATAATAATCTTTAATACATAATTATTTATAATGCTCTAATTACTATACTTTTTGATTTCTACACCTTTTGAGAATATTATTCATATAACGAATAACTTTCTTTGTTATATTTTTTAAAATATAACCTAAATATAAATATAGTCAATATTAATCCTATAATGCAAATTATAGTAAAATTTAAAGAGAAATTAGGAAATTGTTCAAACTTAAGCAAATATGTTAAATAGGCATTTGGTAAATTTATTAAATAAGATACTATTAGATTATTATTCGATAATTTAAATGGTACGGCAAACATAATCCCAACAAAAAATAATAAAATTATATCGTTAAAATCTCTAAAACCAGGATATCCCAAATGATAAATAGAAAAAATTAAACCCGATAGAACAATTGCACTTATAGTTCCAAAGTTTTTTTCAAATCTATTTTGCATAAATCCTCTAAACAAAAACTCTTCAAAAAAGGTAGTCATTAAAAGTGGCATAATGCTTAAATGAAATAAACTAAAATCTATTTTACTTAAATCAGAAGTGAATAATTGTCCACAAATGGAGAATACTACAAAGATTAGGATTATTATATAATCTATAAGCCTAAGTTTTTTTATTCCAAACGAACTGAGAGATAAATTCTCTTTAGTTTTAACATATACAATTGGGACTAGTATGCTTAAAGTTATTCCATATATTAGTTCGTATACGATGCAGAATCCAATGTCATTTAGACAAGATGAAATACCTATAGTAACTATTATTAAAAATATTATTACTGAAAACAAAGGTATAATAGTATATCTATTTTTCAAAATTTATATCCCCCTTTCAAATCAAGAGTTCTCACGGAAACTCTATAGAGTCTGTGATTACTCTATTTTACTAATTTGATTTTTTCTTGATTCCCCCAATTTTTTTGAATAAAATACTTGACAAATGTATAAAAATTTGCAGCCATC
>JAJXWH010000059.1 GCA_021781745.1 Bacillota bacterium | reverse complement strand
AAAGCAATTCAACGCAGACACTATTTTACAAGGAATAAAGACTACTACAAAGGAAGAATTTTATTAGAATGTAATAACCATTTCTTGACAGCTTAAGCTGTCAAGAACATATTTTGGTGTTGAGCCCTAAATAAAATAGAAAAAGAAATACTCAAAACTCTTATTGGGGCTCATAATGCATACCTCAACGCTCCTAAAGTTAATCATCCTGCACTTTATAAATATTGCTCCAACAATTTATCAGTATTCATAATATGATTAACAAGCCAATTTACCAACCAGACAAGGGTATCCATTAAGAATTTTTCCTCAAAACTTTCTTCTTCGAATACATTGATTTCATCTATCTTTTTTCGCGCTACATCATGTTGTCGAACATGTTCTGCTTTCCCTGGGTAAGAAACCTTGTCCATAAGAATTTCTTCATAAGTTAGATGATTTTCTACATATTCATCAAGTCTAAATACCACATTAAGTAGGTTTGAGAAGGTATACTCTTTTTGTTTAAGAACTTCAACAACATCATTAATTAAATTTATTAGCTCTTTATGTTGTTCGTCAATTGCATAGTTTCCTATAGAAAGATTTTCATTCCATTCAATTTTATTCATTTCATTTCCTCTTCCTGTTTTTTACTTTTAAAATCAAAAGGATATTTAAACTTTAATCCCTATTTCCTTATCAATCAATTGAAAATACTTGAGTCATTTTATAGATATATACTACAAAACATTCGACAAAACTTCAAGCCATTCAATACTTATCTTAAAAAAGTCTACATCATTTATGGTACGGTTTACCTTTCATTATCTTAAACCTATATTAATATTTTCTATCTATAATTAGATAGATTCAAATTTAACTAACTTATGTTTACAGATTTCTCTCTATCAATACTCCTAAATGTTCTGCCAAGACCTGAGGAGAAAAAGGCATTCCATTTATAAACCACCATTCTATAAGCCCTACTATAGCTAGCCCAAGAAAGTTTAATATAGCTTTTTGAAAATTCATCATAAAGGTTACAAGATTTATTTTTTCTTGACAACTAAATCAAATAAATGTATAGTTGATTTAGTTAATGCAAAAGGAGGGAAGAATTGTGGCATATTCAACAGAATTTTCACGGGCCATTTCGATTAGTCTTTTAATTAATGAAAAGATGGAGGAACATGGATTTGAGTTTGTATCGGCAAAGACTATTGCCGAATTTCTTAAAATACCTACTCCAACAGTGGTTAGAATATTGAGAAGTCTTAATGCGGCTGGGCTCACAACGACAAAAGAAGGAGCTAAAGGCGGAGTTCTTTTGGGAAAACCGATTGAAGAGATAACGTTATTAGACATATTTTTAGCAGTTGAACACAGCTCTTTATTTAAGATGGATATTGATTTTCTAATTGAAGATCCAAGAATTGATACTTTAAAATTACTCATATCGAATTATATGCAGGATGCTGAAATCGCCATGAAGGAATCTCTCAAAAAAACAACTCTGGCAGATATTTATAAGTCACTATAATAAAGAGTGACTGTTTTAGTAGTCGTTTCAACTGTCGCTTAGGCTGACAGTTGTCATTTTTAAAAGTAACTATATAAAATAGTTATATAGTTGATATTGTTTATAACAAATAAGGAGGTAATTAAAATTGAAAAGTGTTATTTATTATTTTACAGGAACAGGAAACAACCTACAGGTAGCTAAAAAAATAGCTGAGGCATTGCCAGATTGTAAATTGGTATCTATGGGTAAAGGAAAACATGACAGCAATGAAGTGTATGATTATATAGGTTTTGTGTATCCGACATATGCCTTAAATACGCCTCGAAGAGTAAAAGAATTTATAAGCGAAATGTCCCTTGAAAAAAGTAAAAACGCATATTTTTTTGCTGTGACTGGATGTGGTAATATAAGTGGTGTTGCTTTAACTGTTCCAGCCAAAATTTTAGCAAAAAAGGGTGTGACACTTAATTTTGCTGAGAAGATTATTATGGTTGGAAATTATGTTGCGATGTATAAAATGAACGAGAGTAACCCGGAGAAGTATCAAATTGCTACCGACAATATACCTGCATTGGTACAAAAGATAGCAGCTAAAACACAGCAGCCAGTGGGTAAAGTGAACGAGCCTCTTAATGTTTCAACTGCTATTGGTCAAAAATTAATATACGCCAGAAAAGACAAAGGTTTTAATGTTTCCGACTCTTGTACTGGTTGCGGAACCTGTGAGGCAGTTTGCCCTGTTTCCAATATAGTAATGAAAAATAAAAAACCAACTTTTCAGCACAATTGTGAACAATGCATGGCATGTGTGCAATGGTGTCCAAAGCAGGCTATTAACTATAAGAATAAAACACAAAGCGGAGGACGCTATACTAATCCTAGTATTACTTTGAAAGAATTAATAGAAGGCAATAAGAAAAGTTAACAATAAACTCAGATGTTTTCTTGTACTGATAAACAAAAAAATGTAAAAGCACACTCAAGACATCAAGATGAGTCTATCGTTTCATGTGGATACGGCGATAAAACTACAATACCATAACCGTTAAACATAGCAAAAAATCCTGAATTCAATATATGAATTTAGGATTTTTTATTGTCTATTCATAAAATTCTTTCCAATAGTTTCTGAAATAAATTGAATCCTTCACTCCAATCATCTATATTGGATTCACTATTTATATGACCCTTTCTGCCAATAGACATTGTTTCAAAGCCCCACTGTTTGCCTTTCTCTATACAAAACAGAGATGATGAATATTGATCATTCTCACTATAAATCAGCATTCCGGGCAACTCCAGATTAGCTTCTGGCAAATGTTCAAAGGAATCCAAAAAATTTGGAAATTGTTCCTTGTTTGGATCTGGTGGAGCCACCAAGAAGACTGCTTTCAAGTACTTTCGTATCTTAGGCATGGCTTTTACAGTAAGCAAGCAGCCGAGGCTGTGTGCAATCAATACTACATCACAGCTATTTTCTCTTGAAAGATTTTCTATTAAATTTTTTTCCCATTCTTTATATATAGGATAATCCCATTCCCCTTGGGTTATTCTTCCAAACCCATATTTTTTCTCCCAAATAGTCTGCCAATGATCTGATCCAGAGTTATTAAGACCAGGAACTATCTTTATATTCATTATCAGCACCTCAAATCTATCTAACTTTTTCGAAAAGATTTCATTTTTTTACTCAATTCTAACATACATGTATGCTAGTGTAAAAGCAGTTATTAATTTTATACTTAGATTATTATACATTCAAAATGATCCATTTCATGTTAAATTATTTGTATGGATCTTCACCATGAAATCAATGGAATTTATCAGTATGTGTTGATAAATAGGATAATAACTATAAACAAAAATTTAAATTCAAAGATAAACGCATCACTTGTGAACACTAACTCGGACATGCTGTCATGCATAAAAAATATAATTGTACTTACCTTAAAACTAAAGCCTTCTTCAATGTTAATAAATTTGAAAAAGAAGCTGATATATTTTCATCTTTATTTGAAATTCCATTTATATCTAAAGATATGTTAATGGGAAAAACCTTAGATGAAGCTGCCTTCGAACTAAATGTTTCAAAATATTTGTTGGAGCTTAGGATAAGTATCTGCAATTTTTATTGAGAATTATAATGTAGATTCTATTTAGTAAATCTAAATTCATTCTTTAAAAATTAAATGGTGTGGTATGGAATTTTACATGAGAATAAATTGTTAGAAAAGCATAACTTTTTCAAGTTCCGCCACATATAGTATTAATTGAAATAATAAGTATCAAAGGAAGATAATAATGCAGCATCCTTGTGATATGCGAGAAATTGAAAAAACTAAAGATACATCAGATAAGATAGAATTCACAGAAATTTCAGGACAGTATTCATGTAACGTAGCTAAAGCTATACTTGATGTTACAAGAATCACCATGAAATTAACAAAGGTAGATACGAATATAATTTATGGAAACTACGCTTATCTTATTGGTTATTATGATCCAAATACATCAACATTAACAGGAACATGGATGCCATCATGGGATAGTTACTTATCTCATGAATGCCCTTGTGCCCATGGAACATTTAGATTTAATTTTTATAAAAGAAATGAGCAGATAGGATTTAATGGCACATTGAAATCTGGTAATAGCGAAAATGGAAATTATGCTAATGTAGAGTATTGGGTGGGTATCAAAATAAAGGATGTTTAAATTTTTAACAAGTTAGACAAAAAAATTGAGAATTAAGTGTAACCTTTAATGTGCCAGATCTATCTGTTGTCACAAAGAGACTTCTTCAGAATCCCATAGATTTTGGCCACATACTTGAGGTTTGCCATGGGAATAAAATTGCATCAAAATTTAGCGATTTATTAACAGCCCATCTTGTCATTGCTAAACAGCTTGTAGTAGCACCAAAGACTGGAGACAACCAGGCAGCATCAAAAGACGAAGAATAATGACATTAAAATTAGAATTGAGATACAAACACTGGAAATGACTGATATGATGGTAAAAGGTATCTTCGAACAATTTCCTTGTCATTTTGAGAAATAGTCGTTCCTTACTTTCCAAATCAGGGATTCTACAACATTTATCTAGGGTCCCTTTATTATTTATATGGATTTTTCTTAAATATTCTATTTTCAAAGAAGATCATTTTTATTATTTACTGCATATTTTTTAGAAACTATCCATTATGCAAAAAATAAGCCACCTAAAAAGGTGACTTCCACTAGTCAAGATAAGCTAATGCTATTCTAATTAATAAGCTCAGCATTATTACCACTAACTCTAATAATATTAATTTTCTTATCTAAGAATAAAGAAAACTTAGTAACTCCGCTTTTCTTAATCACTATATTTAAATTTGGGACAGCATTCAATAATTCTTTTTTCAATTCCCCTATATTCATCTTTGATACTCGCTTCTTATTAAATATAATGATTATTTTGTTTTCAATTTCCTTAATACTTTCTGGCATTATATTTTTTAGGGTAACCCAGTATTTATTTTCTTTATTGATTAATGAAAGGCTGTCAAATTCCTTTAGCAGCTCAGATAATTTTGTATAATGATAATTTCTTACATCAAAATCTGGAAACATATTATTTATTCTTTGACCTATTTCTCCAAGGTGCATAGTATCCATACTGCTGTCTAAAATCATATTGATTATAGTCTTTTCTATTATGCTCTTTTGGGTAAATGATTCTTCTTCAAAATGTTTATTACTAGTTTCATTATCCTTACGCACTGCATCTAATTTTTCATCATCGATTTCTGTCTCTTCATCTATAATATCTAAATAAATGAATTTCTCACAGGAAGCTCTAAATGATTCTGGTGTTTTTTGCTCTCCCATGCCAATTACCAAGTTTCCAGACTCACGTAATCTTTTTGCCAGTTTATTAAAATCTGAATCACTTGATACAATACAAAAGCCGCTTACCTTGTCTGAATATAATATATCCATGGCATCAATAACGAGCCCTATATCTGAGGCATTTTTTCTAGAAGTATCATTAGACTGCATTATAGGAGTAAGTGAAAACTGTGAAGTTTTCTCTAACCAAGGCTTTAATCTCTCCTGAGTCCAATCTCCATACATTCTCCGAATTGTAACCTTTCCATACTTTGCAAGCTCACCTAATATACTCTCAATATGCTTGGCTCCAATATTATCTGCATCTATTAATAATGCAATTGTTAATTCCCCCATAATCTTCCCCCTCATAAGTAAATTCTTAAATTCCAGTATACTATGAAAAATTATATTTAACTATAATCAAACACATTTAATTTAACATATATGTTATAATTATACAACAAATATTATATAATTTATATCTATAGGTGAAAGAAGGTTGATATACAGCTATTTAATATATGTTGTAAGTTATAATTCATAAAGACCACATTGAAGTTGTATTCAACATATAGATATCCAACATTATAATTTGACTAATTATATGAATATACTTACATATTTACTAAATCTTCATGTGGATATCTTAACTAGAAATAATAAATATTTTTGTGTAGAAAACATTTGAAAATGAGCTGTTAAAGGCTCTTAGTTGTAGGTTGTCTCACTTCAGCTTGTCACGCTGAAAGCGGGAGCATGCTAAAGTGAGTGCAACTTGCAACTTAGAGCCTTCAGCGATATTTTCATAGTTTTTCGTAACAAAAATATTTATTATTTCGGTAAGCTACCACATAAGTCTAGTTTACATGTTGTTTATCTATAGCCTTTTCTATTGTTGTTAATTTATACTTTTTGCTATTACTAATCTTTTTATTATTTTATAACTTTCCTTAAATAATCAACTTTATTCTTAAATGAAGCAAATCTAAAATTTTATATTATTTTCAATATTAACTTAGTATAAACACTATATTTATAATTAAACATTTTTTCCAAAATAAATATTCAATTTACCGTCTTCATACTTTGCGCCTATTATTTCCTTAGAGTGAAGCTTAGCTGGCAATATATATTTTCTTCTTTCATTTTTAACCGCTATGGTGATTTCATCCCCATTTTGCAATAAATCCAATTCTTCTTTATTTACAAAGGGCATGTTTATACTAAGAATATAATTCTCCCCATTTTTCTTAATTGTAAATATCTTATCATTAAAGAGTACATTTTCTGGTTTTATTTCTTCATAAATCTTATCACCAGTCTTTTGGAGAGTTTCATGCTTTCTCAATTCATTATCCATCAATTCTAATTTAAATATAGGAATATCTTTAAAGCTTTCCATAATCTCTTGGATACTTTCCTTTTGAATCTTTTCCCACTTTTCAAAATACCCAGTTAAAGATTCTTCTGGGAAGATTTTGTTTATTATTAATCCATCAACATTATAATCAAAAAGGTGCAGATAAGAGAAACTTCGTTTTGCCTCCTTTACCACAATTTTTTCTGGAGTTGTTACAATTCTTATACTAACTATCTCTTTATTAAGCATAAGACAGTGCAATTCATCTATTTTTGAATATAACTTTTCAATTTCATCAAAAGCATTATCATCTGGTATTGGTATTTTAGTAGCAGCTTCAATAATTGGTTTTACAATTTTAGCTCCTTTTCTTTTAATAGGGAATATTTTTTCCATCCACCACTTAAATAACTCTGGAAATTTAAGTAGTGACATTGTTTCACCTGTTGGTGCACAATCCACTATTAATACATCATATTCATTTTTATCATGAATTTCCTTTATTTTAATTAACGATAATAACTCTTCAAACCCTGGAAATACCAATAATTCTTCACTTTCTATATTTTCTTTTGAATTTAGCATCATGAGTTTTTCAATATATCCTTTTAAGTTTCCCCATACTTTTTCATTTTCTATAATAGTATCTATTTCCATACCATAAAGATTATGAGCTATTTCAACTGGCTCATTGCTCAATTTTATATCAAAGGAATCACTTAAGCTATGGGCTTGATCTGTACTCATAACTAATACTTTTTTTCCTTCACTTGCTATTTTGCATGCAGTGGCAGCAGCTATACTAGTTTTTCCGACGCCACCTTTTCCTGTATATAGTATTATTCTCACATTTCCTCCCCCTCTCTTAATTGAAATCTATATTAATTTTTTTAGTACTTTTATTATCACCATTATTTTTTTCTTCTTTATCCTTAATATCCACTTTTATCATTTCAAGGCCTATATCTCTTATAATGCTTATTGCTTCCTTCTCAAAACAATTTACTCTATCTCTAATTTTATCTGGCATTATTTCCTTTATTGCTTCATATTCAAATCTTTTAGCTTTAACTATTTTTTTAATAAATTCCTTATTCATTAAAACCACTCCCTATTCAAAAATAATACTTAGTTTTTCATTTTCAAGTTTTGCTGATGAAATTTTATATTTTCTTATTGCGTTAGGTATAGGGATATTCCTCTTAAAATTACCTATTTTAATAATGATATCTGTGCCTGACTCTAATAAATCAAAGTTTGACTTATCTGCAAAAGGTATATATAGTTCAAGTCGATAACCCTTTTCTGTTTTTTCAAAGGTTTCATTTATAGTTGTTTTTAAAACTTTAAATATATTTTCATCATCGAGTGAATCCTTTATAATTCTGTTTAAACCCTCAATTCCATTTATATCAGCTTCATACCACTTTATTTTATAAGTAGGTATGTTAATGAATACAGCATTTAATTCATCTAAATAGTTATTTTGAAGCTGTTTCCATTTATCAAAAAAATTGTTTTCTATATCTTTAGGGATTATTCTATTAATATATAATCCATCAACATTGAAATTATATAAATTTAAATACATATAATTTCTTTTACTTTCTTCTACAACCATTTTTTCTGGAATAGTAACAAGCCTGATGGTGCAGATTTCTTTATTCTTTAAAAGTTCTTGTAAATTTCCTAGCTTGACATATAATTTTTCAATATCATTCATGGCCACTTCACTTGGCATTTCTAGCTTAAAAGCAATCTTAGAAATTGGTCTTAATACTTTCAATGCTACTTTTTCTATTGGGAATAATTTTTCCATATACCAAGAAAAAAGTTCTGGAAATTTCAATAAAGCTAATGTTTCTCCTGTTGGAGCACAATCAACAATAATTAAATCATATACTTCATCTTCATAAAGCTCTTGAATCTTAATTAATGAAAATAACTCCTCTATCCCTGGAAATACAACTATATCTTCTAAACTTTCAGCATTTTCCTCACTTATTTTAGGAAACATATTTTTAAGAGCTTTTGATATAGAGCCATAGTGTTTATTCATTTCATGATTTGGATCTATTTCTAAAGCATAGAGATTGTTTACAACTTCTATTGGTTCTTCTTTTATTTGCTTATTAAATAAATCACTTAAATTATGAGCCATATCAGTACTTACAATTAATGTTTTCATCCCTTCGTTAGCTGCCTTTAGTGCATGTGCTGCTGCTGTGCTTGTTTTTCCCACTCCACCTTTTCCAGTAAAAATAATAATCCTGCCCATAGGAATCCTCCTTTTATTCGCTTCAAGATTAGTTCTTATCTCGAAGTATTCATTATATTTAAAGTGGCAAAAGCCACCTATAAATTTCACTATTCAATAGTTATTCTTCTAATTTTTTTAACTACCTTTTCCTCTTGCATTTTCTTTTGATTACCTGCTTTTAAAACAGCAACTACTTTATTAACTATACTCATTGCAGCATTTATTTCTTCTTTGGTTAAGGATTTATATACTTCTTTAAAATAATATTCTATTTGCCTTTTTTCTTCTAAAATAAATTCCCTGCCATTTTCAGTTAACGTAATCATTACTACTCTCTTATCTTCATTATCCCTTGTTCTTTCAGCAATATTCTTTTTTTCTAATCTGCTTATCACACCAGTAGCTGTATTTAAAGGAGCATTAATATATTCAGCAATTTCACTCATATTAACTTTATTTTTTCTATAAATAAGCAGCATTGCTAAGATTTCATTTTTAGAATAATCTAAGAAAACACTGCTCCACTTATCAGGAAAAAATATAAATTTAAATTCATCTATATATTTAAAAATAATATTTTCAATATTAAAATCTTCATTAATTGCTGTCATATAATTCTCCTTTAAATAATTCTCTTATCGAAGTATATTTTCATTCTATTCTCGAAGTATATTTTTGTCAATAGTTTTTTCTCTCTTAAACTTAAATTTAACGAAAGGCTATGTTTTAAATAAATCAGCCTTAAAGAGTAATTATATTTCGAGTAAATAGAATCCAAGAATGCAATAAAATCACTCAATATCTTAAGAACTGAGTGATTTTACTTGACCTTTATATTTTATTTATTTTGATGAATTACTACTTTTCTATTCTTGATCATCATCTAATCCTATTCTTGGAGAAATAGGCATATCCCACTCCATATGATCAGTATGTAGTAATTTATGTGCCTTATGTGATAAAGGTTTTTCCATAAAATCTTCATAAAGTTTTAAAACAGATGGATTTTCATGAGAAAATCTAAGAGTAGATTTTTTATCAAGTCCATATAAATTATAAGCACGAACCTCAGCAAGTTCAGCTCCATCTTTTATTGGTTGACCTCCGCCACCAGAACATCCTCCTGGACATGCCATAACTTCTACAAAATCATAGCTAACCTTTCCTTTTCTAATTTCTTTAATTAGTCTTCGCGTATTTCCAAGTCCACTTACTATTGCAACTTTTATAGATATTCCCTTGATTTCAAAGGTCGCTTCCCTCCAACCATTCATTCCTCGTATTTCTTTAAATGCATCAGGATCAGGATTCGTGCCTGTAGTTAAAAAATATGCTGATCTTAATGCTGCTTCCATAACTCCTCCTGTAGCACCAAAAATCACTCCCTCACCAGAACCAACTCCAAGAGGCATATCAAAGGCTTCTTCTTTTAAATTTTTTGGAATAATATGCTCTGCTCTTATCATTCTATCAATTTCACGAGTTGTAAGAACTAAATCTACATCTTGACCTGCACCAGCATCATTCATTATTGAAATTTCTGATTCATGTTTTTTTGCAATACATGGCATTATTGAAACACAAAAAATATTTGATGGATTTACATTTAAAATTTTATATAATCATTTCTAAAGCCTATAACTCCTTTTAATACCATATTTGCTGCTTCATATCCTATTGCACAATCTGCAGAATCTGAAATTACTCTTGCTGTCTTCTCAATTAGATCAATAGTTTCTAATTCCGCATTACCGTCTAAAATATCATTAAGTAAGTTTTCTAATTGTGATAGCCCCACTCTACAAGGAACACATTTTCCACAAGTTTGGGCGTGACATAACTTCAAAAATGAGGCTGCCATGTCAACTGGACACAATCCTGGAGGGCTGGCAATGATTCTTCGTTCTAAATCTTTATAAAGACCTTCCACTACAGTTTGAGCTCTATCTGGGGTTACAATATTAAGTCTACTCATTTTATTCTCCTCCCTACATGCTTTTTCATGCTTATAAAATAATAATAGATATTTCAGATTATATTTTTAATTATATTATAAAATTTCATTAAAAATATACTATTATAACTTTATTATACTGTATTTTCAGAAAATTCTCAAAATAACTTATTATATTAACAATTATTTAACACTAAAAATTTTATTCTTTTTTGGTCATATAGCATTCTTTGGGAAGTTTTGCCTAAGGTAATAAATCTTTCGTTTAAAATTTATGTCAGGCATTTTTTAAAATATAAGATATCTAAGAAGGAGATGCTATGCTTCCCTTAATTAAATGAGGCTGACTAAACAGATTTAAGATCACAGATTATAACCATGCCATAGATTGGTGTTTAATTAGACATGACATTTTCGAGCTGTTATTTTCTTTCATATGCATTAAGACTTAACCTCTTTTGATTTCTAAAGTTAATTTCGCTTACTAGTTTCTTTGGTAGTTTAATCAATATTTTATTTTCTACTCCTGGAACCACAATTTTCTTATTATTTATTAACCCATTATAAGCTGCCTTTGCCACAGCTTTTGCATCCATTGCATTTGGCATATCCTTTTTTCCTGCATTTTTTGCAAAGTTTGTTCTAGTCGCACCTGGGCAGAGTGTAGTTACATTTATGTTATATTGCCTTAATTCTATTCTAAGAGCTTCTGATAATGATAAAACATATGCCTTAGAAGCATAATAGACTGCTGTAAAGGGACCTGGCGAAAAAGCACCTGTAGATGCTACATTTAATATACTTCCTTTTCTTCTTTTTATCATTTCTCTAGAAAAAAGCTTTGTCATTTCTGTTAAAGCTATCATATTTACCTGCATAATTTCTAGGTCTTTATGTGCATCAGTCTCATGGAAAAAGCCTACATATCCCCCTCCAGCATTATTTATAAGTATATCAACTTGTACTCCTAGTTCCATTACCTTGTGAAATATTTGTTTTGCTGCTTCAGGTTTAGATAAATCATGACTAATTATATGAACTTTAGATTCATGCTTCTCTTCTAATTCATAAGCTAATTCTTTCAGCTTATGAGCATTTCTTGAAACTAAAATAAGATTATGCTTATGAGAAGCAAATATTCTAGCAAGCTCTAAGCCTATTCCACTTGATGCACCAGTAATTAGCACTGTATCTATATTATCCATAAATTAATCCCCCGAGTTAAATGGGTACTGTCAAAGTTTTTTATCTAACTAAGACAGCAACCCTTTGATTTTTCTTATTTTTTATATAAATAACTTGCCACCCCTAAAAAGTTACGATATTTTATTGTTGCTAACCCAAAATTACAAACTTAAAAAGGAGGCAAGCTATTACCATGATTAATAAGTTTCTTCTTGAAACTGTAATTTATCTTATTGAAATTATAAAGTATCTCATAACTTTACTGGTTGGCAAAAATTTGCTTAAAAGCATTTCGGACGAACCTGTTAAGAAAGAATATCGGAAGCTTCAAGTAGATGATCTACCAATCTTTGATGTTCCCGAAAAACTTAATTATAAGCTTCTAATCGCTGAATATGAGCTTAAGCACGGCAAAGAACTTGACCCTGTGAAACCTCGTAAAAACAAGACGTTGGTTCCTAAGGATGTTATATGTCCTAAGTGCAATGCTCCGCATATCTATCTTTACGATAATAATGGAGGCCGAGGACAATATCTTTGCAAAGTCTGTGATACTACATTCAATCCTAAAAATTATTATCAGAAATCTGTAGTGTTAAGATGTCCTCACTGTAGTAAAACACTTGAAAAAATCAAGGTTCGTAAGGATTTCTACGTTTATAAGTGTAAGAATGACAACTGCTCTTTTTATCAAAATAATCTTAAATCAATGACAAAATCTGAAAAACAAGATTTTAAGAAGAATCCTGGTAAATTCAAAGTTAGATATATATTTAGAGATTTCACTTTTGACTTTAAACCGCTTTCTAAAGAAAGTCCGATAAAATCAAAAGTTTCTCTTCCAAACATTATGGTTTCTTCTTACACTTTAGGACTTATCCTAACTTACTACGTTAACTATGGTTTATCTTCAAGAAAGACAGCTGCATTGCTTAAAGATATTCATGGTATTAAAATATCTCATCAAGCAATTTTAAACTATGTTAATGCAGTTTCAGTTGTAGTCAAGCCATTTGTAGATAACTACAATTATAAACTTTCTGATTCTTTCTGTGGTGATGAAACCTACATAAAAGTTAACGGTAAATGGAACTATATTTTCTTCTTTTTTGATGCTGTTAAAAAGATTATTCTGTCTTACAGAGTATCTCCACATAGAGATACCGAAACGGCTGTAAAAGCCATCGATGATGTTCTAAGTAAGTTAAAAGAAATACCTAAAGATCTAAATCTTATAACTGATGGTAACCCTATATATCTTCTTGCACAGCACTTCTTTGCAGGCCATGGTATAAAATTTGATGTTACTCAAGTTATCGGATTAACCAATAACGATGAAGTATCAAAAGAATATAGACCTTTGAAACAAATTATTGAGCGTCTTAATCGAACCTTTAAAGGCAATTATAGGTCTACTACTGGATTTGGAAGTCCTAACGGCTCGGTTGCATTTGTAACTATGTTTGTGGCATACTTTAACTTTCTAAGACCACATTCTGCCCTTGAAGGCAAAACTCCTGTCATCCTTGAAGAGTTAGAGTCAATGTCCAACATGCCTACTAGATGGTGCAAATTTATTGAATTATCTCAAGACTTTGTTCTAAATAACTGTACAATAACTGCCTAATAATCTAAAGCAGTTGGTGTAACGCACCCTTGACACGCCCATAAAGATAAATGGTAAAATATTTCAATAGGCGGGTCTATTAGTCATGTTCAAAATTATCGTTCACCCGTCCTTAACTGCCTAAGACCATTTATCTTTATGTGTGTCAAGGGCAACTGGCAAACATTAGTTAACATATAATGGTAGTTAAATTGATTTTTCATATATTTTTTACACTACCGTTAAATGAAATTAAATAGTTTTATTTTCTTTAAATTCCTTAAATTTATTTAGTATTTCAGAATTATTCATAAAAAACAAATTAAGCATATTTATATTTTCTATAGTTTCACTGCTTATATTATGTTCAATAAGTTCAGTTTCTTGAAGCACATCTTCTTTGCAACCCAAATTCTCCAAAAAGCTTTTTACTATATTGTGCCTCTCCAATAGATACTTCCCAATATTCATTCCTTCCTCTGTAAGTATTATTACACCATACCTTTCATATTTTATGAAAGATAATTCTCCAAGTTTTTTCATCATTTTAGACGCTGAAGAATCACGGACATTTAACATTTGTGCTATTTTATTTAATCGAACAACACCATCCTTCATACTACATCTATAAATCATTTCTAGATAATCTTCCATGGCTGAGGTAAGCACTTTTCTAGATAAATTTATATTTTCATAACCTCTTACAGTATGGAAATTCTTTTCCACATAATTCACCACCAATAATATACTTTTATTACCCTCATAAATTTTATTTTCATATAATCAGCTTATAAAAAAATTCAAACATTAATTTATTAATTATACACAAAAATCCAAGTGAATATGATTGCTAATTAATAATATTTTAATTTTGTTTCATATACTCAATATATTTTTCTCCCCAAATAGAAATACTGTCTAATACTATTTTAAATTCCCGTCCTATCTGATGCTATTGTAACATTTAATTCATTTACTAGTGGTTCGAAAACAATTCAGTTATAATTAATTCCAAAAATCCAAAGAAAGCTATACTTCTGTATAATTGAAGTATAACTTTCCTTTTAGGCACATGAAAATAAATAATTGCGTATGATAATTTATTTTCATGGAATATATTCAGATTTCTGACCTTCAATTTATAGCCATATGATACCTTTGCTATTCCTTACTATTGTAGTGAACATGTAATAGTTCTTTTGAACGTCCTTTCAGTAATCTGTCGTACAAAGCTGTAATCATTGGGTTTTCTTCACTTAGTTTAATTTGTGCAACCTTATCAACCTTATATAATCCTTTTGCCCTTTCATTCTTATCTTCAGTTAGGCAAAAAGGTTGTCCTGCACCGCAAATACATCCACCAGGACATGCCATAACTTCTATAAAATCAAAATGTTCTTCCCCATTATTTATTCTTTCAATTAATTTCTCAGCATTACTAAGGCCGCTGACTATTCCTATTCTAAGGATATTATCAGCTACAGGAACTTCACATACTTTTATTCCGTTTATGCCCCGTGCTCCTATAAACTCTATCTCCTTTAACCCCTTTGGAGTCTTATTCTTAGCTATACTTCGAATAACTGCTTCCGTTACTCCTCCACTTACACCAAAAATAACGCCTGCACCTGAATACAACGAAAATGGCACATCTGAAGATTCTGCTTCTATTTCATCAAATTTTATACCGATTTCCTTGGTCATATCGCATAACTCTGTTGTTGTAATTACATAATCAACATCCCTGACACCATTTCTTATAAATTCCTCCCTAGCTGCCTCCGATTTCTTTGCTGTACATGGCATAACTGCTACAGATATAGTTTCTTTATCCTCTGATGCATCTCTTTCCTTATAATACTCTTTTATAACGGCGCCAAACATCTCCATTGGAGATTTGCAGCTAGATACATATGGCATAAGTTCTGGATGTTTTGTCTCTGCATATCTTATCCATGCTGGACAACATGAAGTAAAGAGAGGGATTTTATTATCTCCACATTCTAGCTTTTTCAAAAGTTCTTTTGTTTCCTCTATAACTGTTAAATCAGCACCTACTGATGTATCATAAATTTCATCAAAACCTAACCTTCTCATTGCTGCAGCGATTTTTCCCATTACATTTTGACCTGCTTTAATTCCAAACTCTTCACCAACTGCAATCCGTACAGCCGGTGCTACTTGCGCCACAACTCTTTGTTTTGGATTATATATAGCTTTCCAAACCTTCCTAAGATCACTCTTTACAATAATTGCTCCTGTAGGACAAACTGTAGCACACTGTCCACAATTTACACAGTTTGTCTCTCCCAAACTTTTTCCAAAGGCTGGGCTTACAATCATATTAGAACCTCTAAATGCAAAATCAATAGCTCCTACATTTTGTATTTCACTGCACACCCTAACGCAGTCACCACACAATATACATTTGTTAGGGTCACGAACAATTGCTTTTGATGAAGTATCTAAAGGTGCCTCAGTATTAGTATTTTTAAAACGAATATTATTTAAACCAAAGCGTAACGCTAATTTTTGAAGCTTGCACTTATTATTTTTTTCACATATTGTACAATCCCTGCAATGGGCCGCAAGTAATAATTCTAAAATCATTGCGCGGTGATTATGAAGTTTAGGAGTATTAGTCTTAATTGACATCTTGTCCCTTGGCGGTGTTGAGCAGGAGGCTATAATTCCCCCTTTTTCATCTTCTACAACACACATTCTACAAGCGCCATATACTGATAAATCTGAATAATAGCACAAAGTAGGTAAATCAATGCCAGCTTTTCTTACTAAATCTAAAATATTCTTTTCTTTATCAAACTCTATCCTTTCACCATCGATAACCATATACTTGGACATAGTTTTTACCATCCTTTCCTTAATTTATTGTCCTAAATTAGTTGAACTGCATTAAATGCACAATTCTTAATGCAGTCACCGCATTTTATGCATTTTGATTTATCAATAGTATAAGGTTTTCTTATTTCTCCCGAAATAGCCCCTACAGGACACATTCTTGCACATTTTGAGCATCCCCTGCATCTGTCTTTATTGATTTCATATGATATTAATGCTTTACATACACCGCCTGGGCATTTTTTATCTATGACATGTGCACTATATTCCTCTCTAAAATACTTCAATGTACTTATAACTGGAAATGCAGCACTTTTTCCAAGTCCACAAAGAGCTGTATCTGAAATGGTTTCAGACAGTTCTTCAAGGATTTCTATATGTTCTAATGTACCTTTTCCTTCTACAATGTCATTAAGCAGTTCCAGCATTCGCTTTGTTCCCTCTCTGCAAGGTATACATTTACCACAGGATTCATTTTGAGTAAAATTCATAAAGAAACGCGCCATTTCCACCATACAATTCTTATCATTCATTACAACTAAACCACCGCTGCCTATCATAGCTCCAACCTTTTTTAAGGAATCAAAATCCAAAGTCAAATCTAGGTGATTTTCATGAAGACAAAGACACCCGCCAGATGGGCCTCCAATTTGAACTGCTTTAAAATTTCCGCCCTTAATTCCGCCTCCAATGTCAAAGATAACTTTTCTTAAAGTTGTTCCCATAGGAACCTCTATAAGTCCTGTATTATTAACATTTCCAGTAAGTGCAAATGCTTTTGTACCATAATTTTTCTCAGTTCCCATAGTTCTGTACCAATGTGCACCTTTATTAATTATCTGGGGAACATTACAAAAGGTTTCAACATTATTTAAGACTGTAGGTTTATTAAACAATCCTTGTTCTACTGTCCTCGGAGGTTTAACTCTTGGCATTCCTCGATTTCCTTCAATGGATGCTGTAAGGGCACTACCCTCACCACATACAAAGGCTCCTGCTCCTTGGTTTATGTGAAGCTCAAAATCAAAACCAGAATTTAATATATTTTTCCCTAAAAGTCCCTTCTCTTCTGCCTGCTCAATAGCCTTTCTAAGCCTTTTAACTGCAAGAGGATATTCTGCACGCACATAAATATATCCGTTATGTGCTTTAGTTGCAGCTCCAGCAATAATCATTCCTTCTATTATTCCATGAGGATTTCCTTCCATCATACTCCTATCCATAAATGCTCCTGGATCACCTTCATCACCATTGCACACAATGTATTTTTCAGGTTCTTCTTGTTTCAATACTTGGTCCCACTTCTTGCCTGTTGGAAATCCACCGCCTCCCCTTCCTCTAAGATAGGATTCTGATATTTCATTTACAATTTCTTCAGAAGTCATATCAAAGAGTGCCTTGCAAGACGCGCTGTATCCTCCAACAGCTAAGTATTCTTCAATTGATTCTGCATTAATACGCCCGCAATTTTCTAAAGCCACTCGAGTTTGCTTTTCATAAAAAGGAATTTCTTCCTGTCTGCTATAATATCTATTATTTTCAAAGTAACACAAACGTTCTATTACTTCGCTTCCAATAATACTTTTTTCAATAATTTCCTCGCAGTCATTAATTTTTACCTTAATATATAGAAGCCCTGCAGGTTCTATTCTTAACAAGGGGCCCATTTCACAAAAGCCATGGCATCCACTTTTCTTCAAACCTATTATGTCACCATGTGGTTCTTCTTGAAGCTCTAATGTTACGTTAAGTCCTCTTTCTTGTATTATTTCATGAAGTCTTTCATAAATATCTAAAGAACCTCCTGCTACACATCCTGTCCCTGCACATACTAATATTTTTTTGTATTGCATATCTAAAGCTGCCTTAAATTGTATCCTTGCTTCCTCCAATTCCTCTCTTGTATTAATTCTCATTAACCATTTCCTCCCTTAACTGCTTAATTAAATTCTTCGCTTTATCAGGTGTCATTGCTGGATACACGGCATCATTTACTGTACAAACTGGTGCGAGTCCACATGCTCCTAAACAAGATACTGTTTCTACTGTAAAAATCATATCATCAGTTGTGGCTTTAGTTTCTGAAAGACCAAGTTCATTCCTGAATTCATTCAATATTGGAACTGATTTTCTCACATGACAAGCAGTTCCATCGCATATCTTTATTACATATTTTCCTTTTGGTTCTAAAGAAAAGTTTTCATAAAAAGTGGCTACGCTGTATACTTTAGCTTCACTTATATTAAGCTTATCTGAAATATAACATAATGCCTCTCTTGGTAAGTACCTATACTCCTTTTGAACCTCCTGCATTATAGTAATAATTAATGTTTTGTTATAATCATTCGAAATTAAAATATCATCTAGTTTTTTTATTTCTTCTTGATTTAACATAATTTTTTCACCATCCTATATTATTTAAAGCCACTATATATTCAAATTCTATGGTTAGTGGTTCTTTCTTTATCACGACAAATTGGCTATATTGTATATATATTGCAGGAATTCTTTATTATTCACATAATCTTAGTAATAAAGGATTGTGTGTTGAAGCTTTTAACATACTATAAAGGCATGATTTTAAATTTAAATAATAATTGTGAGGAATAGATATTATGGAGAAAATACTTAGACCCGTGTATGCAGAAATTGATTTAGATGCTATAGCTTATAATATGAAAAATATAAAGAATTTAGCTAAAGATAAAGAAGTGATTGCAGTTGTAAAAGCTGACTGCTACGGACATGGATGTTTAGATGTGGTTCCAACCTTACTTGAAAATGGAGCAACTCACCTTGCAGTTGCCGTATTAACTGAGGGAATTGAACTTAGAACTGCGAGTATTAATGCTCCTATTATGATTCTTGGCTTTACTCCAATAGATTTAGCTGAAGAATTGATAAAATATGACTTAGAGCAGACAGTTTATGACCTGAATTATGCAAAAGAATTATCAAAAATAGCTTTATGTCTTAATAAAAAAGCAAAAATTCATATTGCTCTTGATACAGGTATGGGGCGAATAGGTTTTATTCCTAATGAAAAAGCTCTTAAGGAAGTTTCAGAAATATGCTCTTTAGAAGGCTTAGACGTACTTGGTATATTTACACACTTTTCCACTTCTGATGAAGAGGATAAAGAATATACTTATGAACAATTTAAAAAGTTTACTGATTTCATTAAGAAGCTTTCAGAACTTAACATTGAAATTCCTTTAAAGCATGTATCTAATAGTGGTGCAATAATGGATATGCCAGAAACATATTTAGATGCAGTAAGAGCCGGGATAATACTTTATGGATACTATCCATCAAGTGAAGTAAAGAAGGAAAATCTTTCTTTAAAACCTGCGTTAACCTTAAAAGCAATGATAACTCGTGTGCAAGAGATGGATGAAGGCATGTATATAAGTTATGGGAGAACCTTTAAAACTGAGCGCAAAAGTTTAATTGCAACTCTTCCTATAGGTTATGCAGATGGGTATTCTAGACTTTTAGCAAAAGGTGCCAAAGTAATTATTAACGGGCAATTTGCCCCTGTAGTCGGAAGAATATGCATGGACCAATGCATGATAGATGTTACAGACATCAATGGAGATATTAAAATTGGGGATGAAGTAATAATTCTTGGTGAACAAGGAAATTTAAAATTTAACGCAGATGATTTTGCAGAGATAATGGGAACAATTAACTACGAAATCCTATGTATGCTTAAATACAGAATCCCTAGAGTCTACACAAAAAACGGAAAAATAGTTACAGTCCGAAATTATCTTTAGCTACAG
Source organism: Bacillota bacterium (assembly GCA_021781745.1). Lineage (GTDB taxonomy): Bacteria > Bacillota > Clostridia > Clostridiales > Clostridiaceae > Clostridium. The sequence goes on along the minus strand of JAJXWH010000059.1, from coordinate 10,205 downwards.
AATTCAGCAAATAAATAGAACTTAGGCGTGTATCTAACGAGATTAGGTACATGTGTATTCCATAGAACTATGAAAATTTCATACACAAGTACCTAATTTCTCTGTTTAGATGCACGCTTAAGTCTAGTAATTGCTGAATATATATCTAATATCTCAGCACGAATAATTTATAAAAATTGGTACCAGTATAGTTTATTTATGTTCTTCCCACAAACACTCCGTTATATTTATTTGAGAAAATTTTGCCTCAAATGAGGAATCTGATGGACTGCAGGCATATAATCCAAAGTTTATTTCTTTATCGCCTTGGAATAGGTGGAAAATCCTCATTTGTTTGAATACTTTTCCGTCAATGGAACTTTCAATGCAAAAATCACTTTCTCTGCGGCTTAATCTGTAGAACATTGATTTAATGTTTCCACCAATGTCTGTTGTGGCCCAATCTGAAAATCCATTATTAGTTACTACACTTCCTAGTCTTTGATATACTTCATTTTCATATTCTATAGATGCCTTAAACCAGTTATCGCTGTTTTGATAGATTATAACACCACATTGATCAAATTGTTTTTTGCTATTAAAATCGGTTCTTACTGTGAAGGAAAAATATTTTTCTTCAGTTTTCATTAGTAACGCTGGAGCATTATCATTTCTAAATCCATAGTAAGTTCTTTGCCAAAAATCAGTGTTTGGCTCCGTTGTAATAGTAATTTCCTTATCTTTAGTTTCATATTTTTTAGGTTCATAAATCCAAAAAGCCTTTTTATAATCGAAACTAAACATTTTTATTCCTCCATAATCAATTTAGTTTGTACAATCTTGCCTCAAATGGTCTTAACACAAATTCTGATATCTCTTTATGCTTATTAACTTTATAATTTGAAAGAACTAAGCCTTCATAATTTAATTTTTCTTTATCATAAATAAATTCTACATTTTCATCAGATATATTTGTAATTATAATGTATCTTTCATCATTTAATTCTCTTGTATATGAATATATTTTATCATGATCTTCTAGAATAAGCATATATTTTCCGTATATTAATGCTTTATTTTCTTTTCTAATTTTAATCATTCTTTTATAAAAATTAAGAATAGAATCTTCATCCTTTAATTCATCTTCAACATTGATTACTTTATGATTCTTATTAACTTTCATCCACGGAGTTCCATTAGTAAATCCACCATTTTCTGTACTATTCCATTGCATTGGTGTTCTTGAATTATCTCTTGTGGTTTCTTTTATAATTTTAAAAGCTTCTTCTTCAGACATTCCATGCTCAACTTTTTCTTTATAATTGTGAATTGTTGCTACATCATCAAAATCATCTATACTGCTATAATCAGCATTGGTCATTCCAATTTCTTGACCTTGATAAATAAATGGTGTTCCCATCTGCATAAAATACATTAATGCCAGTGCTTTAGCACTTTCTTTCCAATATTCTTTGTCATTACCAAATTTAGATACACTTCTTGTTAAATCATGATTTTCAAAAAATAATGCAATCCATCCATCTTTATATATAGCATCCTGCCATCTAGATAATGTTTTTTTAATATATGGCAGCGGAGATTTTTCTGTACTATCCATATTCCATAAATTCATGTGCTCAAATTGGAATACCATGGAGAACTTACCATTATTATTCCCTGCCCATTCTTCTAAATCCTCTACACTTACTCCACTTGCTTCAGCTATTGTAAATACATCAAATTTATCAAAAGTGTTCTCTTTTAAGTCCTTGAGCAATACTTCTATACCAGGTTGTTTCATATGTTTATCAAAGGATTGAACGTATTTTAAATTATCTGGATTTGGCATATCATCATAATCATATTTTTTAATATGACTAATAGCATCAACACGGAATCCATCTATGCCCTTATCAAGCCACCAATTAATCATATCATAAAGAGCATTTCTTAAACCTTCGTTTTCCCAATTAAGATCAGGCATCTTTTTGCTAAACAAATGTAAATAATACTCATCGCTACTAGAATCATATTCCCAAGCTGACCCTCCAAAAATACTTGCCCAATTATTCGGCTCATCAGACTTTCCATCTACAGATTTTTTCCCTTTTCTCCAGATGTACCAATCTCTTTTCTCATTATCTTTAGAACTTTTAGCTTCAATAAACCATGGATGTTCATCAGATGTATGATTTATAACTAAATCCATAATTAGACGCATTCCACGCTCATGGACTTCTCTAAGTAAATTATCAAAATCCTCCATGGTGCCAAATTCTGCAAGAATGTCTTTATAATCACTAATGTCATATCCATTATCATCATTTGGCGACTTATATATTGGACTCATCCAAATTAAATCAATGCCTAAATCTTTTAAGTAATCTAATTTCTGAGTTACACCTTTCAAATCTCCAATTCCATCCCCATTAGAATCTTTAAAGCTCCTTGGGTATATTTGATAGGCTACAACTTCTCTTTGCCAACAACTCATAATTTTCCTCCAAAACTTATCACTATTTATAGTATTGTAATAATTTCTAAATATAAAACATTTCGTATATTAATGTTTTAATAGTATTAATATAATGCTATTATAAATTAGTAATACAATAATTACTTGTAATATTTAGTTGATTAATATAAAAATACTGCTCTTTCGAGGTGATAAGATTGAATATTTTAGATTTAAAAGAGGATAGAATACACGGTAATTTTATTCTACCTTTTTCGGTATACCACTGCCAGATTAATGATAATGTATCTCATTCCATCGTAACTCATTGGCATGAAGAAATAGAAATTATAATTGTTGAAAAAGGAACTGCTGAATTTAAGGTGGATTTAGATTCTTATTTTTTAAAGGAAGGGGATATATTAATAATAAAGCCCTTTTCTCTACATTCCATATATCCAGTAGATGATATGTATTGCACTTGGAACGTTATGGTATTTAATTTAGGTATGCTAAACAGTTCTATTACAGACGGCTGTTTAATTAAATATTTTGCTCCAATATTTAATAATGAACATCAATTACCTTTGTTGATAGATGAACGTAATAATGGATATTCCGAAATAATTAATTCTACTCAGGATATTGTCGGCTGTTTCAATGCAAAAAAACCTGCTTTTGAATTAAGAATAAAATCCCTGCTATTTTATTTCTTTTCCCTTCTCTATGAGAATAATCTAGTATTACAGAAAAAAAGTGCTTCATTAACTAATGAAGCTACAGAAAAAATCAAAACTACTTTAAATTATATACATGAAAACTATATGCATGATCTTCCTATTACTGATATCGCCAATACCTGCAACTTAAGTCAATATTACTTCATGAAGTTTTTCAAGAAAAATTTAGGCATTACTTGTACTGAATATATTAATGTATATAGATTGGATATAGCTTCAAAGCTTTTAAACACAACTGATAAATCAATAACTGAAATTTCTTTTGAAACAGGCTTTAATAGTGTATCTTATTTTAATAAACTCTTTAAAGAAAAATTTAAAATTACACCAAAAGAATTCAGAATAGCAAATAAAATTTAGTTTTATATTGGTTATCTTGTAACTCCAGCTTACAAAGGGTATTAAAGCCCTCCAAAACTGTTAAGATGATTTATTTATGCGTACCATTATACAAAACTGGTATTGCCGCTACTATAAGTATCATACCCATAAAAGCAGGTGCTGAATGACCAAGTGATACATAGATTTGACCTCCAATGATAGGCCCAATCATTCTTGCTAAAGCCTGAATAGATTGGCTGCCTCCTTGTATCCTTCCTTGTTCACTAGAATCCACAGACTTGGATAACATCCCATTGAACGAAGGCCCAAAGATCGAATCACCAAAACCAAATATAAACATTCCAGCGATAAGAATAGGATAAAATGCGAATAATGCAGATGCTGCAATAAAACCGTAACCTATAATCTCTGAAGCCATTCCAAGAATTGCTATCTGTTTATCACTAAATTTCATCAAAAGCTTTGGCATTATTAGGCCTTGTGAAATGATGTCTTGGAATCCCATAATTGAAAACATAAGTCCAATTATTGCAGGCTGAAAGCTGAAAGTATCCATTGTAAATTGTGAAAAAACTGCCTGCAGGGATCCGTTAGGTATCCAAATTAAGAATGCTGAGACAAGTAGTCTTTGTAAGTTTTTCATAGAAAGTATGTTTGCAAGCTGTGTAAATGGATTCAGTCTTATAAAAGTAATTTCTTTCAGTCTATTATTCTTATCAAGACTCTCAGGCATAAAAAATAATCCATAAACAACATTCAATAAAGTTATTATTGCTCCAAAATACAAGGGTACAGAATAACCAAACTTGGCAAGTAATCCACCTAAAGTTGGACCAATGACGCCGCCTACACCTACAATTGCACTCATCCATCCAAAGTATTTGGTTCTATGTTCTGCAGGAATGATGTCCGCAAAATATGCAAAGATAGTGCTTATGGTTCCGCCTGTTATACCATCTATTATACGCCCAGCAAATAGTACCCATAGAGCTCCTCCTATTCCAAAAATCAGGTACCCGATTACAGATCCCAAAAGGCATATTAAGAGCACTGGACGACGACCATACTTGTCGCTCAAAGCTCCAAGTCCAGGGGCCGCGAAAAACACGCATACTGCATAAACAGAGGTAAGCAGCGTAACAACTATAGCTTGTTCTCTAGGATTGCTTGTATAAGGTTGTACTAAAAATGGGACTACAGGTGATATAATACCAAATCCTATTCCGCAAAGAAATACGGAGATAAGACCGAATATTAAGGCATTTTTATCTACGGTTTGTTCTATGTTATGGTCATTGTATGATTTAAATTTAGACATTTATATTCTCCTTTCAAAAGTTATATTTTGTTTCCTTGTCAACAAAATCATCATATCATCATTTTGTTTCCTTGTCAACAAAGTGATAGCAATAAAAATGCAGCCAATTTTCAATAGAGTTTGGCTGCATGTAGTCTTATTATTTAGATTTATTCCGATTTAAGATCTATATTCATCTTCTTTATTTCTTCATCCAAGTGCCTGCTATAGTTTTCCAAAAACTTAAGCATAACGTCAAATTGATCATCAGTTACCTGCTCAAATACGCATTTATCTCGCTCCTGAGATTCTTTATGAAGTTTCTCATGGATGTTATAAATTCTTTGCCCTTCTTCTGTAAGCCTAAAATAAAGTTCTTTCTTATTATCTGGCTTCTGGTAGCTTTCAATGGCACCTTTTTTTATAAGCTTCTTGGTCATTTTACTTATGGCACCTCTAGTCATATAAAGGGACTCTGCAAGTTTTGTCACGTTGGAATCTACATTTCTTCCGATGCATTCGATGTAATGTACTTCAGAAGACTTATAATCTTCAAAACTGCCTTCCATCTTAAACTTATTAAGCCAAGCAATTTTATTAAATAATTTCCTAAAGCCCATCATGACCTGTTCTTCTTTATTCATGGCACATCCTCCCACCTGCTTATGCATTAAAAATATTATATTAAACTTTTATTTCTGTTTCAACAATATTAAAATAATTATTTTAGGAATTAAACTATACGTGAAAAAAGAGAACCAAAAGCGTTTAAGTATTGAGTAAATAAACCAATCTACTAAAGGGCAAATATCAAAATACTTGAATAAGACAGTAGGATCAAGTCTGACTAACACCTGGCCTACAATCTTAAATAAATTTTAGCTTTACAATTGTACAAATTCAAATGGATCACCATGACCAGGATAAACAGTTTTTATATTCATTTTCCTTAACTTATTTACACTTTCAATTAATAACTTAAAATCATAAGCATTTGGTGCAAGTTGAGGATTTTTCATATTTGAAAGAGTGTCACCAGCAATTAAATCTCCATTTTCCATAAGAATGCCAATGGAACCCAATGTATGTCCAGGAATATGTATTGCTTTTGCCATAACTCCATATTCCTCTAGGCTATAATTTTCATCAATATATATATCTGGTTGAAAACTTTCAAAGTCACTAAGTACTTTTAATAAGGTCTTCTTTATTAATTTTTTCATAAATAAAAAAACAACTTTATAAATTACAGATTTATACTGACAATTTTCCATGACTTTTTCTATATTAGGTGAACTAACTAATTCTAAATCGTCACAATGCATTGCTATTTTAGCATTATACTTATCTTTAATGTAACAGGCATTAGCAACGTGATCATTGTCTCCATGCGTTAATATAACAAGCTTTAAATTCCCAGGCTTACACCCCGCCTTATCTAATTCTTTCTCTAAATTATTACGTCTATTTGTAAAATCTTTATCCATAAACAAATGACCACCAGTATCAAACAATACAAAATTATCATTTGCTCTTACTAAATAACAATTGACACCATCTAAATTAATTCTAATTATTTCTTGATTCATAATGCCTCCTCAAAATATGAATATTTATATATGCATAAAACAGAATCTGGACTTTTGTTTAACCTATCAAAATCATGAATACTTCATATGACCCTATCACTTGTGATTTTTATGATATGCGCCATGGGTTTCTCCATACACCTTTAAATACAATTTATCAAATTCGGTTCTATCTATATTAAAAAATTTAGTCCATGACTCAGAAAAACAAACATATGCATAATTAGGCATAAGGTTTGTAAAGAATTCTGCAATTCTTCTTTCTTGAACGTCATAGTCTTCATTAGTATTTGTTTCCAATTCCTTCTCAATCATAGTTTTCACAATACTGAATAGAATTGGCTGTTCTTGTGTTTTTTTCAATGAATCAATAAGAATTACTCTAATTAAATCCGCATTCCTCTGCCCAAACTCATAATATACAGTTTCCATCCGATTTACTGCTTCTTTAGATTTTTCTTCATGTGTTTCTTTTGTATTTTTAGATATAATAGTTGTGTATTCGCTTACAAAATTATTTATTAGTACTTCTAGAATTTCATCTTTGCTCTTAAAGTGATAGTAAATAAGCGACTTTGGTACATTAGCTTCGCGAGAAATCTCTTCAATTCTAGATCCCTCAAAGCTTTTTTCAGCAAATATTTTTACTGCTGCATTTAAAATTCTTTCACGTGCATTAGGTCGGTTCATTCATTCAACTCCTTTAACTTTAGTACTGAATGTTCAGTTAAATAATAACATAAAAAAACTATTGGTCAATTATGGATTTACAAGGTTATGCTTTGCCATTCTGGATGTTTACTATCCGCACTAACTGCCGTAATTTTTTCACTTAATACTAAAAGTGATTCTAATATTTACAAATTTATTTATAAATATTTATAAAAAAAGAAATGACCTACTATAGTCTAATAGATCATTCTAAATATAGGTTAATAATATTGGATAAACTCATGCTTTGAGTATATCTTTAACCTTAACTCATATATTCTTTAAAAGGTAATCGTATAATTTTTTTACTTTCATCACATCTATATTCTTGTGTACACTCAAAAGGTGTGTTATTAACAAAATGCATTCCAATCTCATAAAATACTTCTGCCATAACATTAGGATCTTGCATAACAGTACCTAACATATACCCATTTCTTATGAGATTTAATGACTCTGGTATTGCATCCATTCCAACAACTGGTATAGTCTTTGTATCTTTACCTTTATTATATCCAAATTCTTGTAGTGCTTTTACAGCACCTATTGCCATAACATCATTATTAGCAATTACAACTTCAGTTCTACTGTTATACCTTACAATCAAACTTTCCATTCTCTGCTTTGCTAAATCTTCGTCCCAATTGCAAAATTCTGATGCAAGCTGCTCTACTTTTATTCCTAAATCTTCAATAGTCATAATAGAATATTTAGTTCGATCTGTTGTTCCTTCACTACTAACCCCACCTTGCAATACCACATATTGCATGACGTTATCCTTACTTCTATCCATAGCTTCTTTATTTTTATTCCATGTATTGGCTATCATTTTTCCTTGCAATCTTCCTCCTTGTTCTGAATCTGGCAACACATAATAAGCCTTATCATAAGATTTAACAATATTTTCATCTACTTTAAGTATTCGTTTACTAGCAAAAATCACTGGAATATTTTTTTCCTTAATTTTATTAATAATTTCTTTTGGATCATTCACCAAATCCACTAAACTTAATACTAGAACGTCAACTCTTCCACTTTGTAGCAGTTCATTGATATTTTTATTTTGTATAGATTTATCATTTTTGCTATCATAGAAACTAAATTTAACTTTCCCTTTATTCTCCTTTTGAATATTTTCCAAGCTTTCTTTTAATTGTATAACATAAGGATCATCAAACCGATAAAAGACTACACCTATATTAACTGGTTTTGTTACATTACAATATATATTATTTGGAACAGCTCCTATTAGTGTTTCAACTACTATGCCTACAACTGTAATAATTATTACCATCTTCCTCAATAATTTCATCATAAAACCTCCTTAAACTCTACAATTAATAGGATTGGGTTTTAAAAATAAAATTATTCCGAAAAAATTTAAAAAATAAAAATCCCATTAAAATGTTTTATTATATAATGGCAGCCAAATAAATAAAACAAATGATGGGATTTTGTAGATACAATAAATATTTATATTTTTTATTTCATATTCCAAATATAAATGTTATGTCCTAAGCTTTTTATTAACGCCATTCAGATGATCCTCCTTCTTTCAACCATTTAAATGTCTTTACTTTTTTATTATTTTGTATTTGGTAAACCGATGTATTTCCTTGGTTACTCATAATATATACATTTTCACTATCTTTTCCAACTAAGTATTCAAATTCCACATTGAGAATTTCCCCATTCTTATCATAATAATCTACAGAAAATTCATAACAAGGTTCTTTGGGAACATTCCAGGCATCTCCTGTCGGAATATTGTCAGCACTATATTCTCTTCCATCAGTTGAAAGCTTTACATTACTATTTGTATTTTTTGAAATGAAGTTTCCATCTTCCTTTAAAATTAATTGTCTAGCTTCTTGTTGGGTTAGTGTTTTCTTATTCTGTTCTTGCCTTGTTTCATTTATTTTTGCTAATTCTGCAATAATTTTTGATGATAGTTCATTCACTTTACTCTTTTGATTTTCATCTAAATCATTTTTATTTACTTCTTCTATTATTGCTTTAGCTTCATCATATTTCTTTTCATTTACCAAACTATCTGCTTTATCTATATCATTTTGTATTTTATCTTTTGATGAACTTTTATTTTCAATATCAGCCTTAGCTTGGTTCATGTTTTTTCTTTCTACACTATTTTCACATCCAATTGCCATTAAAACCAATAGTGTTAAAATTATACTAAGTAGTTTCTTCATATTAAATTTCCCCCATTAATAAAATCACTTTATAATTACATAATTATACCATTTATTCTTTCACAATTGGCCAGACAATAAAAAAATAGCTGATAGCACAAAATTTAATATTTTACTACTATCAACTACTATATTATATTTTTCCAAATTATTAAATAAAATCACGGTTGTTTATTAAAAAATAAATAAAAAAGATAGCCGTTCTGACTATCTTCTATAATTACCTCGCAACGTCCTACTCTGCCACACAGTCTCCCATGCAGTACCATCGGCGCTATAGACCTTAACTTTCCTGTTCGGAATGGGAAGGAGTGTTACCTCTATGCCATCATCACGAGATTAAGTGAGTCTCTAAATCTACGATTTAGTTAGACGAACTTATGCAAATCGCTTTAGCGATTTGTATTCCTTAATGAACTGTACTCAGCGAACGTACGTGAGTCGAGTTTCCTTAGAAAAAAGAACCCAAGTTCATCGCTTATACTACATTCTTAAGTAATTTTATTATTACTCTAAATGAAAGATATTGTTCTTTCAAAATTGCACATAAGTGAGAGTCCAAATTTTATATTTGGCTCCTCGAACTTACTCAGCGAACGCCAGTGAGTCGAGTTTCCTCTCTATTTAATGTATTTACAACTATATTTATTGGTCAAGCCCTCGACCTATTAGTATCAGTCAGCTAAATATGTTACCATACTTACACCTCTGACCTATCAACCTTGTAGTCTTCAAGGGGTCTTACTAGTCTTTGACTATGGGAAATCTCATCTTGAGGTGGGCTTCACACTTAGATGCTTTCAGCGTTTATCCCTTCCCGACTTAGCTACCCAGCTATGCTTCTGGCGAAACAACTGGTACACCATAGGTCAGTCCATCCCG